>JANRLL010000008.1:0-153817 GCA_033762715.1 Rickettsiales bacterium | reverse complement strand
CACCATTCCGCCCAAAAATCCACCAGCACGGGCTCAGCTGATTTCAATACTTTGGCTTCAAATTCGCTATCATCAATATGTAATGTGGCCATAACAATCCTTTGGTTGGTATTAGTTTATATGTAGGCACTCGCGCGTGCTTCGTCAAGAGCTGGCTGCATAGCCTCATCTAAGCGCAGGATAGAGGTCCATAATATACCACAACGCACGCGCTTTTCTGGATAGATCGCCTGAAGCAGCTGTTGATATAGGGCCAGCTGGCGCAGGTAAGCCTTGGGAATGGGCGCAGCATTCTGAGTGGTTATTTGATCACTTTTATAATCAATAATCCATACGACATCGTCACTGACATAAAGCCGGTCAATTTGCCCCGACAGCGCCACCGACTTGCCGCCCCACATTACTGTTCCTGCCACTGGCACTTCGGCTTTGGATGAGGGGGAAAATAAAAAGGCAAAATCGGGATGCTGTATCACCGCCATCACCTCATCGGCGCAGGCGCGCTGCTCAGGCTGGTTGGCAAGCGAAGCAAGAAATGCGTCGCGCGCGTTTTGATCGAGGGTCGGCAGCTGTTGCAATAGCCGGTGAATCAAGGTGCCGCGGCGGAAGCGTTGATGCTGCGTCAGCGGTGACAATGATAGTGGCGCATCATCGGGCATGCGCGATGGCGCTAACGGCTGTGGCGGAGATGGCTCGGCCTCGGGCGCCGATAAGAGGAAATTCCAATCGGTGCCATGAGTTGTTGCAGTGGTGGCAGCGCTCGCCACAGAGGCTTTGGCAGGCTGTGACGTGGGTAGCGTTCCCAACCTGAGCCCTTCGCCGATAGTGCTGGTAAAGGGCGTTGCAATCGACTCCAACCCTTGCCGCACCCACTGATACCAAGAAAGCGGATTCGCATCACTCTTGCGCGTGGCACCGGCGATGTATAGCCGGTCTTCCGCCCGTGTAAGCGCTACATAGAGCAGGCGGCGATATTCTTCCATCTCTAGGTCTTTGCCGCTTTTGCGGATTGCGCCACACAGCGCGTCGTCGTGCTTGGTTGAGCTAGGCCATAACGGCAGTGCGGCAGCGCCCTCTTCCTCATGCCATAAAATCACATCGCTTTGTCGCGCCGGCTCGGTGCTGTCGGGCAAAATCACGATCGGCGCCTGCAGGCCTTTCGAGCCATGCACTGTCATGATGCGCACCTGGCCTTTGGCTTGTTCCATATCGCGTTTAATTTCGCTGTCGCTATTGCACATCCAATGCAGAAAGCCTTGCAGGCTCGGCGTATGGCTGTGTTCAAACAAAAGCGCCTGCATCAGAAATTCATCCAGCGGCTCCTGATATTCACTGCCCATGCGGCCGATGATGCGTTTGCGCCCCTCTTGCCTATCCAAGACATCGCTATAAAATTCAAAGGGCGATATGAAATCCACCCGCGCGCGCAGCTCACTCAGCCAAGCATAGAGTTCAGCAAATATTCTATTGTCTGCCGATTGTTGCCGCAGCGATTCCCACAAGCTTCCTTCTCTACCATGCGCGAGCCGATACAACCCCTCTTCATCTAAGTTGCAAAGCGGGCTTTTAAGCACAGCAGCCAACGTTAGATCATCATCCGGCAGCAGCATCACCTGCCCCAGCGCCAACAAATCCCGCACGGCGATATTGTCCCCCAGCACCATGCGATCGATACCCGCCACGGGTATGTTACGTCGCTTGAGCGAGCGCACTAGCTGGTCAACAAACGCATTACGCCTGCGCACTAAAATCATAATATCGCCAGCATTGGCGGTGCCTTGCGCTATCCACTCTTCAATGGTAGCTGCGATATGGCGCGCAAGCATCGCGCCAGGTGACGCGGGATCGCCCTTCTCCACCTGAATCAGCGGCCACACTTCAACCAAACCAGGCGACTCCAGGCGCGTTACAATATGCGAGATGGGGGTATCATCAAAACTAAGCCCTGCCCTGGTTTCTGCCGTCGCAAACACCTGGTCCACCGCCGAGAGCACTTCACGGGTAGAGCGAAAGGAATGCAGCAGCGATACGTGCTTTGCCTGCATTCCGGCTTCGCGGATACGTTCCATGAAATAGCGCTGCATGCGCCCGAGCGCTGCCACATCCGCTCCCTGAAAACTATAAATGGACTGCTTCTCATCACCCACCACGAAGAGCGAACGATCCACTTCGCTGCGACCAAGACCGGAGAAAAATTCATGGGTGATGGCATGGATAATGGCCCATTGTTCGGGGCTGGTATCTTGCGCCTCATCCACCAGCACATGGTCAATGCCGCCATCGAGCTTAAATAAAATCCACGGCGCGATGCCCGCGCGTTTGAGCAGCTGGCTGCTATGCAGAATCAAATCATCATAATCCATCCGCGCATAAGCACGTTTCAAACTATCGTAAATGGCCAGCAGCGCTTCCGCCACTTGCAGCATATGGCCGGTATTTTCTAACACCTCCAGCGTCAGCCAATCGCGCTTAAAGCGGTAGACACGCTCTTGCTCGGCCAGCAACGCATCGATGCAAGCCTGGTCTTTCAGATGTTGGGTGAAGAGGCGTTTGCGCTTGTCATAGTCATTGGTAATCCACAGCGGCACGTAAGCCAGCACATCCTTCACCGGCGCTTGCAGCCATTGTAACAAGCCTTGTGCCAACTCCTGATCGGTTTTTTTGCCGTCTGCCAATAATTCGGCAGCACGATGCAGCAGCTGCTTATGCGCCGCATCATAGGAAAAATGCTGCGCCATCAATCGCGGTAGTGTCATGTCCACGGCTATGTTCAACCGCTGCGCAATCGATCGAGTTAGGCTTTCAATATCATCGGGGCCTTGGAAGAGTTCATTAAAGCGCCGCTTATCGCTTACGATTGCTTTCAGCAGCTGTTGAAAAGAGCTCTCGCTTAAGCGATGCGCCAGCGCCTTGATTGATTGTTGCAGCTGCGGATCATCGGTTTGCGCACGATTGAACAAGCGAATCGACGCCTCGGCCATCATCTCTTGTTCCGTGCGCGCTTCCATCACCGAAAAATGCGGACTCACCCCTGCTTCTAATGGAAAACGCCTGAGCAACGATTGGCTAAATCCGTGAATCGTTTGCATGGGAACGCCGTCTGGCGCTTCCAGCACCCGCGCAAACAAGCTGCGCGCAAATTCCATGCGCGAGCTATCCGGCATCTCACCCAACAATTCTTTCAAGGCGTTTTGCAGCTCGGCCTCTTCTGCCATCACCCAACGCCCGAGTTCCCGCAAAATCCTCGCCGACATTTCCGCCGCCGCGGCATTGGTAAAAGTCAGGCAGAGAATTTTAGACGGTAGCACACCCTGCAAAAGCAGGCTCAGAACGCGTTTGACCAGCAGGCTGGTTTTACCAGCGCCAGCATTGGCCGAAACGAATACGGAAGCCGCGGGCGAAAAAACACCACTCTCGTAATCAATTGTTTTTGTTATATTATTTTTTTCTGCCCGCATAAGAGTTCACAAAAACTTAATAAAAACTAAAGGAAGACTGCGCTATAATGAGTGATAGAGCATTTGTGCTTTTGTTCTGTACCGATGCTTGGCAAGGCGAGGTGCGCGGAGTGTACGAAACAGTACATGAGCACAACGAGTCCGCAGTCAAGCGCGGTAAAGAGCGAAATGAAAAATGCTCTAAGGGGGAAAACATATGGGATCTCAACACCACCACAGCGCGGCGCAGTCCGCATCCAACAATGTCCTTTTCATGCCGCGTGTATTTGATGAAACCATGCAGCTGTTGCATGATGCGCGTGAATATTTTGGTTTGTTTGGTGAAGATGATCAAACCCGTATCGCAACCGAACTGCGTACCCTTTATTCCTGTGAAATGTCGCGTATTACCTTGCGCCTGTCGTCGATCATGGCGTGGCTCATGGTGCAGCGCGCCGTCTTTTCCGGCAAGATCACGGCCGAAGAAGCCGCTGGTCATTACGGGCTCGATTTCAAAGATGTGTGCATGGTCGATAACCGCATGCTGCACGGCATTCTGCCGAGCTATGTGTGCTATCTGTTGGATCGCAGCCTTGAATTGTACGAGCGCGTCAGCCGCTTGGATCAGCAAGTTAAACAGATACATTAATCACACCTCTTCCCATTCTTTCCGGCGTGTCAGATGCTCATAATCATTATAGCGCAACAATAAGCTCGGATTCGTCTGCGCCTGATAAGGCGTATTGGCATCATCAAATCGCGCAATCAATTCCAGCAAGCGCTGGCTGGTAGCTTCTTGCCAACCTTCGGCCAACTTCATGCGCTTGGCTTCGCTATGATCGACATTGCCATCGAGCTTCCAATATTCCACCCCTTCGATCGCACTCACTTGAATATGTTTATCCAGCTGGCCTTTGAGCGCCACTAGCGATTCCAGAAGCAATTGATTGGCACGGCCATGATCCAGATCGGCCTGGCTGGGAACGCTGCCGGTTTTATAATCGGCGATCACCGCACTGCCATCAGGCATTATTTCCAGCCGGTCAATGCGGGTGTTCAAGGTAAAACGCTTTCCTACCTGTTCGATAGCCCATACACCACTCACCTCGGCATGCGTAGCTTTCACATTTGTCCGACGCATCATTTCTTGTTCGATGAACCATTCGGCAATCGCCTCAAAACGAGGCCACCATACGCAGGCCACTGCCGGCCGGTCCATATAGGGCGCGAAGGCTTGTTGCCCATAAGACAGCAACGCATCCAGCGCATTGGCGGGAATATGCTGCGGATGCGCCCGCACAAACTGTTCCAGCGCCTTGTGAATCACATTGCCGAAATCCGCGGCCGTTAGCGCCTGATCCAGATCCTTGAGTTTTTTGAGATGCAGAATATGGCGCGCATAAATCACGTATGGGTCGCGCAGCCATTGATCGATCGCGGTAACATTCAATTCGCGCGGCCTGGCGGCAAGCGGTGGCGTCGGCGCCGGTGCAGTCAGTGGCGGCAGCATTATCGGCTGATCGACCAATCGCATCGCCTCATAATAGGCGTTCTGATTCTTCATCTGCGCCAGCTTTGCAGGTTGCAAACCGGCCAGCAATGTTTCCAGCCGCACCCACCAGCGCGAAGCAACCGTGGGCGTGCCGTCGATTTTGCGCGCGCGGGTGAGCGTTACTTCCGCCGCACCGCACAGCATATACACGTCATGCGCGCTCTGCCCAATCGCCCGCTCCGGCGAAGGCAGCCCAAAGTCACGGCGCATAGGCCGGCTCATCCACGGATCATGCGAGGCGCCCGCGGGCCAAGTGCCTTCATTCAACTCGGCTAAAATCACATGATCGAACGATTGCAGCCGCGCTTCCATCGGACTTAGAATATGCAGGCGCGGATGCTGGCCATAGAGCGGCCAGTAATTTTGTTTCTTCAGCAGCGATTCTAAAAACCCTGGATAATAAAACGGGTCCATCGGCGCCAGCAACTCAGCCTGTTGCAGCAGATTAGCTAAAAAACCCGCCAGCTGCCTACCAGCTTCCGTGCTCCAGAGTCGATCTTCACCGCTTTGCTCTGCGGTTGCCGCACATGCCTGTGCGCAGGCCAGATGCGCCTCCAGCAAAGCTTTGCACGGAACAGATTGTTGCTCAAACAAACGCGAAAAAGGCTCGATAGCCGTTTGCATGCGACGGAGCAAATTCATGACCTCCGCATCCTTGCTTTTCAGATGCTCCAGCCCTTGCTGCTTGCGAATGCCGCGTAATTGATCGAGCTCCAAGCGGCGCGACAGGCTGCGGCAATGCGCAGGATCCATGCCAAGTGCCGTAAGTGGATGACGCAATACAGCAAGCAATGATGAAGGTGCAGCTTTCGATGCCGCCATCTCGGCAAGTAGCCGCAGGAAACATCCACCGTTGCTAGCAGCCAGCGCCTTACCGGCTGAATCATCGATCGTCACGCCAAAACGCTGCAACTGTGCGGCCACCATACGGGCGAGCCCACGATCCGGTGTCACCAGCGCCGCTGTTTTTTTCGGTGTGTTGATTATTTCGCGCAATTTGATGGCAATCACGCGTGCTTCTTCTAACTGCGTATCAGCTTCCAGCAACGATACGTTTTTTAATCCTTCGGCAAGCGGCACGTTCAGCTCGCGCCAATGCGCCGTCGCATCGGCTGGTTGGAACAGCGCCTGCAATGCTGCCATACGGTTTGATGCACGTGGTGTAATGGGTTGCACTTGCGCGCGCTCACAGCCCATGCGCACCAGTAAGCGCTTCAGCAGATATTGCGGATGGGTATCGCTGATCATCTCCCATTGACGCGCCGGTGACTCCTGATCCAGCGCCGGTAGCACCACATGCCCATTCGGCAAGCGCGCAATCGCCGCCAGCAGCGATGCGGTGGCGGGTTGGCTTCCGGTCGATCCCGCCGCGATGATCGGATAAGCAGGCGGTTTTTTCGCAAGCATCGCAATCATATGCTCAAACAGCTGATTGCGGTAAGCAATGGGGTCTTGCGCCTGCTCTTCTTCCAGCACCTTGGGCCAATAAAGCGAGACAATCTGTAAAAAGGCGAGCACCTGTTGCCAATGTAGCTCATGATCTTTCGGCACCAATGTCGCAAGCCCATCCCAAGACAAGCCTTCACGCGCCACCTCATCGAGAAACTGTGTCAGTTGCCAGGCAAGCTCACTGGCCTGCGCCAAATCTTGTGCGGCCTGACCGTCGCGTTTACGTTCAAAATCCAGCACCAGTTGGGTAAGCAGCAATAAGCGCCGCAGCGGATCGATTGCGCCAGGCGTAGGTTCTGTTTGGCTGGGAAGCGGCAGCATCCATTCATTCTCAACATCGCCGATCGGCTGGATACGCGGCAGCAGCAGCGGCTTTCCGCCGGAGAGTTTCAAGAAGGATTCCTGCAAGCTTCGGCAAGCACGACGATTGGGCAGCAGGATCAGCAAATCGGTAATTGGCTCGCCTTTTTGGCCAAAGCGCTCCATCACCCAGGCGGCCAATATGTCCAGGAAGGGTAAATCGGGCGCAATACTATAGCAATTCAGGCTGGAATTCATGATATTTTAACTTATCAACACTATATCAAAGAAGGTATATTACCGGTATTCTAGACAGACGCAATGACGGCACCGATAGAAAAAATTCCTGAGCTTATCGCTACAGAGCTAGATCTGATCTGGACTGCGCATCATGCAGCCGGTCTTTCGGGCTATATGTGCCTTTATTCGCCTAAGGATCAAGTGCCCTTTCGCAGCAAAGAGCCTGGCATTCAATTTTGGTTCGGCCCTGAGGACACAAAAGCCGCCATCGAGCATATACTCGCCGTGTATAACAATGGCCATCTGCCCAACACCACCTTATTGCTCAATCCGGTGGTGCATGAAAAGCGTGAAGATGGCAGTTATCACCCGCTGGGCTCAGGCATTATCTGGTCGACATCATTGTCATTGGGTATCGATCGCCTGAAAGAAGAATCAGCCGAACGCGTATGGGCGCTTGGCGTGCAAGCAAGCATCTTTGATCGCGGTGAAGGCGAAAAAGCTGGTCTTAAGATTTTAGGTTTTTGTGATGAGCCCCAACCGCTCGCCGCCGATGGTCGCGGTGTAATTGGTTGCCGCGAGCTTTATGAAATCGCTGACATTAATAGCGAGCAATACGCATCCTACTATTTGCTCTCCGGCCTTTCTTATCTCACCAATAACGGCATTTTCCAACATACCGACATTGCCACGCTCTATCCCAAAGGTGCCACTGCCACTAAAGAATCCAGGGAAACGCTCATTCGCGATGGCTCGATCACCGTGCAGCGCGTGCTCGATGCTGCCTATTGCTGGAATGCCTATGAGCGCCATCATTCGCTCTATAAAAAATTCGGCACCAATGTCGATGATGTCGAAGTGAATCTGCGCTTCTTCAATTTGGTTGCGCGCGACGTTGAGCTATTTGATGCCACCGGCCCGATGCGCAAAGGCGCCGATGAAATGTTTGAATTTTTGGTGCCTGGCTTGGTGCCGCGCGGCAGCATCACTTTGCTCGCTGCAACTGGTGGCACCGGCAAAAGTAGCTTGGCGCATCAGCTTTGCGTTATGGCTGCTATGGATTATGAGCCCGGCGAAGAAGCCCCCAAATGGTTGGGCCAGCGCCTCGCGATTGAAAAATGCAAAGGTATCTCGATTTATTTCTCCGGTGAAGACGGCCCGCCTATTATCAATGCTCGCGCCTCAATTTTTGACCCCAAGGCACGCGCTAAACGTTTAATGTTCCAGCGCACCGATTTTGGCGAAGGCATGACCTTTGCGCAGCATCTGCGCCGCCTGCATAAAATTCCAGATGTGCCTATCATCGTCATCGATCCGGCGCGTAAATACCTAAGCGGCGACGAAGATGATGCTGGTGTAGTCAGTGAATTTTTTGAAGCGATTGAAGAATTCGCCATCACCAAGGGTGCTTCCGTCGTGGTGGTGCATCACTTGCGCAAAGGCGCTTATCCGAAATCGGCGCATGAAGTGCTGGATATGTTGCGCGGCTCACAAGTATTCGTCGATCGTCCGCGCGTGGTAATCGGCATGTTCCGCGACGGGCCATACACCATTGCCGGTCTTGCCAAAAACAACATCCCGCCCAATATGGGCATGGTCTCTGAAGAGCGTGTATTCGCCCGCGATCCTAAGCATTTGGGCCTGATTTGGCTGCCTGGCCATCAAGGTATCCGCAACACCGATCTCTCACCCGAAGAGCTCGAAAAATTAGTGGAAAAGGCCAAAGAAGAAGGCCGATAATCCATCTAATCAGAAAATGGCATCCAAGAAGTAGGTTAACCCTGATTCACCGGACGGCGGTCGCAGGGGCTGCCTTCAGCGCCAACGCAGGGGCTTTTCAAATCGGGCATTGGGTTTGAGCAAGAACTCAAGAGTACCGCAGTAACCACTGCAAACATTAGTTTTTTCATAGATCCTCCGTAAGACGATAGCGATGATTATAGCGCATTTTTGTCGCGTATTTCTATATATTTCGCAATACGCGCCACACGGCTGAAAGCATAGAGCAGCGCATAGGTCAGCCCTTTGGTGCCGCGCATAAAATAGCCGCGCAGCAGGTAGCATTTGATAAAAGCGAACGGAAACTCCAGCACCAACCTTAGTTTCGGGCAGGCAAAGTTTTTATGCTGCAAATTGACGGCCTGCGCTTGGGTGAAGCCGTTCATTTTTGCAATGGCGTGTTCCAGCGAGCGGTATGAGCGGTGCAGCAGCGGTGCATTCAGCATCACGGTGGTTGCCCCCTCATCCATCATCACCCCGTCAAGCACGCTATCTTGCCGATGTTTGCCACGACGGCGATCATAAAGCCGTAGACGGAAATCCGTATGTGCCAATGGTGCCAGTTTTTTCTCGCCAGGAAGCAAGTCGCGAATACGCAGAATATAGCCGACATGCGCGGGCGTGCCTTTGGCAAAGAGCGCGCGGATTTCGGCAGCCAGATTATGCGGCACTTCTTCATCTGCATCCAGGCTTAACACCCAGTCATTGGTGCATTGCGCTTGCGCAAAATCTTTTTGGAAACCGTAGCCTGGCCATTCATTGACCACCACTTTTGCACCCAGAAAGGTGCTGACGCTTACTGTGTCGTCGCTACTGCCGCTATCGACGACAATAACCTCATCCACCCAATCCTTCACGCTATTGATTGCAACACCGATACGATCGGCTTCATTATATGCAATTATATAAACGGAGATCGGAAGACGTTGATTCATTCAAATAAGTTGCTAAGTGTGTTGTAGGCAATATACAGCACAGATAAAAAAGGAAGTCACGTGGATATCGCTATTGTGATGTTAAGCCGCGGCTATGGCGGCATTGAGCAGGCCTTCATCGATTACTGTGAAGGACTCAAAGCGCGTGGCAATCGAGTGCTGGGCATTGTCGATCCCAAAGCTGGCGTCATCGCACAACTACAGGAATTATCGATTCCCTATGTCACCCTTTCCAATATGGGACAGTGGGACATATGGGCCGCCCGTAAACTCCGTAAAATCTTGACCTCGCATCACACGCATATTGTCATTGCCGGTTCCAACCGCAGCTACAGCCTGGCTAAGAAAGCGATCAAAGGGCTTATCCCGCTGGTAGGTGTTGCGCATAACTACAGCACCGAGCGCCTAACTGATGCCGACGGCGTATTCGCCATCACCCAGGATTTGACCAAGCATCTGCTCAAGCAAGGCATCCAGGAAGATCATATTTTCCGTATCCCCAATATGGTGCGCTGTCGCGAGCTGCCTCACCGCGCACCGCGCAATAATCCTCCAATTATTGGCAGCATGGGCCGCTTTGTGAAGAAGAAGGGCTTCGACATCTATATTGATGCGCTGCGTATTCTGCGCGAGCGCGGTTACCGTTTTCGCGCCGTGCTGGGCGGTGAAGGCCTGGAAGGACGCGCGCTGAAAAAACAAGCGTTTGAGGCCGGCCTGAAAGACCAGATGTTATTTCTCGGTTGGGTGCAGGATAAAAAAGAATTCTATTCACGCATCGACATCTTCTGCTTGCCTTCGCATCACGAACCGTTTGGCATCGTATTGCTCGAAGCCTTCAATTACGGCACGCCGGTAGTGGCCACCAATAGCGAAGGCCCGATCGACATCATCACCCCGAACTATGATGCCATCCTGGTCGATAAAGGCAGCGCCTCTGCCTTGGCAGATGGCTTGGCCAAACTGCTAGATGATAACGCCCTAGCCGATAGCCTGGCAGCCAATGCCTTCGCCAAAACCAAGACCGTATTTGCCATTGAGGTCGTCGCCGAGCGGATCGAAAAAGCCTGCGAGACCATGGTGAGTCGCTGGCGCCGATAATCTCTCTTACGGGCCTTATTACCACTCATTATAATTAAGCTACCTGACTCACCGAATGTCACACCAAATGGCATTTTTATGGCGGCGATTACCTATAAACGATTGTTAAATAACAATAGTTATTGCTCAGAAGTGGTTGGAAACGCTGTTAAAAAGGGAAAATGATGGTGCAAAGCTGGCTCAGAGTGGCTCAAAGCGTGTCGGCAACGGTCCGTAACAGAAATGTAACTTTACTATCCATATGCAGTAGAACATAGTAATTAACTATTTATTAATTAATCGGGGTCGCCATGTCTGATCTAGCCACACCAACCAAAACCAACAAAATCTTAGTCGCCGCCGGTCAAGGCATTGGTCCTGAATGTATTACCGCCACGCAAACCGTGCTCGCTGCCACCGGTGTGCCGATCGAATATGACTATGGCAATTTAGGGTTTCTTGACCCAGCTGATCTCATGACCATGCTGCATGACAAAGCCCCCGATCTCTACAAACAGAAATATGGCGAGCAAGATCCCGCTGCCTTAGGCGCCGAATTGCAAAAACAAGCCAAAGCCACCGACATTGTTCAAAAAGACCGCAATAAATTCTACCTCGAATTCCTAAAGCTGCTCGACACCGAAACGCGCGACAAGGTGAAAGAGCTAATCGGCGATATGGAGCGCGAAACACTGAATAAAGCCGGTCATTGCGATGCGGTGCTCAAAGGCCCGTTGCGCACGCTCGATGAAGGCGATGAGCCCAGCAAAAACGTCACCATCCGCAAGGCCTATGAGCAATATGCTAATATCCGCCGCTGCGTGACACTCGATCCCATTGTGCCAGGCGCGAAAGGCACCGATATTTTATTCGTGCGCGAAAACGTGGAAGATCTCTACGCTTCGATCGAGCATCGTCTGGGTCGTAACTATGCACAGGCCTTGCGCCATATGACGCCGGAAGCGTGCGAACTGATTTCCCGCGCCGCATTTGAAGCAGCGTTGCGTGATGGCCGCAAATCGGTCACGGCACTTGAGAAACCAAATATTTTGAAAATCACGGGTGGTGATATTTTCAAGAATACATTCCTGCGCGTTGCCCAAGATTACAGCGATGAAAAGCTCGGCGCAGGTAAAGGTATCAAATCCAACTTCATGATTATCGACGATGGCCTGGCTGCGATTGCCGCTACACCTGAGCGTTTCGACGTCATCGTGACCAGCAATATGTTCGGCGACATTGGTTCTGACGTTGCCGCTAAAATCACCGGTGGCATCGGCCTGGTAAGCTCCAACAACACCAACCCTAGCAACCCCAAAGCGGTTTCTATGTTTGAAGCGATGGGCGGCACAGCTGAAGACATCGCTGGTCAGAATAAAGCAAACCCCGTTGCGCTGCTTGATAGCTCAGCCGAGATGCTTTTGCATATTGGCGGCAAGCAAAATATCGAAGCCGCTGAGATGATCAAAGCCGGTATTCTGCAAGTATTGGCTGACGGCTATTTCGTGGGCGATATTCGCGAAGGCGAATACCAAAAACAAAAAGGCAAAGGCCGCCTGGGCACCAAAGAATTCGCAGAAAAGATTGCAGAAAAAATTACTGCCATTCGTGAACTAAAAGCAGCCAATTCGTCCAAAACCGTAAAACAAATTGCGGTCGAGCAAGCAGAGGCCGATCTCAAACCCTTATTCGAACGCGTGCTGCGTGACTATGAAAGCTACGCAAAAACACAGGAAGCGGGCACCGAACAATGGCTTGCGGCACTGGAGCGCAACGTTCCGCCTAGCCCTGTGCGCGCCGTATCTAAGATTGTCGGCTTCGATATGTTTGTCGATGATTCAGGTCTGAAGGTTGCGTATAACGCCGATGGTTCGGTGAATGAAGCAGACACCAAAATCACGCCTGATGTTGAAGAGCATTTCAAACGCGCAACCAATATTGATGTAACAAGCCTGCTCAATGTCGGCTCACTCGGCAGCTTGCAAGCAGTACGCAGCTACGGTCAATTCTTGTCGCAAAAGACCTCTGAGCTGCTTGCGGCCAAACCGGAGTTAGCAGACAAAACACTGGGTGAAGTGCTGACTGAATTAAAAGTGTCAGACTCTATTTCCGGCCGCTTCGCCGCATCGCTTAAAAATGAAAAATTTGCCGCAGCAGTTGAACAGTTGGATAATTTTGCCAAGCAGTCCATCAAGCTGACACAAGCCTTCTATAGCGTGCGCAAAGATCAGGTGAATGGCGTGCTGGTGAAGCATGGCTTCAAGCTGGCGCATATCACCAGCCGCGGCACGGAAGTATTCCCGACCATGGGTGATTTGGAGAAACGCGAAGTGGATGGCTATCGCATCTTGGTGGATGATGAAAATCCTGCCCTCAGAGGCGCGAGTAACCAAGTGATTCAGCAGGCCATGACCAAGGTAGTCGATGAGATGGCGGAAAAAGGTTGGGTCATTTCTGAGACGCTGCTCAATCGTAACTTCATTGATGGCGAAGGCGCGAAGCAAGGCCAAGAAATCAAGGGTGTATCGAAATCCTATGCTACTGGTATGGGGTCTCGCTACTAGCGAAGCGAAGCGGCGATTGCTTGAGCGGCTTTGGCAGGATCGGCAGCACCGGTAATCGGTCTGCCAATGACCAGGTAACTTGCGCCTAGATCGATGGCTTCTCGTGGTGTCATCACGCGCTTCTGATCACCTGCATCGCTGCCCATTGGGCGTATGCCTGGCACCACCAGCGTAAATTCTTTGCCGCATTGCTGACGCAACATCTCAATCTCATGCGGCGAGCATACTACGCCATCTAATCCTGATTCCTGCGCTAACGCTGCCAGGCGCTTCACCTGTTCGGAAACAGTATCGGCAACCCCAATGCCCTGGAGGTCATTTACATCCATACTGGTTAGCACGGTCACGCCAAGCACCAGCGGCTTTTTGCGGCCGGTCTGCTCTGCTATTTCTCTGGCTGCCTTGGCTGCGGCTTGCATCATGTCTTTCCCGCCCAGCGTATGCACCGTCGTTAGGAAACAATCCACATTGCTCACCGCCGAGCGCAGCGCCCCAGCTACGGTGTTGGGAATATCATGAAATTTTAGATCCAGAAACACAGGCGTTTTACCGCCTGCTACTTGCTGCACGCCTGCTGCACCATTGGCGGTAAAAAATTCAAGTCCGAGTTTAATTGCCCCTACCGTGCCAGACAAATCGGTGGCAAGCTTTTGGGCATGGGCGATGTCTTTGGTGTCGATCGCGCAGATGATAGGATTCTGTGTCATGGCTACTCCAGCCGGTAAACCGTATCACCGCCTACGACCGTGCGGATGGCGCGGCCTTTGGTTGACCAATCGTCGAAGGGTGAATTGAGCGATTTGCTGTAAAATTGTTTGGGATCGATCTGCCATTCCAGATCCAAATCAATCAGCGTTAGATCCGCGCGCGCACCTTTTTTCAGGCGTCCTGCCGGCACGTGGATAATATCGGCGGGCTTATAAGTCATGGCGGCAATTACATCGCGCAGCGACATGATTTTTTTATGGTAGAGATTGAGCGACAGCGGCAACATCGTCTCTAAGCCCACAATGCCATATGCGGCGGAAGCCAGCGGCACACGCTTGCTTTCCTGATCATGCGGTGCATGGTCGGTTGCGATGGCATCAATGGTGCCGTCGGCTAAACCTTCGATCACGGCCAGACGATCTTTTTCCGCGCGCAGCGGCGGATTCATTTTGCTGAAGGTGCGGTATTCGAGCACCGCTTCATCGGTCAGTGTGAAATGATGGGGGGCTGCTTCTGCCGTCACCCGAAGGCCTTTTTTCTTGGCGCGGCGCACCGCATCAATCGCTTCGGCTGTTGAGATATGCAATACGTGATATTGCGCCCCAGTTAGCTCAGCGAGCAAAATGTCTCGCTCGACCATCACGGCTTCTGCCGCATTGGGCGCCCCCACAACACCTAGCTTCGCCGATATTCTTCCTTCGTTCATGCAGCTGCCACAAGACAGATGCAAATCTTCCGCATGTTGCGCCACCGGCACATTCAGCTCTTTGGCATAGGCAAGCGCTTTACGCATCACACCGGCATTCATCACCGGCAGGCCATCATCGGTAAAGCCAACCGCGCCTGCTTCTTTGAGCAAGCCCATCTCCGTAATCACGTCACCCTTTTGGCCTTTGGTAATCGCCGCATAGGTGCGCACATTCACATAGGCTGTCTCGCGGGCACGTTTGTGAATAAAATCCACCAGCGCCACATCATCGATTACCGGCTTGGTATTGGGCATGCATGCAACCGTGGTCACGCCACCCGATGCGGCAGACTTGCTACCGGTTGCCAGCGTCTCTTTATATTCCTGCCCAGGCTCGCGGAAATGCACCTGAATATCGAGCAGGCCTGGCGTAAGCAGATGGCCTTTGCAATCGATCACCTCTGCGCCTTTTGGCGTACCGTCTTTGAAAATAGCAGGGCCAAAATCCGTAATCACATCACCGGTAGTAAGCAGACCGCCTACTGCGTCCAGCCCTGATTCTGGATCGAACAGACGCGCATTCACATAGGCCACTTTTTTATCGGCATTAGTCTGGTGCGTGGGCAAGGTGAAATGCTGTTTCAACGTAGGACTCCTATAACAAAAATTCTAATACGGCCTGACGCACCGCCACACCCATTTCGACCTGGTCGAGAATGATGCTGCGGTTAATGTCGTCGGCAATATGGGTGTCGATCTCCACACCGCGATTGATGGGGCCTGGATGCATCACCAGCGCTTTAGGCTTGGCATGCGCAAGCTTGCTCTCATCCAGACCATAATAATGAAAATACTCGCGCACGGAAGGGATGAAATTGCTGTCCATCCGCTCCAGCTGCAGGCGCAGCATCATGATGATGTCGCAGCCCTCTAGGCCTTTGCGCATATCATGGAATACGCTCACGCGCTGCATTGGTCCGAAAGATGGCATCAACGTGGTCGGCGCGATGAGGCGTACATTGGCACCCAGCAGCGTCAGCAGTTGCATGTTAGAGCGCGCAACGCGGCTATGGAGAATATCGCCGCAAATAGCCACCGTGAGGCCTTCGATGGATTTATGATGCTGCAAAATGGCAAGTGCATCGAGCAAGGCCTGAGTGGGATGTTCGTGGCAACCATCGCCCGCATTGATCACAGAGCAGTTCATTTTACGAGCCAGCAAATGTGGCGCGCCGCTTTCATGATGCCGCACCACAATCACATCGGGGTGCATGGCATTGAGCGTCATTGCCGTGTCGATCAAGGTTTCGCCTTTTTTGACCGAGGAAGATGAGGCTGACATATTGATAACATCCGCGCCCATGCGCTTGCCTGCCAACTCAAAGGAAGTACGAGTGCGGGTAGAATTTTCGAAAAACAGGTTAATCACCGTGCGTCCACGCAGAGTTGCGTGTTTTTTGTCCGTTTCACGATTTTTTTCTACATATTTCTTAGCGAGGTCCAAAATGGCGTAGGCGTCATCGCGCGCAAGCCCTTCTATCCCCAATAGGTGCTTATATGTTTGTGTATCTGGCATGGGTTGCACCTTATCACGCTTTATTCAGTTCGCAACAGCAAGAAAAGCTTGAATTCTATGGATTTTAAAGTAGTTTAGTTCTTTATTTCCAAGAATAGCCCCATGCGCCATTATGTCCTTATTGCTCTGTTAGCATCCCTATCTGCATGCAAAGATATGGGCGGCCCAGGGCCTGTTGATGCTAAAAAATTCCTCTCGTCATTGGATGGCCCAAAAGTGCCGACCATGCAGGATACATTGTTGGAATCAGCACGCGCTGCCGAAGCCCAAGGCAATTATAACCAGGCCATGGTCATGTACTCGCAAGCAGCAGCCAAATATCCGAATAATAAAGAAGTCTCTATTATGTTTGCCGATAGCATTCGCAGAAGCGGTGAATATGATCGCGCCATTGTTTTTTATGATGATTTACTGACCAAAGATCCATCGCTGCTCAGCGCGAAAGAAGGCAAAGCTCTGGCGATGATGGCCAAGGGCGATTTCGAAACACCGGTCACTTTGTTTCAAGAAATCATGGCCGTCGATGCAACACGCTGGAAAACCCTCAACGGGCTCGGCATTTTATTTACCACGCGCGGGATGACAGCCGATGCGCAGAAATATTATGATGAGGCGTTGAAACATAGCCCTGCTAATGCGGCAATCCTAAATAATATGGGCCTTTCCATGGCCCTCGATCGTAAGTTCGATCAGGCCATCGACCAGCTCAAACAATCAGTCAGCGCAACGACAGTAGGCGGGGCGCAGCGCCGGCAGGTGGAGCTGAACCTCGCCTTGGTTTATGGCGCGGCAGGCCGTTTGGATGAGGCTAGAATGATTGCCGAGAATTATTTCACCGGTCCGGCACTCAATAATAATCTAGGACTTTATGCGCATTTATCGAAAGATGACCAGATGGCGAAGGCGTATCTGAATATGGCGCTTACTGAGAGCAAAACTTTTTATCAAAAAGCCTGGGATAATTTGCAGCAGTTAGGCAATAAAGGCACGCCGGTGAATAATACGTCGGTGATAGTGCGAACGGGTGATACCTATGAAGCTGCGCCTTTTATAGCGGCTACGGAAGAGCCCGTAAAAACGAAATCGAAGAAAAAATCGAAGCGCTAATTCTTTAAGCGTGCTGCTAAAGATTTGCCAAGATCGGCTGCCGCAGCAATAGCCTCGCCTATTGCATAGGCACCCTCGTCTGCATACGACTTCACGCCATCAGCCGTTAGCACCAATCCTTTAAAGTGCGCTTTGCCTGTCTCTATACGCGCATAACCGGCAATTGGCATACGGCATGAGCCATCCAGCGCACGCAAAAAAGCGCGCTCGATTTCGACCGCTTGCATCGTCGCTTGATGCGCGAGAGGTTGCAACAGCTCACGTGTCTTCACATCATCCTCACGGCATTCAATGCCAATGGCTCCCTGGGCCACAGCCGGCAAAAACTGCTCAATCGGCAATGGCGCACCTGGCACATGCTTTAACCCTAACCGGTTTAATCCCGCAGCCGCCAACATGGTGGCGTGCATCTCGCCTTGTTCAATTTTAGCGAGCCTGGTTTGCACATTGCCGCGTAGCGGCACGATGCGCAGATCCGGCCGTATCATCAAAAGTTGTGCCGAGCGCCGCAAAGACGAGGTGCCAAAACTAGCGCCTTGAGGCATATCGGCGATGGTGCCAATGTTATGGCCCACCAACACGTCGCGCACATCTTCGCGCTCTAACATACTGCTAATTAGCAGCCCATCAGGCAATTGAGTGGGCATATCTTTCATGGAATGCACGGCGATGTCGATCGTACGCGCGAGCAGCGCTTCTTCGATTTCCTTGGTAAACAGCCCTTTTCCACCAATATCGGCCAAAGAACGGTCTACAAATTGATCGCCGCTGGTCATGATATGCACCAGCTCGCACTCGAGGCCAGGCCAAGCTTGGCGCAGCTTTTGTGCCACCTCATTGGCTTGCGCCAAGGCTAAGGGACTTTTTCGGGTGCCGATACGTAATTTCATGCCAGACATTTAGTCGTTTTTGCGCTATCTGTCACCTCCTATGCGAATATTAGGAATAGAAACCAGCTGCGATGAAACCGCTGCCGCCGTGGTGGCGGACGATAAGACGATTTTGTCTAATGTCGTGCTGTCACAAATTGAGGTGCACCAGCCTTACGGAGGCGTAGTGCCAGAAATCGCGGCCAGGGCCCATATGGAGCATATGGAGCAAGTTATCAGCAAAGCGCTGGATGATGCGAATATATCGCTTGGGGACGTAGATGCGATTGCTGCAACCGGTGGGCCTGGGTTAATTGGCGGGGTGATTGTCGGGGTGATGATGGCCAAAGCATTAGCCAGCGTCCACGGCAAGCCTTTCATTGCAGTAAATCATCTCGAAGGCCATGCGCTGACAGCGCGTTTGACCCACGATGTACCCTTCCCTTTTTTGCTCTTGCTGGTATCGGGCGGGCATTGCCAGTTTCTAGCCGTGCGCGACGTTGGTGATTATAAAAAATTAGGCGGCACGGTGGATGATGCACTGGGGGAAGCCTTCGATAAAACCGCCAAAATGCTTGGTCTTCCTTATCCAGGTGGGCCTGCGGTAGAGCAGCTCGCTAAACAAGGCAATCCCGATGCCTATGCCTTTACCGTTCCCATGAAAGGTCGTGCGGGTTGTGATTTTTCTTTCTCCGGCTTGAAGACCGCCGTGCGCACGCAGATTTTGGAACTCGCCAAAAATGGTGCGCTCAGTGAAGCACAAAAAGCAGATATCTGCGCATCGTTTCAATATACAGTGGCGCAAAGCGTGTGTGAGCGCATGACCCATGCGTTGGCTATTTTCAAACAGGATTATCCTAACGCCAAGCATGTGGTGCTGGCAGGTGGCGTGGCCGCGAATCATTATCTGCGCACAGCGCTGGAGAAAATACTCAAAGACTATTCCATGGAATTGGTGGCACCGCCGCTTAAACTCTGCACCGATAATGCGGCCATGATTGCCTGGGCAGGCATTGAACGGTTTCAGCTTGGACTAACAGACGAGTTTGATTTTGAACCTAAAGCACGCTGGCCACTGAGTTAATCAACAAAGAAGCCATTTTTCTTAAAGGTCGCCTGCGCTGCTTTTGAGTGCAGATAGGTCAGAAATCGTCTGGCCTCATCCATATTATCGCCGGCGATCACGACACCATAATAGGCAATAGGACTGTGAGTATTTTCAGGAAACACATCGAGTACTTTAATGCCGGGACGCGCAACTGTGCTGGAATAATAAAATATGCCATACGCCCTATTGGCGGTGACCATCTGATACATCTCATCCATTTGTTTAGGATAGAGGGTATAAGGCTCTAAATAATCGAATACCTGCATATTTTTTAAGGCCTGCATCGCAAAAGCGCCTTCTTGCAAGGTTTCCGGATTGGCAACTAAAAATCCAGGCTCATACTCGATTTGCTCGATAATCTGTGCGACAGGAAATTGCTGCGCTAAATCCACATGAATGGGGCTATCCAACGGCCCAACCAGCGCCAAGCGATTTTTAGCGAGTAAGGTTTGCGAATAAATATCCACTAAGCCCTGCGCTTTGAGTTCTTCAATCCATTGCGGTACCGGCGTGATTAAGATATCGGCTGCGCCGCCTTCGTTGATTTGCTGTTGTTGCGCTTTGGGCGAGGCAAAGGAAATATTGACGATGGCACCGTAGTCGCGCGAATAGTTCTGCGCAATTTGCGTAAGCGCAATGCTGGTAGATTTAGTGGCCAATACATTGACGGTGGACAAGGCATACGCAGCCTGGGCCCATAACAGGCAGGTCATAAAGGCGATGATATTACGCATGCTGATGCGATACATGAGAACCCATGCGTTTTAATCGTTGAATATTATCCGGCGACAATTGCACGATCAGATGAATATAATCCTCTTCCAGCCGTTGTTCCATCACTTTGCCATGCGCATGCAGCCAGGCGAGCGTTTTGCCGTCGGTCACCGGTACACGGCAATGAATCACCTGATAGAACTGTTCGCGCATACGCCCTTCGATGATGTCGAATAAATGCTCGATACCGGTGCCCTGTATCGCCGAAATCAAAAGCGCATTTTTCTCATGTAGCGCTTCTTTTACCTCAGGTTCCAGACGATCAGCCTTATTGAAAACCTCGATCAGATTCTCCGGCAGCGCCGTGCCTTTGAACAATCCAAGCAATACATTTTCTACATCGCGCTTCTGTGCTTCGCTATCAGGGTGCGACACATCGCGCACATGCAATAAAATATCGGCCTCCAATACCTCTTCCAATGTGGCGCGGAATGCGGCTACCAGCTCGGTGGGCAGGTCTGATACGAACCCTACCGTATCGGATAAAATGATTTTGGCACCGGACGGCAATTCTAGCACACGCATGGTTGGATCAAGCGTAGCAAAGAGCTTATCCATCGACAGCACATTGGCGCCCGTCAGCCGGTTAAACAGAGTCGATTTACCGGCGTTGGTATAGCCCACGAGCGCTACCACCGGATACGGCGTATCGCGGCGTACCTTGCGGTGCAGCTCACGCGTGCGCGTTACGTCTTCGAGCTGACGTTTAATTTTGGCGATGCGATCACGAATCAGGCGGCGATCGATCTCAATTTGTGATTCACCTGGACCGCCCATAAAACCAAAGCCACCACGCTGACGCTCTAAGTGGGTCCAGGAACGCACCAACCGGCTTTTTTGATATTCCAAAGCCGCCAGTTCTACTTGTAGCTTGCCTTCATGCGTTCTGGCACGCGCACCAAAAATTTCTAAGATGAGCGCCGTGCGATCAATGACTTTGCAGTCCCAGGCTTTTTCCAGATTGCGCTGTTGTACAGGGCTGAGTGTGTGATTAATAATGGCGAGATTGGCTTCCGCTTGTTTAATATAGCTGCCGATTTCCTCCACCTTACCCTTGCCCATTAAGGTCGCAGGGGTGAGTTTTTGTAGGGCAACAATAAAACCTTCTGTTACCTCGAGGTCAATCGCATGCGCCAGGCGAACGGCCTCTTCCAGCGACGCGTCAGGGCTTCGTACGCCACTGTCACTGCGTCTTTTCACATAAGGATGGATAACAACGGTGGATGCGGATGTAGTCATAGTCCTAAGACTGCTACATCAGATTAGCTAAAAATGCTAGCGGGTGGTTGTTTGACTGCGTTGTTGTTGCGCAAAAGCTGCTGCTACGCCGGATACTGTGTTGTCAGCCGTGTAATTTGGTACCTTGCTGATATCAACAGACTGAGACTTATTCGGATCTTTCGCAGCATTGAGGATTGCATTAGCGACTGCAACGTTATTGCTGCCATCTTGAGCAAGCCTAAGGTCTTTAACTCCCTCAGCATCGTTTTTTACTTCCCTGTATTCTTTTTTGCCGTCTATTTCGGTAACGACTTGAATATTTTTAAGCGAGCCGTCAGCTTCTTGCGTTGCTTGAATATAGCTTTTACCTAGTTTGCCGTCTTTGGCATCCGGTGTTAATACCACCAGATTATCGGTAATGGCACTAGAGGCCGCCGTCGCTGCACCGGTTTCCGGGTTGGCTAGCAAACTGCGTAATTCCGTCGCATCGAGTTTATTGTCACGCAGCAAGGCACCGAAATCTTTACCGGCTGCTGGTGGCGTCGTTGCGCCGGTTTCTTCCCGTAGATGCTGCGTATCGATAGGTGCACCTTGGCGTTCGGCAGCTGTTGCTACGGCATTACCCGCATTGGCCGTTTGCTGCTCTTGGCTTTGACCACCGCCAAAAAACTGACCCATATCGATACCCAAGAGCATGCCGATAAACATCAAGATCAGCTGCATAATGCCACCCTGCATTGGCTTGGCCTCATGCGCCTCAGCATCCGCATAGCGATCCTCATGGCCTAGACCAGCAGACGGTTTTGCTTTCACAGAATTGACGAAATCATCGGCAATATCGATGCCTTTGGTGCCCTGTTCATCCAGCAAATTATGGTCAATATGCGCATTGGCGCTTTTGCGAATCGCTTTCTTTACGGCTTCTAATTGGCCGCTAGCTTGTAACTCAGCGCCGTACGTGGTCGGCTCTTTCTTGAATCGCTCAAAATCCAACGCGCGTGTTGCTTCACGCGAATCGCTCATGAAGGCCCTGAGATTGGTACCTTCAGGGACACCTTGTTCTTGGTCTATTTTTTTAGAACGCT
This sequence comes from Rickettsiales bacterium, assembly GCA_033762715.1. Classification (GTDB taxonomy): domain Bacteria; phylum Pseudomonadota; class Alphaproteobacteria; order Rickettsiales; family SXRF01; genus JANRLL01. The sequence goes on along the minus strand of JANRLL010000008.1, from coordinate 131,348 downwards.
CGATCAAATCATCGACATATTTAACCATCAGCCCTTTTTCACCGGATGCTACCGAATTTTCGGCAAAAGGAGCTGTGGTTACGGCCTTATGCGCTAATGAACGCAGCGTTACTTCATTCGGATCGGTCGAATCGAGTTTCAGTTTGTTTAAATCAATATCGACATCTTTGCCATCGGGATCCTTTAATCGCTTGCCATCGGGACCATGCTGAACGGTCACGTTGCCAATATTGGCAATCGCCGCATTCATGAAGGCATAGTCCTGGAATTCTAGCTTATTGGTCGTCGCTAGCTGCTGGCGAAACTGTAATATGGCATCTGACATAACGATCCTAAAATACTGTTATAGCTTGATCATGGCCTGTATTATAGCAGTGAACAAGTTAAGGTTTCGTGACGCGCACAGCACTTGCTTTATGACAATAGCGTCATAGTTATAATATATTGTTTTATAATGATTAAGCTTCGGCAGCGATGGGTTGCTGTTGAGCGGCTTCTACGCCATCTTCCTCATTAAGCACCACGGCAGCCCCTGGAACGACGGTTGCAATGGTATGCTTATATACCAGCTGAACTTGAGGGCCACGGCGGAGTAACAAGGAAAAATTGTCGAATCCGGTGATATTGCCCTGCAATTTTACCCCATTTGACAAAAATACCGTTACTGGCACTTTTTTCTTACGCAGGGTATTGAGGAATAAGTCTTGGATATTTTGAGATTTTTCGTTAGCCATTGTGCACCTTCTTACGTGTGTTGCGTCAGTCAAGGTAGCTTTTCACCTGTTTGCTGGCAACAATTTTTCCATGCGTGGCGAAATTCTCATGATTTTCATCAATTTCTGACAATTTATAGTAGTAATTCACCATTAATCCGGCGGATTGTTTCATCCCTTTTGGCGAGATGTCGCCCAACCAATTCATACGCTCCAAGCGCGCGCCATTGAACAGATGGAAATTCGACACTGGATCGAGCGGCTTGCCATTGCGCTTTTCTTCCAACAGGTAGCGCGCACAGAGGCGCATAAGGATAGGCTTTAACACCGCAGCAATTTCTTTATATTCTGGCCAATTTTGCTCTAGCACTTCATAGAAATTGATGGTGGGGTTTTTGCTATTGCCTAATTTTTTCAGTGCCGCAATCTCCGCCGGCTGCAAAATCGATTCATCGGTGTTTTTAAGCAACGGATCCAGCCAAGCGCGAAATCCAGGAATAGGCGACAAGGTAGCATAGGTTTTAATATGCGGCATCTCCTGAGTTAGTAACCCAACTACACGCTTAATCAAGAAGTTGCCAAAGCTAATGCCCGCCAACCCTTTTTGCGCATTGGAAATGGAATAGAAGATGGCGCTATCTGCTTTTTGCGTATCAAGCAGTGGGCTGTTTTGATCCAGCAGCACTTGCACATTATCACTCATGCCTTCGGTGAACGCCACATGCACAAAAATCAGCGGGTCGAGCGGCATTTTGCTATGAAAAAAGGCAAAAACACGCCGGTCAGCATCCAGACGGTTTTTCAGATCATCCCAGGAAGCCACGCGATGCACCGCTTCATATTCAATGAGCTTTTCCAACAGCGCCGCCGGTGAGCGCCAGGTAACTTCTACTAGATCCAGCAGTCCCACATCAAACCAAGCCGACAAAATCGCTTTGAGATCATGCTCCAGCCCTTTGAGTTTACTGTCTTTATTGACTAGCGGCAGCAAATCGGCGCGCATATTGACCAAAAACTTAAAGCCTTCGGGCAAGGCGGTGAATTGCTTGAGTATTACGCTGCGCGGCGACACTAACGCTTGGCGTAATTCCATTTCAATGGCAAGCCTTTCCTCATCGTTTTGGGCGGTGCCCAGCTGCTGGCCAATGGCTGCAATAGCGTTATGGTCCACGTCAAAATCACTGGCCAATACCTGTAAGAAGCGCGTGCGGCCTTCTTCATTTAAGCCTAAATAGCTGCGCCCTAAATCAGCGGTATTGCTTCGTTCGCTAACTTCACCGCCTGGGCTATCCAAGCATAGTTCCATCTGCTGGCGCAGGGAAACCATGTCTTCTTTGGGCAAGTCTGGCCGGATGGTGCTTTGAATGGCATGACGCGCCGTGCCTTCAATGCCACGCCAGGTGCGAAGCAGGCTCAGTACGGTTTTACGCCGGATATTGCTAATTGATAAAGCGGGTTCTGACATGCGGCTTTTATAACCTCGGGCTTGTGTATGGGCAAGAGTTGTTATAGATAGCGCTATCGTTTATTTCCATGAGGATGCTATGAGCAAAAATATTAAAAAAGTGGTGCTGGCCTATTCGGGCGGCCTGGATACATCAGTGATCCTGCGTTGGCTGCAAGAAACCTACGAATGCGAAGTCGTGACCTTCACTGCCGATCTGGGTCAGGGCGAAGAGCTGGAGCCCGCACGCAAAAAAGCACAAGCAGCCGGCGTCAAAGAAATCTTTATCGACGATTTGCGTGAAGAATTTGTACGCGATTTCGTGTTTCCAATGTTTCGCGCCAACACCACTTATGAAGGCGTGTATCTGCTCGGCACCTCCATTGCACGTCCCTTGATTGCCAAACGCCAAATTGAAATTGCTAACCTAACCGGCGCTGATGCGGTAGCACATGGCGCAACCGGCAAAGGTAATGACCAGGTGCGCTTTGAACTCGGCTATTATGCGCTGAAGCCTGATATTAAGGTGATCGCCCCCTGGCGCGAATGGGATTTGACCTCACGTACCAAGCTGATCGAATATGCAGAAAAGCATCAGATCACCATTGCTAAAGATAAACGCGGTGAAGCCCCCTACTCAACCGATGCGAATTTGCTGCACATCTCCTATGAAGGAAAAGTGCTGGAAGATCCATGGGTCGCGCCGCATGAAGATATGTTCACCCGTTCAGTCGCACCGGAAAAAGCGCCGAATGAACCGCAGTTCATTGAAGTGGATTTCGAAGCTGGCGATGCGGTAGCTGTGGATGGCGTAAAATTATCACCGGCTTCTTTGCTCACCAAACTCAATGAGCTGGGCGGTAAGCACGGTATCGGACGCTTGGATCTGGTTGAAAATCGCTATGTCGGTATGAAATCGCGCGGTGTGTATGAAACACCTGGCGGTACGATTCTGCTTGCTGCACACCGCGGTATCGAATCCCTCACCCTGGATCGCGGCGCAGCCCATTTGAAAGATGAGCTGATGCCACGCTATGCCGAGCTGGTCTATAACGGATACTGGTGGAGCCCCGAGCGAGAAATGCTGCAAGCATTGATCGATAAATCGCAAGCTAATGTAACCGGCACAGTGCGCCTGAAGCTCTTTAAAGGCAGCGTATCGGTGGATGGCCGCAAATCACCCAAGAGCCTCTACAGCAGCAAAATCGTCACCTTTGAAGACGATCAAGGCGCCTATGATCAAAAAGATGCGGCGGGCTTTATTAAGCTTAATGCGCTGCGACTCAGACTACTCAATAAAAAATAATCGTCTTCAAACGATCATAAAAAAAGGCGGCCCTAAGGCCGCCTTTTCTTTTTGCCGAGAAAATACTCTTAGTGAAGTTTTTCTCCGTGAACGACCAGATCCAAACCAGCATGTTCGGTTCTTTCATCCACGCGTAATCCAACGATCACGTCGATCACTTTCAGCACGATGTAGGTCACAACCGCCGTGTAGGCGATCGTAACAACCACGCCTTCGCATTGAGCAAGGAATTGGTTCACGCTACCTGCGGTGCCGCCGATTTCTTGAACAGCCAAGATACCGGTGAGCAACGCACCAATGATACCACCTACGCAGTGTACACCGAACACGTCGAGCGCATCATCGAAGCCGAATTTAAATTTGAGGCTACAAGCATAGAAGCAACCCACACCGGCAGCTGCGCCAATGATGAGTGCACCACTTAAGCCAACAAAGCCAGAGGCTGGGGTAATCGCAACCAGACCAGCAACCGCACCAGAGATGATGCCGATAACGCTTGGTTTGCCGCGGGTAACCCATTCAGCCGCCATCCAGCTAAGCGATGCCATAGCGGTTGCCACATGGGTAACCAGCATTGCCATACCGGCGTTTGCATTCGCTGCAACAGCAGAGCCTGCGTTGAAACCGAACCAACCCACCCACAGTAAAGAAGCGCCGATGACGCTAAATACAATATTGTAAGGAGATGCTTGTTCAGTCGCTGGCAAATGATAGTTGGTGCGTTTGCCTAATACGATAGCAGCAACCAAACCAGCAATACCGGCGTTAATATGCACAACGGTGCCACCGGCGAAATCGAGCGTTGCGCCGAAGCCCAGAAGGCCTTTATAGCCACCTTCTACGCCCAGGCCACCCAACATACCTTTTGGACCCCATACCCAGTGTGCGATAGGAATATACACTACCGTTAACCAGATGGTCACAAAGAGCAGTACAGCTGAGAATTTAATACGGGTTGCAACCGAACCAAAAATCAGCGCGCAGGTGATGATCGCAAAGGTCGCTTGGAACATCACAAATACGGTTTCGGGAATGGTACCGTTCAAGCTAGCAAGGCCTACACCGTTTAACATGTATTTGCTCATGTCGCCGATAAGAGGGCTATGCTCGGTGAAGACAAGCGAGTAGCCATAGACCACCCACAGAATCGTTACAAGGCATACCGTCACGAAGCTTTGCATCAAGGTTGCAAGCACGCTTTCTTTATGCACCATGCCGCCATAAAATAATGCCAGGCCAGGAATAGTCATCATTAATACGAGTAGCGTGGATACTAACATCCATGAGGTGCTACCAGTGTCTAGGGTGGGAACTGCCGCCTGCGCCATCGCGCTATCAGCTAGCATCATATACAGCGCGGCTGTTAGGCCTACCGTACCAAGTTTTCGAAGGAGTGATCTCATTTACTTACCTCTCTTAATATGAGTAGTGAAAAGAAAATATCCTGTAGACTTGATTATATTTTTTTATTATTGGGTCGCTTGTAGCATGCAGCTATTCGATTGTCAAAATCTACGCACAGGTCGGAAAGCACATAACGTTGCAAGCCCGGTAAAAAGACTGACGAGCTGACTCGTCCATATTAACCATGGACGGTCATGAAATATGCTCTGCGTGATTTGAATATTATGTTTACCTGCCGGCACATCAAGTAGCATGCGTCCGCTGCCTTGTTCTGCTTGTAATGCTAACACATTGCCAGCTTCATCACGTGCTTTCCATACCGGAAAATAGAAATGATCGATTCTAACGCGCGCGCCTTTCTTCGACTCCGACTCCACGTTAAAATAGTTGCCCTGCATAATCGCTTTCAGCTTGGCATCACCCGAGATTATCGTTGTAAAGGGAGGCTTCTTATCCAGACGCGCCATCATACTCTCCAAGCTACGCACATCCTTTCTGGTCCATTGGGAATAATACTCATTGAAACTGAAAAAATGTGTGCGGATGCTTTGCTCGATGCCTACCGTTGCCGTATCCCATTTGGTTGTGGGAATAATAGATAGCAGCATGATCATAAAGGTCATCATGGCTGTCTCAAAACGTATCGTGCCATCTTTAGCGCTCGTAATGCGCCAATGGATCCGAATAGCAAGCAAGTAAATTAGTACAAGCGACATAACCGAGAGCATGCGCCAAGGCGAGATGAGTGTTTGCAGCAGATAGGAAAAAGACCAGAAACTGGGAAGCGCACCCATGGCAAAGGCCAATGCTGTAATGCTCAGAATTGGCAACAGTATGATTTCCATTTGGCAAAGACGATTGGTGATTTGTTCTTTCTTTTTGCTGAGCTGAACACCCAAAAGAACAATCAGCAAACAGGTGAATATGGCATTAAGCATCAACAGGACAAGGCTGGCGCTTTTGGTTTTGTCGAAAACATAGGCACGACTTACCCAGCTTTGGGTAATAATCGTAAGTGACTCGCTATTAATATAGTGATGATAATGCATGGTAGGCATCCATTGAAACGCACTCAATGCCACCGCTAATACAGCGGCTGCCATCAATTTCTTTATATATTGCCACTGTCCCTTGCCGAGTATCAGCACATATAAGCCGCATAATAACGTAAGGATAATAGCCTGTGGTACGTGCGTAATAATAGCAATTGCCATAACGCTACCAAGCTTCAACCACGCGCCCTTTTGCCGCTGCAGAAGAAAACGGCTATAGAGCAGCAGAAGCGGCGCCAGCGAGAGGCACCATAATTCGGCGTAACCACTGCGGGTATAAAGCAACTCAGCACGGTAAGGCGCGAATAAAAACAAGCAGGCAGCAAAAAATGCAACTTTAGAACTTACGATATGCTTGAGCCAATACCAGGTCGTAAAAATGGTAAAAAGCGCATTCAGATAGAATCCGACATAGACCAGATCCATAATCGATATGCCCATATAGGTGAGCGGATACACTAAGGCCGTTACTAGATAGGTAAGTGGGAAATAGATAAGGAAGGCGGGCGCACCCAATTCCGTATTCGCGGCCATACACCAGCGCGTATAGCCCTCGCCCCGCCAGAAGGCATCGGCAAAACAACGAATAAAACTATAATGCAGTTGAACGTCGGGGCCAGGATCTATCATGGCAAATGGCGCTATATTAAGTAACGCCACTATGGCAGCGATCAGGCCGGCAAGCAGTACACGATTTACTTTATTAGAGTCTTGCAAAACCTGCATCCAAATCACGGATGATGTCGTCAACATGCTCCAAGCCAATATGCACTCGCACCGGCTGACCTTTATATGGCCAATCGATATGCTTACGGTGGGTGATGTCGAATGGAATAATCAGGCTTTCATACCCACCCCAGCTATAACCAAGGCCAAAGAGCTGTAGATTATCAATCATGCGGGCCAAGCCCTCTTCTTTGCAATCCTTAATGGTAAAAGCAAACAGGCTGGTGGCGCCAGTGAAATCGCGCTTCCATAATTCATGGCCAGGTGAGCCTGGCAATGCGGGATGAATCACCCGCTCTACGCGCGGGTGTTTTTGTAACCATTGCGCGACCGCCATGCCATTATCGGCATGCTGGCGCAAACGTGCGGGCATGGTGCGCAATCCACGCTGCGCGAAAAAGCAGTTATCGCCGCTGGGTGTTGCGCCCATATGGCGATAGGTTTTAAGCAACGGGCTGTAATGCTCTTCTTTACAGGCGATGGTGCCCATCACCAAATCGGAATGTCCGGAGATATATTTGGTGGCTGAGTGAATGACAATATCCACACCCAACGCAAACGGGTCTTGATAAAACGGTGTGGCCCAGGTGCTATCGCTTACCACTAGGCAGCCTTTGGCCTTGGCAGCTTTCGAAATCGCCGGTAAATCTTGCACCTCAAATGTGAGCGAGCCAGGACTTTCCAGATAAACCATTTTAGTATTAGGCTGAATCAACTTGGCAATGTCGGCACCAATCAGCGGATGATAATAAGTGTATTCGATATTCATGCGCTTGAGCATTTGATCGCAAAAACGGCGCACCGGCCCATAGACACTATCGACTATCAACACATGATCACCAGTTTTCAAAAAGGCGAGCAAGGTGGTTACAATTGCAGACAGACCCGATGCGGTAACAATCGCACGATCGGCACCTTCTACTTTAGCCAGCGCTTCTTCTAATGCTTCCGTCGAGGGTGTGCCGTAACGGCCATAGGTGGGGTGTTTATATTCACCACGCTCACCGGCACGAAAGTCGGACAGATTATGAAATAAAATCGTCGACGCACGGTAAGCTGGCATATTCACCACGCCATTATGACCATCATGCGCTCGTCCAACGGTAGTAAGAAGTGTCTCTTTTTTCATCCTAGTGCTTTCTATCGATTAAAATGACCGGTAGGAGATACCGACAATAATATGGGTCAAATTGCCCTTTTTGTTTGAGAATGGCAATAAGCAAGAACGATATTTAATCATCTGACCTTTGCGGGTGATAAAATGCCCTTCATCCAGCATTGGCACGCCCTCATTGGCCACCTTCTCCAGCTTGGCATTAATCACCATACCGGCAAAATCGGACGAGGCGCGCTCGACAATCTGGCCACTGAGATCGGTGCCATAGAGCTTAACCAGCGGATCGCCCATATAGTCGTATTTAAAGACATGGTATTTGCCCTGGCCGGCTACGCTTACCTTCAAACAATTCGGCCATAAATCCTCGACCACTGCGCTATTAAACTGCATAATATCAGGCTGATCATTGGTTTTGCGGATCAGCTCCCAATAGGTTTTTAAGCGGAGTGTTAGACGTTGTTCTTGCATGGCGATCCTAAAGCGTTTACAAAGCTAACCCACCGTAATGAATAACAATTAAGACAACCTTAACAAATGGCCGACAAAAAAAACTATCCTGATGTCAACCCGAACCCCGATTTTCCCAAAATCGAGGAGGAGGTGCTACGGCATTGGCAGTCCGGCAATCTGTTTAAAAACTCCATCGAAAACCGCGCTGACGCTTCCGAATTCGTATTTTACGACGGCCCGCCTTTTGCCAACGGCTTGCCGCATTACGGCCATTTGCTGACCGGCTATGTGAAAGATTTATACGCCCGCTACCAAACCATGCGCGGCAAAAAAGTCGAGCGCCGCTTCGGTTGGGACTGCCACGGCCTGCCAGCCGAAATGGGCTCGGAAAAAGAATTAGGCATCTCCGGCCGCGGCGCGATTCAGAATTTCGGTATCGATAAGTTCAACGAGCATTGCCGCACCAGCGTGATGAAATATACGCGCGAATGGGAAGATTACGTCACCCGTCAGGCGCGCTGGGTCGATTTTAAAAATGACTATAAGTCCATGGATATTAATTTCATGGAATCGGTGCTGTGGGCCTTCAAGCAACTCTATGATAAAGGCTGGGTCTATGAATCCTTCCGCGTGATGCCCTATTCATGGGCGGCAGAAACACCGCTTTCGAATTTCGAGACCAAACTTGATAACAGCTACCGCGAGCGTGAAGATAAGGCGATTTATGTTAGATTTAAGCTCAAAAGAACACTCAGCACAGATCAAAGCATCCCAACCTATGTCATCGCATGGACGACTACACCTTGGACTTTGCCGAGCAATTTAGCACTTGCAATCAACCCTGCTGCTACTCACCACTTAAGATTGGGGAAGGACGGAAACGCATATTTTTATGCCTCTTTTGCTGAGAATAAGATTAATAGCTTTATAGAATTTGATGAAGAAGTACGTACATTATCCCTAATGGGCAAAGAAATTCTGAATTGGGAATACGAACCGCTATTCCCATATTTCAAGAACGCCAAAAACGCCTTCCGTATTCTCGATGGCTCCAGCTTTGTCACCGATGGTGACGGCACCGGCGTGGTGCATATTGCGCCTGGCTTTGGTGAGGACGATCAAAAAGTATCGGAAGCCAATGGTATTGATCTGGTCGTACCAGTGGATGGCCAGGGCAAATATACCGATGAAATTGTTGATCTACCCAACCTGTCGCTCAAAGGCCTGAATGTCATCGCCCAGGTTGAAGGCCAAACGGCCGATGAACCCTATAAACCGGAACAAGTCAAAAAATATGGCCTGGTCAATTTACGCATCATCAATTGGCTAAAAAATGAAGGCAAGCTGATTAAGCAAGAAGAGATCAAACACAACTATCCGCATTGCTGGCGCACGGATCAGCCGTTGATTTACCGTGCGATGCCGAGCTGGTATGTAGAAGTCACCAAATTCCGCGACCGCGCGGTGGAGATCAACAAGCAGATCAACTGGATCCCTGAACATATTCGTGACGGGCAAATGGGCCATATGCTGGCGACCGCGCCGGATTGGTCGATCTCGCGCAACCGCTTTTGGGGCACGCCGATTCCAGTGTGGCGCTCTAAATCGGGCAAGGTGATCGTCTGCGGCAGCATTGCCGAAATCGAAAAACTGAGCGGCAAAAAAGTTGCGGACCTGCATCGTCCCTATATTGATGACATCACATTTGAAAAAGATGGTGAGACCTATACACGCGTGGAAGATGTGTTCGATTGCTGGTTTGAATCCGGCTCGATGCCGTTTGCGCAGGTGCATTATCCGTTTGAGAACAAGGAATGGTTTGAAACCCACTTCCCCGCCGACTTCATCACCGAATATGTCGGCCAAACACGCGGCTGGTTCAATACGCTCATCATGCTTTCGACGGCGCTGTTTGATAAACCACCTTTCCTCAACTGTATCTGCCACGGTGTGGTGCTGGATTCAGAAACCGGACTCAAATACTCCAAACGCCTCAAGAATTATAAAGACCCAATGGAGGTGATGGATAAGTTCGGCGCTGATGCGCTGCGCTGGCTGATGATCTCCAGCCCCGTCATGCGCGGCATGGATCTCGCAGTTGACCCCGAAGGTAAATTCATCCGCGACGTCGTGCGCCTCGCCATCAAGCCCATCTGGAATGCCTATAATTTCTTCACCCTCTATGCCAATGCCGATGGAGTGGAAGCAAAACTAATTGCGCATTTCGTCGATCCCATGGATCGTTATATCGCGGCTAAATGTGTAGATGCACTAATAGTAATCGAGAAGGCCCTTGATGCCTATGATACACCTGCAGCCTGCGACGCAGTGATGCAGTTTTTTGAGGCACTCAATAACTGGTATATCCGCCGTAACAAAGAACGTTTCTGGAGCACGGAATATACGCAGGATAAACAAGCAGCATATGACACTCTGTATACTGTTCTAACTTCTATGTGCCGAGCGGCGGCGCCTTTGCTGCCGCTGACCCTTGACGATATATATAAGGGACTTACCAAGCGTGCTAGTGTTCATCTTGAAGATTTTCCCTCTACATTTGGCACAACAAATGATGAAGGAGATGAACTGTTTACTAAAAAGATGGATATAGTACGCGATGTATGCAATGCCGGCCTAGCAGTCCGCAACAAACTTAATATTCGCGTGCGCCAACCCTTAAAGATGCTCACCATTGTTGGGAATAATGTGGATATGATTTCCGATAATATTTATTATAAAAAGACTATTGAAGATGAGCTGAATATCAAAGAAGTTGTCTTTATCAAGACAATCTCTGACTACGCCACCCTCAAACTCTCTCTCAATAATCCGGTGCTTGGCAAACGCCTACCAGAGAAGATGAAGCAGATTATTCCTGCCTCTAAGAAGGGTGACTGGAAACAGGTGGATGGTGCAGTTGAAATTTGCGGTGAGAAATTACTGCCTGGCGAATATACGCTCCAGCTTGAGCCCAAGCCTGAATATGCCAACCGTGCGCAGGCACTTTCTACCAATGATGCGTTGGTCATTCTAGATACCAATGTCACACCGGAACTGGAAGCCGAAGGCATTGCACGTGATTTGGTGCGTATGATCCAACAGGCTCGCAAGGATGCGAATTTCAACGTGTCGGACCGTATTGCACTGGCATTGAACGCATCCGATAAAATCCTGACGGCAGCCAAAGCACATGCCGACTATATTAGTGAGCAGACGCTGGCGAAGAGTTTCGACACCACCCTTCCAGCCAAAGCGGATTTCACCGCCGACAATACGCTGGAAGACCAACCGGTACAAATTGCTATCTCCAAATGCGCATGAGGATCCTATGACAATTGTTAAAAATATGGCCCCCCAAAATATGGCATTGGGACAACTTTATACTAACGAGATTGATCCAGTCATTTTACAAGCCATGGTTGATGTGCCGCGTGAAAAATTTGTACCTGAGCATTTAAAACATTGCGCCTATGTCGATGAGGATCTGGAAGTGGCCAAAGGCCGCTACCTGCTTGAGCCATTGATTTTTGCCAAGCTCATCCATTTGGCGGAGATTAAACGCTCAGACCGAGTGTTGCTGATTGGCTGCTTAAGCGGTTATGGCGTGGCGGTGTTGTCTAAATTGGCAGGACATGTGGTGGGCATTGAGAATGAGCCAGCCCTGATCCAACAAGCCCAAAGCAATTTGATAGGCATCAGCGATATTGACCTGCAGGTGGTAAGCTCCATGGCAGACGGCTATGGCAAATCCTCGCCGTATGATGTGATTATTATTGCCGGTTCCGTGGATTTCATTCCCGAATTGCTAGGGCAGCAGCTGTCGGCCCATGGCCGGATCGTCACCATTAAAAATATACGGCAGCGTCCAGGCGCTGCCGGCGGGTTGGGTAAAGGCCTGCTGGTTAAACGCGTCAATCATCAGCTGCATTATCGTGAACTATTCGATGCCGCCTCGAACCTAGTTCCGGGTTTTGAGCAAAAACTAGGTTTTGTGTTCTAAAAACCTCCCATTTTAAAAAAAATGCCCTCCAAGTATTTTTTACTAATGATTTTTTTAAAAATATAGCTATGCTGTTTTTTTGAATGGACACACAACATATAGTTGTTCGGGGTTAAAACATGGCAGAGCCGACGGGTAAACCGCAAGGTACCAAGGCAGGCGGTAAAGAGGGCGAAGAAGATCTCTCAATGGAGGAGATCTTACAATCTATCCGCCGTATTATTGCTGAGGAAGGTGACGAGGTTAAAGACGCACCCACCGCACCACCCCCAGGTGATGTGCCTGGTTCCGATGTATTGGAACTAAGTGATACTGCCCCTGCTGAAGATGTATTGGAGCTAAGCGGCGAAATAGCAGATGTAACCGCTGAGCCACCGCCTGTGGCTGAGCCAACTCCTGCGCCTGTGGTTGATGTGTTAAGTCGCATTGATGATGCGCTGTCAGACCCCGCTCCTACGCCACCCCCTGCGCCTGTCGCCGCACCTGTTGTGGCTGCGCCTGCGCCCACGCCTACACCAGCGCCTGTAGCTCCCGATAACAAACTTTCCGCGCTCACCGAGGATGCCCTGATTTCCGAAAACACCGAATCGGCTGTGGCTGCATCGCTCAATAAACTCAAATCCATTGAAGAAAAAGAGATCCCCATGTCAACAACACCCTCGCCTGCCTTCCGTTCTGGAAACACCGTGGAAGACATGGTGGTTGAGTTTCTGCGCCCTATGATGAAAGAGTGGCTGGATCAGAACCTACCTAATATTGTGGAACGTGTCGTCGAGCACGAAGTTAAGCGCCTGACTAGAAACTAATCACGCGGGTGTGAGTCGCCATTCCTTTTTATTATTCTGCCGATTACAGGCTATTTCCCTATAAAGAGTCGCTTGGAAAGCCCGCGCAAAGGCGCTATAACACTGACATCATCATTATTATGTAAGGACTGCTATGACTAAAACCTACGGCAAATCGAAATTGCCCAGCCGCCACGTAACCGAAGGCCCAGAACGCGCGCCGCACCGCTCGTATCTTTACTCGATGGGCATCACCGAGGCTGGCATTCATGCGCCGCTCGTAGGCGTGGCCACCACCTGGAACGAAGCAGCCCCCTGCAACATCACCCTGGGCCGACAGGCGCAGGTAGTCAAAAAAGGCGTGGCTGCTGCAGGCGGTACACCGCGTGAATTCACCACCATCACCGTCACCGACGGCATTGCCATGGGCCATCAAGGCATGAAATCATCACTCGTTTCACGTGACGTGATTGCTGATTCAGTGGAACTGACCATGCGCGGCCATTGCTATGACGCATTGGTAGGACTTGCCGGTTGCGATAAATCACTGCCTGGCCTGATGATGGCGATGGTGCGCCTCAATGTGCCATCCGTTTTCATTTATGGCGGCTCCATTCTACCAGGCCGTTATAAAGGCAGAAACGTTACGGTGGTCGATGTGTTCGAAGGCGTGGGCCAGCATAGCGCCGGCAAAATGAGCGCCAAAGATCTACTTGAGTTGGAACAAGCGGCCTGCCCATCGGCTGGTTCGTGCGGCGGCCAATTCACCGCCAACACCATGGCCTGCGTATCGGAAGCTATCGGCCTAGCATTGCCTGGCTCAGCCGGTGCACCTGCCCCTTATGAATCGCGCGATGCATTTGGTTTTGAATCGGGCCAAGCGGTGATGGAGCTGCTCAAAAAGAAAATCCGCCCACGTGATATTGTCACACGCAAAGCATTGGAAAATGCGGCAGCTGTTGTTGCTGCAACCGGTGGCTCGACCAATGCCGCGCTGCATCTGCCTGCGATTGCGCATGAGGCAGGTATTGATTTTGATATGCATGCCGTGGGTAAAATTTTCAAACGCACCCCCTACATCGCCGATCTGATGCCAGGCGGCAAATACACAGCACTTGAAATGTTCCAAGCAGGCGGTGTGCAAGCAGTCATGAAAACGCTGTTAGATGGCGGTTATCTCCATGGCGATTGCATTACTGTTACCGGAAAAACTGTGGCTGAAAATTTAAAAGGCATCAAACTGCGCAGCGATCAGGATGTCATCTATCCGCATAATAAACCTTTGCGCAAAGAAGGTGGTGTGGTCACGCTGAAAGGCAACTTAGCACCCGAAGGCGCGATCGTAAAAGTAGCCGGTCTCAAGCAGTTGGTATTTAAAGGCCCAGCGCGCTGCTTTGATAATGAAGAAGCGGCGTTTGAGGCCGTGGGTAAGAAAAAATATAAAGCCGGTGATGTCATCGTAATTCGCTATGAAGGACCCAAAGGCGGACCTGGCATGCGCGAAATGCTATCTACCACCGCAGCGCTCTATGGTCAGGGTTCGGGTGAGAAAGTGGCGCTCATCACTGACGGTCGCTTTTCTGGCGGCACACGCGGCTTCTGTATTGGCCATGTGGGGCCCGAAGCTGCAGCCGGTGGCCCTATTGGGCTTATCAAAGATGGCGATATCATCACCATCGATGCGACCAAGGGCACGATTTCGGTTGATGTGAGCGAAGCAGAATTTGCCAAACGCCGCAAAAGCTGGAAACCGCGCCGTACCGATTATAATTCGGGCGCGCTATGGAAATACGCGCAAATTGTGGGCCCTGCTGAAAAAGGTGCTGTCACGCATCCAGGCGGTAAAGAAGAAACCCAAACCTATGCGGACATCTAGATGGGGCTTAGAAATTTAAGCCGCGATACGTCGCTTAAAATTCACTATTTCCTCGATCATTGGGTGCCGCCCGCTATACGCGATTGCCGTTGGATTATGAGCATTCCGATGCGTATTCTATTTCGCCACCGCTATTCCATTTATTTGGATTTTAAAAAAAATGCCTTTGGTCTTACCGACAAAGAATTTAGCGATGTGTATCGTTTGGTAAGCGATACAGCGATACAGCGTGAAACGGATCTAAACGAGATCTCGATCGAGAAAATTCAAAAACATGTGACAGGGCCTACTGTGCTCGATGTGGGATGTGGCCGTGGTTTTTTAGCCAATCTGCTATCGGCGCAATATCGTGTAACCGGCGTAGATATTGTCATTCCCGATGCACTGCGTACACGCTATCCGCAGGTGACTTTTCAAGAGGCTGGATGCGAATCACTGCCCTTTGCTGATAAACAGTTCGATACGGTGATCTGTACGCACACGCTTGAGCATGTACGCAACATGCATCTGGCCATTAAAGAGCTACGGCGTGTTGGGAAAAAACTGATCATTATTGTCCCCAAGCAACGCCCGTATCATTACACCTTCGATCTGCATCTCAATTTTTTTCCCTATATTTTCTATGTCGAGATTACTGCATGATACGGCGAAACTGGCCACAAGCAACGCTATGGCTCTGTATTACTCTACAAGCCGCTATTACCCTCTCTCTTTCCCTCACACTGCGTTATACGTTTAAGACCTCCGGCCATGACGGCTATATTTTTGCACAGCTATTGCACAACGCCATCGCAGGCGATGGCTTGGTTACGACGATTGCCCCACCATTTACCCTTCAGCATTGGCTTGGATTTCATTTCTCTCCCATTCTCTATGCGCTGGCGCCCATCTTTCGCTTATTTCCGCATGTAGAAACATTATTGGTTTTACATAGTGTCTTTTTGGCGCTGGCTGCTTGGCCCATTTATCGCATCGCATGCCATCTTTTGGGTTCGCCTAAACTCGCTCTGATTGCAGCCATCAGCTATTTGATCAATCCGTTCGTGTTTAATGCCGGCATTTGGGATTTTCATGAAATCGCCGTTGCACCTCTGCTTATTGCTTATGGTATATGGGCCGTTATTACACGCCGTCGCTTGCTGCTTCTATGTGTATGTTTGTTACTGCTTACCGTTAAAGAACATTACGGGCTATCGGTTGCCGGTTTTGGCCTACTCTGGATCTGGCATTGCCGAAAGCGTTGGCGTTTTGGCATAGGGCTTACGGTTTTGGGCTTGCTGGCGTTCTGCGTGATACTCAAAATAATCATGCCGCATTTCAGCCCGCTGGATATGCCCGTCATGATGGTAGGGGATTCATTGCTTGATCGCTATAGCTGGCTTTTTGATATGTTCAATCACCAGGACACGCTTCATCGGGTGTTGTTTCAATCGCTACTGTATGGGCTGCTGCTATTCTTCTATTTCTTGTTTTTGCCTATTGCTTCTATCATTTGGCTACTGCCTGCCAGTGCTGATTTGGTAGCAAATATGCTAACTAGTGTCGACATGCCACGCTATCCATTTTCCTATCATAGCGCCGCTATCATTCCGACACTTATCGTCGCCAGTATCATGTATGTGCGCCGTCAAAAAAACCATCAGCAAAAATGGATCATGGGTGCTTTGGCTGTATTGGCCTGGCCTATGGCCTATGCAGGCCTGCAAACGCCCTTGCATCCCGGCAATATGTGGGAAACTGATCGCATGACCCTTGCTTATTCTCCCCAAGACCAGCAAGCCTTAACGCATATCAATGCTATACTTGCCAGCGATACTGCAATCACTGCGCAAGACAATATCTTGCCTCATATAAAGCTGGGCCTTAACCGGCATTCCTTTCCCAATGCTATGTCGTCAAGCGAATATATGATTTTGAAAATCGATTTCATGCTAACGCGTTCCACCACCATCATGGGCGCCCCCTATTCCGTTCGCGCACCCGTTTATTTTGAATATGTAGAAAAACTATTAGCGCAAAAACAGTGGGGTATTGCCTATTATCAGGGTGATTGGTTCTTATTGAAAAAGGGAACAGCTGACATAAGCGGTGGACGCGATGCCGCCCGCAAAGCCTTGGTGAACGCGCAAAAGCAATATAAGCAAACCTTACAGGCGGTGAAGGCTGCACAATAACGCCAACCCCCTCCCTCTGATAACAGAGGGAGGGGTGTTTAGGCTATTTTATGCAGCTTTTTTCTTCGGATCGACCTTGCCTTCAATGAGGCTGCCGCCTGAAATGCTGATTGGAATCGAGCGTGGTTTGCTGCTTTCTGGAATTTCCCGCTTCAATCGTAGCGTGAGCAATCCATCCGTCAATTGCGCTTCCACGGCCTTCACATGATCAGCCAGTGAGAATTTCCGCTCGAAGCTACGGTTGGCTATTCCTTTATGCAGATAGGTCTTGCCGTTTTCTTCGGTTTCTTTTTTTACATTGCCGGTAACGGTCAATGTATTTTGTTGAACCACCACATTCAGTTCTTCAGGTTTAAAGCCAGAGACTGCCATGGTGATTTCATATTCATCATCCGATAGTTTGGCAATATTATAAGGCGGGTAGCTTGGCGCCCGCTCATCGACTTTAAACGCCGTATCGAGCAAATGCGACAAATGATCAAAACCCACCGAAGAACGAAATAATGGGGACAAATCATAACGAGTCATAGTAAAACCTCCTAAAGTTAAGCTAGGTTTGATAAATATCGGGCCCATTATGGCACCCGATATTATTAAATGTGGTAAGTGGTTTTGGATTTTCAAGCCCTATGCAATGGACCGATCAAGGCATTTTACTATCTACCCGAAAATACGGGGAAAATAGCGCTATTGCGCGTATTTTTACCCAGGAGCACGGGGTGCATGCTGGGGTTATTAAATCCAT
Organism: Rickettsiales bacterium; assembly: GCA_033762715.1. GTDB lineage: Bacteria > Pseudomonadota > Alphaproteobacteria > Rickettsiales > SXRF01 > JANRLL01. The sequence goes on along the minus strand of JANRLL010000008.1, from coordinate 113,556 downwards.
TCATTCCAAGGCTAAACGGGGGTTGCTGCAAACGGGAAATGGTGTCAGCGTCAATTGGCAGGCACGTCTTTCTGAGCAGCTGGGTATATTTTCCTGTGAGCTGATGCATCCTAATGCTGCCTTGCTGATGGATCGCCCGCAGGCGCTTTCCGCCCTCACCTCCAGCTGCGCATTGCTAGAAATATCCCTGCCCGAACGCCATCCCTATAAAATGCTTTACCAACAATTTGAACAGCTGCTGCAAGCTATGAGCCATGATGAACATTGGTTGGTAGATTACATTCATTTTGAGTTACAGCTTCTAGCCGAAACCGGCTTTGGACTTGACTTAAGCGAGTGCGCTGCAACCGGCGTCAGTGAAAATTTAGTGTATATATCTCCTAAGTCTGGACGGGCAGTATCGCAGGCTGCCGGCCAGCCTTATCATGACAAAATGCTGCCACTTCCGGCATTTTTGCGTGAAAAAACACCAAAAAACCAAGTAAACCGCGCGGAAATCCTTGCAGGATTGATGGTAACAGGTTATTTTCTGCGCGCTTGGCTGATGGAGGCACAAGGTAAATCGCTTCCAACCGCACGGGCACGATTCGTATATTCATTAGAAGAAGCACATGGCAAACAAACCGCAAAAACCACAATCTGAAGGCGTCGTTAATACCGTTTCTTTCCGCACGACCTTAGAAGAAAAATACCTTGCTTATGCGATGTCGACCATTACTGCGCGTTCGCTGCCTGATGTGCGCGACGGCTTGAAGCCCGTTCATCGCCGCCTACTGTTTGCTATGTTGCAACTCCGCCTGGACCCAAAGTCTGGCTTTAAAAAATGCGCCCGTGTCGTCGGTGACGTGATTGGTAAATACCATCCGCATGGCGACGTAGCCGTGTATGAAGCCATGGTGCGCCTGGCGCAATCGTTTGCCGTGCGTTATCCGCTGGTCGAAGGCCAAGGTAACTTTGGTTCGATCGATGGTGATAATGCGGCAGCCATGCGTTATACCGAAGCGCGTCTAACCGCTGTTGCGATGGCTTTGCTGGAAGGCATCGATGAGGACACCGTCAATTTCCGCCCTACCTATGACGGCGAAGATGCTGAGCCAATCGTATTGCCAGCCGCCTTCCCGAATTTGCTGGCTAACGGCTCGGAAGGTATTGCCGTGGGTATGGCAACCTCCATTCCACCGCATAACGTCGGTGAGATTTGCGATGCGTTGAATTACTTGATCGCACACCCCGATTGCTCAGTTGCCAAGCTGGTATGCTATATGCCAGGTCCCGATTTTCCAACCGGCGGCATTATCGTTGAAAATGAGTCGACCTTAGTTAGCGCTTATGAGACTGGTCGCGGCGCTATTCGCGTACGTGCCAAATGGGAAAAAGAAGAACTCAGCCACGGCATGTATCAGCTGATTATCAGCGAGATCCCTTATCAGGTGTCCAAATCAAACCTGATCGAACATATCGCTGAGCTGTTTAAAAATAAAAAATTGCCGCTGCTGGGCAATATCCGCGATGAATCAGCGGAAGAAATTCGCATTGTGCTTGAGCCCAAAAATCGCACGGTTGATCCGGTCGTATTGATGGAATCACTGTTTAAAGCAACCGATCTGGAATCGCGCTTTAACCTGAATCTCAACGTACTGTCTGCCAACGGCACGCCGCAGGTGATGAATCTGAAAGAAGTGCTGCTGGCCTTCATCGATCATCGCCATGAAGTGCTGGTGCGCCGCACCGAATACAGGCTGGAGAAAATCGCGCATCGCCTAGAGATTCTGGGCGGCTTACTGATTGCCTATCTGAATCTGGATGAGCTGATCCGCATTATTCGCAAAGAAGATGAGCCTAAACCCATTATCATGAAAAAATGGAAGCTCAGCGATGTGCAGGCGGAAGCTATCCTCAATATGCGCCTGCGTTCGTTGCGCAAGCTGGAAGAATTTGAAATCCGCACTGAACATAATGCCCTTACTAAAGAGCAAAAAGAACTCAACTCCTTGCTCAAATCGGAAGATAAGCGCTTAGAGCGCATCAGCGATGAAATCAAAGAAATAAAGGTCAAATTCGGTCCTAAAACTGTGCTGGGCAAGCGCCGAACTGACTTCTCAGAAGCGCCATCGGGCATTGTGATCGATATTGAAGCCTTCGTTGAAAAAGAGCCGATTACTATTCTGAGTTCCAAAATGGGCTGGATCCGCGCGATGCGTGGCCACAATATCGATATTGCCGACACCAAATATAAAGAAGGCGACGAAGCGCAATTCGCGCTCGAAGGCTATACGACTGATAAGCTGTTACTCTTCGCATCAGACGGGCGCTTCTACACCCTGCCTTGCGATAAACTTCCCAAAAGCAAAGGCCATGGTGAGCCAATTCGTTTGATGATCGAAATGGAACCAAATATCGATATCGTCGATATGCATATTTACGCGCCGGATGCGAGACTGCTGGTTGCTTCGAGTGCGGGCAAAGGCTTTGTCGTCGATGCGGCTGATGTAATGGCGCAAACCAAAAACGGCAAACAAATCCTTAGTGTCGGTGAAGGCCATAAAGCGCTCTTTGCCCGCCTAGTTGAGGGCGACCATGTGGCGGTCATCGGTGATAATCGTAAATTGTTGGTGTTCCCGCTGACGCAAATCCCACCGATGAAAAAAGGCCAAGGGGTTATGCTGCAAAAATATAAGGGCAGCCAATTATCCGACTTAAAAACCTTTACTCTGAAAGAGGGTTTAAGCTGGCAATTGGGTGAGAAAGTACGCACCGAAACCGACTTGAAGGCTTGGCTTGGTAACCGTGCTGACGCTGGTCGCTTGCCACCTACCGGCTTCCCACGCTCGAACAGCTTCAGCTAATGTCTGGCAGCGTGGTGTTGGCCCAAGATTTGTTGCAACCAGGCTCGGCCATTATGGTTTTCAATATGATTCACCAGCGCCACCACCACACGCCGATCGAAATGGATATCGGCATGATCCATCATGAACTTGATGGCATCCTCGATCGCAATCGCATTGCGCCATGAGCGCGGACTGACCATACCGATAAAAGAGTTACAGGCCGATATGATCCGTGCTGAAACCAATATAGCTTCACCTTCTATCCCCATGGGGCCGCTGCCATCCCATTTTTCTTGCCATTGACGCAGGGTTTCAGACACCGGCCCTTCAAACGAAATAGGCCGCAGCAAATCAGCTGCCGAGTTGATCGAATCACGTATCACTAATTTCTCATCTTCGGTAAGCGGGGTTGTTTTGGTCAGCAATTCTGTTGGCACAACGATTTTGCCAATATTCATCAGGTTGGCTGCAATACGTGTGGTATCAACAATTACGTCATCAAGCTCCATTTCTTCGGCCACATGCTCGGCAATCTGCGATACTAATTGTGAGTGGTTGGCGGCAAACGGATCGCGTTTATCTACCAGATGCACCAATGTATCTACGAGCTGGCTTTTTATTGCAATGCGCTCTTCACGCTCATGTACCACTTCACTAACGTCTTGTTCAACGATCAATACGCCAGGTGTTGGCTCTTCCAACGTTTCAACCGGTATATGCTCCAGCGGCATAAACGCATAGCGCATAATATGCTCATGCCCTGCTATCGTCTGTTGCAGTAAATCATAGGTTAGCTCACCCGAAGCCAAAACGCTTGCCACTTGTTCGCTCAATACTTTTGCAACCGTTGGTCCGCGCATATCAGATAAATGTTTTCCGATAATATATTCGGGCATGGTGTTAGCGTATTGCGCGGCTTTGCGATTAGCAAATTGGTAGGTGCCCTGTGCATCGACAATATAGACTGCATCAGGCTGGTTATCAGATACCACACGCAATAACTGTTCCTGCGCACGCGAGCGAATGGCCAGTTTGCGGAATTGCAGCGACATGAAAATAGCACGTCTCGAATGCGCATGGCGCCATACTGCGACAATAATTGAAATAATAGCAAAAATGATAATGGCGAAAAAGACCATCATGCTAATACGTCGTTGGTTACCATTGTTTAGCGCTTCCGCCTGATCAATTTTTACCACCAATACCCACGGCGTGTTATTAATCGCGCGTGACGTAGCAAGAACAGGCACATTCTGATAATCGATACGATTACTCGTAAATCCTCCTACATCGCTCGCAAGCACCGATTCTGCTAGGCCGTCTTGGATTGGGATTTGTTTAGAAAGCGGCTCACTAGCATCTTGCAACGCCGATAAATATTCCAACTTGCCATCAACAATACGCACCAAAATAGTCTCAAGCGTTTTCTCGGTAATGCCAGGATGCTTTAAAAGATTATAAAAAGTAGCGTCGATCTTCTTAATGGCAATCACCTTACCAATTTGTGATTCGGCAGTATGTTCGCCTTGAATGGAAAAAACCGGCACGACAAAGCCAATATAGATATCACCTTCTTTATCTTTTTGAATATCGATCAAACGTTCCTCACCTGGCTTTGTGAGCTCCGCTTGCTCGGCGATAATCGTTTTGACGTCCTCATGAATCATGGTGGCAACCACAATTTGGTTGTTATTATTAAGTACTACCAAGCCGCTTTTACTTTCCGGCGGAATATTGGCACGAATGGTATCCACATCTCGCGCTTCTGTATAGCCCGCGCGCTCAGCGGTAAACACCAGCAGATTGCGCAAATACGATTTTTGTATAGGCTCATTCGCCTCAACTGGAGTGCCGCTACTGCCTGTACCCTGGACTTGCAATTCCGTCATATATAATTTGAGAGATGGATTATCCGCTAGTGAACGCAACTCCTTTAAATGATCGAGCACGTATTTACTCATATCAGAGGCACGACTCTCTGCTACCAGATTAAGCTTTTCCTGCCAGGTATTCAGATCGCGATCCAAATCCTCACTCATAAAACGTGCAATCAGAAAAACGCCCGCAATGATAATAGCGCCCATCAACCCCAAGATGCCATAAAGGCGTGGAGAGAAATTAGGCGTTTCTATATCGGGTAGTAATTTTGAGTCTGCGCGCACGTGGTTCTCCTAATGACCGCTATGATGTAGCAAATTTTGGGGGTTGGGTAAAGCCACTCAGCTCTGCCCAGGCGAATAGAGCCACCAATATTCTTCATTAATACTATAAATAGGACGGTAATGATAAATCTTTTGGGCTTGCATGACCTGTTTAACCTGATTGTCCAATATATAAAGTGCATCGCTCTCATACACCCCCAAGATCGCATGGATAATACCCCCTAGGTTGAAATCTTGTACAATAATAATGCGCAGTCGGTTTTTAGGAATACCCAGTGCCCGTAATGAATAATACTTGGCAATGGCATAATCTTCACAATCACCATTGATGGTCATGAACTCATTTGGCGTTGCCCAGAAATCTTCTGTACCCCAATTAATCTGATCGATCACATAATCATGTTCATTGGCCCAGTCGTTGACCAATTCAATTTGTTTGGCAAAAGATTCGCCACGCACTCTCTCCAACATATCGCGCCATAGCTTTAACGCTGCGCAAGGCTGGTAGCTTACGATATTACATTTTTCAATCGGCACTTTCTTTTGTGTAACATAGCGATCAACCATCGTAGTCCATTTAGGAAATGATTTAAGACTGGCCGAGCGGGTCGATGGTAACAATAATTGCGCATTGCTTTCTGCTGCGATTGTTTGCGTTGAAAAACACAATAATGCAATCATCATCCCTGCAATTTGATATACGCAATGCATCTTCATAGGCACATCATAATGCGTTGTTGTGATAGCGTCTAGTCACAGTACAAGAGCATAAATTGTGTTTTTTATATCACACTCGTAATGAAAAAATATTGATACCTGCTTTGTGTCATGCATAGTTTTATTTGAAACAAATTTTACTCATTCCGCATTCGAAACTTTACAAATAAAGAGTGAGAGCTGTTTTTCATATTTCATAATCATTTCGTGTACGGAATTTTTTGCGCGTATCAGTTCCCACTAACGTACAGTGCGTCCTGAAGGCTACTTATCTCGTTAATAGAAAATTCATATTTTAGGGTATATATGTGTTTAAGTATTCGCGAGCGATGGTCGCACGTTGAATATGTAACTTGTTTAATGGAGACTAACCATGGCTGTTAAGAAAAAAGCTGCTAAAAAACCAGCAGCGAAAAAAGCTGTTAAAAAAGTAGCTGCTAAAAAAGCTGTTAAAAAAGTAGCTAAAAAACCTGCTAAAAAAGCAGCTAAAAAATCTGCTGCTAAAAAACCGAAAGCTGGCCTGAGCATTCTTGCTAAAGCCGCTGCGGCTAAAAAAGTTACCCCGATCCGCCTCTAATTGATCGGAAATAAAAATAAGGGGCTTCAATCGAAGCCCCTTTTTTTATGCCTGCATTTTTCCTGCGTTTAGAAACTTAGCAGCTTCACTTGCTTCACGCTGGAGAGTTTACCAATTTCAGCCAGTGTTTCGGGCGATACATTGCCATCCACTTCTACAAGTGCTACCGCTTCGCCGCCTACTTCATTACGGCCTAGATGGAAATAGGCAATATTCACTCCTGCTTTTCCTAACAAGCTGCCAAGACCACCGATAAAGCCAGGTTTGTCATCGTTGTTCACATAGAGCATAGATTTACCAAGGCCAGCTTCAAGCTTAATACCGTTTACTTCAACGATGCGCGGCTTATCAGCAAATAAAGTGCCCGATACGGTACGTGTACGTTTTTCGGTTACGACCGTTATGCGGATCACCGTGTTGTAATCGCTGGTGCGATCATGATTCGTGCTGCTAACATTAATGCCTCGTTCTTTAGCAATCACTGGCGCGTTAACCATATTAACGCCTGCTACTAATGGCGCGAGCAATCCTTTCAAGGCCACTGCATTCAAAGGCTTGGTATTGAGTTTTGCCGCTGAGCCTTCATATTCGATTTTGACTTCTTTCAAGCCAGTTTCTGTCAATTGACCGGCAAATCCTCCAAGTTGATCCGCAAGTAACAAATACGGTTTTAATTTTGCTGCATCTTCCGCTGACATGGACGGAATATTGAGCGCATTGCTCACCGCACCGCTGGTGAGGTAATCAGCCATTTGCTCGGCGACCTGTACGGCGACATTTTCCTGCGCTTCATTAGTCGAAGCCCCCAAATGCGGCGTGCATATGACTTGCGGCATGCCAAACAAGACGTTTTGTTTAGCGGGTTCTTCTTCAAATACGTCCAGCGCTGCACCGGCTACATGGCCTGATTCAATCGCTGTTTTCAGATCGGCCTCATTCACCAAACCGCCGCGCGCGCAGTTAATGATACGCACGCCTTTCTTGCACATGGCGATGGTATTTTTATTGACAATGTTGCGCGTCGTATCGGTCAATGGCGTATGCAGACTGATAAAATCAGCGCGTTCAAAGAGTGAATCAAGTTCTACCTTCTCAACATGAATCGTATCAGCGCGCTCTTTAGACAGATATGGATCATAAGCAATCACCTTCATTTTCAGGCCTTGCGCACGGTCAGCTACAATCGAGCCAATATTGCCGCAGCCGATCAAGCCCAGCGTTTTTCCTGCAAGCTCAACACCCATAAATGCATTCTTTTCCCATTTGCCAGCATGGGTCGATGCATTGGCTTGCGGAATTTGACGCGCCAAGCTCATCATCAGCGAGAGCGCGTGTTCAGCCGTCGTCACCGAATTGCCAAACGGCGTATTCATCACGACTACGCCATGAGTCGTGGCAGCAGGCACATCGACGTTATCTACGCCAATACCCGCACGACCAACTACTTTCAGCTTTTTGGCTGCTTTCAGTACATCAGCAGTTATTTTCGTCGCTGAACGCACGGCAATACCGTCATACTCGCCCACGATTTTCAGCAGCTCTTCTGCCGGCAAGCCTGTTTTAACATCCGCATCTACGCCGCGTTGTTTAAAAATATCAATGGCTTGTGGGCTTAGTTTATCGGCGATAAGTACTTTAGGCATGCGGTCCTCTAAATGATGGAGTCAATGGATGATGCAGACGTTATAGCCGCCAGCGGCGAAAATTCTAGAACAAATTTAGCTGTCCGAGCAATCCACCTTCATAGACTTTGCTAAAAATCAGATGCTGAGCGATAAATAAGCAAAATGTGAGGAAAACAAAGCCATATGCTAGTCCAGTACCCACCTGCAACCAACGGATTCGTCCGCATCTTTGATGCCACTCCAGGGTCTTTCCATAGAAAATCGCGAATAATACAATAATGGGATGTATATAGCGCGCATCGGCAAGCCCTGGATTGCCTGGCTGGACATAACGCATCCAGATAAGCGAGGCGACCATGGAACCGGCAATAAAGATAAGTAGCGGCGCTAGGCGCTTCTCAGAAGCCGTCATCTGCTTGGCCAACAGCGTGCTAACCAGTACATAAGCCAGCATGCTAAGCCATACTGCACCAAAGGCAAAGACGATGCTCAGCGCATGCCAACCAATAAAATCACCCAAGATCATGCTGCGCAGGAACCAATGCCAGAAACGAATTTGGCTTTCGCCTTGATGCTGGTTGATGATGGTTTCTTCCATAAACAAGAGCGGATTGAAGCTTAAGAACATATGGGCAAGCGTATTTGCCGATGTATTAGGCTCCACCGTTTGCGACCAATTTAGCACCGAGTTACGCTGCTGCACCCAACTCAGGCATAGGAATGCGATAATCGCACTAGCCAACACGCGGGGGGAGAAGAGTATTTTTTTTCGCTTATGCAACAGCAGCACACTTGCTGCCCACACTAATAACGTCAGGATAAAAAACACCACTGCCGATGATTTGCCCAAACAGGCGATGGCAACACATAAGAAAGCATTGCCCAGCAACGGCGTTTTTTGCTCCAGCACCCAGCGGCTTAAATAGTAAATGCAACCCATTTGGCCTACATATAAGAGTAGGTCACAATGAAGCCGGCCACTAATCGCCACCCCCACCGGCCAGAACAACAGCAGCATGAGCGCCATGCGATAGGCAGGTGTCGCCGGATTAAATACGCAGCGAAGTAGCGCCACTGCTGTCATGATAAAAATCATATAGAGCATGACGGCAATATGGCGCGTAGCGTCGAGCGGATCACGCGCATCGGTTAAGCTGGCTAATTTATAAAGCGCGGCCGCGGCTACATAAAAGACCGGTGAATGGTAAGAAGCGCCAGAATCGCGCTCATTGGGCGCCGGAATGCGGTCTTGTTTGGCGATGAATTCAATATAGCCGGTGTGGCTTAGCACGTCCGGTGCGAAGGCCAGAAAATCACTGCTATAGAAGTGAAAATAATAAAAGGATAAGGCCGCAAGCAGGCCGAGTAAGGTCGCCCTATCCCAGCCACACCGACGCGCTGTATATATTACAGCTGCAAAAATCGGCAGCCATAATCCTAAATACAGCAACTAAGCCGCCTTTGCAGCGTTAGATTTCACTTCGGCCCAAGCCCAATCCAGCCAGGGAAAGAGCGCTTCCAGATCGGATGTCTCAACAGTCGCACCACCCCATAGGCGCAAGCCTGGAGGGGCATCGCGATACGCGCCAATATCATAGGCCACGGTTTCTTTTTCCAACAGCGAGCCAATTTTCTTCGCTGCTTCTGCCTGTGCTTCAGGGCTTAAGGCCGTAAACCACGGATCGGTGATTTTCAAACAAATCGAGGTGCAGGAACGTGACGCTGCGTCTTCAGCCAAAAACCCAACCCACGGGGTTTTAGCAACCCACGCTTCCACCGCTTTCAAATTCGCTTCCGAGCGCTTAATCAATGCAGATAAGCCACCTAGGCTCTCGCTCCATTTCAGCCCATCCAACGCGTCTTCAACGCAAATCATCGACGGGGTATTGATGGTTTCACCTTTGAAAATGCCATCAATTAATTTACCGCCTTTGCTCATCTGGAAGATCTTAGGTAAAGGCCAAGCTGGCGTATAGCTTTGCAGGCGCTCTACGGCGCGCGGGCTGAGTGCAATCATACCGTGTGCCGCCTCACCGCCTAACACCTTCTGCCAGGACCACGTGACTACATCGAGCTTGTCCCAGGCAACCGGCATCGCAAATACGGCTGAGGTTGCATCGCAAATAGCGAGCCCTTGGCGGTCGCTTGCAATCCAGTCACCGTTGGGTACCCTTACCCCCGACGTCGTGCCATTCCAGGTGAACACCACGTCGCGCGACCAATCGGCCTTCTTTAAGTCAGGCAACTGACCATACTCAGCCTTATAGACATTCAAATCTTTGATCTTTAGCTGGTTTTTTGCATCCGATGCCCAGGTGGAGCCGAAGCTTTCCCAAGCGAAAATATCAACGCCCCTGGCGCCCAACATAGACCATAACGCCATCTCGATCGCACCGGTATCAGACGCCGGTACCACACCCAATAGATAGCCTTCCGGCATACCCAGAATTTTTTTGCTGCGCTCAATCACATCGGCCAATTTGTTTTTGCCAAGCTTTGCACGGTGCGAGCGGCCAACGGCTGCATCTTTCAACGCATCCAACGACCAGCCAGGGCGCTTTGCGCATGGGCCAGAAGAAAAACAAGGATTATTGGGTTTTTGGGTGGGTTTCATGAATACTCCTACTTACGATCTAGAAGGTCTTCTAGCGTGGAACATAATGTTTGTAAATGGGCTGGCTCACTTAAGCGGTGATTACCATCCTTTATAAGCTGTAGGCGAACATCACGTGAGCTGAGCTGCTCCATTAAGCGCACCGAATGCTGCCAAGGCACATCTTCGTCCTGCGTGCCGTGAATCAAGCGAACCGGCGCTTCTATCGCAATAGAACGATTGAGCAATAAATGCGCCCTCGCTTCTTCGATTAAACGCTGGGTGATGGGATAGGGTTCTTCGCCATAGCAAGATGGTGCATAGAACACGCCCTTTTCCAATAGCTCTGCCTTTTGTGTATCATTTAGACGCTGCCAAATAAGCTCTTCGGTAAAATCCGGCGCACTGGCAATGCCTACAAAGCCAGCGACACGCTGCGGATTTTGTTGCGCAAGCAGCATGGCGATCCAAGCGCCCATGCTCGAGCCCACTAAAATATTTTGCGCACTGCCCAGTTGCTCGAGCACATCAGCCGCATCTTGCGCCCAGCTGCCAATGGTACCTTCGATAAACTGGCCAGACGACTCGCCGTGGCCTGTATAGTCAAAACGGATAAAACGTTGACCGCGCGTTTCGCAAAATTGCTGCAGCGCCATGGCCTTTGAACCGGACATATCGGATTTAAAGCCGGTGAAGAAAATCACCGCCGGCAATTGCTCACCGGTCACACAATATGCAATTCGACGGTTATCCGGTAGCGATAAGACAGAAGCGGTTGACATAAGCATCACAATTGTTTTTTGTCATTCCAACATAAACGCATTGATTATCATGAATTACAAGCCCCCTATTATTTTACAACTAATCCCCAGCTTAAAGAGCGGCGGAGTAGAACGTGGCACTATTGATATCGCAAAGGCGATCAAAGCTGCGGGCGCGGTTCCGCTGGTTGCATCATCAGGTGGTAACATGGTGGTACAGCTGACCAGCGCCGGTATCGAGCATATCCAATTGCCGCTGCAATCCAAAAATCCCCTTACCCTCTGGCAAAACAGCAAACGCATTGCCAAGCTTGTGCGTGAGCGCGGGGTGGATATTGTGCATGTGCGTTCGCGCGCGCCGGCTTGGAGTGCATGGTATGCGCGCAAACGCCAGCCTTTTCATTTCATGACCACTTTTCATGGCACCTATAACATCCAAAATAATCTGAAGCGTTGTTATAATGCAGTGATGACCAAGGGTGAACGAGTCATTGCCATTTCGCATTTCATCGCCGATCATATTCAAAAGAACTACCCAATCGATGCCGCCAAGTTGCGTATCATCCCGCGCAGTGTCGATTTAAAGCTCTTTAACCGCGCCAACTATTCACAACAGCGCATGGCAACTCTTACCAAAGAATGGCACATGCCTGAAGATAAGCCGCTGATTCTCTGTCCAGGCCGCATTACGCGATGGAAAGGCCAAGACGTACTCATTAAGGCACTCGCTGCCCTGCCACACCGCAATTTCTTCGCCGTTATTCTGGGGGACGATAAAGGGCATGAATCCTTCCGCCATGATTTAGAAAGGCTCATTACCCATTATAATCTGGAAGGCTCAATCCGTATTGCCAAACATACCAGCAATATCGTCGAAGCTTACGTGCTTGCCAAAATGGTAATCTCTACATCTATCGAACCCGAGGCATTTGGCCGCGTGGCGCTAGAGGCGCAGGCTATGGGGCGCCCGGTGATTGCAACCAATCACGGCGGCAGCTTGGAGACGGTTGCCGATCAGATTACCGGTTGGCTGGTACCTCCAGGTGATGTGAAGGCGCTTTCGGAACGTATTGAATATATCTTAAATGCGCCAGATGAGCTGCTGGAAGAAATTGGCCAGAATGCCGTGCAAAACGCGCAGCGCTTCTCGCTTGAAAGCATGTGCCAGGAAACACTCAAAGTCTATAAAGAGCTGGCTGGTTAATTACGGCCGATGGCCTGGCTCATTTCCAGCATGCGGTCGAGCGGCCGCTTCGCACGGATCATCAAATCATCCGATAAGGTAATGGACGGAGCACGCGCAACCATGCAGCGATAAATCTTTTCAAGGTTATTGAGTTTCATATACGGACAGTTATTACAGGAAAAGCATGCCCCGTCTGCAACGCCAGGCACATCATAGAATACGCTGCCGGGTGAGCGTTTTTTCATCTCATGCACAATCCCTGGCTCAGTCAGCACAATAAAACTTTTCTGCGGATGATCGGCACTGAAGTTAATCAGAGATGACGTTGAGCCAATATGCACAGCGTGGCGCAGCAAATGCTCCGGACATTCAGGATGTGCAATTACCAACGCGTCAGGATAGCGCACTTTTAATTTGATCAGCTCCTGCTCGGAGAAACGCTCATGCACAATACAGCTGCCATCCCACAGCAGCATATCGCGCCCTGTTTTTTTATTGAGATAGCTACCCAGATATTTATCCGGCGCAAAAATAATTTTTTGGTCTTTAGACAATTGATTGATGATCGCCTCAGCATTGCTGGAGGTGACAATAATATCGGACATCGCCTTAATCTCGGCCGAGCAGTTGATATAGGTCACTACCAAATGGTCAGGGTGTTTTGCCCTAAAGGCAGCAAATGACGATGGTGGACAAGAATCTTCCAGCGAACAGCCCGCATCCATATCGGGAATCAGCACCAGCTTATTGGCATTGAGGATTTTGGCGCCTTCGGCCATAAAGCGCACACCACAAAATACAATCACATCGGCTTTCGTCTGCGCTGCTTTACGCGCCAACTCTAATGAGTCACCGACAAAATCGGCAATATCTTGGATGTCGTCATCCTGGTAGTAATGAGCCAGAATCACTGCGTTCATTTCTGTACGCAGTCTATGAATCTCGGCCTCATAATCGGTTGGCTTAAACGAAGCGGACATGGCTAGATCTCGCTCACGAATGGACGCTCCATTAACTCGGCGATCATACGATCTACAGATGCGTTCTCATATAATATGCGATATACCGCCTCGCAAATGGGCATGGCTACCGACATTTTCTTCGCCAATTTGCTGACCGATTCGGCAGCAATAACGCCTTCGGTCGCCATGCGGCCACGGCTGGCTAATATATCGTCTTTCGATTTGCCCTGGCCAATGGCCATACCAAAAGACATATTGCGCGACTTTGGACTACCGGCTGTCAAAATAAGATCGCCCAAACCGGAAAGCCCCATGAGGGTTTCATATTTTCCGCCCTTGGCTTCAGCCAGGCGTGCCATTTCGGTGAAACCGCGCGTGACCAGCGCAGCCCGCGCATTCTCACCTAAATTTTTACCAATCGCGATACCGCAAGCAATGGCAATAACATTTTTCACCACGCCGCCAATTTGCGTGCCTACAATGTCATCGCTTAAATACGGGCGAAACATGCGGCCGCCCAGCGCATAAATCATCAAATCTGCCAGCGCTTGGTCTTGGCTGGCTATAGTGGTGGCCGCGGGAAGGCCTTGTGCGGCTTCGTCGGCAAAGTTAGGACCCGATAAAATGCCTACGATGTTATGCGGCAAAATCGCTTCAACGACTTCGCTCATCAACATCAAGCTGCCACGTTCAATACCTTTGCTGGCAACAATGATGGGAACCGATTTATCGATGGAATCAGAAATCGCAATACATACTGCGCGCACCTGGTGTGAAGGCACCGCTATAATCAGCACATCGCCACGGCAGGTATCAGACAGTTTATCACTCAGCTCAATAGCTGGATCGATAAACACCGAAGGTAAATAAATATCATTGATGCGCCGCTCTTGAATGGTCTGAATGACATTTAAATTGCGAGTTGCAAGCGTTACTAAACTTCCCGCGCGATTAGCCAACACCGCCAGGGCTGTGCCCCACGCACCGCCACCAATAACGCCAACGCGATATCGGTTTGAATGGATGGAAGATAACGAATTGGGCATAAGCGTTAAAGGACTAGCCCTTTACCTTCTTGATCGCCAAACGCGATTCATTGAATACACAGACAATATCGTTGCCATGGCGTAGCGTGAAACGATCTGCCACACGCTCAACGACGATATAGTCACCGCGTGTGCGATAGTTGATTAGCGACTCATTGCCTTGCGCATCCACCATAAAGAAGGCAGGTACTTCCGCATTTTTATCGCGGAATTGGAAGTAAGTGAATTCACCGTCGTCAAAAATACGGATCGGCGCCGTTTCTTGCTCACCAGAAACCGTATACTCGAAATTATATTTGCCGGGTTCTTGCTCAATATCGGGTATTGGCACTGAATCTAAGAATTGGCTGCCACCTTGTGAATCCGTGCTGGGATAGATAAAGCGCATGACAAAGACCATGTTTTTATCGTCAATGTCATCGGTCTCACGCGCATGCAGCTCAAACAAATAGGTACGCTTGTTGGTAATCAGCGTCATGTTCGTCGTCGCGTCTTGCTCCAACGGTTTTAAGAACAGACGATTGCCTGATGGATTGAGCATCCAGGCCGTCGAATCCCCCATGGAGATAGTCAGGATCTGCTCATCGGTGCCAAATTCAATCGAGGATTGGAAGCGATAATGCCCCATGAATTTATAGACCTGATCGCTTTGATACACCACCGTGCGCACGCGATGATCAACCGGCTGCGGACGAGCTTCCAGCGCGGCTTGCGCTTCACTTGCCGTATATGCTGCCATCATCGTCACCAGCAGAAAAAGAATATAATATCGCTTACTCATGATACACCTATGATCGTTTGGTCTGATAACGTGTTACCTGAAAATTAAACGTAAATCTCGAATTTTCTTCATCCAGCTGTTCAACATGCTGAATGCCGCTAAAGTTATAGGATACGGTAGCCACATAGCGCGAGCGGCGAATATCGTTTTTCGATTCTACCGTTGCCTCATACGTGACCTCTGCCACATAGTCCTTGTTTTCGTCACCCTCTTCAGGAGCGCTGATAATAAAAAACTTCAGGATGTTGACGCTGCGCTTTGAATGGCGCTGATAGAGCGTGATAGGACTATCTGGGTTTCTGGGGTCTACCTCTTGCTGGAACTGCTTAAATACCTCATCAGCACTATGCTGCTTCACCGTATTCACGTAGCGTTCAAAATGTTCGATATCGTAGGTTTCACGCGCGGTAATGTAGTTTTCTACCAAAAAGCGCATCGTCGCCGTATCCGATTTTTCATCTCCATAATATTTCAGGGGGCGCATGGTTGGATAATCATCCACGATATCCTGAACGTAATAAGGGAATGGGACCGAACGTTGCAGCGGATAAAACGATTGCATGGCTACTAGAGAGATCGCAAGCACTAGGCAGGACAAGGCCGTAATAACGATATAGAAATAGCGCTCAGCCATATGGTCATGGACCATAAGATCATACATAGACATGGCTTCACGAAAATATTCGCCACTACGTATTTTATTGGCAATTTCCGCCGATTCTTCGGGTAAAATCTCGGGATATCTACTCATAGAACTCGTATATGCATGCTCCGTAAACCCATGATATGAAATATTTATCGGCCAATCAAGGGGTTTTTATAATAATTCATTGAATTTAAATATTTTTTTGTACTTGACGCCAAGCGTCTATCCCAGTTAAATCTCCGTCCATTCCGCAGTAGCCATAGACTTATAGCATGAAAGAGTTAACAGAAGTTTTAACGCAAAACCCCAGTACAAGCGAGTTCGCTGTCTATATATGGCCAGCCTATGCGATTGCGGCGCTTGTTCTTGTATATTTAGGGGTTACAAGCGTTATCGCTCTGAAAAACAATCAAAAAGCTGCGGCACAACTCCAAGGTAACCGGCACGATGAAACCTAAGCATCAGCGCCTTATTTTCATCAGTATCAGCCTGGTGTTTTTGCTCGGTGCCACCCTACTCATCCTGCAAGCCTTCCGGGAAAATCTTGTGTTTTTCTATGCGCCAAGCGATCTGCAGGAAAAACACCCTGCGGCGCATGAAATTATTCGCATGGGTGGGCTGGTTAAAGAAGGCACACTCAAGCACGGCACTGACAACCATATACAGTTTGAGCTGACCGATGGTAACGCTTCCGTCGTCGTTACCTATCAAGGCATGCTGCCTAGCCTATTTCGAGAAGGGCAAGGCGTGGTCGCTGAGGGCCGCTTGACGACAGCAAAACAATTCACCGCCACGCGTATTCTTACCAAGCATGAAGAAAAATACATGCCTAAAGAAGTCGTTGATGCGCTTAAAAAATCAGGGCAATGGAAAGAAAATGCTCGCTGAACTAGGTACCTTATCGCTCATTCTGGCACTGTTTATTAGCCTGTTCCAGGCAAGCTATCTGCTATGGAAGCCGCATTATAAAAATCTACTGGCACCGATTGTTCCCCGGGCGGCCACGCTTCAGACAGTATGTATCGTGAGTGCCTTTTTTATCTTGATCTGCCTCCGGCTGGATTCTGATTTTAGTGTGGTGAATGTTATGAGCCATTCGAATCGCTCCCTGCCCGATTTGTATAAAATCGTCGGCAGCTGGGGCAATCATGAAGGATCCATGCTGCTATGGATACTAGTACTCTCCGTGTTTGGGACGTTATTTGTATATGCGCATCCAGGTAATAGCATCACCCACCCCACTGCTAGCGTCCAAGCAGCGTTAAGCGCAGGCATTCTGCTGTTTATCTTAATGACATCCAGCCCATTTGAACGGCAATTTCCCGCTCCGCTCGATGGCCAAACGCTCAATCCTATTCTGCAAGACATCGCTTTAGCGATACATCCACCGCTGCTCTATATTGGCTATGTCGGTTTCTCTCTGGTCTTTTCTCTGGCCATTGCCGCGCTGCTTACGGGGCGTGCGGATCGCGAATGGGCGATTACTATTCATCCATGGATTATGATTGCCTGGAGCAGCCTCACGCTGGGTATTGGCCTGGGCAGCTGGTGGGCATACCGTGAATTAGGTTGGGGCGGCTGGTGGTTTTGGGATCCGGTCGAGAATGCTTCTTTGCTGCCTTGGCTTTCAGGCACTGCGCTGCTACATGCCAATCTTGTATTGAAAAAACGTGGGCTGTTTGCGCAATGGGTGGTGTTGCTGTCGATCATTACATTTGGGCTTAGTTTAATTGGCACCTTCCTGGTGCGCTCAGGCGCGCTTACGTCGGTACATAGTTTTGCCAGCGATCCCAGCCGCGGATTATTTATTCTTGCCTATATTGCTCTGACTATCGGTAGTGGGCTGCTGCTCTACGCGCTGAAAGCAAAACATCTGCCGCAGTCAGAGACACTGCAGGTATCTTCACGTGAAGGCATGATCATTATCAACAATCTCTTTATTCTCTGCAGTTGCGCAACGGTGTTGCTAGGCACGCTTTATCCGCTTATTGCCGATTGGTTGCTCGATACGCATTTAAGCGTCGGCGCGCCGTATTTTAATGCAACCATTCCCTGGCTGATGTCCCTGCCTATTTTGGCCGCAGGCTTAACTCCTTTTATGCCCTGGAAACAGGCGAGCTTATTTGAAGCATTGAGAAGATCGCAACCGGCAATGGGTGTTTGCTTTGTGGTGGTGATTATTACGTTAGCGGCCTCGCAGAATCATATTTTATATGCTGCCTTCGGTTTTGGCCTATCGAGCTGGTTGCTGGTTTCAAGCGTGCAATGGTTAGTGACGACGAACGCTAAACGCGTATGGCCGGTGTTTTTTGGGCATGTGGGTGTTGCAGTACTTATTGCCGGCATTACAGGCGTGAGTTTATGGAAGCTGGAAAAAGAACTCTTCATCACACCTGGCGATCAGGTGGCTATTAACAACTATCGCTTGTTGTATGAGGGTGAAGAAGCGCTGCATACCGGCAACCATCAGGCCACGCGCGCTACCATCCGCGTCACACGCGATGACGAGCCTATCACCTCGCTTTATCCCGAATATCGCACCTATGATATCAGCAATCAAAAAACCAGTGAAACAGGCATTTATTCCAGCTGGTTTTACGATATTTACACCGTGATTGGCGAACCTTCGAAAGAAGACGATAGCAAACGCAACCTTCGCCTCTATTATGTGCCGCTCATCCGCTTTATTTGGATCGGATTTTTATTGCTAACCTTCGCGGGCTTGCTGTCGGTTATTCAGCATAGGAGAAAAGCATGATTCGCTTTGTGCCTTTTTGTGTATTGCTCGCACTGATCGCAGGGCTTTCTTTTTCACTGCTCAACCGAAGCAAAGAACCTGTTCTTTTTGCCGAGGGTGAGAAAAGCATTGGCAATTTTTCTATTCCCATACTCGATCAACAAGACCGGCGACTAGATGCCTCGGCCTGGCAAAATGGCGCCATTGTTTTGAATGTCTTTGCCTCTTGGTGCGTGCCCTGCAAAGTCGAACACCCCTTTCTCCTCGAACTCAGCAAAAAAGAACATGTGAAGCTCTACGGCATCGCCTGGAAAGATACCCCTGATAAAATCAGGGAGTGGTTGGACAAAAATGACAACCCCTACCAAGCCGTAGGACTAGATATGGGGGGCAAAACCACAGTTGGGCTTGGTTTAACGGGTGTGCCCGAAACCTTTGTTATCGCACGCAATGGTAGTATTTTGTTGCATTTAAAGACGGCGCTCAATGCTAAATGGGTGGAAGAAATTGCTACACTTGTCGCACGCCACGCCAATGAACAACCAGCGCTGACACCTGTTACTACAACCGCTTCTTTTAAATCACGCACACTGGATGAAAAGGAAGAAGCGCGCGCGCGCCAACTTTTTTATACGATCCGTTGTGTGGTTTGTCAGGGCGAATCCATTGCCGATTCACGCGCGGATGTAGCCAATGATATGCGCAATTATATTCGTGAACAGATTGTGCAGGGTAAAAATGACGAACAGATCATAACCATGCTTAGCGCCCATTATGGGGACAGTGTTTTAATGCGCCCTCCTCTATCGCCTACTACCTGGCTTTTATGGTTGGCGCCAATCTTGATTCTCGCAGGTGGCTTGGCCTGGCTACTCAAAGGCTATAAGCGTCAGAGCCCATCAAAGGAGATCGCATGAGTATCTATCTTCTTTTTGGCGCGCTTACCCTCATTATCATGGGCGTACTATGCGGGCCCATCCGCCAACACAAAACCTTATGCGCTGCCATTATCGCAAGCATTACGCTCGGTAGCGTTTCTTTATATGCGGTGCTGGGCTCACCTGACATCGTGCCTTTACTCGCACAACAAGATGCAAAATTATCGGCCATTAAAGAGGCTATTTTAAAAGACGAAGTACAGATCAAAGAAAATCCAAACAATCTGGAAGCCTGGATTCGCCTGGGCCAAAGCTTTGCCGAAGCCCAGCAGTGGAATGCGGCACAACGCGCATTCAAACAGGCTGTCGTGCTTTCTGGCGGCAATCCGCTTTTGATTTTAGCTTATGCGAAATCCATCATATATGGCCATCAGGGCCAGGTGACAGATGATGCGAAGAAAGCACTCGAGATGGTGTTGCTACAAGATAAAACCAATCCCGAGGCACGCTATTTTCTAGCGGTTCGCGCGTTGCAAGATGGTCATACGCAAGAAGCCATGCAATCGATGAAAAGCCTTTATCGCTCATTGCCGGCTAATTCGCCGCTTAAGGCCATGATCGATGAACAAATTGGACGGAAATAATTTAGCTGAAGCGCTGCTTATCGGCTGGATAAACACCCAACACACGCACTTTTTTACAGTAAAAACCGAGCTCTTCCAACGCTTGCTGTACGGGCTTTTGGCTAGGGTGCCCTTCCAGAATGAGGAAGAACTGAGCAGCGTCACGCGCCATACCGCCTGGGATATAGCTTTCTAGTTTTACAATATTGATATTGTTGGTCGCAAAACCGCCCAACGATTTATACAGCGCCGCCGGAATATTGCGCACAGTAAAGAGTAAGGTGGTAAGCACGCGGTTTTTTTCTGGATCTGGATCGGCCGGTTCGCGCGAGATAACAATAAATACCGTCGTGTTATTTTCCGCATCCTGCATGTGTTCTTTTAGCACCGTAAGGCCGTAAAGCTCTGCTGCTAAGGGTGATGCGATCGCTGCTTTGCTGACATCACCCCATTTGGCGACATCGGCTGCCGCTTGCGCCGTATTGGAATGGGCATGTGTGGTTACGCCTAATTCACGCAAATGCTCACGGCATTGCAGTAAGCCTTGCGGATGGGAATAGACGTCTTTAACGGTTTCCAATGTCGCTCCGGCAGGTGCCATTAGGTAATGCTCGATTTGTTGGAAATACTCGCCCACAATATGTAAATTGGTTCTGGGCAATAGGTTATGAATCTCGGCCACGCGCCCAGCCTGCGAATTTTCTACCGGAATCATGCCTAATTTAGCCGATCCATTACTGACTGCTTCAAACACATCCTCAAAGGATGGGCATGGCAGCGTATGCATATAGGGCTGAGCCTGACGGCAGGCTAAATCAGCATTTGCGCCCTCCACCCCCATGAAAGCGATGGTATTTTCAGGATCAAGAACGATATTTTTAGCGGTAGTACTGGACATAATGCGGCAAAAACCCTAGATAATAATGCTCTTTCACATACACAGGTTTTTGAATTAACGCAATGGCTACCAATAGCACTACTTTATGGACGCCCGATAGTTGGCGCGCTCTACCCATCCGGCAACAGCCCGAATACCAAGACGGCAATGCGCTGGAGCGGGTGGAAAATGAGCTTGCGACATTGCCGACCTTAACCTCGGCCAGCGAAAGCCGTGCCCTGAAACGGGAATTAGCAGATGCCGCGCTGGGTAAGGCCTTTTTGCTACAAGGTGGGGATTGCGCTGAGAGTTTTGCCGAGTTTAGCGAGGCTAATTTGCGCAATTTTTTCCGCGTATTGCTGCAAATGACCATGGCGCTGATGTATGGCGCAGGCGTACCGGTAGTTAAAGTAGGCCGCATTGCCGGCCAATTTGCTAAACCACGCTCGGATAGCACCGAAAAGAAAGACGGCCTAGAACTGCCTGCCTATCGTGGGGATATGGTCAATGCGATGGAATTTGAATCAGAAGGACGCGCTCCCGATCCGTACCGCCTGCTGCAGGGCTATCATCAAGGAGCCGCAACCCTTAACTACTTGCGCACGTTAGCGCGTGGCGGCTATGCCTCGTTGAAGCAAATCAACCGCTGGAACATGGAATTCGTGAGTTCCTCCTCGCAAGGCAAGCGCTTTGAAGAGCTGGTATCGAATATCAATAACTGCCTGGATTTTATTCAAGCCTGCCGCCTGCCCATCGATGATGTGGAAGAGTTTGCAGAAGCAAGCTTCTACACCTCGCATGAGGCGCTGTTGCTTCGTTATGAAGAGCAGCTAACGCGCCGCGATGAAACAGATGGCAAATTTTATGCTGGTAGCGCCCATATGCTGTGGATCGGTGATCGTACCCGTTCGCCAGATGAAGCGCATGTTGAATATATGCGTGGTATTGCCAACCCTATTGGCGTAAAAGTGGGCCCAAGCATGACGATCGATAACCTACTCAAGCTCATCGATGTATTGAACCCAGAAAATGAACCTGGCCGTTTAACACTGATTGCGCGTATGGGCTGCGTGAAGATTGGTGAATTATTGCCTCCACTCGTACGCGCCGTAAAAGCGTCCGGCAAATCAGTCGTCTGGTCGTGCGATCCAATGCATGGCAATACCATCAAATCACCCAACGGTTATAAAACCCGTAAATTTACCGATATTCTGGCAGAAGTGCGTCAGTTCTTCGCCATCCATAAATCAGAAGGCAGTTTTGCTGGCGGTGTGCATTTCGAAATGACCGGACAAGATGTCACGGAATGTTTAGGTGGTGCGCAGGCCATCTCCGAGATGGATTTAAGCAACCGCTACCACACGCATTGTGACCCGCGCCTTAATGGCTCACAGGCGCTAGAACTTGCGTTCCTGATTGCAGAAACCTTAAAAAAGCAAAAACAACACTAGGAGTATCGTATGGCTAAAAACAGAGTGGGCGGTGTCGCCGTTGAACAATTGCGTGGTATTATTCAACGCGTGGAAAAACTGGAAGAAGAAAAAGCAGGCATTGGCGCTGATATACGCGATGTATTTGCTGAAGCAAAAGGCAACGGCTTTGATGTAAAAGCTATCCGCCAGATTATCAAGTTGCGCAAAATGGACGAATCCGAGCGCGAAGAACAAGAAACGGTTCTCGACACCTATCGCCGTGCGTTGGGCATGCTTCCCGAATTGGATGAAGAAGCCGCTTAATCTTATTTGGGCGTTGGCCTGACATTTACTGGCGGTGCACCTGCATTTTGCCCACCTGCTCCTGTGGAAGCCGGCGTGGCTGCTGAGCCACCGCCCGCTGCTGTAGCGGCGCCAGCGGTACCACTTCCCGAACCAGCCCCTGCTGCCGCGCCTGCGGCTGCACCGCCAGCGCTAGGAGGTGCCGATGGTGGGCTACCCGGACGCGCTCCCACCATACTGCCCGCTTGAGCAGCATAGTTAGAGGATGGCGTGGGTGCTGCTTGCTGTCCTTGGCCTTGTGTAGGCGCCGGTGCAACACCAGGCCCGCCGCGACCACCTGCATCAGGTCCACCTTTCTTACCGGCATCAAACATTTGTTTCATATCGCTCGACATACTCGATAGGTTCACACTCGCACCCGATAGGTCGATCGCGATCTGCGTCACCACACTATTAAAACGACTCGCAAGCTCGGCCAAAATGAGGAACACCAGAACCGCTACAATATCCACGGGGAATACCGGCATATTAAGCGTCGTATTGGCGCCATCAGGACCACTAAAGCTCCAGCCACCACCATAGTTTTCATAGTCACTATCGCTTTGTGGGAATTGCGTCTTGGGTATTTGGAAGCGCCAGAAATGTATATAAAATGGCGTACCACGCATATTCTCCATGGATTCCGTCCAGCAAACCGGCGTTTTAGTCACGTTACTTAAGGCCGCCGACATCAGCGCGACGAAAAATGCAAAGAAGATAAAGAGCAAAATAGGCTGCAAACAAGAGTTCACCACCTGGTTGCGCCAACCTTGGAACAAATGGTATGTGCGCTGGAATAACATGCAGCCAATAAAAATAGGCGCCAGACCAAATAACAACGTGCGCATGACCAAGGCCATTAAATACACCCACACCGCGGTCATCAGTGTCTTCACAAAACACGCGAGGGCAATCACCAGTAATACGCCGATCAATATGCCGTATGGGCCGGTGAAAAATATAGCAAGCAGCGTTACTGCCATTTTAGCCGATAGCGCTTTGGCAATGGCACCATCTAAAATCGCAAATGGCGTTGAAGTGCCGCTTGCGCTTACACCGCCGACAACCGGATTACTAATACCGCCAATGGAAATCTGGGTGGAAACCGCGATGAGATCATCTACGGCCGATTCAAAAAATTCGACCACAACACCATTAAAGAAGGCCCAGGAATAGCTGGTGTTAATCAATATCGCCAGTATAGAGACCTTGACCATACGCTGGGTAAAATCGCTTACAGTCATCTGCACCATGCCTAGCATAAATAGCGCACCGTATACGGCGATATATAAAGTAACCGCGGCACCAATGGCTGCTCTAAAGCCAGTGTTGGTGATGATGCCATTATACATTTGGAAACGTATTGGATTTAAGACCGCCCGCACGTTATTGACGATGCTGGTCATGATGCCATTTACCGGATCAGTCGCAGGATTATATTGCGGGTTAGTAGTGCACACTCCGGGGGGTTGCGGTGGCGGATAATCCGCATACGCAGGGGATGCTTGTATGAAAATCGCCAAGCCAATAAATAATAATATGGCGAAGCGGTAATGAGACATTATATGCCACATAGACTGCAACCTTATAGTTGGTATGTAATGACTAGTTAGCATATTTACCTACCGTCGATGATATATTTTGTATGGTTGGTTTTTTATTCTCAGATAATTCTTTTTTCATATCCGCCATTTTGCCCTGCATCTCTCCTTGGCCACCTTGCGCCATGCTTTTCGCTTTACCTTCTAGCTCGCTACCTTGACCAATTGCGCCAATCGATGCTTGCGCTATATCTGCAACAATTTCTGGAATCAACGATAAGAAAGAAAGCATCAGCGCAGTAAAAATAAACATGGTCATGAAAGTGAAGGTCAGATCTTGCACAATGCTGACATGGTTTGGTCCGAAATCAATACCAGGCGTCGTTGCTTTATTATTATCAGCACTATAGCGCAGGTTTGGGTTTAATGTTGTTTGCACCGGAGGTTTCACTTTGGCACCAGCACCTGTTTCCGCTGTATCGCTAATTTTTTTAGAAAAGGCCGGATCGGTTGGCGTCAGCCATGAGTAAAACGGCATGTTGATTTTCCAATACGGTCTAAGATCGGGTGGGCAATAGCGCACATTACCCACGTTGCTTAGAGAGTATGGGTTACTCACACCTGATGAAAGACCCACCTTAGGCTCTTGTGACGATAAACGTGGACATGATGTCGTACGACCATCACCGCATGCCGCAGGGCCGTACGAGGCAGCTGCATAACATTTGGTAGAGCCGAGCGCTGCGAATAGACCGTCAATTTGCGTATTAAAGACCGCAAGAAATATCGACAAGAAGGCGAACATAAAGGTTGGGATTAGAATGGCGGCGATAATCTTATGTAATATGGCTTCGATATAGGTTTCTAAGTTAATGCGGTCGGATTTGAATATGGCCAAAGGCACGAAGAGCGGTGTCAAACAGAGTAGAAAACCGATGGTGATATAGGCCTGTAGATAGATATAGATGACGCGCAATATAAAAAATAACAGGTTCAAAATGGCCATAAGGCCAGCGCCAAACATAAACATGCCAACGGTAGATGACACAAGCGCGCCACCCAATACACCCGCCATACCACTGGCTAATGAGATGCCTGGTGCAAATCCTAAAAGTCGTCCAATAATAATATCAATCTGTACAAATGGATCCACACCGCCTGAGACAAGCGCCAATAACTGATCAAAAATAACAAAGAATGCATTTCCCCAACCACCATTTACCTGCACGACATTGCCGCCGCCCATGTTGTAGCTAAAGGTGCCTACAATCGCTAAACGAATCATGAAGCCGATAGACTTGGTTGCCACATACCGCTCGCCCTGAATAATGCTAATCGCAAAAAAGATGATGGCGATCGTAAAGAGTGCCCCAACGGTCGGCACCATATAATCCGATATAGCTTTCAAAACATAGGCGCTGGCAAAGCGTACTGAACTGGTTGCGCAGGCCGTAATCATGGAAGATAGCGGCGTATGATCTAACCCACTGGTTGCTGTGCCAGTCATAATCTGGCCACAGCTTGGTTGTAATGCCACTTGCGCCATTGCCGTATTGGGTAGAACACCGATGAGCAGCGCTACTAATATGACTAAACGGTATGGGCGGAGTCTGTGCATCACTTACCCGCCCCAACAAATGATTTTTGTAATTTATTGATTGAGCCAGCGCCCGGCGGTCCAAGATTGCCAACACCAAAGGTGCCGCCAATGGGGTCACCCGAGAGATTGGCCGCTAAGAATGGCAGCTTATCGAGTAGGATCATAAAGATATAAGCCAAGACCACCGCCATAACGAGCGAGAGTATGAGCTTGACGAAATAAGCCGTTAAAGCGTTTTCATCGATAGCAGCGATCGTAGCATCCGATACGCTACCTCGTTCTCGTGCTGCTAACACCCTCCAGTCAACGCCACTGGTTGGCATATCCATTTTAAAATAATCGGCGCCTTCCATGACTTTTCCGTGTACGTCTTTGGTGGAATCCGTCCAGTTCAGCTTATCGGTGAATTGTTCGCCAATTTTGCCCATCACACCGGTATCGAGTTTTTCCATGCGCAGTCCAGCCGATGAAGCGGCCTTGCGCGGGTTGAAGGTAACAGCTTCCTGCCCATGAGAACGCTCACCATATGCACCGCTACATTTTAGGCGAAGTCCTAGATGTCTTTGCGTGCCCGTATGCGAAATCAATGTCTGGCTACCTCGCCGATATGAAGGCGGCAATTTACAGTCACCAGATGCCGGTTGATTCCATAATACATCAGCCAGCGAGAGTGGATTATACGCATTGCTTGATTCGCCAAAAATGACTAGATTAAAGGTAGATATAAGTAGCGAAATATACACAAATAAGAAAATCGGTTGCAGCATAAAGCCAATAGTTTTTCTAACCCATTTTTCAAAATAACCGACGGTCGACTGAAATAGCGCAAGTGGTATGACCAGTGGTGAAATAATCACCATCATCGAGAGGGCCATCATCGAGATTAAATAAATATAGACCGCCCGCACCACCGCAAAACAAAACAGGACGATCAACGCTCCTACCATGGCAGCTACAAACACGCCAATAGCGCCGGAAAAGAAGCTGGCGACGATAAAACCTAACAAGCCACCGGCTAATGAACCTAGGGTATAAATACCGCCAATCAGGTTTTCAATAACGCAATCCATCAACCAGAAAGCTCTAAGGCCGTCGGCATCGTTCTGGCTTAATACGCACCCCCCATCGATCCACTCCATACTCAAGGTCACACGATCTAGAATGTCATTCATAGTATCGAGCAATACGCCAAATAGACCGCCATTGGCATTAAAATATTCGGCGCCAAAACTATTAGAAAACACAAGTACCAAGGAAATTTTGGTCATAAGGATGGCAGATTCTTTCCATGCGTTGCGCGCTTTACCGCTAATCATCGAAATGCCTAATATAGCAACCGCTAACACACAGGCAGCTTGCACGGTGCTTGCCATGAAATTTGAAATCGGTACCAACACACGATTTGCCGCAACCAAGAATGTATCCAAGACACATTTAACAATCCGCAGCGTCAGCCCCTCGACGTTAGGGCAGACATCTAAATAAGGATTATTGAGGTTCTGTAAGATTTCATCGCAAAATACATTGCTGCCCGTGGAGGTAGGGCATTCTTTATAGCCACCAGATGGATTCTCCATCCGAATTAAAACTTGATCGCTGAAATTATAGGCATAGGAAGACACAGGCAGCAAAACTGGCAATAAGAAGAAGGCCAATAATACAGCTGCTTTAGAAAACCATGCTTTATTTTTTGCTTTCTTTACTAGCAAGTTTCTCTTTCTCCAATCGTATGCGTTCCTGGAATATAGGCATCCAGGCCTCAGGCGCATCACCTACCTGCGAACGTACCTCATCTAGAATAATGACGGTTTCCGCGCGGGCCGACAGTACGTTAATCACATCATCCATTCCCGACAAATCAATCCGCGCCACAACCACGTCTTTACCTTGTTTCACCAAGAAGTAGCGGCTGGATGGGTCGGTGGTTTTGAGCAGATTGAATTCGCGATCTGACACCATGAAGGCTTTTTTATAGGCTTCGGTTGCTTTCGGATTCGGCAAGAATACTTGAGTTGCCGTTTGTTGAATCAGGGTTTCACTGATGGCGCTATTACTTGCATCTTCTACGCTTTGCGTGGCAAACACCACCATGCCGTTGAGTTTACGCAATGTCTTCAGCCAATCGCGAATACGTCCGGCAAAGATTTTGTTATCGATCAGCGCCCATGCTTCGTCGAGTACGATGATCGTAGGCGTGCCGTCGAGCGACAAGTTGATACGATGGAATAAATAAAGCAAGGTCGGCGCAAGGCTTACACGCTCTTTGAGTACCTCACCCATTTCAAATCCGAAGCCGTTACCCGTGCTGAAATCAACTACGTCCGTTGGGTTGTCGAACAAACCAGAATATGGCCCGCCGCTATGCCACATCCGCAAACGTCCTGCAATCGTACCTGGCCCTTCGATTCCTAAGAACGGCGCAATATTGCGCAAAATACGATCTTTTGGCGACAGCTTGAAGTTGCCGACGATAGCTTCGTTGATGCGGTCCATATCATCAGCCGTGAAAGGCTCATCATGCACCGTTACTAATGTATGCAACCATTCCGTTAGGAATGTGCGATTTTCAGGCGTATCCGGCAATTGCAGTGGATTGAAATGACAGGGTTCACCCGGCTCGATCACAGTATATTTACCGCTGATCGCACGAATAAAAATTTCAGCGCCACGATCTTTATCGAAGAAGAAAATCCGGCAATTAAATTTCTGCGCCTGACAACACAGGAAGTTGAGTAGCACCGTTTTACCCGCACCGGTCGGACCGATGATCGTCGTATGACCTACGTCACGGTTATGGAAGTTAAAAAAGTATGGCGTACCAGATGAGGTATCGAATACAGTAACCGCATCACCCCAATGGTTGTTGGCAATCTTACCTGTTGGATAATTATGTAAGCTAGCAAAGCCGGCCAAGTTCATGGTGCTGATATCAGCACCACGCGCGACATAATCAAAATTACCCGGCAATTGCGCCCAGAATACTGGCTCCATCACGAATTTCTCGCGCACCGGGTTGATACCTAAATTCACCAACTCAGCAATCGCCATCGAGAGCACTTTTTCCAAATCATGCATGCTTTCTTCAAAGCACATTACGCTCAAATGATGTGGGCCAAAGGCTACGTGACCGCTCATCGCCATATCGAGCGCGTCGCTGATTTCAGCAATTTGCGAAATCGCCGCATCTTCCGCCGCCATCATGCGCCGTTGGCGCATCTGCATCCGGCCAATATTTACACTGCGGTTATGGAATACGAATGACTGCGCGATGATAAACTCAAAGGGCAATTGTAAGAAGCCGTCTAAAATACCCGCGGCTGTTGCCGGCCCATATTCTTTGATGCTAATCAGCCCGGCAAAGCGCGGCTGCGGCGCACCAGCCACCTCAATCGCACGATCACCGAAATAGAGCCGGTAAATCGGCAGAGTGTGCGCAATATTGGTTGCCGTGTAGCGAATAGGCTGGGTGAAGCCGCAATTGACAATCTTAGCCAAAAATTCTAACGGCTCCGAAAAAGCGCCATGTTCATTTTCATAGGTGGTGAGTTTACGCGCACCGTAATCGCGCAAGGTCGCCACTAAACGATTCACCGCTTCGGCAAGTTCTTTTTGCACTTCGCGCAGAGCATCGATCTGCGACATTTTATTGCCAGCTTCCGATGCCTTTTTCAGATAATGGTGAATTTTTGCCGCACCTTTGGTGTCGGCTTTGCGCACCACGGTGATATACAGTTCATTGATATAGGAGTCTTTAGAGTGATGTTTCTCTTTCCATAGCTTATCTACATAGGCTGGAAAACCAGGGGGCTGCTTGCCGGAAGGATACGCACTCTGACGGCGGCGTACCGTGTGAAACCACACCGCAAATGTACCGTCCGCTAAGCTTTTGAGCAGCGAGTTGCGGACCATTTTTTTCATGTCTACGTCTTCATCATCCGCTGTTTCGAATGAGAAACCGTCTAGCTTGATGATCTGCAGAAATTCTTTTTTCTTGGTGACAATAGTGTCGTTATCCCAATGGTAATCATAGGGAATAAAAATAGAGGCCGATGCCTCTGCTTTTGAATAGGCGGCCTTTCTAACTTTTCTGCGCTTAAGATTCATGCTCATTGCTAATATGGGTCATAAGAGTTGGTATATCCGTGGTAACTGCGATTAGGGCATTTGTAGCCTTTACTCATTTTGACAATGAAAAGCTCAATAGCGCGCGGCTCTTTTAAACAAATGAGATAGCCCAACAAATGCACTGAAGGCGCCACGATGAAAAGAATCATGAAATTTTGGGTATTGATGTAGGCAATCATCGTAACCAACGCGTTGATCACGAAATACATGTAGCTAACGCCCGCGATCATCGTCGGGCGAGTAAGGCCTTGAAACAATGGATCCGATTGAAGCCTGCCAGACATAGTAAAAATCTCCTTACATCAATAGTTTCTATTATAGGTTGCTTAAGAAAGGGTGAATAAATCACATGCCATTATGGTAACACAGAATTGTTGCAGTTTTGTTGCAATGGCCATAGTTAGTCCCTTATAAAAATTATTGATGACAGGCCTGAGCGAGAACACTATAGATTTAGGGCATTATCTTTAACATCTCACACATTAACATTCTGTAATATATGAAAATAATAGTTCTTGGATCAGGCTTGCTCGGCGTAACCACCGCATATGAATTGGGACGCAGAGGGCATGAGGTCACAGTATTGGATCGTCAGGCCGTAAGTGGCGCTGAAACAAGCTTTGCCAATGGTGGCCAGTTATCGTATAGCCACTCCGAACCTTGGGCTAATCCAGGCTCACTCAAGAAATTACCCAAATGGTTGCTCGATCCGGAAGCACCGCTCGTATTTCGCCTACGTGCCGATTGGCAGATGATCACCTGGGGATTGCAATTTTTGCGTAATTGCACCACCAGCCGTGCCGAAGTTAACGGCGTGAATATTCTGCGACTCGGCCTCTACAGCAAAAGAAAAATGACCGAAATCCGCGAACAAACCAATATCGCCTTTGATTTTGCGAAAGGCGGCATTTTGCATCTTTTCGGTAAAGACACCGACTATGAATACGCAAAAGGGCTTTATGCCTTCCAAGGCAAATTTGGTGATGTGCATAATATACTCAGCCGCGATGAGTGCTATGCGCTAGAACCAGCGCTGGCTCATACTCAGCGCACTATTGTGGGTGGCATTCATACCGTCAACGACGAATATGGCGATGCCTATCTCTATTGCAACGAATTGGCAAAAGTAGCGACTGAGCGCCATGGCGTTAAGTTCCAATACGGCGTCGATATCCAGAAATTGCGCGCTCAGCAAGGAAAGATCACAGCCGTTGTTACCGATAAAGGCGAATTCAACGCCGACAGCTATGTAATGGCCATGGGCTCCTACAGTCCCATTCCGTTGCGTGAGCACGGAATCAATCTGCCGATCTACCCCATGAAAGGCTATAGCATTACCATTCCAACCAATGAATATTGCCCCGCTATCAGCCTAACCGATGGCACCTATAAAGTGGTATATAGCCGTTTGGGTAATCGTCTGCGCGTGGCAGGAACGGCCGAATTTGCAGGCCATAACACCGATATAAATGAGAAGCGTATTACACCGATTGTCAAGGCAGCGCGCTCGTTATTGCCGAAAGCCGGATGGGATCAAGACATCAGCAAATGGGCCTGCCTGCGCCCGTCCACACCAGACGGCCCGCCGATTATCGGCAAAACTAAAATTCCCAATCTATATCTTAATACGGGCCATGGTACATTGGGCTGGACACAAGCGGCAGGTTCGAGCGCCATTGTGTGTGATATTATAGAAGCAAAAACGCCGGAGATTATCCTGCACGGCCTAACCATTGAGCGTTACTGATATGTTATTAGAAGAAAACGAAGCAGAAACAGCCCACGCTATTTCCAAATTTTTACTGGATGTATTTTACCATTGGTTTGGGCTGAATGAGTCGTTATTTCTAAGCATCTACCGTATTCAAGGCGAAAGCTATAGCCTATGGATGAAAGCTGTTACTCAGCTGGGCAATTATCATAACTTCCCTTATTATCTGGGTGCAGTCATTGCCTTTATCGCCTTAAGCGTTGCGATCAAAACGATTCGCGGCGAACCTATTCAAAAGCGCCATATGGCCTTATGGGTAAGTGTATTGGCCATCTTGGTTGCTGGTCACATCATCAATGGCGTCACTATCATTGTGATTAAAAATTACAGCGAGTTTCCACGCCCCTATGTCGAGCTATCCTCCGAACAGGTGGAAGGGCTGGATCGCAGAGACGAGCCGGATGAGCAGTTCCGCAGTTTTCCCAGTGGACATGCCGCCTTTATCACCATGATCCTTATGTCATTATGGCCAGTACTTTCCTCGGGCATACGTTTGTTTGCGCTCTGTCTTGCACTGACCATTTATTGGTCTCGTATGGCACTGGGCATGCATTTCCCCGCTGATATAGTAGGGGGAATACTCATCACGGTTCTAGTCATGCGCCTGGTGAAATCAGTTGTATTTTCGATCGTCCAAAAAATCTTTAAAGTGCAATTGAAGTGACACCGCAAACGCTCAGCTGCAATATCCCTGCTTCTGAGACAATTCCTGCTCACAGTCTAACCTATTATCAATGGGGCAATGCTACTGCCGATACGGTTATCTGCGTACACGGGCTTACACGTAATGGACGGGATTTTGACATGCTGGCGCAAACATTGGCACCACGCTTTCATGTCCTATGTCCCGATATGCCAGGGCGCGGGAAAAGCGGCTGGCTGACCCCACAAGCCTATCAGTACCCAACCTATGTGCAGGATATTTTTTCTTTTCTGGCGCAACATAATATCAACAGCTGCCATTGGGTAGGCACGTCTATGGGCGGTATTTTGGGCTTGATGATGGCGCAGCTGAAACCAGGGCTGATCAAGTCGCTGGTGCTCAATGATATTGGTTGTTTGATTCCTGCAGCTGGACTTAAACGCATCGTCGCTTATGCCAGCAGCAATACTTATTTTTCTTCCAAGCAAGCGGCCGAAGCGCAGCTACGCATCAACTGTGCATCCTTTGGCATCCGTGATGAAGCGCATTGGAACCACCTCTTCACCCATTCCATTCACGAACAACCCGACGGCACGTACCACCTGGCTTATGATCCCGCTATCCTCGCAGGACTTGTCACTAATGTAGAGATTCAAGACGTCAATCTATGGCCGTTCTGGCCCAGCGCGCAGGCTATTCCAACACTGCTCATCCGCGGGAAAAACTCCGACCTATTGACCGCTGAGACCGCGCTTCAGATGCAACAGCAGCACCCAAACCTTGAGCTATTGGAAATCGCAGAATGCGGTCATGCCCCCACCCTCATGGCAGATGAGCAAACACATTATATCGAAAATTGGCTAAGGAAACGCAGCTAAGACGCGCAGGCTTGTAGCGCGCTCGCTTCATGCGAAATCACCATACTCAGCAGCAATAGTGAAAATGCGAACATATAGGTGACTTTTGCACGTTCGGGCGTGCCATACATAAAATCGGCAATGGCCAACAAACTATTATGCGCTGATAAAAACGCCTGCTTCAGAGGTGGCTGAGCAGCGATTGCAATGACTTCAGGTTTTTGCATGTGCGTACTCCTTAATGGGTTCTGCCAGTATAGCAGATTTTTATCTCTATCGTGAGTGAAAATTAAAAAACGCATATGCGCGAGCATATGCGTTTTAAAATAGAGACATAAAATCAAAAGGGATGATTAATCATCACGCTCAGAATTTTTACGCGCTAGCTTGCGGGCCCGTCTTTGTGCCTCAGCAGCCTCGCGAACACGAGCCTCGGAAGGTTTTTCATAATGGCGACGCATTTTCATCTCACGAAACAGTCCTTCGCGCTGCATCTTCTTCTTGAGTGCACGCAAAGCCTGATCCACGTTATTGTCGCGAACTAAAACTTCAACCAAAGGATGATACCCCCTTCCAAGTGTTTATCAAATATACATAAATAACGGACTATCAGTATAACAAGGCCCCTAATGGATGTCAAACCATGGGTAACAATATATTATCCATAGAAATCATATAGTTATACTGATGTCGCGGGCGCGGTAACAGCTGGTTTCGTTACAAGGCTGCAAACGAATCATGGCTTTAATCGGCGGACGGCCTTTCAAATTAGTATGAATAAGAAGTCGCGCCACGATGTTTATATCGCCTTGATAACCACTCAAACGTTCGCCATTCATCGCGTTGTGAATCTCAACAGCTTGCGGATAAAGAATGCCTACGGTTTCCACATGTGCGCCATACACGTCAACCTGTGTGGGCACCAAATAAGACTGCTGCACCTGCGCTGCATTAATATGCCAACCTGGTTTAATAGAGAGCGTCAATCGCAGTTCGCATGCATCACCTGGTTTGGCATTTTCAGGTTCTAATTGCGCGCGCACTTGAATAACATCGTCCGGTAAATCGGATGAAACAGATAGGTTTGCATGTTCTGCCAATGTTGACGGAGTAATAGGCAGAGCCTGGTTTTGGATGGCATGCAATCGCTGAGCCGCTTTAAGTAACGTGGTATATTCCAAGAAAATGCGGCCATCGTCTTGCAAGAAATAAGAGAGCGCTTTTTGTGCGCGATCGAGATAGCTGTGATCATCGGTAATTTCATAGAGATGAATCCAGTTGAGGATCATCACCGCATTCGCATTGGGCAAATTGGAGTCATCGGCCGATTTAGGGCGCACCAAAACAACATCATTGGCTTGCGTTGCATACAGACCTGCGGATGCATCATCGCCAAAGAGCATTTGTGCCGTGGCAGTCAGTTGCCGTGCGGTCTCCAACATATCGGCATCCATCGCAACGCGCGCAAGCGTGATCAACCCTTTAATGAGATAGGCATAATCTTCTAGTGTGGCAAGCAACTGCGGGCGGCCCATTGTCACCACGCGGCATAAACGCCCTTCCTGGTCGATTGCATTTTCCAAAATATACTGCGCCGCTTTATGAGCAATCTCCACATAACGCTTATGTCCTAATACATCGCCTGCGTGCGCAAACGCATCGATCATCAGCCCATTCCATGAGACAATGATTTTATTATCCAATGCGGGCGGCACACGCTTGTTGCGCTCCTCAAGCAGCTTGTTCATCACTGCACCCACACTCGCAGACAGCTGTTCATAGGGAATGTTATATTCCATCGCTGCTTGGAAAAGCGGTTTTCTAGCGATGATCACCTGGCCTTTAACATGCTTATGGCCTGGAAAAGCAGGTATATCGGCGAGCGCAAAGAAGGTTTCAAAGAAATCCGCTTCTTCTGAACTTAAGATACGCTCAATTTCATCGACTTCCCAGGCGTAATGCGCACCCTCCACCCCATCGGTCTCGGCATCAATAGCGGCATAAAACGCGCCATTACCATCCGTCATCGGACCGCTGACAAAATCCAAAATGCTACGTGCGATATCAGCAAAATACGGATTGCCGCACAGGCGCGCCGTATCAGTATAGAGCCTGGCTAACAGCGCTTGCGTGTAGAGCATTTTTTCAAAATGCGGGACGTACCATTCTTTATCGACAGCATAGCGGTGAAAACCACATCCCACATGATCGTTAATGCCGCCTGCGGCCATTTTTCCTAAGCTTTGCGCCACCATGTCGAACGCTTCGACATGGCCCGTGAATTCGTGATAGCTGAGTAAGAAATCCAAATAACCTTCATGCGGAAATTTCGGTGCCTGGTAAAAACCGCCCGAACGCACATCATAGTGTTTTTGAAGTGCTTCTATTGTTTGATCGGTAGCACGACTAATATCAAAAGCCGCGGCTGATTCCTTGGGCTGGTACACCAAGAATTGCTGAATCGTGGCAAAGGCCTCATCTGCCGTATTACGCACATCTTGCTCTTGCGTGGTCCAAGCAAAATGAAGCCATTCAAGCAAGCGTGGGAAGCCTGGCTTACCGTAAGCATCTGCCGGTCCAAAGGTGCCGCCAGCATAAAACGGTTTTAGGTCAGGCGTGAGAAAAATATTATTGGGCCAGCCACCTTCGTGGGTCATAAGCTGCCTGGCAACCATATAAGTATTATCAATATCGGGATGCTCTTCGCGATCGAGCTTAATATTGATGAAGTTCTGGTTCATCAGAGCTGCGATCGAGACATTCTCAAATACCTCGCGCTCCATCACATGGCACCAGTAGCAGGTCGAATAGCCAATCGACAGCAAGATGGGTTTGTTTTCTGCTTTCGCGCGCGCCAACGCTTCCGGCCCCCATGGATACCAATAGACCGGATTATGCGCATGCTGACGCAAATAAGGGCTGGTAGCGCCTACCAATAAATTGGAGAATTGCGGATTACGCTCGATGGGTTTCATGATGGGTTTTGAGCTTCTGTTCAATAGATTCTAAAATCGGTTTATGATCGGAACGGCCGGCAATAGCAAATTCTTGCAAGCTCATCCAGCGGCGCTCAGCCGTGCTGACTGCTACTTCTTGCGCTGGCAAAAATTGTGCGTCGTCTTTCATGTGGGCTGCAAATAAATACATATATTTGGGTTTGCCGGTTGTGGCCGATGAAAAGCCATATGGCCCTAAATCCACTATTTGATCGATATGCTGCAGTATCAATCCTAATTCTTCTATGCCTTCACGCAACGCCGTTTGCACGAGCGGCTCTAACATGTCGCTGGTCTCTTTGCTGCGTATATCCTGCCAACCCTTGGCCTCGGTATAAAACATACGCGTGCCTTTACCGAATTGAAAAGGCGGCTCACCCAGTTTTTCCACTTCTTTACCCTGAGGCTTCATCACATAATAGGTATAATGGCCATCTTCGATTCTATAGGGCACTAAGCCTGCTTTATTAAGGCGCGGTTCAACCGGCTGCGACGAAAGGGGAAAAGCCTTTTGTTGCAGAAAAGCTTGAATCAGGGCATGTTGTTCTGAAATCATAGGTTTATAGCATGAATCAAGCGCACCCTATCGTCAACCCTGAGCTTATTGCTTTTGCCGAACATCTGGCTGATCAAGCAGGTGATATTGCACGTCGTTATTTTCGCCAGCACGTATCAACCCAACAGAAAGCAGACCTAAGTCCGGTGACGCAAGCCGATCAGGAAATTGAAAAAGCAATTCAGGATTTAATTCGCTTCCACTATCCCGAACACGGTATCATTGGCGAAGAACTCGGTGTGCATAATCCAGGCGCAGCGTGGCAATGGGTTATTGATCCGATTGACGGCACCCGCTCCTTTATTGCCGGCTATCCGATTTTTACCACGCTGATTGCCCTCACCCATCAAGGCATTCCGCTGCTGGGCATTATCGATCAGACAATCAACAAAGAACGTTGGGTGGCAGTACCAGGCCGGCCAACCTTATGCAAAGGCAATCCAGTTAAAACGCTTACCCACACTGCGTTGTCCGACGTGGTGATTGCTACGACCTCGACCTATTATTTCAATAAAAAAGAGGCGGCGGCTTTTGAAACGTTGCGCGCGCAATGCAGCGGTACGCAATTAGGTGGCGACGCTTACGGGTATGCGATGGTTGCCAATGGCCTGTTAGGTCTTATGGTTGATACTGGGCTGAAACCATATGATTTTTGCGCGATCAAACCCGTCATCGAATCAGCGGGCGGCATCATCACCGATTGGCAAGGAAACTCTATCACATTGCACAGCGATGGCCGCATTATCGCAGCTGCCAATGCGAAGCTTCATGCGCAGGCGCTTACTATATTACAAACAGCAATTTAAGTTTAAGCCAGCCATTCGCATATTGGCCGTAGCGGATGCGATGTATGCGAATCACCTGGTTCGCCTTTTTCCATAAGGAAAGCGAACGCACATCTAATGAGCGAATCAATGTAGAGGCTGCCTTTTCCAGCAAGCGGTCCATATCGAGTGGTTTTTCGGGAAAACTCGCGCGGTAGCTGGAAATAAGCGGTTCAATCACGATTTCTGATATATGCCCCGCCTCTACCAAGGGTGCTAAGGCCTGTAATACCGGATGCGGCCTAACCGCAGTACCCGCAAATAGCTCATCTAACGCTTCCTGCCACCAGGCCAGGCGGACATGGCCGATCATTTCTTCTGATACCACATCAAATATATGTACAAATTCGACATTAAGCGCATAGATGGCCAGCAATGGCTCGCGCGCAGCATCATGCACGAAAAGACTCAGCAAAAACCGATCTTTATCATGTTTCAGTACTTGTTCTGCACAATAGGATGGATTTTTTAGGCGCACTGGGTCATTCACAGGGTTGTATTCTTGTTAAAGAACACATACATGTAAGAACGTAAAGATCAAACCAGCAATTGTTATGGAAACCTCTAGACGACAATTCTGTAAAAGTGTAATAACCCTTTCAACCTGGGTAGCACTTGATAACATATTGGTATCAAAAAGTTTTGCTGCCTCACCTGCCATCAATAAGGAGACGAATATGACTATCACCCTACCCGATCTGCCCTATCCGGCAAATGGTCTTGAGCCACATATTTCGGCCAACACCCTATCGTTTCATCATGGCAAACATCATCAGGCCTATGTGACCAATTTGAACAACCTGATCAAAGATACGCCTTTGGCGAATGCAAGCTTGGAAGAGATCATCAAAGATTCCGCCAAAGATCCGGCTAAAGCAGGTATTTTTAATAATGCCGCGCAAGTGTGGAACCATACGTTCTACTGGAACTGCATGAAACCCAATGGTGGTGGTAAACCAAGCGGCAAACTCGCAGAAAAAATCGACACCGACCTGGGTGGATTTGATGCATTTAAAGACGCATTCAAACAAGCAGCGACCACACAATTTGGCAGTGGCTGGGCTTGGTTAGTGCTCGAAGGTGACAAACTTAAAATCACTAAAACCGGTAATGCCGACCTGCCGATGATCCACGGTCAAAAAGCACTGCTTACGGTCGATGTGTGGGAACATGCATATTATCTCGATTACCAAAATCGTCGTCCTGACTATCTGACGACCTTCTTGGATAAGTTGGTCAACTGGGACTTTGTTGCCAGCAATCTCGGCTAATGAAAAGGGGCCTTCGGGCCCCTTTTTTATACCGCAATCAATAAAGCAGCGACTCTTCGCTCTTCCGTCAGCAACACATTATAGGTTCTGCAAGCTGCACCCGTATCCATTATTTCCATCGCAATATTGCTGGCTCTGATTAACTGTCTTATCTCATCGGGAATATATTGGATCTGTTTGCCGGTGCCGATCAATAGCAACTCCACGCTCGGCTCTTTATCCAAAACCAGTTTGGCATGATCTGCGGTAAGTGTTTGAATATCACCCAGCGCTTTCACCTCATCGGTAAAGATCAGCACTGCGCCTTCTACGGGTTCCTGATTGATTTTAAATCCGCCACCGCCATAGCCGGTGATCAGTTGACGCCCCTTTCCTATCAATGGCGTAATATCAACCATGGAGAATTACAGCGGCAATGTTTTTGGTTTTGTTCTTTTAAACCAGGTAGCAACCATCAAACGGGTTACCAATACGGCGGTATATAAAGAGCAAATGACACCAATCGCCAGCGTCACGGCAAAGCCCTTGATCGTGCCGGTACCAAAAATAAAGAGCAGCAATGCAGCAATTAAGATGGTGATGTGTGAATCGAAAATCGTGCCAAACGCCAAGCGGAAGCCATCCTCAATGGCGGCATAGATTGATTTGCCGTTACGTATCTCTTCACGCATGCGCTCATAAATAAGTACGTTGGCATCGACCGCCATACCTACAGTGAGTACGATTCCGGCAATGCCTGGCAATGTTAGCGTTGCGCCAAACAAAGCCAGCAGCGAGAGGGTCATGAAAGCGTTGATGATCATGGCAATGTTCGCAAATAGGCCAAACAAGCCATAAAATAACACCATGAACACCACAACCAACACAATAGCCAGACCTGATGCTAAAGCACCGGCCTTGATTGAATCCGCACCTAAGCTTGGTCCTACGGAACGTTCTTCGATCACTTTAAGCGGCGCGGGCAGTGCACCTGCTCTAAGCAGTAAGGCTAGATCATTGGCAGACTCTACAGTGAAGTTACCGCTGATGACGCCGCTACCGCCCAAAATAGCCGAGCGGATAACCGGTGCAGTGATGACTTTATTATCAAGGACGATCGCAAATAATTTGCCGACATTTTCACTGGTGATTTCACCAAATTTACGCGCGCCTGTATTATTAAAGCGGAAGGACACCACCGGTTCGCTGGTTTGCGGATCATAGCTGGTATTGGCATCCACCAATAAATCACCTGATAGCATCACTCGCGAAAAAATCGCATATTTAGCAGGCGCATTAGCATGGCGTTCATTGCTATCTGCTAATACGATACGCGTACCTGGTGGCACCACACCACTTTCTATATCTTCGCCACGCACTGTCTCATCCACTAGATGGAAAGTCATTTTGGCCGTTCGGCCCAAAAGACGTTTTAAATGCTCGGGATCAGCCAAACCTGGCACTTGCAGCAAGATACGCTTATCGCCTTGGCGTTGAATAATGGGCTCTTTAGTACCCGTTTCGTTCACGCGGCGGTCAATGATCTGCAGCGATTGCGCTAATACTTGCGCGCGGCTAGCTGCAATCCATTTATCATTGAAGGCGACAGTATAATTTTCTTGGGAAAGCTCGACGGTAATATCATGGCTGACTTCCGCCAGAATTTTTCTAATCTCATCGTCTGCAACGGGATCACGTAAACCAAATACGACTTTTCCATCATTGACAGTGAGGCCTTTATAGCCGATCTTTTTTTCACGCAGCTTGCTACGAATTTCATCTGATAGATTAACCAGCTGCTCACGGGCAAAGGTGTTGAAATCCACTTCCAGCAGCAGTTGCGAGCCGCCTTGCAGGTCAAGCCCCAAGCTCACCACCCGATGTGGCAACCAGCTGGGCAAATGATTACGAGCGGATTCAGGAATCAGGCTTGGAATAGCCAGTAAGACGAACAGGGCACATGAGCCCACAATCAAAAAGATTTTCCAATTTGCGAAATGTAGCACGCGTCACCTGCTAATTAATTGAGATAGGGACCCCACCATAACCCGTTCACCGGTCAATGCCAGTGTTAGTTATCGTTAGCTACTTTTGAACCGCTAGCGCCGTCTTTGACGACTTCGGTGATAGCCGAGCGCGACAAACGAATTTTAACGTCGGGTGCAATTTCCAACACAACGATATCATCGCCTTCAAGCTTGCTAATGGTGCCGATAATGCCGCCAGTGGTGATGATCTTGTCGCCTTTTTGCAGGGATTTGACCAACGCTTGGTGATTTTTTATGCGTTTTTGCTGCGGACGAATCAGCATAAAATAAAAGATAAAGAATAATAACCCGATCATTAGCAGGTTATCGGTCATCATTTTCTCAGCCGTGAGCTGATGCGGAACCGCTTGCTCTTCAGTAGAGGCAATGGTTTCTGCCGCTGGTTTCTGCGCCGTAGCCATTATTTTATTTTAGCTTCGTTGAAAATAACGTGTTTGCGCACAACCGGATCATACTTACGGAAAGAAAGTTTTTCCGTTTGCTTTTTTGGGTTCTTTTGCGCGGTATAGAAGAAGCCGGTGTTTTCTGAGCTAACCAACTTAATTAAAACAATATTTTTCTTAGCCATGGTCTGTCATCCTGATAAGTTCGAGGCCGAAAACATAGTGATATTGCGGGGTTTGTCAAGCCTAAACTAATAAAGTTTTGCCAATATAACACACTAAATCTTTTGACTTTTTACTGTATTGTGGCTTATTGCAGCGCTTAGTCTATGAAGAAAACAGCACCAGTCATACGTAAAGCGATCTTTCCGGTAGGCGGTTTGGGCACACGTTTTTTGCCAGCCACCAAATCGATGCCCAAGGAAATGCTGCCCGTTGTCGATAAACCGCTTATTCATTATGCGTTTGACGAAGCCCGTGCTGCTGGCATCGAACAATTCATTTTCGTCACCGGCCGCAATAAGCACGCCATCGAAGATCACTTCGATCATGTGTATGAGCTGCAAAGCGTATTAAATGAACGCAAAAAAAGCGAAGAGCTCCGCCTTACCAGTGAATGGCTGCCTGAGCCTGGCAGCATCAGCTTTATCCGTCAGCAAGAGCCGCTGGGCTTAGGCCATGCCGTATGGTGCGCGCGTCATCTGATTAATGATGAGCCGTTTGCGGTGATTCTGGCCGATGACATGGTGCATGCGAAGACGCCTTGCTTGAAACAAATGGTCAAAGCCTATGGCAGCGTCGGTGGCAATATATTAGGTGTGATGGATATTCCGCGCGCGCAAACCAGCAGCTACGGTATTGTCGATATCGATAAAAAAGCGAAAACGCCCGATAAGCGTCTTGTCAAAGCCAAGGGCCTGGTAGAAAAACCCGCACCAGAAAAAGCGCCGTCTACCTTGTCGATTATTGGCCGCTATATTTTGCAGCCGGAAATTTTTACCTTACTCGACAAACAAAAACCGGGCGCCGGTGGTGAGATTCAGCTCACCGACTCCATTAGCAAACTGGGCAATATTCATGGCTACCGTTTTGAAGGCACCCGCTATGATTGTGGTAGCCTCACTGGTTTCGTAGCTGCTAATGTGGCCTATGCGCTGGATCGAAAAGATGTAGGCAAAAAAGTCTACGATGAATTACAGCAGGTATTTACTCGTAACGGGATGAAACCATGAAAATAGCGGTTATTGGCACAGGCTATGTGGGCCTGGTATCAGGTGTTTGTTTCTCTGAATTTGGCTTTCATGTCACCTGCGTGGATAATGACAGCGACAAGATTGCCAAACTCCAGCAGCATATTATGCCGATCTATGAGATGGGCCTTGAGCCGCTGGTAGAAAGCAATCGTAAAGCGGGCAGATTATCTTTTTCAACCGATCTACCACAAGCCGTTTCGCAAGCCGATGTGGTGATTGTGGCTGTGGGAACCCCCACCGATCAGCAGGATGGTATGCCGGATCTGACTGCGCTCAAAAGCGCCTGCAAAGACATCGCCAAGCATCTCAAAGATTATACGCTGATCATCATTAAATCGACGGTTCCGGTTGGCACTAATCGCCATATCGCAAAACTGATCTCCAAAGAAAACCCCAACGCAGATTTTGATGTAGCATCTAACCCTGAATTTTTGCGCGAAGGTAATGCGGTCAAGGATTTCATGTACCCCGACCGTATCGTAGTAGGCCTCGATTCGCCGCGCCCCAAAGATATTCTCACTAAGCTGTATGAACCGATTTGCCTCAATGGCGCTAAGATGATGTTTGCCACCTTCGAAAGCGCTGAGATGATCAAATACGCGGCCAACACCATGCTTGCTATGCGCGTGGCCTTCATCAATGAGGTGGCGGATTTATGCGAAGTAACGGGCGCCAACATTCGCGACGTCTCCAAAGGCATTGGCCTGGATCACCGCATTGGCGATAAATTCTTGCAGCCTGGTCCTGGCTTTGGTGGCTCTTGCTTCCCCAAAGATACGCTGGCATTACAAAAAATGATGCTGAC
Organism: Rickettsiales bacterium; assembly: GCA_033762715.1. Taxonomy (GTDB): domain Bacteria; phylum Pseudomonadota; class Alphaproteobacteria; order Rickettsiales; family SXRF01; genus JANRLL01. The sequence goes on along the minus strand of JANRLL010000008.1, from coordinate 70,151 downwards.
GCATAGCTGCCCTAGCTCATTGGTCAGTGCGACCATTGATAGCAACCAAAACCGCAAGCAGCGCATGGCCGAAAAAATTATTGAAGCCATGGACGGCGTCAAAGGCAAAACCATTGCCGTGCTCGGCGTCACTTTCAAACCAGGCACCGATGATATGCGCGAAGGCGCAAGCTTAGTTATTGTGCCGGCACTTATTGCTGCTGGCGCTACGATTCGCGCTTATGATCCGCAAGGCATGAAAGAAGCTGCGAAATATTTCACTGAGAATGTTACCTGGTGCAAAGATTCGTATGAGGCGATGCAGCAGGCTGATAGCGTGCTTATCCTGACCGAGTGGAATGAGTTCCGAAGCCTGGATCTGAAAAAAGTCGCAAGCTTGCTGAAAAAGCCTTTCGTGATTGATCTGCGCAATATCTATAAACGCCAAGACATGCAAAAGCATGGTTTCCGCTATATCTCAGTTGGCCGTCAGGAGGTCGCTCCCGGCAAACCCTGGATATCCGATCTGAATATTGAAGACGAGAAAGTCGCGTAATAGTTTTGCGTTCAGAATCTAACGCCCGCGATAGCCAGGTACATCCTGTGCGGGAATCCACACGCCCTTGGGCGCCTCACCGGTTTGATAAAAAATATCGATAGGAATGCCGCCCCTAGGATACCAATAGCCGCCGATGCGCAGCCATGTCGGTTTAATTTCCTGAATAATGCGCTTGGCAATAGAGACAGTGCAATCTTCATGAAAAGCACCGTGGTTGCGAAATGAGCCCAAAAATAATTTGAGTGATTTGCTTTCCACGATCCAATCTTTGGGCACGTAGTCAATGACCAGATGCGCAAAATCCGGCTGTGCGGTAATCGGACATATCGAGGTGAATTCCGGACAGGTAAAACGAATACTGTAGCCCGTTCCCTTATGCGGGTTCGATACTTTTTCCAGCGCCGCTTTACCGGGCGATGCGGGCAGCGGCGTTTGTTTTCCCAGCTGCTTTAATCCAGACGATTTTGATTTCGACATCTTATGACCTATGTTTATATGGCTTGACGCAGCAATCTCTCAAGCGCTAGCTTTTAGCCGTGTTTAACAAAAATGTAAATATCCCCCCTTTCCTTACGATCGCATTATTTGCGGCGCTGGTCATGGCACCGGCCTTTATTCTGGGGGCTGGCGGCGGCGATCTGCAATGCCAAAGCCTGTGGGTGAAGCATTTCTCGCAGCAATTCTGGCAAGGCGATTTATATCCGCGTTGGCTAAGCGAGATGTATGCTGGAAGCGGAAGTCCCGTATTTTATTATTATCCGCCGCTGGCCTATTATGTGACCGCGCTTTTTGCGTTCATGGCCGATTGGGGCGCCTTTTCGTTTTACCCCATAGCTGCTGCCGGTTATCTAGCCGTCACTGCCTCAGGCTGGGCCTTTTATTATTGGTTGCGTGAAGAGGTGGATGCTAAGGCAGCGCTATTTGGCAGCCTGCTTTATATCGCCCTTCCCTTTCATACGGCTCATATTTTTCATGTCATGCTGCTTTATAGCACCATGTGGGCCTATGCATGGGTGCCGCTGCTTTTGCTGTTCGCCAAAAAATTGGCGCAAGGTAAAGCGTATGGCTTTAGTGGCTTTGCCCTCACCCTGGGACTCTTGATAATTACCAATATACCTTCCACCATCTTATTCGGCCCCATTGCTGTGTTTTACGGCGTGCTTCATCGAAGCACTGGATGGCCTGTCCATTTAAAGCGCTTTATCCCTGCTATTGCACTGGGTTTTGGCCTGTCTACGTTTTATTTAGCACCAGCTTTAGCCTATATGGACTATGCCATTGTGGATCTGCATTGGCACAATAGCGGCAATGATTTTACCAATAAGCTACTCAATTTCGATTTTGATGACGCCAGCATGATTCAGGCGCTGATTGTATGGCTGGCCGGATTGATCCTGACGGTCGCTTATTTCCGTGCATCGGCGCCTTATTCTAAGGAACGGTGGTTCTGGTGTATTCTGACAGTGGCGGCACTGTTACTATTCCTGCCTATCATGGCACCACTCTGGCAAATCAAGCTGCTGTCCATTCTGCAGCACCCTGTCCGGCTATATGCAATAGCGGCTGTGGCCATTTCCTTATTTGCCGCACTAAGCTACAATCCTTTTCCGACACGTAACTGGCTATTGCTGGCGCTATTTACGGGCATTACACTCTATGCACCGATGAATAATCGTCTTACGCCTGAGCTCTTTGAACAGATCGCGCCCAAAACCTATAAGCGCTACCATCTGGCTATCGACCAATACGCTAATTACCTCCCCAAACCTTCTCTCATCCCGCGCTACTATACCGAAGAAGGCGTCGCCCGTATTGAGGCCGATCAAGCGCCAGTCACCCTTATCACAGGTAAGGCCACATTTGAGGTGCAAAAATGGCAAGCGAGGCATATTCGTATGCAGGTGCATAGCGCTAATACATCGGTTTTAAAAATACGCCAGTTTTACTTTCCTACCTTCCAGCTATCGGTAGATGGCGTATTACAACCTTTGGGGCGCGATATGACCACCGGGCATATGCTGGTAAATCTGCCCGCAGGCGAGCATCTGATAGATATTGCAATAGCGCCCTTGCTCATTGAAATTCTGGGCAAGCTCTTATCGTTTATAAGCCTGGCGATGATTGTTTTATATGAGTTACTACGGTTGCGCACATCGCAGAGAACCCCCACCTTGTAAGTGGGGCGAGTGAGGGGACTCGAACCCCCGACATCCAGAATCACAATCTGGCGCTCTAACCAACTGAGCTACACCCGCCATAAAAAGTGGAGTTAAGCCATTAGGGACTAAGCGAGACAAAGTCAATAAAAACTGTTGTCTCCTATACCGTATTGGGTTATTTTCCTAAAAACGCGCAAATGATATATCTTATTGAAAAACTTTGATAAAATTCTTCTTAAGCTAGGTATCACACAGCTATTTTGTTTAGTGATAGCCTTTGCATGCTTCATGCGACTCTTTGCATTCTCCTGGGCACCGCCTGGCGTATATTTCGATGAAGCATTTAACGGCCATTTAGCACTCAATGTGCTGGATTCCAGACACATCTCTTCCGTGTATTTTCAACGCGAGATGGGATTGCCTGGCCTCTATTTTTGGTTGCTATCCCTATCCTTCGCTGTATTTGGCGATTCGATCACCGCCCTGCGTTTTCCCAATGCATTGATGAGTATCTTCACAGTGCTGGGCATTTACCTTCTGGTAAAAGAACTTTTTCATACGCATGTTCATCGCCAGTGGATTGCCCTGATTGCGGCGGCGCTGTTGGCTACAAGCGTATGGCATATCATTTTATCGCGCCTCGCTTTTAGTGGCAGCATGGTTCCTTTCATGGAGATCTATAGTATCTGGCTATTGGCAAAAGCCATCCGGACAAAAAAACCGCAAGGATTTATAGCTGCTGGGGCGTTCATAGGCCTTGGCTTTTACAGCTATTGGCAGTTTTATCCGTTTGCCGCATTGCCGCTATGGATGCTGTACCGCTTCGTGAAAGAAGATTCCGATGCGCGGCGCTATATGTTTGTGTTCTGTGCAGCCATGCTCATGGTGATGCTACCATTAATGATAACCGCAACTGAATTGAATATCTTCGAACGCCCCCGCCACCTCTTCATCGCATCCAAAGAAAATCAGGTTGGTTTTTTCCAGGGCATATCCCAACTGCTGCATAATTTCAGCGCCACTATCACCATGCTGTTTAGCGTAGGCGATGGTAATTGGCGGCATAATTATAATGCGCAATCACAGCTATCCACCTTGGCTATTATCGGCATTTTTTATTGGGTGGTTACGGGCATAAGCCCGTTATGCCCCCACAAGACGCCTTCCGACGAGCCCGGTCATATACTGGCCATTCCTCAGCAATACCTGCTGATAATATGGGCATTGCTTGCAACATTACCCGCCATATTGACCAACGAGGGCGTGCCAAACGCCTGGCGTGCTAACGGCATGATTGTGCCGGTATATGTGCTGGCCTCAATAGGCCTATATCGCCTGTTCTATCGCCCTACCATCCTAGTGCAATACGGAACGTTTTTGTTTTTATTGCTCTTCGCCTGGCACGCCGCGCACGCCTATCACATATATTTCCTCAAATGGGCAAAAGACTATAACACGATTGAGTCCTTCGACACGCAAGACCCCAGCGGTAAAAAATTTGATAGTCTCAATACCCTGTATAGGTTTGGTTTTTTAAAGGATGTAAGAGATAAAGAATGGCGTAATTACGATTACTAATGCACATCGTTAAAATGCTTGATCAGCCTCTTAGCAACACTGGGCGCAACGAAGGAAGAAATATCGCCCCCTAAACGTACTATTTGCTTCACAAAGCGCGATGAGATAAAATGCGTGTCTTCGGAGGCAGTTAAGAAAACGGTCTCCATGGTTGCATTCAAACGATTATTCATACAGGCCATCTGAAATTCATACTCAAAGTCAGAGACGGCGCGCAGACCGCGAATCAGTAATGTAGCACCATTTTCCTTAGCAAAATCGACTAGTAGCCCGGGAAAGGTTTTTACTTCAATACGAGAGGCATCTTTACCCATATTCGCTACGACTTCGCGCACGATCTCAGCGCGGGTCGATAGGTCAAAAATGGGCGCTTTACCCGTATCGAGTGCGACACCGACAATAAGCTTATCCACCACATGCAAGGCACGGCGGATAATATCCATATGTCCCACCGTAATGGGATCAAATGTCCCAGGATAAACAGCTATTCTCATTATTAAGCCTGCGGCGCATCATTATTGGGCGCATCAGCGCCTGGTTCATCACCTTCCTCAATAGCCTCACCTTCAGGTACAGGTACAACCGAGACCACTTTCTCATTCGCACCGGTTTTCAGAATGGTAACCCCTTGCGTATTACGGCCCGCAATGCGGATACCATCTACCGGCACACGAATGACGGTTGCCTTATCGGTCATAAGCATGATCTGACCATCGAGCGGAATAGGCTGGCTGGCAACGACTGAGCCATTGCGCGAGCTGGTCACAATACCCACGATGCCCGAACCGCCACGACCGGTGGTGCGGTATTCAAACGACGAACTACGTTTGCCATAACCGTTTTCGGTCACGTTCAAGATGAATTGTTCAGCCGCTTCCATTTCAGCAAAACGCTCAGCTGACAAAGCAATCTCTTGCACTGCGCCTTCATCGCTTGCCGTTACTTCTTCTACTTCACTACCTTCGGCACGGCGTTTCGCCGCTGCCATTTTCAGGTAGCTATAGCGCTCTTCAGCCGTAGTTGCGATACCGTTTAAGATGCTCATCGATACCACCTCATCGCCCTCAGCAAGCTTCATACCGCGCACACCGTCTGAGGTGCGGCTTTTAAATACGCGCACATCATTAACCGGGAAGCGGATACATTTGCCGCCTTTAGCCGATAACAGCACATGATCGTTTTCATTACAGGTGCGCACCGACACCAGCTTGTCGCCTTCATCCATACGGATAGCAATTTTGCCGTTCGAGCGAATATCGTGGAAGTCGGATAAATCGTTACGACGCACATTACCTTTAGCAGTCGCAAAGAAGATATGCATTGCATCCCATTGGGTCTCATCTTCCGGCAGCGGCATAAACGTCGTGATCGTCTCGCCTGGCTTGAGTGGGAAGATATTAACCAATGCTTTGCCGCGCGTATTAGCAGCACCAAGCGGCAGGCGATAAACTTTAAGCTTATAGACCTGGCCGAGATTCGAGAAGAACAGCACAGGCGTGTGCGTATTGACGACCAAAAGTTCGCTCGTGATATCCTCATCACGTACGCTCATGGCGCTCTTACCTTTACCACCGCGTTTTTGCGAGCGATACGACGACAATGCCGTACGTTTGATATAGCCATTAGCCGTTACGGTCACCACCATGTCTTCTTTTTGAATCAGATCTTCAATATCGGCTTCAAATTCTGACAATTCCATCACCGTGCGGCGTGGGGTAGCGAATTGTTCTTTGGTTGCAAGCAACTCAGTGCGTAAAATACCATAGAGCTTTTCACGATTACCCAAGATAGAGAGAAACTCTGCGATTTCCGCAGCCAGCTCTTTCATCTCACCATCGATTTTTTCGCGCTCCAAGCCCGTTAAGCGTTGCAGACGCAATTCAAGAATCGCTTTGGCTTGAGCCTCGGTAAACTTGATTTTTCCACCTTTAACCGCGTTACCAGAGTCATCCACCAGCTGTAGCAGCGGCAACACATCACCCGCATTCCAATCGCGGCTCATCAATTCTTCGCGTGCAATATTCGGATCAGCCGATGCACGAATCACCTTGATCACCTCATCGATATTGGCAACGGCAATAGCAAGGCCAATCAAGATATGTGCACGGTCACGCGCTTTGCCCAGCATGAAATTGGTACGGCGAGTAATAACTTCTTCACGGAAAGCCACGAAAGCTTCAATCACCGTTTTCAGATTGAGCAATTCAGGACGGCCATTATTCAGCGCCAACATGTTCACACCAAAGCTGGTCTGAAGCGGCGTATAGCTATAAAGCTGGCTGAGCACCACATCGGGCTGCGCATCTTTTTTCACTTCAACCACCACACGCACACCCGATTTATCAGATTCATCGCGCAGATCAGAAATGCCTTCGATTTTTTTCTCGCGCACCAGTTCGGCCATACGCTCAATCATGCGCGCCTTATTCACCTGATACGGAATTTCGCTAATGATAATTGCCCAACGGCCAGGACGCACTTCTTCGATTTCGGTTTTGCCGCGCATAATAACCGAGCCACGGCCGGTATGCATCGCTGAGCGTGCACCGGTGCGACCTAAAATAATACCGCCAGTTGGGAAGTCAGGGCCTGGGCATACTTCAACCAGCTCATCAATCGTCACATCTTGATTATCTAGGTACAGGCAGCAAGCATCAATCACTTCGCCTAAGTTATGCGGCGGAATATTCGTCGCCATACCCACAGCGATACCACCACCACCATTCACCAAAATATTAGGGTACGCAGCAGGCAGTACAGTTGGTTCTTTCTCAGAACCGTCATAGTTTTCTTGGAAGCTCACCGTATCATTGCCAATATCAGCCAGTAACGCATGAGCCGCTTTAGAGAGGCGAGATTCGGTATAACGCATCGCCGCTGCCGCATCACCATCCATCGAACCGAAGTTACCTTGGCCATCGACCAATTCTAGGCGCATCGAGAAAGGCTGTGCCATACGCACGAGAGCATCATAAATCGCAGAGTCGCCATGCGGATGGAATTTACCCATTACGTCACCAACGATACGCGCCGATTTTTTGTAGGGTTTGTTATATTCGCAACCCAATTCTAACATGCCATACAGAATACGGCGATGCACGGGTTTCAATCCATCGCGCACATCGGGAATCGCGCGAGAAACGATTACGCTCATCGCATAATCGAGATAAGATTTTTTCATTTCCGCTTCGATAGAAACGGGAAACAATTCTTGATGTGCGGTGGTATTGTTGTCGGTCATGAGGCTGTCCAATTCATTGGTGAATTATTTACCAATGAATTTCTAGCAGACCTGCGGGTTTAGGCAATAAAATAAGTGCTATTTTTGCCCATTTTTATGGGGGGCGATCACCCTAGAGAAACCAAGGGTTTTAGCGGCAATTATGCTTATCTGGATGGCCAACGTTTTCTTGGGTGATTTTTTCAACAAACGCCTTCTCTTTTAGCTGCTGGCGCAGCATCACATTGTCGACCTTAAGGTCGTATTTTTCTTTCTCATGCTCACCGCCCCAATAGCCCAGCAAACCACCTAAAATAGCGCCGTCAGTCGTATCCAGCCTGGTTCTGATATGCAACATTTTGTCGAAGATTTTCTCAAAGATAAAATAAACCGCGCCCCCCACCACAGCGCCAATAGCCACAGATTGCCATGTTTTCATGGGTTTAGCGGGTAGTTGCTCGTCTAGGGGTGTATTGTCGGTTTTTTGCATGTGAAACCCTGCTTTAGCGTTACAGCTAATTTAGCATATAGCGGGCGCTATTCACTCAACTTTGTGTGAAGTTTTTATGACGAAAATAGGCTTTATTTAACAGTCGGTTACTCAAGCTCGTCGATCATAGAGCTGATGACATCGAGCCCTTGCTGCCAGAAATCAGGCTTGGAGGCATCCAGGCCAAAGGGTTTCAGCAGCTCTTTATGACGTAGCGTGCCACCGGCAGCCAGCATTTCCAGGTATTTCTTTTCAAAGTCCTTCACCTTGCCTTTTTGGTACACGCCGTAAAGCGAGTTCACTAGGCAATCGCCAAACGCATAGGCATAGACGTAAAACGGTGAATGGATGAAATGCGGGATGTAGGTCCAGAAATACTGGTAATCGCCATGCAGCGAGATAGCAGGCCCCAAGCTTTCCGACTGAACATCCATCCAATGTTTGCAAATACGCTCCAGCGTCAATTCGCCCTGGCGACGTTCGCCATGTATGCGCTTTTCGAATTCGCAGAAAGCTATCTGGCGCACTACCGTATTGAGCATGTCTTCCACCTTACCGGCGATCAGGCGTTTTTTACGCTTAGGATCTTTTTCACGGCGCACAATTTCGCGGAAGGTCAGCTGTTCACCAAATACCGAGGCCGTTTCTGCCAGGGTAAGTGGCGTATCACTCATCAGCTGGCCTTGGCTTGCCGAATAAACTTGATGCACGCCATGCCCCAGCTCATGTGCCAATGTCATCACATCGCGCGATTTACCTTGGAAATTGACTAGCAAATAAGGGTGCACAGAGGGAACGCAAGGATGCGCAAATGCACCTGGCGATTTGCCTGGTGTCACCGCGGCATCAATCCAGGGCTTGTCAAAAAATTCTTTGCCGGTTTTAGCTAAGGTTTTAGAGAAATTGCCATAAGCCGACAGCACCAGCTCGCGCGCTTCATCCCAGCTGTATTTAGCATCTTCATCAGCCGGCAGCGGCGCATTGCGATCCCAATAATCGAGCTGTTTTTTGCCAAACCATTTGGCTTTAAGCTTGTAATAACGATGCGACAAATCGGGATAGGATTTTTTAACCGCGGTGAGCAGTGCTTCAACCACCTCATCTTCGATATAGTTGCTGACATTGCGCGAGGAAATCGGCTGCTTAAATCCACGCCAGTTATCTTCAATCTCTTTATCTTTAGCGAGCGTATTGGTAATCAGCGCAAAAAGCTTGGCGTTTTTCTTAAACACCTCGCCAATCACTAGAGCTGCTTTTTTGCGAACAGCCGCATCTTTAGAGGATAGTTTCTCAAAAATTTCTGGCTCAGTGAGCCCTTTGCCTTCATAAGGAAAGCGCAAGCTAGCAATCGTTTCATCGAACAAGCGATTCCATGCCGCTCTACCCGCCACCGATTTTTCCAGCAGCAGTTTTTCCAATTCATCAGCTAATTGGTATGGCTTGAAGCTGCGCACATCGCGAATCCACGGCTCATATTTTTTAAGCGCCGCTGATTTCAACTTTTCTTTCATTTCCTTGTCGGAAAGCTTGTTGATAGCAAGTGTAAAAAAAAGCGTGAGCGAAGAAAGCACGGTGAGTTTTTCGCTGATATTTTGGTAAAATTGCGCCCGCGCAGAATCGGTCATGTTTTTGGCATAAAGCAGCGAGGCATAGGAACCAAGCTTGCCGAGCAGCTCGGAAAGCACCTCATATTCGCTGATGGCTTTTGCCATCTGCGCACCCGAGAGTTTTGCTACCTTGCCCTCATAGGATTTTTTAAACGTGGCACTGAGCTTCTCAGCTTGCGCTATATCTTTGACCACCTGCGGCGCATCATGGCTTTTATAAAAGTCCGAAAGATCCCATTCGGGGAGTGTTGCTGCTGCTTTGGCCATTAATAATATCCTTGATAATCTAGGTTTAATTGTGTGGATGTAATTTCAATGCTAAAACTGTAATCCGTTTTGTCTAGTTGCAAAATGTTGCCACTTGAACTTTTTTGCCATGACAGTTTATCCGCTTTAAGCGCGACTTCCAATTCATTGGTGAATATGAGTAATTGTTGCTTGTTGGCAGTCTCTTTGAAGGGAACGAGCTTTATATACTGTCTAACGGTTGAGAAAAAATTAGCATCATCATAAGCGGGAAAATTTTTTATGTGCAAAAAATGGTAGCCTTCACCGTAATGCTCACATCCAATCGCACTAAACTCCATCTGAATACCGTTAGAAAGCGTGACGCTATGCGTAAGGCCATTCTCATTCGACCACACAGCCGGACGGGTATCTGATAGCTTTGTCTTGAAACCTTCACGCTGATAAGCGCATCCGCTTTGCGCATGCGCCACGGTATTGGTTGTCACTATTGCCAGAACGAAGAGAAACGCTATGGCCTTGGACATAGGAACTATTTCTTATCCACCATCATATTGCGCGTAGCTGCAGGCAGTGTCACCTTCAAACCGTCCAGCGCATCACTCATCATAATTTGACAACCTAAACGCGAAGTATGGGTAAGACCGAAGGCCAGATCCAGCATGTCTTCTTCATCTTCAGTGGCTGTTTTTAGCTTATCATACCATTCGGGTGCGACAATCACATGGCAGGTTGAGCAGGCAAGCGATCCCTCGCAAGCGCCTTCGAGCGGCAAATGTGCTTTATGCGCTGCTTCCAGCACTGAAATACCGTTCGGCACTTCCACGAGCTGTTCCGTTCCATCCGATTTTACAAAAGTTAGTTTAGGCATTCGTCTGTTTCTCCAGTTGGTCTATATTATTTCCTTTTAGCGCTGAACCAATTGCCTTGTCCATTCTTCTTTCAGCAAACGATTGGGTAAGCCTCGCTAATTCATGTGTTTCTGCATCAATATAATCGCGGTCCATGCCTTGGGCGACGTTGCGAACAGTCTGGATTTGCCGGTCAATAACCTTTCGTTCCGCCTCACTCAACAATCCGCCGTCAGCCTTCAGTGCCGATTCAATCTCAACAATGGTACGTTCGGCTTCCACCCGTGATTCCACCAACAGGCGCTGCGTAATATCCTCTTTCGCGCGCTCCATGCTTTCCAGCAGCATTTTTTCAATTTGCTCCGGTGGCAGGCCGTATGATGGCTTCACATGAATCACCTGCTCAACACCGGTGGTTTTTTCTTGAGCCGATACCGTAAGCAGCCCGTCCGCATCAACCGTAAAGGTGATGGTTACGCGGGCAATGCCAGCTGGCAGCGGTGGAATACCCGAGAGCTCAAAATTAGCCAGTGAACGATTATGCTCCACCATCTCACGTTCGCCCTGCACCACACGCACCACCATGCCGTTTTGGTTATCCTGGTAGGTAGTAAATTCCTGCGATACGCTGACTGGAATAGGCGTATTGCGATAGATAATTTTTTCCGTCAAGCCACCCATGGTCTCGAGCCCCAGCGACAATGGGATCACATCAAGCAATAAATTACCTGAGCCTTGTGTTAGGCCTCTAGCCTGGATCGCCGCACCCATGGCAACCACCTCATCGGGATTGACGTCATTGAGGGGTTTCTGGCCAAAAAACTCCTGCACCTTTTCAACCACCAGTGGTACACGGGTTGAGCCCCCTACCATGACCACACCCTTAACATTTCCTAAGGTTAGGTTGGCATCCATCAATGCCTGCTCACATACGGCAATGGTCGTCTCAACATAATCAAGAATCAATTCGTCAAACACGTCCTTGGTAAGCGTTACATCGTGGTTTTGATAGCGGATAATCGCGTTATTGCTTTGAGACAGAGTATGCTTGGCCTCACGCGCCAGCCCTACCAACACGCCCACTTCCTCACTGCTGATCGCATGATCGGCAAGACCAATACTCGTTAGCAACCATGCCGCAATGGCCTGGTCAAAATCGTCACCGCCTAATTGCGTATCGCCGCCCGTTGCCAGCACCTGAAACACGCCCTGCTGTAATTTCAACAATGACACATCAAAAGTGCCGCCGCCTAAATCATAAATCGCATATATGCCTTCAGCACCGCTATCTAGGCCGTAAGCCAAAGCAGCGGCCGTGGGTTCATTCACCAATCGCAACACCTCCAGCCCAGCCAGCTTGGCGGCATCTTTAGTAGCTGCGCGCGCCGCATCGTCAAAATAGGCCGGCACGGTGATGACTGCTTTGGTCACATCCGTACCAAGCGCCTGCTCGGCATTGCGTTTGAGGGCTCGCAAAATATCAGCCGATATTTCCACCGGCGTTAGTTCACATCCACCAGCACGCAGTCGCACCATACCTTTGCTATCGGGCACGATATCATAGGGCAAAGTGCCCAGCACAGAGCGTATGTCGTCAATACCGCGCCCCATCAGGCGCTTCACCGAGGCAATCACATGTTTCTCACCACGTGCACGACGTTGCAGCGCAGGATATCCCACTTCTGCTACGCCTTGCTCGTTGTAATACACCACCGAGGGCACCAGCGCATGACCATGAATATTATGCAACACATCCACACCATCTTCGCGCGCAATCGCCACCACCGAATAGGTGGTGCCCAAATCAATCCCTACAGCCGCCGTTTCTTCGTGCGGCAGCGGCGTTTCACCTGGTTCATGCAATTGCAGTAAGTTCATGCGGTTTTCTTTGATAGATTTTTGAGTTGCTTGGCTACTTCATCACGTGTTTTGATCACGTAACCCAGCCGCAAGCTTTGATGCGCCATGTTTTGCCAGTCTTGTACCTGATAGGCAACTGAAATAGCATTCAGCGATGATTGATGCGCTTGGTTTAGTAGGTTTTCTAACTCACGCACCTTATCAAGGCTATCTGCCTCTTCCAGGGTTTCCCGCCAGCCCATCGTCTCCATCAGCAGCTCGGCTGTGGGCTTAACCGTATCCTGCTCGCCGCCTACGAACACAGCTTGCTGTTTCAGCAGATATTGCGCCCGTTTAAGCGGATTTTTCAGTGTTTGATAGGCCTGATTAATATCGGCCGATTGCTGTGCGGCTTGCGTGCGTTCTTCAGGCAATTTGCCTACAAAACGATCGGGATGAAATTGCTGCTGCGCTTTGAAATAGGCTTGCTCCAATGCAGGCAGATCCATATCAAAAGCAGGCTGAAGACCTAATAATTCAAAGAAATTGGACATAAATTCGCTAGGCTATAGCAAATTATACGTGGAAAGATTCGCCGCAACCGCAGCGGCCTTTTTCATTCGGATTGCGGAAGGTAAAACCGCTTTTGAATTGCTCTTCGACATAATCCATTTTGGTGCCGATGAGAAACATCACTGCCTTAGGATCGATCAAGACTTTTACGCCGTCTTTTTCCACCACTTCGTCGAATTTGCTGATCTCGTCGGCATACTCAAACGTATAAGAAAGTCCGGAGCAACCGCGCGAACGCACACCAACTTTTACCCCGACCGATGGCTTGCCGCGCTTGGCGAGCAATTCATTGATCCTGGCCAATGCTGTATCGGTAATGGTGATAAGCGGTGCTGCCATAGGTCCTGCTTATGCGGCGTCCTGATTGCCGTTTTGTTTGGTTTTGTAATCGGCGATCGCTGCTTTAATTGCATCTTCAGCAAGTACCGAGCAGTGAATTTTCACTGGCGGCAATGCCAGATAATTGGCGATTTCCGTGTTTTTAATCGCTTGCGCTTCTTCCAGCGTTTTGCCTTTTACCCATTCGGTAATGAGCGAGCTTGAAGCAATCGCCGAGCCGCAACCGAAGGTTTTGAATTTCGCATCTTCAATCACGCCGGTGGCTGAATTCACTTTGATTTGCAGTTTCATCACGTCACCGCAGGCAGGAGCACCCACCAAGCCGGTGCCCACTTCGGCATCGTCTTTCGACAACGATCCAACGTTGCGCGGATTTTCATAATGATCGATTACTTTTTCACCGTATGCCATATTTATACTCCAAGAAGCATGTCCCTTGTGATTTTTAGCAGAAAATCACAGAGACGTGATTGTTAATGTCCCGTCCACTCGATTTTTGAAATATCGATGCCTTCTTGCACCATCTCCCACAGCGGACTCATTTCACGCAACTTATCGATGCTGTTTTTAATCAGCGTGATCGCATAATCCACCTCTTCATCGGTGGTAAACCGGCCGAAGCCAAAGCGGATGGAGGTATGCGCCAATTCTTCACCTACGCCTAAGGCACGTAGCACGTAAGACGGCTCCAGTGAAGCTGACGTACAAGCAGAACCTGATGAAACGGCCAAATCTTTAATCGCCATGATCATCGATTCGCCTTCGACGTACGCAAAGCTTAGATTCACATTCCCTGGCCAGCGCTCTACGCGATCACCGTTTAAGAACACATCAGGTATACCATCGAGTAATTCGGTCAGGAAGCGGTTATAAATCGCACGCGCCCGCTCGGCATCTTTGCCCATTTCATTTTTTGCAATCGCAGCGGCTTCGCCCAGCCCCACGATCAGCGGCGTTGGCAATGTACCTGAACGGAAACCGCGTTCCTGGCCACCACCGGAAATCAATGCTTCCAAGCGTATGCGCGGGCGACGACGCACATAGAGCGCGCCAATGCCTTTCGGGCCATAGCATTTATGGCCAGAGATACTCATCAGATCGATATTCATCGCTTCCACATCGAGTGGAATTTTACCGAAAGCCTGCGCTGCATCGGTGTGAAAGAACACGCCTTTTTCGCGGCAGATTTTTCCAATTTCAGCAAGCGGCTGAATAACGCCTACTTCGTTGTTCACAGCCATCACCGACACCAGCACGGTCGTATCTTTAATCGCAGCGCACAGCTGATCCAAATCGATCAAGCCGTTGGACTGCACCGGCAAATAAGTAACTTCAAAACCTTCCTGCTCCAGATGGCGGCATGAATCGAGCACGCATTTATGTTCGGTTACTGGCGTGATGATATGATTCTTTTTATCTTTGTAAAACCGCGCCACACCTTTGATCGCGATATTGTTCGATTCAGTAGCACCCGAGGTGAAAACGATTTCTTTTTCCGATGCGCCGATGAGAGCTGCTACTTGCTCACGCGCAATATCGGTTGCTGCTTCTGCTTCCCATCCGTAAGCATGGCTGCGCGAATGCGGGTTGCCAAATTTTTCGACGAAATACGGCAACATTTTCTCAAGCACACGCGGATCCATCGGCGTGGTGGCCTGATAATCCAAATAGATGGGCAAACGAACATTACTATTAGCGGGCGTGTGCATAAAAATCGGGTATCCAATTTGTGTAAAATTATATCATGTTTGAGCGGGTTAATAAATTCTTTATCCGAGCAAAATAGTCAAGAATTATTTTAGATCTTTATTTAGTCTATTTTCCTAGAGAATTCAAATGTTTTTACGCAATTTTTGCGAGTCGTTCGCAAGTGGCAATCCATGCTTGGGTAAATGCATGAATCTCTTCCTCTTTTGTGTCCCAGCCCAGGCTCACGCGTATGGCAGAACCAGCCAGTTTTTTGTCGATTCCCATGGCAAGTAACACATGCGATGGTTCAATGCGCCCGGACGAACAGGCCGAACCAGCACTTACAGCAAAGCCCGCCAGGTCAAAATCCATCAACTGCGTTTCCTGGCTAATGCCTGGCATAACCACACAGCTGGTATTGGGAAGGCGTGATGCACCCGTCCCCAGCACCAGAGCGCCTCTTTGGATAAAAGCCTGCTCCATCGTGCTCAGCCATTGCCGCCAAACTTTTACTTGGTTGAGATCAACAAGCTCGATGGCTTTGGCAGCACCGGCAATCGCGGCCACATTCTCGGTACCTGCCCGTTTGCGCATTTCTTGCCCGCCACCGGCCAGAAGCGGTGCAACATCAATGCCTCTGCGGATTACCAAGATCCCTGCTCCCACCGGCCCACCGCATTTATGAGTGGTAAGCGTTATCAGATCCGCACCCAACGCGCCGCAATCGACTGGTATTTTTCCTAGCCCCTGCACCGCATCACAATGCAATAACACATTATGTTTTTTACATAGCGCCGCGATCTCCGTCACAGGTTGAATAACGCCGGTTTCATTATTAGCAAGCATCACGGAAACCAGCTTTGGCTGGTGCTTAGCAAGCTGCGCTTCTAACGCAGCCAGATCCACCATGCCCTCATTATCCACGGCAATAAGTTGCGGATCACGCGCGGCTTTCAACACCGAGCTATGCTCAACCGCCGAGATAGCCTGCGATGCAAATGCCTTCAGCACCATATTATTAGCCTCGGTCGCTGACGCCGTAAAAATCACTTCATCGGACCAAACGCTGATCGCTTGCGCGACCATACGGCGTGCATCTTCGACGTATTTTTTCGCGCGCCGTCCGAATTGATGCGCGGAAGACGGGTTGGCAGGCAGCTTCGAAATTTCTGTCATTATATCAATGACTTGTTGGCGAAGTGGTGCGGTAGCGTTATAGTCGAGATAAATGGGCATAGCTTTAGGGTTTATTAAGTAATTTCAGAGGATAATAGCCTTTTCGTAATAAACTACAAGGATACAACAATGCTCCAAGCCCCTCCTATGGTATATATTGCCGGTGAAGAAATGACACGCGTGGTGATGCAGCTCGTGCTGGATCAATGGGTGTCACCTTATATCGACACCAAAAGCTGGCAATTTTTTGACCTATCGTGCAAAGCGCGCGATGAGAGCGGTGATCAGGTACTAAAAGATGCGATTACGTCAGGTGCTACGATTGGTGCGATTTTTAAAGAACCCACCATCACCCCTACCGCCGATCAATGTAAAGAAATGGGTTTGAAAACGGCGCTTGGCAGCCCTAACGGTAAAATGCGCCAAGCATGGAATGGCTTTTCGATCGACCGCGACACCATCATTGTGCCTGGCCTGGAAGACCAAATGGGATATGAAAAACCCGTGCTTTTCTGCCGCCACGCCGTTGGCGGTGAATATGCAGCTGGCTATAAAATCGTAGGCCCTGGCACACTTAAAACCGTGTTCACCGACAAGGACGGCAAAGAGATAGTGGTCGATGAACGCAAACTTACCGACCAAATTAATGCCGCTGTGACCTATCACAATCCGCTCGATAACGTAGAGCAATTGGCGCATCATTTTTTCAGTCGTTCATTGGCTGCTGGCGTAGTGCCGTATGTGGTGACTAAGAAAACAGTGTTCAAATGGCAAGAGCCGTTTTGGACTAAAATGAAAGAGATCTTCGATAAGAGCTATAAAGCACAATTCGAAACCAAAGGCCTGCTTAAGGACACTGGTGGCCAGTTGCGCCACTTGCTGTCTGATGATGCTTCGATGAAAATTGTGAAATGGCATGAGGGCGGTTTTGCCATGGTTGCGCATAATTATGACGGCGACTGGCTGACCGACGAGATGGCTGAGCAATATAAATCGCCTGGCTTTATCTCTTCAGTGCTCACCGGTGTAAAACCGAATGGTCAAAAGATCATGGAGTTTGAAGCATCACACGGCACCATCGCCGATCAATTCCACGCACACAATGCCGGCAAGGAAACCTCCGTGAATCCGCTGGGTATGGTGCATGCGCTACGTGGTGCGATCGATCATTCCGCCACATTAGGTGTAGAGAATAAGCAAATCGCAGCTGCGCAAGCCGAGCAACTTCGTCATTTTACGGCTGCTATGTATAATGCCATGTGCGAAACGCTAGCCAGTGGCAAGGGTACGCGCGATTTAAGTGGTCCTAGCGGCCTTACGACCCAAGGTTTTATTGCCGAAGTCGCCGCACGTTTAAAAGGTAAAATGGCTAAAATCAAAGCCGCGTAATAGACATTAAGCCCTGCATTATTACTAAATAATCATTATTTATCAATGACTATGGCCGCTTTCTATTTCGTTGCAAAATTTATTAAAATCCATTAATATTATAGCGTTGCTAGTTTACACCCGTTGCCTTCTTGGAAAGGAATCGCGACATCAGTAAACTTTTAGTTGCACGGCAACTCGCAGTACGTAGTACCGCAGTATCAGCTACTCCTTAGTGAGAGCTGCATTTCTGACCTGAAAGGTCACTTATCATGAAAGACTCGCTTAAGGTCGTTCTCGGCATTATCGGCATCATCGTCGTTCTGTTCCTCATCGGCATCGTCGGCGTCGGTTTCAACCGATTCTTCGGAGCCGCCAACGAGCAGACCCGTACGATAATCTACAAGGAGTCGCAGGCCAAGATCGAGGGGGACACCCGAGATCTGGATAACCTGGTGATCCAGTACGAAACGGCAAACAGCCAAGCCGCTAAGGACGTGATCAAGGATACGATCCGTCACCGCCTTTCCGGCATCGACCGCAAGAAGCTGCCCTACGACCTCAACAGTCGGATCGACAGCATCCTGCAGCAGTAACGAACCGCTTCTTCGGAAGCAACCAACCGCTCCGCCACCTAACCGTGGCGGAGCGGTTTTCTTTTGTAGCCATCACAATAGTTAACAAAAATAAATAATTAAGCTGTCATTTGAATAGCATTATGCTATAGTGCTTCTGTTGCTAGTTTACACCCGTTGCCTTCTTGGAAAGGAATCGCGACATCAGTAAACTTCAGTTGCACAGCAACTCGCAGTACGTAGTACCGCAGTATCAGCTACTCCTTAGTGAGAGCTGCATTTCTGACCTGAAAGGTCACAACTACTATGAAGCACAGCAAACTCGCAATGTTCGCCGTTCTGCTCATCGCCGTCCTCGCCCTCGCTGGATGCGAGGATATGCAGTCTACGGACACCAAGCAGGCGCGGCAAACCGAGCAACTGGCCGCTGACGCGCAGATGAAGGTGGGGATGCCCGGCATCACCAACTTCACCGAACGCCGGTTCAGCAAGCAGTTGCTTGAACTGCGCGACCGGGAAATCCTGACTTACACCTACATGGAGTTGGGAAATTCGGGTAAGCTCGCGTATCTGGGGCCGTCTGTCGGATACGGGATCCCGTATTCCGTGCAGTACACAAACCCAGAGCGTGCGATCAACCCGAACCTCACCGGAACGTCGACGCTGCCTCAGCCGGAGCCGAACGGCCTGTTCATGCCCTCAAGCTCGCAGGCTACGTGGGTGTTGCTGCGTAACCCGGAAACGAAACGCATAACGCCCGTCTACATCGAGGCGAATATCAGCGTTTTCCCGTACCAACTGCCGGCAAGCGAGCAGATTCTCGACTGGTCCAACAAGGGCACAGTCGCTGAAGATGCCAGCTTCAAGCAGTAACTAACCGCTTCTTCGGAAGCCATTTCTGCTCTGCCACTTCACCGTGGCAGAGCAGTTTTCTTTTGTACCCGCCTCTTCTTATAAAAGTTAATAATTATAAATAATTAAAGTGACTTTTTCACATATCATGCTATAGTAACCTGGTTGCTAGTTTACACTCGCTTGCGCTCTGAAAGGAACCGCAGCACCAGTAAACGTTAGTTGCACAGCAACTCGCAGTCTGAGCTGTCTCGTATGAGAGGCTCTATATCGACCCAAGAAAGGGTCTCGTAATATGTTTGACTTCATCCAAAGTCTCGTGTGCTGGGTATTCTCTATCGGCCTGATTTTGATCGTGGCGATCGCCGGCTACCGCTTGTGGTCCAACCGCCAACGCAAAATCCAGGAAGAAGAAGCCTTCGAGGAAGAGTACTATCGGGGCTACAAGGCAGGCAGGAATAAGGCTGTCGGCGAGTTGGAGGACTATATCCGCCAGCTCATCAAGGAGAATAACGTCGAAGCACTCAAGGTGCTGGACGAGATGAACCAGAAAATTGGCCTCGTCGAAGACGAGGACATAATCTACGCTCTGAAAAGGAGATAAACCGCTTCTTCGGAAGCCATTTCTGCTCTGCCACTTCACCGTGGCAGAGCAGTTTTCATTTAGCCCCCCATAAACAGTTAATAAAAATATTTAAGCTGTTATTTTTAATAACATCAGGCTATAGTTTTACCGTTGCTAGTTTACACCCGTTGCCTTCTTGGAAAGGAACCGCGACATCAGTAAACTTCAGTTGCACGGCAACTCGCAGTCTGAGCCGCTCCGTATGGAGGGCTGTATTTGACCTGAAAGGTCACGCACATGAAGATCAACCAGCATCACAAGGGCTTTACCCTGATCGAGCTGATCATTGTCATCCTAATGATACTCTTCGTAGCGAGTATCATCACATGCGCCGCCGGCTTTCTGTTTGGTGGATGGGGAAAAAAGGCTATCGCTGCCAACCGTCCAACGGAAAAGATCGAGCTGCTCGTCCAGATGGAAGAGCAAGCCGATACACCGGAAACACAGCGCTATGTCAAGGGTTGGTTGGAAAAAGAAGTGGAAAACACACCGCTCAACAACCTGCCTAACGGCCTGAAGGTTCGGGTGGAGGAAGCGCTCAAAGACGACGCTCCGCTACCGGAATCAACGAAATAACGTCAAGACGGAATAAACGAAACCGCCCCCGCTGCGAAAGCAGCTGGGGCAATTTTTTTATAGGGTTATTTACACCCGCCGCTCTCTCACATCCGCCAAACTGACTGAGGTTAAATAGCTATGGATCTGGCGCTCCAGCCCATCCCACAGATCATGGGTCATGCAGCGTGTTTTATTAGTTGCCATGCAACCACCCGCTGTATGCTTATCACAGCGTGTCATTTGCATGGATTCTTCGACGGCATCGATAATATCCGACACACGGATTTCTTGCGCCCTCTTGGTGAGCACATAGCCGCCACCCGGTCCACGCACGGCACGCACCAAGCCTTTATGCTTGAGCTTGCTGAAAATTTGTTCCAGATACGGCACGGTGATTTCCTGCGCTGCGGCAATATCAGCGAGCGTCACCGGCTTTTCATCGGGGCGTCCGGCGAGATCCACCATTGCCATCACCGCATATCTGGCTTTAGTTCCGAGGATCATTTGCCCTCCCATTTTTTTGCCGTTCCCAGCAAAGACATTTCATCGGCTTCCAGTTCTGTCACACGGCGCTGCAGCGTATCGATATGTTGTTCGAGCAAGCGCAATTTGGTAAGCAGCGGGTCCGCATCTTCATCTTCAGGCATGGCATAGGCATCAAATCCTTCATGCTTATGGTGCTTTTTAGCACTTACCGGATGGGCTGGCACACCAACCACTGTTTCATCTGGCGCCACATCGCGCACCACTACTGCATTGCTACCCACACGGGCGCCATCTCCTATAGCAATAGGCCCCAAAAGCTGAGCACCGGCGCCAATAATCACATTATTACCCACCTGCGGATGGCGTATTTCACCTTTCTTCAGCGAGGTGCCACCTAAGGTCACGTCATGGTAAATCGTGACATCATCACCGACGCTTGCGGTCTCACCAATAACCACCCCCATGCCATGATCGATGAAGAATCGCCTGCCGATTTTAGCCCCTGGGTGGATTTCAATGCCGGTAATGATCCGAGCGAAGTAAGAAAGCAACCGGCCGGAGAGCCGCCAGTTGTTTCGCCACAACTTATTAGAAAGTCTATAAAATAGAACAGCATGCAACCCTGGATAGCATAATAATACCTCTAGCCGCGAACGGGCGGCTGGGTCGCGGGCAAAGACAGAATCAATTTCATTCACTATTTTCTTGAACATCACCTATCACATTCAATATAACTACGCTCTTACGAAATAACCATACTGGCGCACAGGTTATTACAAGCCCAGGCGTCAGGCAAACAAAAACCCACAAGGACATATGCCCGAAATCATTATTAGTGGATCAGAAGGCCGCCTCGAAGGCCGTTATCATCAAAGCGAACAAAAAGGTGCACCCATTGTGATGGTGCTACACCCTCACCCGCTCTATGGCGGCACCATGAACAACAAGCTGGTTTACCGGCTGTACCATATCTTTGCACAAAATGGTTTCTCGGTATTGCGCTTCAATTTCCGTGGCGTTGGTAAGTCACAAGGCAAATATGATGAAGGTGTAGGCGAGTTGACCGATGCAGCGACCGCACTGGATTGGCTGCAAACGCAAAATCCGGATGCATCCACCTGTTGGGTCGCGGGCTTTTCATTTGGTGCTTGGATTTCGATGCAGCTTTTGATGCGCCGTCCCGAAATCGAAGGATTCGTATCCGTATCACCACCAGCTAATCTCTATGATTTCTCATTCCTCTCTCCATGCCCGTCTGCCGGATTGGTAACGCAAGGTGATAAGGATGACGTGGTCAATGAAGAGTTAGTCAGTAAACTTGCTAGCAAACTGGGATCACAGGTGGAATATCAGGTAATTCAAGGCGCTGACCATTATTATCGTGGCTGCGAAGAGGAAATGGGCAATCTGATCAATGATTATATTGTGCGCCGCATGACGGACTTCAAACAGAAGCGCAAAGTTCGCCCTGACCGCAAACGCCGCCAACTTCCTCGGGACTAATTATTATAACTTTATAAAAAGATCTAATCATGGCGAAGAATCGCTTCAAGCCACGCTTTGTCATATGCACGGCGAGCCCGCAGGATAACGATGCGAGTGCCTAAACTAAATGAAAAATGCTAGAATGGGATTTCGTCGTCGAGTAATTCAGCCGATGGCGCTTTATTGCCGCCATAACTGCCGCCGCTTTGCGATTGGTCATACCCAGCGCCACTATCATAGCCGCCAGCGCTGCTAGCACCGTCTTTACGGCCATCGAGCATGGTAAGCTGGCCATTGAAGTTCTGTAATACAACTTCGGTAGAGTATTTTTCTTGGCCGTCTTTATCGGTCCATTTACGAGTCTGCAGCGAGCCCTCGATATAGAGCTTAGCGCCTTTTTTAACGTAGTTTTTGATTACATTCACCAAGCCTTCGTTGAAGACAACGACGCGGTGCCATTCGGTTTTCTCTTTACGTTCGCCAGAGTTGCGGTCTTTCCAGCTTTCAGAGGTCGCCAGCGCCAGGGTTGCAATTTCTTTACCATCTTGGGTGCTGCGGATTTCGGGATCACGGCCGAGATTGCCCACTAAAATCACTTTATTTACACTACCAGCCATAAATTCCCCTTCAAAAATGATGTCAAGAAGCTCATATAAACATAAAACTGGTGCTAGGCCAGCAAAAATCGTTATAATCCGCGTTTCACTTTTTTAGGATCCCAATACAATGGACCAAAATACCCATATCTGCATACGTGGCGCTAAAGAGCATAATTTAAAAAACATTGATGTTGATCTCCCACGCAACCAACTAATTGTTATCACCGGCCCTTCCGGTTCCGGCAAATCATCCCTTGCCTTTGATACCATCTATGCCGAAGGCCAACGCCGCTATGTGGAAAGCCTTTCGTCGTACGCCCGCCAATTCTTGAATATTCAAGATAAGCCTGATGTCGAATCCATCTCCGGCCTGTCGCCTGCAATTGCAATTGATCAAAAAACCACCTCACGCAACCCGCGCTCAACGGTGGGCACCGTTACCGAAATTTATGATTACTTGCGTCTGCTCTATGCACGTATTGGTATTCCTTACTCACCGGCAACCGGTCTTCCTATTGAGAGCCAAACCATATCGCAGATGGTTGATCGCATTCTGGAACTACCAGAAGGCACCAAACTTAATTTGCTGGCACCGATGGTTCGTGGTCACAAGGGTGAATATAAAAAGGAAATCGCCGAGCTTAAAAAGAAAGGTTTCGAGCGCCTTAAGATCGACGGCAAGATGCATGAGATCAATGAATTGCCTACCATCGACAAAAACAAAAAACATACCATTGAAGTGGTGGTTGATCGCATTGTGGTGAAGAAAGATCTCGGCAATCGCTTGGCCGATTCCATTGAGACCGCGCTGGGACTAAGCGAAGGCTTGGTCGTTGCCGATGTGATTGGCGGCGAGCCCATTACCTTTTCGTCCAAATTTGCCTGCCCAGTCAGCGGATTTACGTTGTCGGAAATCGAACCACGCCTCTTCTCCTTCAATAGCCCCTATGGCGCCTGCCCCGCATGTGACGGGCTTGGCATGGAGATGTTTTTTGATCCCGATCTGGTCGTGCCCGATAAGCATCTATCGCTTGCCAATAAAGCCATTGCGCCTTGGGCCAACACTCAACTTAAATATTATATCCAAACCCTCGAAGGCTTGTCGCATCACTACAAGTTTTCGCTGACCACCCCCTTTGCTGAGTTGCCTAAGAAGATTCAAGATATTGTCCTCTATGGCTCAGGCGAAGAATCTATCAGCATCAACTATAGCGACGGCCCACGCCACTATACCAGCAACAAACCGTATGAGGGTGTGATCCCCAGCTTGCAACGCCGCTTTCTGGAAACGGATAGTGAATGGATGCGCGAAGAGTTAGGTAAATTCCAAAATGAACATAACTGCAACGCCTGTGGCGGTCATCGGTTAAAGGAAGAAGCGCTATGCGTTAAAATTCAGAATTTGCATATCGGCGATGTGACGCAATTCACCATTGAAAAAGCGCATCAATGGTTTGCAACAGTGGAGAAGAAACTCTCTAAAAAACATCAACAAATCGCAAGTAAGATTTTCAAAGAAATTTGTGAGCGCTTGCAATTCTTGCTCAATGTCGGCCTGGATTATTTAACGCTATCACGTGAATCAGGAACCCTTTCAGGCGGTGAATCACAACGTATTCGCCTGGCATCACAAATTGGCTCAGGCTTGTCTGGTGTGCTCTATGTACTCGATGAACCATCGATTGGCTTACATCAATGCGACAACCAACGCTTGCTCCATACGCTGCAGCATCTGCGTGATCTGGGCAATACCGTGATTGTAGTAGAGCATGATGAAGAAACCATGCGTGTATCCGATTATCTGGTGGATATGGGCCCAGGCGCTGGTATTCACGGTGGTCATATCGTGGCACAAGGTACCTGCGCTGAAGTAATGAAAAACAAGAAAAGTCTTACCGGGCAATATTTGAGCGGCGCTAAATCGATTGAAGTGCCAAGTGAACGTCGTCCCATTCAGCGCGGCCGAAAAATTACTATTAGCGGCGCACGTGGCAATAATTTGCAAAATGTCAGCACCGACATACCGCTTGGCACGTTTTGTTGTGTCACTGGCGTATCCGGTGGCGGTAAATCTACCTTGGTTATTGAAACACTCTACAAAGCTATTGCTAAGCGTATGCACCAAGCCCGTGATATTCCTGCGCCTCACGATAAGATCGCTGGCCTTGAATATATCGACAAAATCATTGAAATCGACCAGTCGCCGATTGGCCGCACGCCACGTTCGAACCCCGCAACTTACACCGGTGCCTTCACGCCGATTCGTGATTGGTTTGCAGCACTGCCCGATGCAAAAGCGCGCGGTTACCAAGCCGGTCGTTTCTCTTTCAACGTCAAGGGCGGCCGTTGCGAAGCCTGCCAAGGTGATGGTCTGATTAAAATTGAGATGCATTTCTTACCCGACGTCTATGTAAAATGCGATGTGTGCCATGGCCAGCGCTATAACCGTGAAACGCTGGATGTAAAATACAAAGATAAATCCATTGCCGACGTGCTGCATATGACGGTGGATGAAGGTGCCGGCTTTTTCACAGCGCAACCCAGTATTCGCGAAAAATTGATCGCGCTTCAGGAAGTGGGGCTTGGCTATATTACCATTGGCCAATCTGCTACCACCTTATCAGGCGGTGAAGCGCAGCGTATCAAATTGGCAAAAGAACTCTCCAAACGCGCTACGGGCCGGACACTCTACATTCTGGATGAACCTACCACAGGCCTGCATAGTGATGATATTCGCAAACTGCTTGCCGTGCTGCATAAGCTGGTAGATGCAGGCAATACGGTGCTAGTGATCGAGCATAACCTGGATGTAATCAAAACCGCAGATTGGATTATCGATATCGGTCCAGGTGGTGGCAATAAAGGTGGAAAGATCGTAGCCAGTGGCACGCCGGAAGACGTTATCAAAGTCAAAGACAGTGTCACGGGTGAGTTCTTAAAACCCTTGCTGAAAAAGGGCAAGAAAGCAGCTTAGCCGACGGCAAATCCTTCGACGCGTTTATAGCGCGGTAGTTTCACCACGCTTTCATCGAGTTCGGTAAAGGCGCGCTCATAGGTGAGTTCCTTGCCTTCAGCTACATCCATCATAGCGCGAAGTGGCAATACCAAATCAATATGCAGCTCATAGGGTCTGTAGTTGGTGCTGCGATAGCGAATCGCAATCGGATCGGTTGGCAGCGGTATGTCTTTATAGACTTTATCCTTCACCGCACCATCCACCGCTTGCTGACGGCCAACTGCAATATTGGACGCCTGCACTACATCACGAATAATATCGAGATCCATGGGTTTTAGGCCTGATTTCAGGAACGGTTTGAACGCCTCCCAATCGGGCATTGGTTCGTCACCTAATATATGCTCAATAAAGCGATCTTTGAGTTTTTGATCATCCACCGGAAAAATCTGATCGGCAATCACGTTTAAGCTGTGGTTGACTTCTTCACGGCGATGCTCGGTAATGGCCTGCGCACCTAGCCCTGCCAGCAATTTGCTGTGCGCCGCGACGCACGGGGGTATCTTACCTGCTATGCCATAATTTCGGTTATAACGCAGCAGCTCACCTTTTTGCAGATCCGCATGCGCGCCTGGCGTCACCGTCACCAGCTCGCCACCAGCAGCACGCAACACCGCATGCGCAGCAGCGACGTCCCAAAAATTAAATCCTTTATTCAGATACGCTGCATCTACGCGTTTATGATCGCCCTCACCCTTGGCCACCGAAATAATCCGCCCGCCACCCACGATAGGCACCACCGAAGGAATTTTGCCTGCAATCGTAAGGGGACGTTGGCTTTCTTTGTAGGGCAACGCCACGGCTAATTGGGCAGGCGATGCATCCGTATGTGGTTGCAGGCGTGTCTGCTTACCATCAATTTCTTGATAAGCTTTGCCGTCATTGCCGGTGAAATAGTAACTGTCATTGGCGGGAAAATACACCACGCCCAAAGTGGGCACACCGCTTTCAATCAGCGCGATATGCACGCCAAACCCGTCATAATCCTTATGGCCTTTTGCATAATCAATCGCCGTACGCGTGCCATCCAGCGGATCGACCGTCCAATAGGTTGCCTTTTTCAACGCCGCTAAGCGCTCTTCTTCCGTGTCTTCTTCGGATAAAATAGTGATGGGCGGCGTGGTGAGTGTCTTGAGACCTTTTTTGATAATCTCATTGGCTTTTTTATCGGCCTGCGTCACTGGCGAATCATCGCCCTTATGCAACACTGCTTCGTCGATAGCCTCTTTTGATCCAAGTGCACTGAGCTTGCCAAGCTCAACCATAATGGCATCGCCCGCCTCTTTAGCGATGACTTTTACCGCCTCAACATCAATATCTTTTCTGCCGGGTGCCACAATTACAAAGCATGTTGCTGTTGCGCAGCCAATGCGCGTTGCTGTTCTATGCGTTGTTGATGGCTAATCGCTGGTTCCCTCTCAACGGTTTGTTCTAGCAGCGGCGCACGCCCCGGTTCACGCGCACGATGCAAGGCCACCGCTTGAGCATATTCCTGCTCCATGGTTTTTTCGCCTTCAGTGCCACCGTAATAGGCACCGCCTGCTGCACCCACTAAATAACCAAGCGCGCTAGCTAATCCACCAAAAGCTAAGATAGGAGCTGAGTGCAAGGCAATCGCAGCCGTAACCACTACAGCAACAGCACCCAGCGATCCAACTAGGCCGCCGAGCAATCCACCCAACAGCATGTCCTTATTCCAGAAACTTGGTTTTTCTACAATGCGTCCATCAAGCTTCTCGCGCTCCATGCGTTGTTTGCCAACATAACCACCCACCAAAAATCCGAGTGGGCCGGCCATTAAAAAGCCAATGGCAGTTTCCTTGGTAAACCAGCTTGGTTCATCGTTAACGGGAACGCGTAATGTCTCAGACATATAAACCTCTTTTGTTGTTTATATCCTAAGACTTTCAATTACTTAGAACAAATGAAGCTTTTGTGACAAAGCAATTATCAAGCGATATCAATCACATGTGCCAATGAGAAAGCGCGTCTTACACAGCCAATTATGAAAGCCAGCCTTGTTTTTTGGCAAAGCAATGGCCAACGACCACAGCACGAGTAAGGCGATCGTGGCATATAACGCCACCTGCGAAAGACGTTGATACGCGTCATAATCCATCCCATTTAGCAGCTCAGATAAACGCGGATCGATGATGCCTTGTTGTGCTTCATACAGCACATCCATATTGGTAAGCAGTAGATTGTTGATCGCATTCACATCCACAATCGTTTCCAAATAAAATAACCCTGCAAAACAAACCAAGACGCCAAAGAAACTGGTGATACCCCACCAGAGCGATTGCGCCGGCGGCAGGCGTTGATTCGAGGTATTGACCACATAGACACGACATAGCCGCATGCCAGGTGTTGCTTGCCAACGTGAAGAAAACGCCAGCACATAAAATAATAGCCCGATGAGAATAAAAACGATCTCAGTGCTGTTATCTCCGAGTTGCCACAGCATCATGACGTAAAGCGGTGAAAACCACATCATATCAATGGTCGTCGCTGCAACACGCCGCCAAAATCCGGCATAGCGCGCACCGGATGCAGCCAAGGCTGATTCATCAGACCAGCTTGTAATATATTGTTTTAAATTAATTTTCATTATATTCATTCATTAGGGCATCATTTAAATGTTTCGATTATAATGAAATTATGAAACTCCATGGCGTAGCCATATCTGCTGTACCGCAAAAAGATGATGCAAACAAGATTCGCGTCACGTGGAATGTATAAAGACCCCGAACTCAGGCAGGAATCTCTGACCGCTTATAAAGATCACTTCACCGTTCCTCGCATTGTAACCTACAAATTTGCGGTGGACAAAAGAAGACCAAACTTCGTTGACCCGTGCGCCGATGAGATACAAGAAATTTTTGAAGCCATTGAAAATGTACGGCCTGCCGATCAAGTGGCCGATGAGCCAGGTTGGCGAAAATTCATTGGCAGATCTGCTAAAGCAGCAAGCCACTGCAGATAATAAAAAAGGGCGGCAAACGCCGCCCTTTTATTTTGGAATGAATCCGATTATGCCGCTTCTTTAACTGCGTTATCAGCAGAAGACGAAGCATGTTTAGCACGCAGCAGTTTAAGCAACTTATCTGTTGCTGCTTTCTGATCCGTACCTTCAGCAGCGGCCAGCTCGCCTACCAGGCGAGACAATGCTGATTCATAAATCATACGTTCAGAGTACGAACGCTCCGATTGATCAACGTTTTGGTGCAAATCACGCACGACTTCTGCAATCAACAGAACATTGCCTGAGTTGATTTTGGTTTCATACTCTTGCGCACGACGCGACCACATGCCACGGCTAACCTTGGCTTTGCTTTTCAGCGTAATGAACACTTTTTTGATTTGATCGCCGGTGCTGACCAGACGCAGGCCTGCAGCAGTTGCACGCGATACAGGCACGCGCAGCGTCATCTTGTCTTTTTCAAACGAGATAACGAGCATACGCAGCTCATGATCACCAATCATTTGGGTTTCTTCTGCCATAATACGGCCCACGCCATGTGTAGGATATACGACATAGCTGCCTACTTTATAAGCGGCTTTAGCTTGCGCTACTGGAGCTGGCTTTGCTGCTACAGGTGCTGCTTTAGCTGTGATTAACGCTTTAGGCGCTACAACTGCTTTCACAGGCGCTTTTACAGCTACAGGCTTTTTAGCGGCTACTTTAGCAACCGGCTTTACCGTTGCTTTTTTCACAATCGCTTTTTTCGCCACGGCTTTAGCAGGCTTAGCTACTTTTTTAGCAGCTTTTGGAGTATGTTTTGTTGCGGTTTTTTTCACGGGTTTTGCTACTTTAGCAGGAGCTTTTTTTACTTGTTTATTGACTTTAGCTTTTACTGACTTTGGCATGGTTGTTCCTAACTCAGAGGTTAATGCGTAAAGCGGCAAACTAAATATAGTGTGGTTTTTTCAGATAACACACCACCAACGGTAGGCTGCCTCAAAAACGAGCATAAACATACCACAAAATTAACGGAAAATAAAGCAATATAATGGGGATAAAGTGTGCATGCCCACCGCAAATGGCTGTTAAACCAATATTATATATCTATATCAATTGGTTATAAAATTTAGTCGGCAAATATAATGAATGGATTAGCTGCCTGGTTTAGGGCTAAAATACTTATCAAACTTGTCCGCCTCGCCTTTAAAACTGTCCGCATCGGCAGGTGCGGTCTTTTTAACGGCAATATTGGGCCATTTCGCCGCGTACTCACGGTTCACTTCCACCCATTTGAGTAGCTCGTCGGACTCCGGACGAATCGCTTCAGCAGGACATTCT
The DNA here is from genome assembly GCA_033762715.1 of Rickettsiales bacterium. Taxonomy (GTDB): domain Bacteria; phylum Pseudomonadota; class Alphaproteobacteria; order Rickettsiales; family SXRF01; genus JANRLL01. The sequence goes on along the minus strand of JANRLL010000008.1, from coordinate 39,985 downwards.
GGTTCACAGACACCGCAATCGATACATTCATCTGGATTGATCACCAGCATGTTCTCGCCTTCATAGAAACAGTCTACCGGACATACTTCTACGCAATCCGTGTATTTACATTTTATGCAGGCATCCGTAACCACAAAGGTCATGACTCAACGCTCCTAACCGTCAATATGGGCACTATATAGGCTATTGTTTTGCGAACTGCAAGCGGCGTATTCGCTGTTCTAGCAAGGTCGATTTCACACGAATAATAAGCAGAATTGCATAGTAGCAATTAAAAGCGAGTGCCATGCTGAAAAGGGGGATCAACATGGCGCTATCAATGGCAACACCGCCGCTGCGTATAATGCTGGCAGGCTGGTGCAGTGTATTCCACCATTCCACTGAAAAGCGGATAATGGGGATATTCACAATTCCAATCAGCGCCATGACAGCACATATCTTTTTACCACGCTCGACCGTTGCATAGGCATCCGACAAGGCAATATAGGCTATATATAAGAATAATAAGAGCAGTACAGACGTAAGCCTGGCATCCCATACCCACCAAGCTCCCCACATAGGCTTTCCCCATAAAGAGCCTGTAACAAGGGTAATTGCGGTAAAGCCAGCGCCAATGGGGGCGCTTACGCGAGCGACGATATCGGCCAAGGGATGGCGCCATACCAGAAATGCGGCGCTTGCAACTGCCATAATGGAATAGATCATCATCGACATCCAGGCTGCCGGCACATGGATATACATGATACGCACCGAATCGCCCTGTTGATAGTCGGGAGGCGAAATAAAGAGAGCCTGCACCAGGCCAAATATCAGCGATAGCGCCGCGACCGCGCACAGCCATGGAAACAGCTTGTCAGCGGTACGAATAAAACGTGCAGGATTTGCAAGGCGGTGCATGCGCTACGTCATTAGCTGTTATGAGCGCACAGCATTAGCACCCTTTCCAGGATTTTCAAGTATGGTGTGATCGGCTTCTGCTTCCAATCGGGCGGCATGGCCATCGGGCTTGGGTGCCTCCGCCTCGCCCTTACCCTGGCGTTTGATCCAGTTGGCAATAAATTCACGGCGCAACAACAAGGCTTGTTTTAAATCTTCTCCGGCCGACACTTCGGGATCGGTGAAGTGCTTTCCAAATTTTTTCACCAGATCATCACCGATTGCTTCTTCTAATGCATGACGGGTAGAGCGTGTCGTGCAATTGCCATATTTTTGTGGCACGACCGCTTTATATCGCAGCACTTTTTTATCTAAGCATGCCTCCACTTCGGTTGCTGCATTCAAATAATCTTCGGTATAAAGCCGTCTTACTTTTTTGTCGGTCAACAAATCAACAAACTGCTTAATTCTCACCTGCGGGGCGAGTTTCTTCTCGCATACACCCATGACCTTATTGCCATCAGGATTATCCGGCCCTATAGGGGCTTTCGTCGCTTCAGCGCCGGCATTATAGGTCGTCACCAAATAGCCATCACTTTGTTTTTGAATACGCGTCACCGTATGGTGGCTATGAAAGCCAGTCGCTAAATAGACTTCACCGGTTTGCTCCAACGTATCGAGTTGGCGCGTCACATAATGGTTAATGCGCTCTTGGTATTCGGAACCAGGTATTGATTTGCCATAGGCCGGAATCTCACATTCTTTTTCTATGTCGCGCAGCTCAATACGGTCATAGGCAAGTTTTTTCAACACCCCTACCATCTTCGCAATATGGGCCTGTTGCTCATCCGATAATTGCGATTCATAGATAAACGACAAGCTCTCTAACCACAGCGCATAGCCCAATTGCGATTCTTCAGTAACGCCACCATTTCGCTTACCCCAAGATTCAATATCGATAATCGAATGCTCAAGTTGCGCTACATTTTCCAGCTGATCTTGATACTGCACCACCCGGCTGATGAGCTCATTCACCTGCTTTAATTTTGCCTGCGCATTATCGATTGAGACTAATTCCTTCGCCTCGCATAATTCTTTTTGCTCTTTGATCAACTCGTCATGCGCATGCACAACCGGCACGGCAGCACCCGTCACATGATAGACGAATTCACCCTGCTCTTTCGACCAGCCGATTGTGCCCTGCCTGCGCGAGATAGCCGAGTTCACCAGCATATATTTATTATCGCCGTCTCGACCCAGCGATACGGTCTCACCGGTAGAAATAATTTCGCGTGGATAGCGTTTGTCGCCATCGCCTTGTCGTACTAACCGAAGCGTATGCGTATCGGGATCGGCTTGCGTTACGGTGTAAACCGGCATGGTGCGATGGAAGGCAATACGTGTTCCGACTTTCAACGGCACCCATAATTCATGCGGATCATCACCGATCATGGTGGTGTGCACCTGGCGTGCCTCGACACGTTGATGACTTAATATGGGAATACGGTCACTATCAGATGCACGTAATTGGTCTGGCTGTTGGATAAAGGCATTATTCTTGCCAGTATGCGAATACACAAATCCACTGCCTTGAATATATTGAATCGTGCCATGCGCTCTGGACACATTGCCATTCGATAGCACCAAATCATTTTTAGGATCGCGGCCAATGGATAATGGTTTACCGGCGCTGATGGTTTCGATGTCGCCCGTTAGTGTATTGGTCAGCAGCAATTGTGGCGGCGTCGCATTATCGATATAGCGAACTTTATAGGCAGGGCCATTGGAGACAAACTGGATTTCAGCGTCCGTATAGAGCCTTACAATATCTCCGGCATTGACTGAATCCATGACGATAATGCTGCATAATGGTTTATATATCTTAGGAATTATAGCCTAAATCTGTTACAGAATAATGAAGCTTTTCAAATCCATCTTTTTGAAATATAAGAATATTGTATTTTTCTGATCAAAAAAGCAGGGGTATATGCTGAAGAATAAAACCATTTTTATTACCGGTGCTACGGCTGGCTTTGGCGAGGCTTGTGCACGTCTTTTTATTCAAGAAGGCGCGAAGGTCATCGCAACCGGACGTCGCCAAGAACGGCTCGATACGCTCAAAAAAGAACTCGGCGCGAAACTCCATACCGCTGTTATGGATGTGTCGGATAAACAATCGGTAGATAAAGCTATCGCGGAACTACCTGCCGGTTTTGATCAAGTGGATATTTTGATTAATAACGCCGGACTGGCGTTGGGGCTTAATGCCTTTGAGCAGCAATCAATGGCTGATATCGAACAAATGATTCGCACCAATATCTTGGGCGTGGCTTATTGCACCCATGCCTTGCTGCCAGGCATGGTAGCGCGCGATCTCGGGCATATTGTGAACTTGAGCTCAATTGCTGGCACCTATCCGTATCCAGGCGGCAATGTGTACGGAGCAACCAAAGCCTTTATCACGCAACTCTCACTCAATTTACGTTCTGATTTGCTGGGCAAGAATATTCGTGTCACCAGCATTGAGCCAGGCATGTGCGAAACCGAATTTTCTGTGGTGCGATTTGGCGGCGATCAATCGAAGGCCGACAGTATATATGCCGGTATGCAGCCCCTGAGCGCAGACGATATTGCCCGCACGATTTTATGGACTATCACCCAACCGGAGCATGTGAATATCAATCGCGTGGAAATTATGCCCACCCAGCAAGCCTTCTCACCATTTGCTGTGCATAGAAAAAATTAGCGGCGTCCGCCACCACCACGCGCAGGCGCGCTACCGCTGCCGCCACGACCACTACCGCTGCCACCGCGTGAACCCGCGCCGCGAAACGCATTAAAGGCTTTAAGTTTGTCGGAATTACCTTGCTTGCCAAAGCCGAAACCAAACAGGCCAGCGATTGCATTGGTAATGCCTTTGATAAAGTTTTTGCCGCTGCCAGTACCCCAGATTTTAGGACCTTTCACGCCCCACATACCGCCAACGCCAAAACCACCCCAGACGTTAGTTTCTGTCGTACCCCAAACGTTATCTGCCATCGTGCCCCAGGCGTTATCCGTAAACGTACCATGCACGTTATCGCTCATCGCACCCCAGGCTGTAACACCAGCTGCGAAGCGCGGGGTTTCTCCTTGTTGGCCGTAAACACCGCCACCAACACTGCCAAATCCGCCACCAATACCGCCGTTCGAAGAAGCACCCCATACGCCACCTTGCTCGGCGGCCAGTAACGCGAGCTGCTCTTGCTGCAATGCTTGGAGCTTGCGCTGCTGAATCATGTAGGGACTGTATTTATTGATCGAATCTTGAATAAGCGAATCGGTGCGCATCGACTTGGCTTTGTAATTACCTATAGGCGTTCCCATGTTGGTGGTCATACGACCATTTTTAAGATTCACCTGACCGACCACGTTACCGGCCACGTCATAAATCTTACCTTTTTTATCTAACTTACCATTTTGATATTGGCGGGGCGTCACGATCACCATTTTGCGCATTTCACGCGCACGCTTGATCGCTTTTTTCATGGCCAATTCTTTCATGGCCTGTTCGGCGCGTTTGGAGAGTTTACGTCGCTGCATGCCTCCGCCTTTTGTGAGCAACGCCTTGCTGCGGTTTTCCTCAAACTTTTGCTTCATGATCATTTTATAGCGCTGCGTAGGATCAAGCTTGCCCTTTTTAGACAGCTCGAAGCGCATCATCTGGCTGGCAATACTATTTTTGCCATACTCCCGACTGCCGGTAAAATGTCTAATGCCTGCCATAAATAAGATTATACTACAGAATAGTTTAGGTTTATAAGCCTATTATAATGATAATTGTGTTACGAAAACCTAAATGCAGCTATGCGGCTCAAAAATACCCTTATTTTCCTGATTTTTGCCTTATCTGCCCTAGGCTTGGTCCATGGACCGGCATTGCTAGAAAAGCCACGCCCAACCCTTGCTATCCAAACCCCAACAGCAGCGGTTATCTTTGAAATCGATATTGCCGACGATGCAACGGAGCAAGTAAATGGCCTGATGCACCGGCTCCATATTCCCGAAAATTACGGCATGTTATTCGTGTGGTCGGATGATGATATTCGTACGATGTGGATGAAAAACACCCCCTCACCACTCGACATGCTGTTCATCGACAAAAACGGTATCATTCGTTATATCGTCCGCAACACCCCGCCCTTGTCGGAAGCATTGATAAGCTCTGGAAGACCAGCTCGCGCTGTGTTAGAACTGGCGGGCGGCAGTACCACGCAGCATAATATTCAGGTAGGCGATCGTGTTATCCATCCTTTATTTCAAGCACCATCTAAAACAAAACCTTAAGCGCTACCTCGTGCTGTTACTTGCAGCCTGCATGCCATTTGTCGCATACGGACAATCCGCGTTATTTTATTCGCGCGCCAAGGTCGACATTCAACGTAAGCAAGCCACACCCTCCCTACCCTGGCAATCAGCCGGTGATGCGGCTTCTGCAGCCAATGTCACTTTCGACATGGAAGTGCGCGATGCCAAAACGCTTTATCGTCAAGAAGGCTGGTTTAACTTAAGCAGCCCCTCACCGCAAAATGGTGTGATGTTCATTTTCAATGCGCCGACCGTATTTCCGATTATTCACACCACCGATTACGCACCGCTCGATATTTTATTTGTAAGCAAAGAAGGCATTATTACCCAGATCGTACCGAACGTGGCGCTGTCTGAACTCAAGGAAGATATTTATCCAAACATGCCAATTCTCGCGATGCTGTTTTTGGCCGGCGGTATATGCGAGCGCGTGGGTATCAAGCCCGGCGACTGGGTGGATTATCCTGGTTTTGAAAAACCACCGCAAATACTTGGCGCACCTAGCGTGGCGCCTCAAACTCCACCCGTTATTATCAATACGCCGCCTGAGCCACTAATCAAAGTGCTACATGACTCGCAACCTTCTAAAAACGGTAATGGCAATGGAACCGGAACTAGCCGAAAAAATAGCAAAAACCCATAGCTATACAGCTGAGCAACGCGTCGAGCATGCCATTGCCCGCGCCAAGCAGGCCCATGCCATTTTAGATGAAATCATTGCGCAGCTAAAACCAGGCGTGCTGGAAAGTGAAATCAAACAATTCGCACTGGATTGTTTTGCCCGTCACGGCATCGAGCGCACCTGGCACCCGCCCTATGTGCGCTTTGGCGAACACAGCCTGCTCACCTTTATGGAAAAAAACAAAGAGGACCACACCCTCGCAGAAGACGACATCGCCTTTGTCGATATTGGCATTGTGCACGATGGCGTCGAGGGTGATGCGGGTCGCACGGTGGTCTTTGGCAACGACAGTGAGAAGTGCAGACTCGCTGATGCCAGCAGCACTATTTTTCATGAAGCGATCGATTTTTGGCAGCGCCATAATCCTAGAGGTATTGCGCTTTATGAGCATATCTACGCGCTAGCGGATAAAATGAATGTGGCATGGAATCTCGATCCGGCCGGTCATTTGATCGGTGCTTTTCCTCATCGCGGTTGGAAGCGCGGCATCAATCATTTCCCCGAAAGCGTTGAATCCGGCAAATGGATCTTAGAAATCCAGATTAAACATAAAGAGCTGCCTTATGGCGCTTTTTATGAAAACCTACTATATGCACCTACCTAACTCACTCTTACATGGACAATTATGCTATTGAAACGCTTGCTACCGTATGCAGCAATCTTTCTACTCTCGCAAACATTGTTGCGTCTTTCTATTTTGATGCGCGCCATACTGGACGTAGAGTTTGATACGTCCAGCGTTACAGCATTACTCGCCCGAGGCTTCTGGTTTGACTGCGTAACCGCAAGTTTCTTTTTATTGCCAATCGCCCTATACCATCTTGCCTTGCCCACCCAAAAGCAAGGTGAGCGCACCGATCAAATAACTGACAAAATCCTGCGGCTGCTATTTGCGTTTATTGTATTGTTTGATGCGGTAGCCGAGCATTTATTTTGGTCGGAATTCACCACACGTTTCAATTTTATTGCCGTTGATTATTTGATTTATACCCAGGAAGTAATCGGCAATATTATGGAGTCCTATCCGCTCTATTGGCTATTGTTCGCTATTGCCGTAGGCGCGACTTTCATCACCTGGATAAGCTTGCGCCTGCAACCGCTTCCCATGGGAGAAAAACCATCCTTTAAACGTCGCGCCCGCGCAGCTGCTGTTTTGGCAGCAGGTTGCGCCCTACTATATTCAGCTAGCTCCATTGAGCAGTCACAAATAAAAGATAATGCCGAAGCAAGCGAGCTTGCTGCCAATGGCATCTATAATCTTTTCTCAGCCTTTTGGAGTAATGAGATAAGTTATACGCGCTTTTACTCCACTAAACCTGATGCCGATATTCAAAAAAATGCACGCAATCTTTTATGGGAAAAAGAATCTACTTTTGTGCATGACGATGGGAAAGATTTGACACGACTTATTCAAGCCAAAGGCAAAGAACAACGTAAAAACGTTATCCTTGTGGTCATGGAAAGTCTGAGCGCTGATTATATGGGCACATTTGGTAATAAAGACGGTCTAACGCCTAACCTTGATAGGCTTGCAAAGGAAGGCATATTCTTTTCCAACCTCTACGCTACCGGTACACGCACGGTTCGTGGGCTAGAAGCCGTCACGCTTTCCATTCCCCCTACCCCGGGCCAATCGATTATACGTCGCCCTGGAAACGAGAATTTATTTTCCCTTGGATTTATTTTTAAAGACCGCGGCTATGACACCAAGTTTATTTACGGCGGCTATGGCTATTTTGATAATATGAACAGCTTCTTTGCCGGCAATGGCTTTGATATTCTGGACCGCACCTCTATGGCTCGTGATGAAATCTCTTTTGCCAATGTGTGGGGTGTATGCGACGAAGATATGTTTACCCGCGCTATTAAAGAAGGTGATCGTTCTTATGCCAACGGCAAGCCTTTTATGCATTTGATTATGACAACATCCAATCACCGCCCTTTTACCTATCCCGATGGCCGCATTGATATTTCATCGCATTCAGGCCGTTTGGGTGGTGTAAAATACGCTGACTATAGCGTGGGAAAGCTGATTGAAGATGCAAAGCATAAGCCATGGTTTAACAATACTGTCTTTGTTTTCGTGTCTGATCATACCGCTGGTGCAGGCGGCAAAGCAGAATTAGATCCGCATAAATACCATATCCCAATGATCTTCTATTCGCCCTCTTCTATCAAACCTAAGCGTTATGAAAAAATTGCCAGCCAAATTGATATGGCACCTGTTCTGCTAGGCTTGCTGAATTTCAGCTATTACACGAAATTCTTTGGTGAAGATTTGCTGAATGATGACGATGAAATCCCCCACGCCTTCATCAGCAACTATCAAAAAATAGCCCTGGCAAAAGAAGACGGGTTAACGGTATTAGCCCCGAAACGCCAGGTGGAGCAATATAGCTGGCCCGACATCATATCACGCGAATCTGCCAATGATCCAGAGATTGAAAATACTATTACCTATTATCAGTCGGCGTCCTGGTGGAAAGAGCAATATAAGCGCATTCCAACAGTTGCTAAACCGCGGTAATTTTAGGGTTGCTTTGATTTAAATGGTCGGGGCGAGAGGATTTGAACCTCCGACCCCCAGTCCCCCAGACTGGTGCGCTAACCAGGCTGCGCTACGCCCCGACACTATAATAATGCTCCCGCGAAAACTCCTGCTTTTCGCATGGAGCCAGGCCACGGGCGCGGCGGTCTGCTGACCGCCTCCGTATGTTACGGAAGCGCGACATTACTTAAGGAAAGCTGATTGCGCAAGCTGTCTTTAAGCCCTTGTAATCCCTTATTATCTTTGCCTTCGCAGCGTGCGACTAACATGGGCTGTGTATTGGATGCGCGCAGCAACCACCAGCCGTCTGGCGTATTGACGCGCACGCCATCTACCGCGCTAAAATCGGCCTGCTCTTTAGTAAGACGCGCCTTCACTTCATCGATGACGGAAAATTTACGCAGATCATCGCACGGGAAACGAATCTCCGGTGTATTGATACGAACCGGCAGCGCCTTACGCAAATCGGATAGTTTTTTTCCTGAGCGCGATAGTAATGATACCAAACGCACCGCTGCATAAAGCGCATCATCATAGCCATAATAACGGTCGGCAAAGAAAATATGTCCGCTCATCTCGCCCGCAAGCTTGGCTTTGGTTTCGGCCATTTTAGCCTTAATCAGAGAATGACCTGTTTTCCACATCAGTGCGTTGCCACCTAAGCGGGCAATTTCTTCAAACAATGCACCGCTGGCTTTCACATCGGCAATGATGGTCGCAGCCGGATGTTCACGCAATACATCAGCCGCATAGAGCATCAGCAATTGATCGCCCCAGAGAATATGTCCCTCATCATCCACCACGCCGATACGATCACCATCACCATCGAACGCAATGCCCGCATCGAGTTTTTGGGTTTTCACTGTTTCAATTAATTGCTGCAGATTTTCAGCCACGGTCGGATCCGGATGGTGTGATGGGAAACTGCCATCAATCACTTCATTAAGCAGCACATGCTTGCCAGGTAATGCTTTGCACAGAGCCGACATAACATCACCGGTTGCGCCGTTGCCTGCATCCCAAGCAATAGACAGTGGACGCGTGCCATCATAGGCAGCCACCAGCTTTTCTACATAGTCTTGTTGAACAGCATACGATGAAACGCTTGCTGACTTAGTTGCAGCAGGAATACGTTTTAGCTCTTTTAACGCTTGAATATCGCTGCCATAGAAAGGTCCGTTACGCAGCACGAATTTAAAGCCGTTATGGTCAGGCGGATTATGCGAGCCGGTCACCATAATCGCGCCAGCCGCTTTCAAACTATAGGATGCGTAATAAAGCATCGGCGTTGGGCCTAAGCCGATATTTTTAACGTTCACGCCTTGATCGCATACGCCTTTGCAAATCGCATCCATCATCTCGGGCGAACTAAAACGCCCATCGCGGCCGACACAAATAAATGGCTGATCCTGATCTGAAACCTGCGCTGCAAAAGAACGCGCAATCCAGTAGGCATCTGCGGGCGAGAGGGTTTTACCCACGACGCCGCGTATATCATATTCACGAAAAATGGTAGGGTCGAACGAATGAACCGGCTGCATGAAGGGTCGCTATAAGAGGGTTATTGTATGGGGGGCTGACCAACAGCTTCAGCCGCAGCAGCGCTCAATCTGCTGGCATTGAGCTTGCGTTGTTGCGCGAGCTCTACTGTAACTTGTTTGGCTTTTCTAGGATCCATTTCGGCTAAAATAGTACCGGCTTTTTTCTCGGCCATTTTGTCGATGACCAGCAGCAATACCGGCATTTCAATCTCATCGAAAATACGCGCTGCATCTTTTGGTTTCATGCTCTCGTAAATTTTCACGAGGCTGCGGATTTTCATATCTTCTTTTTCGTTGAATTGCGCAAGCAAGGTCGACACGTCTTTGCGCATGGTTTCAATTTGCTGGATTTTTGCATCCACACGTTTTTGCGTGGCTTCAAGCGCTGCTTCTTTTACCTGAATATTTTTTTCCCAACGCTCAAGCTCTTCACGACGTGACGACAAATTCTGCAATAAATCCAACTCAACCGCTGAGAAAAACTGACCTTGCGGTGCCACGCCCGATTCTTCGGTCACAGCCGGATTTTGTGGCTTATCGCTTTTAGCAGCTTCTTTTTTTTCAGCTTCAGCTGGCTTGGCTTCAGTGCTGGCTGCTTCGGGTTTTGGCTCTGCCGGTTTAGCCGCGGCAGGCTCAGCCGGTGCGGTAGCAGCTGGCGTTGCAGGAGGCGTAGCTGGAGCTGGTGTGGCGGGCTTGGCAGGTTCCGGAGCGGCTTCATTTTGCGCGAGCGCATCGGAAAGCGCCTGAGAGCCGTTCGTCACTTCCGCTAATTTAAGGGCTGCAAAAATTACCGCCATGGCCATTGTAAGCGGTATAATACGGATGGTATTCAAATTAACCCCTCATGCCGGATTTAAGCATGGCAAGCAATTCCATTTCGGTTTTAGAACGAATGGAGGGCATGTCTTTAGCCACATCTTCTGCAATGGTTTCCACCTTTTTAGAGGCATTGGCTTTATTACGTTCGCTGATACGTTCCAGAATATTTTCTAGTGAGCTCGACATCGCCGCCTTTGATTTTTCTTCTCTTGGCGCGGGCTGCTCGATAACCGGTTGTCTTTTGACTATAGGTGCTGCGCTTGCAGCCTGTATTTCTTCTTGTGCGATTTCTTCCAGTTTGGTTTGAACCGCTGTAGGCGTTGCACGTGTGCGGGCGCGCTGCACGGCAAGGCCAGCTTCGATTTGATTGGCAACCTTATTGCCTTTTTCGATCATAAAAGCCAAATCATCTAGCATGTCATTGGCTTTTTCTAAGCGACCTTGAATATTATCGCCAATTTTTTTGCTCGTGTTTTGCAACGATACGATGCTATCGGATGCGCGTTGCGTTGATTCATCGAAATAACGCAGCAGCTGGGCTAATTCGCTTTTGCTATCCTGCAACACTTTGATACGGCGATTGAGCATCCAGCAATAGCTGATGGTCACCATCAACAAGGCAACCATGATAAGATTCACTAATAAATTCGCCACGATCCCAGACATCATGTTTCCTTTAATTTGCGTTTAACCGGATTGCTAAGTGAAATAGCCACCTTTTCGCCTACACGTCCCAACATACCGGTGGTAACCGGAATGCCGCCGCAACGCAACGTTACTTCATCATCGGGCTCGCTGTCCAATAATAGTGTGGAGCCGACTTTAAGCGCCATAATATCTTTGAGCGTCGCGGTTTTTTCATCCAAAATGGCTTCTATCGTTACCGCAGTGCTGCGCAATTCCTTGCCCAGATGTTTTTCCCACACCGTATCTTGGCCAAAATTTTCACCCATAAACATTTGGAGCAGCAAGTCGCGGATGGGCTCCAGCGTCGTGTGCGGCATCAATATTTCGACCATACCGCCGCGATCTTCCGCCATATCCACACGCAGGCGCACTAAGAGTGCCGGGTTGGCCGGGCGAGTGATGGTGGCAAAGCGCGGATTGGTTTCCAAACGCTCAAAATGGAAGGTCGCAGGCGATAGCGGCTCAAAAGCGCCGCTCATATCGGTCAGCACAATATCAACCATGCGCTTGACAATGTCTTGTTCGATAGTGGTATAAGGCCTACCTTCAATACGCACTGGACGATTTGATTTTCTGCCACCCAGCAGAATATCGACCATCGAATAAATTTGTGAGCTATCGACGGTGACAATCCCGTAGTTTTCCCACTCCATCGCGCGGAAGACCACCAAAAGCGCCGGTAGTGGAATCGAATTTAAATAATCCTCAAAGCGAATGCTGGTCATGGATTCCAGGCTTACATCGACGTTTTCAGACGTGAAGTTACGCAAACTGGTGGAAAGTTGACGCACGAGGCGATCAAAAACAACCTCCATCATTGGCAGTTTTTCGTAAGCCGTCATCGATTTATCTAAGATGGCGTAGATGCCTTCACGGCCACTGCCCTCGCCGTCTTTCTTCACGTCGAAGCCCAATAGCGTATCGATTTCGTCTTGGTTTAAAACACGTTGCTCACCCCCCTCTTCTGGCGGTGGAGGTGCATCAGCGCCGGCCTGTTGCTCTTTTTCGAGCATGGCTGCCCATTCATCGGCCGCGGCTTGGTCATTAGTTGCTTCGGTGTCAGCCATATAATCTCTATCAGTTCAGTAACTTATACCACAAGCATGGGTATGGCACAAATAACTTCGAACCACCACACCTATGGTTAATACAGGCTAGTATGGGCAAAACTTATGCCAATCGCCGCCTGGCCGCTATTGCACAACGATCTGTTTGAAAAGTATATCGTTTATTTTGGTGGGGGCGAGCACCTGATTGGAGCGCATCATCAGCTCCTCACGCAAGCGCTGAATACCCGCCGAACCCGCCAAATCCGCTGCCCGCAATTCACGCAGGTAGGTATTGAGCGTATCAAACAAACGCGGCAAGTTGGCTTCTACCGTCAATACATCTTGCTGGCTCGCCAGCTCCAGCACTACGGTAATCTTAAGAAAGCTTGCCTGTTTGCCACCAGAATTCAGGTTCACCAAGAATTCAGGCATATTATAATAGACGCGCTTTTCCGCTGATTTAGCGATTTGCGCCTCTTCAGCATGTTTACCCATACCCAAGAAATAATAAGCGCCACCACCGGCTGCGAGCAAAATAACCAGCCCGATAGCACCGAAAATGATGAGTTTTTTCTTTGATTTCTTCGGTGCCTGTTCAGAGCCTTCCTCACCACCTTCGCCGTCTGTGCCTTCGGCTTGTTCGGTTTTTTCTTCTTTTTCTTCGGTTTCTTCTTTGGCCGGTTTTGCCTTAGCCATACGTGTAATACCCTTCCTGATAAATAATACGATATATCATGTATAGATCCCCCCGACGTCTTATTCAAGTGCCCTGAATATATGGAAGCTTTCGGCTGCCAGCAGGGAGGCGAACGAGTTGGCACGGTTTATGCATTATTGATGGGCGGATATCAGAATTTGATATTGAGTTAACATTCTTCGAAAGAAGCGCCATGGATAACGGTATATACGTCACACTCTCAAGACAGCTCGCTCTGTTTCGCGATATGGACGTTACTGCCAATAATATCGCCAATAGCACGACGACCGGCTACAACGCCGATCATGTCATGTTTGAGTCGTATCTCTTTAAAGATATGAGCCAAGGCAAGCCTTCAACCGTCGCCATGGCCAATAATGTACGTGACTACCGCAACCTTGAAGCCGGCCCGATCAAAGTTACTAACAACCCGCTCGATCTGGTTGTGCAAAATGGTTACTTCATGGTCGACACTCCGCTGGGGCAGCGTTATACGCGCTCCGGCAACTTTACGCTTTCTAATGCAGGCGAATTGGTAACGATGGAAGGCTACCCCGTGCTGAGCAATGCTGGGCAACCCATTACCTTCCCGGAAGATACCCAAACGATCGACATTGGCTCTATTGGTAACATCAAGGTCAACGGCGATGATTTTGGCACACTGGGTATCGCGCGTTTCAGCAATGAGCAATTGTTAGAGCGTGCAGGCAACAACTTATTTGTAAGCAATGTTGCGCCTGAAGTCGCCGATGAAACCTTGCTGGTTGTGCAAGGCGCGCTGGAAGGCTCAAACGTACAGCCCATACAAGAGATGACCCATATGATGGAAGTATCACGTGGGGTAAGCAATACCGCGAAGTACGTAGAAGTCGTTTATGATTTGCAGCGCAAAGCCGCAACTGCATGGACACAACAAGGTTAATTAGGACGTTGGAGATACACATATGAGATCACTTAGTATCGCAGCAACCGGTATGTCAGCACAGCAGCTGTTCGTGGATACCACTTCGCAGAACTTGGCCAACATCAACACGACGGCCTATAAACTGCAACGAGCGGAATTCCAAGATCTGCTCTATCAAAACTTACGCGTAGCCGGTGCCAACTCATCGGATAACGGCACGATTATCCCAACCGGTATTCAGGTCGGCTTGGGTGTGAAGACCGCCGCTATCTCACGCAATAACGAACAAGGTGGTATGCAATCCACCTCCAACACTTTTGACTTGGCCGTTCAAGGCAATGGTTATTTCCAAATTACCCAACCAGATGGTTCTCTGGCCTATACACGTGACGGTTCATTCAAACTCAGCCCAGACGGTATTATCGTAACGGCTGACGGTTACCAGCTCGAGCCTGCCATCACCATTCCCCAAAATGCGGTGGATGTGAATATCGATCAAACCGGCCAGGTATCGGTTACTATTCAAGGCACCACCACGCCACAAATCGTGGGCCAAATTCAAACGGTAAATTTTGTGAATGGCGCTGGCTTACAGGCCATCGGTAATAACTTGTATCTTGAAACCACAGCGTCTGGCTCACCTTTATTAGGCAGCCCAGGCAGTGACGGTTTCGGTACGTTGCTACAAGGATTTTTAGAAACCTCGAACGTAGATCCGATCACCGAGCTCACCAACTTGATTCGTGCCCAACGCGCCTACGAGATGTGCAGCCAGATCATCAGCAAATCGGATGAGATGCTACAGAACCTTAACCAGAGCGTATAAGCCATGATTAGATTTTTGCAGGTTACCTTATCTATCGTAATGATGTCTGTCGTGGGCTTTGCCGCTAAAGCCGATGAGTCCACAGCCCATCTATTCCAACTCACCTATAATGATGCGGAAGCTGCCATCGCCCAGGCCATTTCGGAAAAGAATGGCAGCAAGGAAGTGGCCGCCACCATGACGGGTCGCGTTGGGCAAACATTCTATAGCTATACCGCACCGCTTACCGTGCAAGTGCGCGGACTGGTCGTCGATCAGAGTTCATCTCGCTGGAGCGCCAACCTGCTCGTGATGTCGGGCGAAGATACCGTTACTGCGATGCCCGCTGCCGGTCGCTATGATGAAATGGCGCAAGTACCGGTGCTCAAACGCCCGCTGCGCAAAGAAGATGTAATCAGCCAAGATGATATTGAAATGAAATCCTATCCGTCGGATCGCCTGCGTAACGACACCATTACCGATATGGCTGCATTGATCGGCCAGTCACCAATGCGCACGATTTCGTCGTCTCGCCCCATCCGTAAACATGAAATCGCAAGCCCTACCCTCATCCGGAAAAATGCGATGATACAAATGCATTACACCATGGCTGGCATGAGCATTTCGACCACCGCACTGGCACTGGAAGATGGCGCTGCCGGCAGCATGATTGCGGTGCGTAATCTTGAGAGCAAAAAAACAATCCAAGCTATTGTTGAAAACTCTACCACCGTGCGCGTAGGCCCTGAATCCCAACGTGTAGCAGCGAAGGAGCTGGCTTATGTCACGCAATAAACCGTCTGCTCCCTTATTAATGGCGTTGCTTGCCACCAGCTTACTGGCTGGTTGCTCACGCACCATGGATAAACTCCAGCAAGTTGGCAATGCCCCCGCGCTGGACACCGTAGAAAATCCTACGACTAAACCAGATTATGAACCGATGACCTGGCCATTGCCGGATAATCATCCGGCGACCAAACAATATGCCAATTCATTATGGCAACCCGGCGCACGCGCTTTCTTCCGTGATCAACGCGCGCAGCGCGTAGGCGACATTGTGCGTGTGGTGATCAAGGTAAACGACAAAGCTGAAACCAAAAACGAAACCGAGCGTAAGCGTCCGTCGACAGAATCGGTCCAAGCACCCGCTATTTTCGGTTTGGAAAACACTTTGTTTAAGCGCCTGCCTGGCACTGCGGTTCCTTCGAACTTGTTAGAGGCAGCTAGTAATACTAACAGCAAAGGTACCGGCACGGTAAAACGCCAAGAAATTATTACCACCCAAGTGGCCGCATTGATCACGCAAATTTTGCCCAACGGCAATATGGTGATTGAAGGCAAGCAAGAGATGGTGGTGAATTATGACCTGCGTGAAATCTCCATTCACGGCGTCATTCGCCCGCAAGATATCAGCTCGGATAACTCCATTGAATCCACGCAAGTGGCTGAGGCACGTATTACCTACGGTGGTCGTGGCCAGTTGATGGATGTGCAGCAGCCGCGTTGGGGCAGCCAAGTGGTAGAAACCCTGTCGCCCTTCTAACGGTGGGTGGCGGTGGCGATCAATTGTCGGTCTTCCGTCTGTGGTCCGTATAAAGCGGATGATAAGCTAAAGAACTTATCTTCCCCTACATCCACGCAGCTTTGCGATAGCTCGACTGGATCTAGCCCGCTAAGCGAAAACACCTGATTCCAATCCCGCTGGATGCTCGCGAATATATCGGCCTTATTACTCATAAGAATACCTTCATGTTATATGTCTTCATCTATCATTCTAATAGAAGGAGGCAATCGGTTGTGTGAATATACGGTGAAGGCAAAAAATACAGTGATGGGTCAATATGACCGTTTTATGTCAGCGCCCTGCATAAGCGGCGTAGAGGATTTCTTCAGCTATATCATCTGGATAGATGCTTTTTGCCGTTTTGCCATGTAGGCTTGCTAAGTGGTTTTTTTTACCCTCTAGCTCAGCAAACGTATGTTGCAACATGGCAATCATCTGGTCATCACGCGCCGAAGAGCTGGATCCCCCCATGACCACCGCCACAATATTATAGCTGTCGCGCTTGACTGACGTTACTAGATTGAAGCCCGATGCGCGAATGTAACCGGTTTTCAAGCCATCAGCGCCAGGGAAGCGCAGCATCACCCTATTATGGGTAGGATAGGTAATGCCGTTATAGCTAAAGCTTTTAAGTTTAAAGTAGGGATAATATTCAGGGAAATCACGACGCAAGGCAATGCCAAGCCGCGCCATATCATAGGCCGTGGTATATTGGCGGTCATCAGGTAGGCCTGATGGGTTGCGAAACACTGTATCTTTCATACCCAACTCATGCGCCTTTTTGGTCATCATAAGGGCAAAATTCCATTCCGTGCCGCCCAACGTTTCTGCAAGCACCATGGCCGAATCATTGGCCGAGCGCACAACCAGGCTTTCAATCGCCGAGCGAACCGGCAAACGGTCCCCCTCTTCTAAATTGATATTGGTTTGTGGCTGCGAAGCTGCTTTTTCCGAGACACGCATGGTCTCATCCATCGAAAGCTTGCCTTTTTTAAGCGCATCAAAGGTCAGGTATAGTGTCATCATTTTGGTCAAAGACGCGGGATAACGCATGCCATCCGCATTTTTTTCATACAGTACCGAACCTGTAGAGGCATCGACCACTAAAGCAGAAAAACGTTCAGCACTTTCAGAACCGGCTGGTGTGCGGGTACGTGAGATGACGCGTTTTTTATTTTTGTTTACTTTGCTAGCTGATTTAGACGCTTTGGCTTTAGCGGCTTTAGCCTTGCTGGCACTGGCTTGCGTAGTTTTTTTAGCTGTGTTTGTAGCCGCATAGCTAGGGGTTACCCCCCCTACCAACACACCACAAATCATTATAATTCGTACCAGTGATTTCATCATGTTCAACTAATAATCAATGCCTTACCCACCACAGGTAGTATGTATATTAATAATTAAAACAAGATAATGTGGAATAAAGAATCTGTAAACCCAAAACTTCCAACTATTTCACAAAATCATAACAACATTATAGCAATTTTATTCTTAATAATGTGTTTCATTTCTGAACTTTTTGAATCCGCTGCAACACTTGACATTCCATAGGTTCGCTACTATATCGAAGGTCACTATGTTGCAGTGCGACATAATCGATTTTAACGTTAGCCTTATTCTACAATGTGATAGGGAATTGGGCTACCAACAAACAACAGGAGTATATTATGTCACAAGCTACTAAAAAGACCCAAGCTGCCGCGAAATTAGCAACCAACATTGCAGATAAAGCCGCCAAAAACAGCTTTGCTGCGGTTGAATCAACCCGCAACTCAGCAGAAAACGTTATTAAAATTGGCAGCACCGCTATGAAAGATTTCATTGCTAGCAGCGCCGGTGAAGCTCAAAAAGCACAAGAAAAAGCTTTTGCTATCGGTCGTGAAAATGCGGCTCAAGTAGCGAAATCAGCTGATGCTGTTACGAAAGCGCTCTACGAAGCAGTAAGCGTATCTCGCGATAACATCGAAGCAGCGATTGAATACAGCAACGTTGCTGCTGCACTGGCTAAAGACATCAGCGCTGAAGCGTTTGAAGCGGCTAACAAAGCCTTCGCCGATAACGTTGAGCTGTCGAAAGACGTATTTGCATGCCGTACCATCAACGATATGTTGGAACTGCAAAATAAAGTAGCTAAACAAAGCATCGATAACTTCTTTAACCAATCACTGAAACTCTCGGGCATGATCTTCGAATACACCAACGAAGCTCTCGAGCCAATCAACGAACGCATTGCTCAAACCTCTGAGCAAATCAGCAAAGCGTTTAACAACGCGTAATTACGCGAAGCGCTAAATAAAAAAGCCCTGCCGATTGGCAGGGCTTTTTTTATGACCTTGAAGAATGGCTTACTTCTTCTTTTTCGCTGCCACCTTGGCCGCAGGAGCTTTTTTAGCCGCTGACTTAGGAGCTTCTTTTTTAGCTTTAGCTGCAGCAGGTTTCTTTGCCGCAACAACCTGCTTTTTCGAAGCAGGTTTTTTACCATCATCTTCGCTTTCGGCATCTTCTTCGTCTAGATCTTCTATAGCGTCGATCAAGGCTTCGTCACCGACATCTTCTTCCTCAAGGACAATATCATCGTCCATTTCTTCATCTTCAGCGACTTCTTCGATTTCAATTTCTTCAATCGCATCAATATCGTCAATATCCTCGATATCTTCAATTTCTTCCTCTGCTTCGCCTTCAATCTCTTCAAACTCTTCCAGATCAACGCCCTCGATTTCTTTAACCGGACGCTTAGGCTTGGCTTTCTTCTCAGCAACGGCTTTATTAGCCTGTACTAATGGATCATCCTCATCTACCGGCAGCGTCTTACTCTTACGGCGCGCTCTTACCAAAACATTGATATCATGAACAAATTTGCATTTTGGGCAGGCGGCAGGATTTTTGCCGAGATCATAGTAATGGGCGCCACATTTTGGACAGGTACGTTTATTTCCCCAGCTAGCTTTACTCACGTGATACTCCTTAACATTAAGCAGACTTCTCAAAGCCTGGATAATGCCTTCCCATTTTTTTGCAAGATAATTCTCCGATGATACATACGGATATTGAAAAATAGTGTGTTATTCCTATATATACCCCATCCTTATACAGATTAATAACGAGGTTATCGTGGAAGCTAATAAAAAAATGCCGGAATCCGAATCAACTCAAACCCCTGATACAAGCACTGAAGAGGCTCAAGCAGCCACGCCAGAAGCTATAGCTGAACTTGGCCAAAGCGAAGTAGAGCGCCTAAGCGAAGAAGTGGCTAAACTGCGTGATCAATGGGCTCGTGCGGCGGCTGAAGCCGATAATATCCGCAAACGCGCGCAACGTGAGATTGAAGATGCCAGCAAATATGCGGTAAGCGGCTTTGCACGTGATATGGTGAGCGTGCTGGAAAACTTGAAGCGCGCCAGCGAAAGTATTCCTGTGGCACAACGCACCCAAAACGAGCTGCTTAAAACACTGGGCGAAGGTGTAGATCTCACCTTAAATGAGCTGCTGGCGGTATTTGATCGCTACCATATTAAGCGCATTTACCCGCTCGAACAGAAATTTGACCATAACTTACATCAGGCGGTGGTCCAGGTGGAGCGCGACGATGTCGAGGCTGGCATGGTGGTACAAGTGGTGCAAGCCGGGTATATGTTGCATGACCGCTTATTACGCCCTGCCATGGTCGCAGTCTCGAAAAAGCCGGAATCGCCAAAAAACCTTGATACTACGGCGTGATGCGCTATAACTGTGCGCGTGTTTTCAGATCACTCCGATATCAATTTTAGCGCCGATGACTCGCACCAGTTTTTGCCTTGGCTAATCGGTGTGATGAGCTTTTTAGCCGCGCTGTTGTTATGTGTGGGTCTTGCCGTCAACGGATGGATTCTATCGCGCCACAACCAATATTCCGGCAGTTTTACCGTCAATATCCCTTCCAACACACCCGATATCAGTGTTGCTCTCTTTAAAATACAAAATACGCTACGGCAGGAACCTGGCGTGGCCGATGTGTCCGAACTCGACGAAGAGACATTGAAACGTCTGCTCAAACCTTGGCTTGGCAGCAATTCGAGTTTGGAAGGCCTACCCTTGCCGCGCGTGCTCAATGTGCGCCTTAAAGGCCCCCAATATAGCGCACTCATTAATTACCGCGAGCTGCAAAGCCGCCTAGGCGCGCTAGCGCCCGGGATTGAAATCGATGCGCACGAGCGCTGGGTTCAAGTGTTTTCCGATTTCTCAGCCACCGTGCAACTGATCCTCGTGCTGATTGCCTCTTTGATTCTCACTTCGATGGCAGCGATGGTTGCCTTTGCCTCACGCGCATCGCTGCATTTACATGCCAAAACCGTCCACATCTTACATGCAACCGGTGCGGAAGATGATTATATCGCCCGCCAGTTTCAACGCGAAGCCTTCCGGCTGGTATTGCCCGGTGCCTATGTAGGCTGCTTGATTGCCGCCTGCGTCTATTGGATTGGCGGCGTCTATCTCAATACGCTCAATCTTGCGCTGCTTCCGACATTGGCGTTGGGACATGAGCAATTGCTGCTCACCTTGGTGTTGCCTATCGGCTGCGCGTTTGCCGCCTGGGCTGTTTCTTCTATTTCAGTACGCCAGCAACTCAAGCAGACGCTGTGATCGCCCATGAAAAAGATTCTGTGTAGTTTTGTATTTCTAGCTGCGCTGTGGGCAAGTGGCCTGGTTTGGTTTGCGCAGAAAATTCCTACGGCACCTTTGGCCGAACCGCCTTGGGCCGATGCCATTATTGTACTGACCGGCGGCAGTGGCCGCCTAGATTATGGCATGCAGCTGCTGGCCGCCAATCGCGGAAAAATGCTTTTCATCAGCGGTGTCGGCGCTAATATTTCGGTGAGGGATATTATACGCCAATCATCTACCGAGACACGGCGCGAATTGACCGAAGCGCATTACGCATCAATCGCCATTGGGCCCAGCGCCAAAAACACCATCGGCAATGCAGAAGAAATTAAGCAATGGCTGGCGGGCAAACCCTATAAGCATTTGTTGGTTGTCACCTCTAACTACCATATGCCGCGCAGCCAAAGCGAACTACAGACTATGCTGCCCGATATGATACTTACTCCTGCGCCGGTTTTTTCTGATGAGTTTGATGCTAATCATTGGCTGACGGATAAAAGTAGTCGCGGTCTATTATTACTCGAATACCATAAATATATCGCAAGCAAACTACGCCACTGGTTCTTGCTTTTTGCTGAGAAACTCTAATGTCAAAATGTCTGTTACTGATTCGCTCTATTCTCTTCAACCTGCTCTATTTAGGTTGGTCACTGCTGGCATCGATTATACTGGTGCCATATTTTATTATCTCAACCCCCGCCTCTATGCGCACGGGCAAACCCTGGGCGAGCGTAATTTTGTGGTTGGCACGTGTCATTTGCGGCATACGCTATGAAGTGCGCGGCCGTGAGCATATCAGCAAAGATGCGGTGATTTATGCGTCTAAGCATCAATCGGCATGGGACACGGTGATATTTTGGATGTTGATGAAGGAGCCTACCTTCGTGCTCAAGCGCGAATTGCTGCGTATACCGCTTTGGGGTTGGTATTTATGGCGCATGCAGATGATCGCCATCGATCGCAGCGGTGGCGCGAGCGCGATGAAACATTTGATTCAAGCTTCGAAAAAAATCCTCGCGATGCATCGACCTATCATCATTTTCCCCGAAGGCACGCGCATGCGCCCTGGCAGCCCACCCAACTATCAACCTGGCATCACGGCATTATATAGCACCTTGAAAACACCTGTGGTTCCGGTGGCGCTAAACTCTGGCAAATATTGGGGTAAGAATTCGCTATTGAAACGCCCTGGTACAATTATCATTGAATTTTTACCCGCGATACCACCAGGTCTTAAGAAAGATGTGTTTATGCAAGAATTGCAAACGCGGGTAGAAGATGCCTCAACTCGCCTATTACATGAATCCTAACCCCGTAAGGAAAATCCTATGAGCACCGCTACCGCCGCCCAACTCCCTCGCCCTTCAGGTCGCAATAGCGAAGCGCTCAGGAACATTGTCATCGAGCCACGTGTCAGCCGGCATGCCGAAGGCTCATGCCTGATCACCGTCGGCAATACCCGCGTGCTTTGCACCGCAACGGTGGAAGGCAGTGTGCCGCCTTTTTTACGCAATACGGGAAAAGGCTGGGTCACCGCTGAATATGGCATGCTGCCGCGCGCAACTCATACGCGCGTCCCACGTGAAGCAGCCAAGGGCAAGCAGTCGGGCCGCACGCAAGAAATTCAACGTCTCATCGGCCGCAGCCTGCGCGCGGTGATTGATTTGCAAAAACTAGGCGAGCGCCAAGTGATTATTGATTGCGATGTGATCGAGGCCGATGGCGGCACGCGCACCGCTTCTATCACCGGTGGTTATGTGGCGTTGTGTTTGGCCATGAAATCATTAGTAGCGCAGGGATTGATTCCCGCCTCCCCCATTACTGGCCACGTCGCGGCTGTATCATGCGGTCTTTATAATGGCACTGCCGTACTCGACCTTGATTATGATGAAGACAGCAAAGCCAGCATGGATGCTAATTTTGTACTCACCGATGACGGCCGTATTATTGAAATACAATGCACGGCAGAAGAACATCCAGTAAGTGAAGACGTGTTCCATGAGCTAATGCGCCTGGCACGGCATGGCGTCGAACATATTGCCACCTTACAAAAACAGGCGATCGCATAATGTCATTTGCTTCCATTTCCCCTATTGTCATCGCTAGCCATAACCAAGGCAAAGTGAAAGAGTTTCGTGCCTTGCTGGAACCTCTGCGCATTCAAGTGTTGTCGGCAACAGATGTGAATCTAGAAGAGCCTGAAGAAACCGGACACAGCTTCGCAGCCAATGCAGAGCTCAAAGCGCGCCATGCGCAACTAAGCTCTCCTTACGCAGCATTATCCGACGATTCAGGATTAGTCATAGAAGGTCTCGGTGGCGCACCAGGTATTTATTCTGCGCGCTGGGCCGGGCCCGATAAAAATTGGAATGCCGCTTTTGAACGTATTCGTACAGAATTTGTACTCCGCAAATCATCCGCAGAAGGCGCCAGCGCTTATTTCATTTGCGCACTCTGCTTATGTTTGCCCAATGGTAATGTACATCATTTCGAAGGCCGCATCGATGGCATTCTCACCTTTCCTCCGCGCGGCACGTACGGTTTTGGCTACGATCCTATTTTCATTCCCAACGGATATGATGTAACGTTCGGTGAGCTAGATCCAAAGATCAAACACGAGATCAGCCACCGTGCCGATGCCTTCCATAAATTTGTATCGTTTCTAAAAGGCCTGTCATGAAATTTATTGTTTTTGCCGCCTCGCATCGCGAGCAATCGCTTAACCGCAAATTGGCGCTCTTAGCTGCCAAACAACTGGAGCAGTCATCCTCAGCGGTAACGTTTTTGGAGTATAGCGAGCTTGATATGCCGCTTTATAAAGATGATCCAACCACGCCTCCTCCGGAAGAAGCCACGCGCCTTCATCGCCACATGAAAAATGTGAATGGCCTGGTGATTTGCACACCGGAATATAATTGGTCTTACCCAGGCACGCTGAAAAATATTATCGATTGGACATCGCGCTTGCCGCAACAATCCCTGGCCGGAAAAACCGCCTTACTCATGTGCGCATCACCCGGAGGGCGTGGCGGTGTAATGGGATTGCAGCATTTAAAATTGCCGTTGGAAGCGTTGCAGATGTATGTATATCCCAAAATGTTGCCGCTCGGTAATGCCGAAACCGTGCTTAGCGAACGCGGCATAAGCAATACCAAACAACAAAAAACATTTGAGACACTGATTCACGATTTTGTTACTTTCACACGCAAACTAAGCGGTTGATCCATGTCACGCCTTCATATTTATGTCGCACTGATTCTATTTTGCCTGCCTGGGCTCGCACAGGCTCAGCAACCTGATATTCCAACCCCTGTGGTGATTGCTTCGCTGATTAATGACAGCACCGCTATCGCTCCCGCCACACCCTTGAAGCTCGCTATTCAACTAAAGCCGCGCGAAGGCTGGCACACCTATTGGCAAAATCCTGGCGATTCCGGTATTGCCACCAGCCTGTCTTGGACATTGCCTGAAGGTTTTTCTGCCAGCGCCATTGCTTGGCCGGTACCGCAGCGCCTGGTAGAAGGCCCGCTTGTAACCTATGGCTATAAAGGTGATGTGTTGTTGCCGGTGACTATCATGCCGCCGGATACGCTCAGCGCTAAAAACTATACGCTTATGGTAAAAGCAAGCTGGCTGGTCTGTAAGGAGATTTGCATTCCTGAATCGGCAACATTGTCGATTGATCTACCAGTAGGTAAGCCCGAATCATCGTCGCATCACGCGCTATTTAACGCCCATTATCAAGCGCAGCCGCTGGCCTCTGCTGAGGCTTCTAGTTTTACCTATGATGAACATTCTCTCACTTTTTCAATGCCGCTAGACGACCTGGGTGCGAATGCATTGCAAGATGTGTTGTTTTTTCCTCGCACCGAGAACGTCATTCGCTATAGTGGCGACAGTTCCTTCGACGTGCAAAATGGCGTGCTCACCCTCACCCAGGAGCGCTCCGGCAGCAATGTGCCAGAGAGCATCAAAGGGCTAGTGGTGCTCATAGCCAAAGCGGGCACCAGCACCAGTTTTGATATTGCCTTTCAGCGCTCTGAATTACCGGCGCCTGCACAAAAAACCTTATGGCTTCCTAGCATTTTGCTGCTGGCATTGCTCGGTGGTTTGATTCTCAACTTGATGCCATGCGTCTTGCCGGTCTTGTCGCTCAAAGCATTGGCCATCGTCAAAAAAGCTGCCAGCGATCATCGCTACGCCAAGCAGCAAGGCATCGCCTACACGGCGGGCATTCTCGTATCCTTTGCTGCCTTAGCCGCGTTACTGTTATTCCTCAAAGCCAGTGGTGAATCGATCGGCTGGGGTTATCAGATGCAATCGCCCGCCTTTGTTGGATTCCTCATTTACTTGCTCTTTTTAGTGGGCTTGAGCTTGTCGGGTGTGTTTCATCTTCCGGTCATCATGGGCAATCGCGCGCCGTCGAACGATGAATCCCTGCGTGGCAGTTTCCTAACCGGTATTTTAGCAACTGCGGTTGCCACCCCCTGCACCGCTCCCTTCATGGCAACCGCTGTGGGGGCAGCGTTGAAGCTTCCAACCTGGCAGGCGCTGCTCGTATTTGAAGCACTCGGTCTTGGATTAGCACTGCCGTTTTTGCTGATTAGCTTTTTCCCTGCCTGTTTGCGTATTCTACCGAAACCCGGCGCCTGGATGGAAAGCTTCAAGCAATTTTTAGCGCTACCCATGTATGCGTCGGTCTTGTGGCTGCTATGGGTGTTGACGTTGCAAACAGGTGCTGATGGAATGCTGATTGCCACCAGCGGTATGCTCGCTTTTATTATAATCCTCTGGGCCAAAACACTCTTTGCCTATGGCAGCGCACGGTATCGGTTACTGGCACTTTTAGCTACCATCGTTATTCTAGCCG
This sequence comes from Rickettsiales bacterium, assembly GCA_033762715.1. Classification (GTDB taxonomy): domain Bacteria; phylum Pseudomonadota; class Alphaproteobacteria; order Rickettsiales; family SXRF01; genus JANRLL01. The sequence continues at coordinate 13,958 of JANRLL010000008.1, read as the reverse complement.
TATCGCTACCGATGCTTGCCTCGCGCGAAATGCCAAACCAACCCACCTCAAACGCATCCGATACGCATGGCGTCAAAACCATTCCCTATGATAAAAATACACTGAGTGATTTACGCAATGCCGGCACACCGGTCTATGTCGATGCCACGGCGGCCTGGTGCATCACCTGCCAGGTGAATGCGCGCGTAGCACTGCATACTGAGGCCAGCATGAAAGCCTTTCAAGATAACGGCGTCGTGCTCATGATTGCCGATTGGACCAAGCGCGACCCAACCATTACAGAGTTCTTGCAAAGCTTTGGCTATCAAGGCGTGCCGCTTAACGTATTTTACCCCGCGCACGGCAAAGCGGTCATATTACCCCAGCTTCTAACCGAATCGATTGTGATTCAAACCATCAAAGGAGAATAATGATGTTACGTTCGTTATGTGTATCGAGTTTTGCAGCGATTGTGCTGGCTTTCTCATCGGCCCAGGCTGCACCAGAAATTGGCAAAGCAGCACCTGATTTCACCGGCACTGACTATACTGGTAAAGCCGTGAAACTGTCGGACTACAAAGATCAGATTGTCGTGCTGGAATGGACCAATCAGCATTGCCCCTTCGTCGTAAAACAATATGGCAGCGGCAATATGCAGAAATTGCAAAAAGCGGCAGCAGATAAAAAACTGGTCTGGATTACCATCAACTCCAGCGCCGCTGGTAAACAAGGTTATCTGGATAGCACCACCGCGCAAGCCACCTTCGCTAAACAGCCCATCTTGGCTAAGCATTATCTGCTCGATAGCGATGGCACCATTGGCAAATTATACGGCGCGAAAACCACGCCGCATATGTTCATCATCAACAAAGGCACGCTGGCCTATATGGGGGCAATCGATAGCGTTGCCAGCCCCGATCCTGCCGATATTGCCAAAGCCACAAATTATGTGACTGCCGCACTCGATGAGATCACTGCCGGCAAAAACGTTACCACCCCTGTAACACAGCCTTATGGCTGTGCGGTGAAATACGCCGAGTAATCACATGCGCCTATCAGCGCCGGCAATAGGATGGATAGGGCTGAGTTGTTACTCAGCCCTTTTTATCGCCTATAGCCTGGCGCGTTTTTACGGCCTTAAAACTAGCTTGTTCGATCTGGGCGTGTTCGATCAACTGATGAGTAATATGCTGGCCGGCCGCGGCATGGTCTCAACCATCAACCCGCCTTATGACGCGACCCATTGGCTGGGTTTTCATTTTTCCCCTATTCTCTACGCGCTACTTCCGATCTATGCGCTAGCGCCCTATCCCGAAACACTGCTGATTATAAACGTGTTGTGCATCGCGCTTACTGCCGTGCCGCTTTATCGCATTGCGCGCCACTGGAATTACAGCGCCGGATATTCGCTGCTATGGTGCATTTTTTTCCTGCTCAATCCTTTTACCATTAGCGCGCTTTTATTTGACTTCCATGAAGTTGTTATTGCTACACTAGCCATGGCCTGCGCGTTATACGCGCAGGCCACAAAGCGCTTTGTGGCCTTACTTTTTGCACTGATCATCCTGCTGCTCTGCAAAGAACATTATGGGCTAAGCGTAATCGGTTTCGGTCTTCTCTGGGCGTTAACCTATAAAGACTGGAAGCGCGGCGGATTGATAATAGCGCTTGGTGTTGCCAGTCTGATTCTGGTGCTGGGCATTATTATGCCGCTACTCAATCAACAGCCTATCTTCCAACTTTCCGCCGGCACTGCACATCGCTATGACTGGCTATTTACGCACGAATCATTATTTGCAACATTACCAACGCTTGCGATTGATGCCGCCTATTATCTGGGCTTTCATCTGTTACTCTGGTGTGCATTGCCGCTGGGCTCCCTCGCCTGGTTGTTGCCAGCTGCCAGCGATCTGTTAGCGAATATGCTTTCGCTTAATCCGATGATGCGCTCAGCCAGTAGTTACCACAGCGCCGCGATCATTGTCGTGATGATGGTCACAGCTCTGCGCACCGCTTCAGCCCTCCAGAAGAAACAACGTGCTTGCATGCGCAAGATGATGCTATGTGTAGGCCTCGCAACCGCCTTGGGATTCTTAAACGCCCCCTTATCGCCCATGCGTAATATGTGGGAAATTAATCTAGCCGATCATACGCGCACGATGCATATAGGGCAGATTGCCGCTTTGCTTTCGCCGAATGATAGCGTGGCCGCGCAAAGCAATATTGGCAGTTTCTTTAGCCAACGCGCGCATATCACCCCATACATAGCGCAGACCGATGCGCAAGTAATTATCCTGCATCTGGCCTATCCTTTTTCTGATGGCAACAGCTTGTTCAACATCCCATATGAAGTGAGCAAAGAAGAATATCTTCGCGCCGTAAAAGCCACGCTCAACAACCGCGCATATGGGGTTGTCTATTGGCAAGATCATTGGCTGGTATTGAAAAAAGGCCTACCCTACTCTCAAACGCATTACCGTGAGATCATCGCGCAATTAGATGCACTAAGTGCACAATAATTATTTGCGCGACATAGCGGGTGTTGCAATCACGCTACGACGTATCGGTTGGCGCGAAATGGCGCTTTGGTGAATGGTCGCATAAAGCTGCTTTTCCGCCTCCACCAGCCACACCCCACCGAAAAACGGACAAAATAATCGGCCCAACCATTCCATGCCCACCGCTGCGCGCCAGGCGGATTCAATATGCAGCGGCGGCATAAACAATGCCGATCCGGTACGCGTGGGTGTAAACTGATAGTCGGTCATCAATGTTTTGAGTTGCGCCATATTAAAGGGACGGCCATAGCCAAAAGGGCTGCGCACCGAATGCGACCATAGGCTGCGGCGATTCGGCACCACCGCAAGCACCCTGCCTTCCGGCGTTAATACCCGCCACACTTCGCGCATCATCCAGGAGAGCTGTTCGCTGGTTTCCACGCTATGAATCAGCAGCACCCGATTCACACTGTCATTGGCAAGCGGCAGTTCGGCCTCATGCGATAAAAACACGCGGTTATTGTCGCTGCTGGGCCAATAGGACGCGCCTTGCTGTGCCGGCATGCAAATATAGAGGCCTTTTGAATCGTTTGAATACGGCTCCAAATATGGCGCACAAAAGCCAATCGCCAGTAACTCATCTTGTCCTACCGCAGGCCAGAAACGGCGCACGGCGCTACCCACCAGCGACTGCACCTGCATTCCCAGAAATGTGCCGTAAAATTGTCTTAGGCCGATAACATCAGGTGCTAACATGGACGCAATGGTTTATATTGACTTGTATGGTGATCGTGAGACAAAGATAGCCCCATTACCCCCTGTTTAGCAAGCCTCGTTCATGCGTTTTTTAGTTATAGTATTAACCGGTTTTGCATTAAGCCTGTATGCGGCATACCCTGCCTATGCTGCGCTATCGCATGAGCAGATGGAGCACGCAAAAAGCGCCTTTTCTTTTGCCGACGATAATAATTGGAACGATGCGCTCTTGCATGCCAAGCGCGCCAATTACCCGCCGCTTTCCAAGCTGATCACCTGGCAATACAGCCTGTCTTCCAATTCCAAAGCCGGTTTTGACGAAATTACCGGTTTTATTGACGAAAATAGAGATTGGCCGGAACAGAAACGCCTGCGCATTCGCGCCGAACAATCGCTGCGTGAATATATGGTCAGTGACGGCGAGATTATCGGCTGGTTTACGCGTTACCCACCCATTACCGGCCTTGGCAAACTAGCACTCGCTCGGGCACTGAGTGCCAGCGGCCATCCAGGTAAGGAGCAGATCAACTCCCTCATACGCGATGCCTGGAAAATGGGCGATTTTGAAGTGAAAGAAGAAGCTTCCATTCTCAGCCAACATAATTCGCTCCTGCAAGCAAGCGATCATATTGCGCGCACGGACAGGCTGCTTTGGGATGAAAATATTGGTGCGGCCAAGCGCATGTTGGAGCTGCTCGATAAGCCGCATCAACAATTATATGAAGCACGTATAGCGCTGATCCAAGATAAGAAGACGGCACCACTTGCGGTCTTGCAAGTGGATAAGAATCTGAAAAAAGATCTGGGCTTGCAATATGACCGTATGCGTTACCGTGCGCGGCATAACGATGATAAGGGCGTGCGCGATATTTTGCTACAAACACCAAGCGAAGTTCCCTATCCTGAAAAGTGGTGGCGCCTGCGGGATATGGCAATTCGCCAAGCCATCGATGAAAAGAATTACAGCATGGCGCAGAAGCTACTTGCCAATCACGCGCAGATCGAAGGACAGGGTCTTGCCGATGCACTGTGGCTGCATGGTTGGTTGCACCTGGATTTCTTGCATAATCCGAAAGAAGCCTATGCCATATTTTACCGCATGTATAATCTGGTCAAATTCCCCGTGAGCAAAGCGCGTGCCGCTTACTGGGCCGCCCGTGCGGCTGAACAGACTAATGACAAAGAAAATGCAAAGAACTGGTATGAAACAGCAAGTTTTTGGCCCATTACCCTCTATGGCCAATTGGCGGCCTATAAACATGCGGGCCCTGCCCCGCTGCGCCTTCCCCCTGAGCCTGAGGTAAGCGGTGAAGCTGTAAGCCGGTTTGAACGAAGCGATTTAATTCAAGCGATCAAGCTTTGCGTGCAGATGAATGAGATCGAGATTGCCAACAAAATGATCCTCTCGCTGGTGGAAAATGAAACCGACGACGAACATATTATTTTAGTGGCACAGTTGGGCACACAAATACAAAAAAAATTTTTAAGCGTGCGTGCGTCCAAGAAAGCCCTACAGCGCAATATTATCCTTGCCAAAACAGGCTACCCCACCCTGAAAAACAAACCGTCCTTGGCGATACCGCTGGAGCTTGCTACCGCTATCGTGCGTCAGGAAAGCGAATTTGATCCCAATGCGAAAAGCTCGGCTGGAGCCGTGGGTATGATGCAGCTATTGCCATCCACTGCCAAAGAGGTCGCACAGAAAAACGATATTGCTTTTAGCAAAGAGCGTTTGTATGAGCCCGATTATAATATGGTACTTGGCAGCTATTATATAGGCCGCCTGATCAACGCCTATGACGGCTCCTATATCATGGCTATCGCTGCTTATAACGCCGGCCCTGGCAATGTCAGGAAATGGATCAACCAGTTTGGCACGCCCGATGGCACCGTAGATGGCGCCATTAATTGGATTGAAAAAATTCCTTTCAGCGAAACCCGTAACTATGTGCTGCGCGTCATGGAAAATTTACAAGTCTATCGGCATATCTTATCTGAAAATGGCAGCAGCTTGCGTATTGAGCAAGACCTTACCCGCTAGGGCTAATTGCAATTATAGAGATCGTCGTCAACACAGTTATAGCTAGAGGGCTGTACATAACCAGTATCGTTCTGTCGGCTCTCATAGGCTTTGTATACGCGTGAGTAATCGATGTCTTCCCACTGCTTATGTGCCCTGGTAGGGCCTGCGCAGCCAGATATGGCCATCGTAAGCGCGCAGAGGAGGCTCATGCAATGCAAAGGATGAGAAGATGAATACATGTTCACTCGATAGGTTAAAATTCTGAAATAATATAATCGTTTACGCGCAAACAAACAACCCTTTCCCACGTCAACCTTTTCTTTACCAATCTCTGCGATGCTGCGAATGTTATTAGCCCTTTTACTTAGGAGTTCACTATGAGTGCTGTTGAAAAAGCGACTGCTGCAAAGAATGCGGCCACCTTAACGGTTGGCAATAAAACCGTATCGCTGCCTGTGTATGATGCAGTGGAAGGCGCCAGCGTCATGGACATCAGCAAACTCTATGCGGAGACCGGCTACTTCACTTATGACTCTGGTTTTCTCTCAACCGCTAGTTGCGAATCGAAAATCACTTATATTGATGGTGACCAAGGTATTTTGCGTTACCGCGGTTATGATATCGACACACTCGCTGAAAAATCGGACTTCCTGGAAGTAGCCTATTTACTGCTATATGGCGAGCTGCCTAACCCTAAACAAAAACAAGAATATGTGCGTCGCATGACGCTGCACACCATGGTGCATGAACAGCTACACTTCCTCTATCGTGGTTTTCCACGTGCCTCGCATCCGATGGCGATTATGGTGGGTGCTACCGCGTCGCTGTCTGCGTTTTATCACGACTCATTGGATATCAATATTCCCGAGCAACGTGAAATCGCGGCCTATCGCCTGATCGCCAAGATGCCCACCATGGCTGCCATGGCGCATAAATACTCGATCGGACAACCGTTCATCTATCCGCAAAACGATATGAGCTTTTCAGAAAACTTCCTGCATATGATGTTTGCAACACCTTGCGAGAAATACAAAGTAAACCCTGTATTGGCCAAGGCGATGGATAAAATTCTGATCCTGCATGCCGATCACGAACAAAATGCATCGACCTCTACGGTGCGTTTAGCCGGCTCATCAGGTGCCAATCCTTTTGCCTGTATTGGCGCTGGCATTGCCTCTTTGTGGGGTCCTGCGCATGGCGGCGCGAACGAAGCGGTAATCAACATGCTGCGTGAAATAGGCGATGTGAGCAACATTCCTGAATTCATCAAAAAGGTGAAAGACAAAAACAGTGGCGTGCGCCTGATGGGCTTTGGCCACCGCATCTATAAAAACTATGACCCACGCGCAACCGTATTGCGCCAAACCTGCCAAGAAGTATTGGCCGAGCTGGGCAAGATCGATGAGCCATTGCTGAAAATCGCAGTCGAGCTGGAACGTATCGCACTATCGGATGAATATTTCATCGAACGCAAACTCTATCCAAACGTTGATTTCTATTCCGGTATTATTTACCGCGCGATGGGTATTCCGTCTAAGATGTTTACGGTGCTGTTTGCCGTAGCGCGTACGGTAGGCTGGATCGCACAATGGAAAGAGATGATGGAAGATCCGAAAACCAAAATCGGTCGTCCACGCCAGCTCTTCACCGGCTCTGCGCCTCGTGCGTTTGTGCCTCTGGATAAACGCAGCTAATTGACTACCCAACCTCTTATTAGGAGTAAGATATGCATCACGATGGTTCCGAAAAAGGCGGCGCTTGCTGTAATTACGAAGGTATGTGGGGAAATCTGATCTGGTGGACCAAGCTGGCTGTTGCCGTGCTTGCTGTGCCGGCAGTTGGTATCATGGTCGTATCCGCCAGCCAAACAAGTGGCGTGGTTGAAATTGCGGTGTTCATGATTGCGTGCTGGGTCTCTACCTATCTCGGTATGCGCCTGATGATTAATTCCAAAAAGAGGAAAGACTAGCTAGCCAACGACTGGGTTAGCTGATCAAACGCAGTAGCGTTGGAGGCAAGCGATTGCCTTGCGCAGCAAGTGCGGTCGACACGTCTTGCACCAAGGACTCTAGCGAGAACTGGGTGCTTGCTCCTGTAACATCTGTGTCAAACAATGTGCTAAGTACCGCTTGCTGATTGAAGAGCGCCGAATCAAACGTAGCAGATGCGTAATCGATCGATCGCTGGAAGGAGCCGATATTGGTGCGCGCTTGCGTTACCTGAGTAATTGCTTCACTGATTTCTGCAAAAGCCGCTACCGCATTGTCGCTCGTCAATACATTAAGCGACGAGTTAAACAGGGCAGAACTCGTCAAATTTGCAATGGAAAGGGTTTCTGCATCGTCACTATTGCTAGCGCCATCAGATACTAAAATATTATCGAGTGAAATCGCATTTTGATTGCTCAGACTGCCATCAAGCAGCGATTGGCCGCCGAAATTCACATTGCGAGCGATTTTATCAACTTGTTGGAGCAGCTGTTGAAACTGATTGTTTTGTTGAATGCGATCTTCCGTGTTCAGCGTCGGTGATCCGGCGCGTTCAGCCGCTGTTTTTAGCGACACCAATATATCAAGTATTTGTTTTGCACCGCCGTCAGCTACTTGGGCTAGGCTCGATGCTTGCGCTAAATTGGTCGACACTGATCGGAGTGCCGATACAGACGATTGCAGGCGAGCTGCAATAGAAAGCTCCTCTACATTATCGGTCGTGGCTTGATTGCCGCTTACCAGACTCTGGATAACTGCTTGTAATTTTGAACTAGCTCGCTGAATGTCTTGAGTAGCCGGCGTAGCCGCTACTCCAAATAAACCGTTAATTGCCATGCGCGTATCCTCCTGACACAATGTCGGGCACTACGTGGCCCCCCCAACTAGTAATAGCGTATAGTATACCAATATCGTACAGTGTACACCTTACTATATTGTTAATCAAGAAATTCCTTAATTAATCGTTAATATCTAATAAAGATTTTGCCGCTTCAGCAGGATCGAAGGGGCCAAGGTCTTGAATAGATTCGCCAATACCAATAGCATGAATGGGAAGCGCGAATTGTTTGGTCAGCGCCAGCATAATGCCGCCTTTAGCTGTACCGTCCAGTTTCGTGACAATAAGGCCACTCACATGCACAATCTCTTTAAATGCTTGCAATTGTGAAAGGGCATTTTGGCCGGTGGTCGCATCTAGCACTTGGATCACATGATGCGGGGCGCTGGGATCGACTTTTTGAATCACCTTATAGATTTTGCCCAGCTCATCCATCAGGTTTGATTTATTATGCAAGCGGCCAGCAGTGTCGATGAGCAACACATCGGTTTTATCCGCCACGGCTTTTTCGCAAGCGCGATATGCGACACTTGCCGGATCGCTGTTGGCTTCGCCGCTTACCACCTCAATGTTTGAACGATCGCCCCATACCTGCAACTGCTCAATAGCTGCGGCACGGAAGGTATCGGCGCCGGCAAGCATCACCGACTTGCCCTCTTCTTTAAAGGCATGCGCGAGCTTGCCAATGGTGGTGGTCTTGCCATTGCCATTCACGCCGACCACCAAGATGATAGTTGGTTTTTTTCCTTCCACCAACTTCAGCGGTTTTGCGTAAGGCGTTAATTGACTCGCGATCTCCTGCGCCAAAAACTGTCGTACCTCATCCACGGTAATTTCTTTATCCATACGCTGAGCGGCCAATTTGCCCGAAAGCTCGGCTGCAAGCCGTGCGCCCATGTCGGAAGCAATCAGAAGCTCCTCTAGCGCTTCGATGGTTTCGTCATCCAGTTTGGCCTTGGTAAAAATACCGCTGATGCCGTCGGTCAATTTGCCGGAGGTTTTGGCAAAGCCGCTTTTAAGCCGTGTCAGAAATTTCATTGCACCACCACCCCATGCAATAGCTTGCCATCAGTTGCGGTAATGCGTGCTTGCACCAGGCTACCTGGCTCACACGCCTTATCCAGACGCACCTGCGCAAATTGCGCATTGCGGCCCAGCGCGTCTTTTTCCATCAAAATCTCTACCAGCTGCCCTGGCTGGGTTTGCAGGTAGCGCTGAAGCTGCGCCTCGCCCGCTGCCCGCAATTGCGCCGCACGGTCTTTGCGCACACTCATCGGCACTTGCGGCATTTTGGCCGCCGGCGTGCCTTTGCGCGCTGAGTACGGGAAGACGTGCAGATACATTAAATCCGCCTCTTCCACCAAACGCAGTGTGTTTGCAAACATCTCATCCGTCTCGGTGGGAAAGCCGGCGATGATGTCGGCGCCGAATACCATGTCGGGGCGAAGCGTGCGAACCTTGCGGCAAAAGGCCAGCGCATCCTCACGCAGATGGCGGCGCTTCATGCGCTTGAGTACCATGTCGTCGCCGGCCTGCAAACTGATATGCATATGTGGCATCAAGCGCGGCTCCTCGGCGATCAGCCGGTATAAATCCTCATCCACCTCTACTGCATCAATCGATGACAACCGCAGGCGCGGCAATTCCGGCACCAGGGCCAGGAGTCTGCGCATCATCTGCCCCAGGCTTGGCGCACCAGGCAAATCACTGCCATAATCGCTTATATCAACACCGGTGAGCACGACTTCTTTAAATCCGACCTCAACCAACGTGCGTACCTGACTTACCACCTCGCCCATCGGCACGCTGCGGCTATTGCCACGACCATAGGGGATGATGCAAAAGGTGCAGCGATGATTGCAGCCGTTCTGCACCTGCACAAAAGCACGCGCCCTACCCTCAAACGAGGTGACCAAATGCGACGCGGTTTCCTGCACCGACATGATGTCGTTCACCAGTGCTTTTTCACCACGAGCAAGGGCGAATTCATAGCCCCGCTTTTCGAGCTTTTCCTGGTTGCCGATCACCTTGTCGACTTCCGGCATCTCGGCATACATATCGGGATGCACCTGCGCCGAACAACCGGTCACGATAATCTTGGCATCGGGATGGGCTTTGCGGGCCCTGCGCACGGCCTGGCGAACCTGACGCTCGGCTTCGGCAGTCACCGCGCAGCTGTTGAAAATAATCGCATCCTGCAGCCCCGCTGCTTGGGCTTGCTGTTTAATGATCTCGCCTTCATAGCTATTCAAGCGGCAACCAAAATTCACTACCTCGATCGTGCCCGAATACGCGCTACGGTTGGGCGCCAACTCCTCTTCTGCGGATGGGGTATCATTTTCCTTAAACATCCATCACCCCATTAAAGCTCAACGCCACCGGCCCTGTCTTCCAGACTTGATTGCTCGCCTTGTCCCAACGGATGGTGAGGATGCCACCTTGCACGTGAATCTCGGCCTCATCATTTACCAAGCCACGGCGGTTCAGTGCCACCAACGCGGCGCATGCCCCAGAGCCGCAAGCTAGCGTCTCGCCCGTCCCGCGCTCCCATACGCGCAGCAGAACCTGTGAGGGACTCACCACTTGCGCAAAGCCAATATTGGCGCGCTCAGGAAATAGCGCATGATGCTCAAGTACCGGCCCTACCGTCGTAACGGCTGCCGCCTGTATATCGGGCACTACAAACACCGCATGCGGGTTGCCCATGCTGACACCCACCGGATCCTGGCAGTCGCCAGCACCAATGCCCAGATGCAGCGTATCGCGCTCCTCGCTGAGCGGAATCTCCTGCCAGCCCCAACGCGGCGCGCCCATATTCACGGTGACCAGTTTAGGCCCAGCACGTTTGCAGGTAAGCAAACCAGCGCGCGTCTCCACCACCAGCTCGTGCTTGCGCGTCTCCTCCATCACCAGCCAGGCCACGCAGCGCGTCGCATTGCCGCAGGCAGACGATTCGCTGCCATCGGCATTGTAGATGCGCATGAATAGATCGGCCTTAGTGGAATGCTCCATCACGATGATCTGGTCGCAGCCAATGCCCAGATGGCGATCAGCCATAAACGATAGCTGCGCTACACTGAGTGATAGCGGCACATGACGCGCATCCAGCACCACAAAATCATTGCCGGCGCCGTGCATTTTTAAAAACAGGGTTTCCATAAGGGGCCGCAGTATAACCCGTTGCTGACCGCTTATCTACCGTTTCTGACCGCTCTTATCCCACTTCTTTTCGTTTTAAACCCGCTTTAGCGCGCTTTCAACCGTTTTATTTCTAAATTATTTATTTAATATCATACGGTTAAACCAATAACCCTGCCTAAAAAACCCTTTCCAGGTGACATTTAGTGTATCAAACAGCACCTATTTCATTATTCCGCGAATAGGCTTGCACCGTAAGAGGAAAAGCACTTTTTGTGCATCGCAACAATTTTCATTGTGCGATGCAGCATTTTGTGGTACTATCTTCCTATGGGTTAAAAAGAAAGAAACAAGCTAACCCATATGATTTAGGGAGGAGGTTTAAAGGCATATGCTTCACAAAGTAGCACTCTTGCTGGTGATTGTTGGCGCAGTGAATATCGGTTTGGTAGCACTGACCCACGTAGATATCATCGGTGTGATGTTTGGCACATTCAGCCATATCATCAATGTGCTGGTGGGCTTGTCGGGCCTGTATATGTTACTGACCACGTATACAACGCTGCTGAAAAAAACAGCTTAATCCGATAGCGCTATCAGAACCAACTCCCCGCTTAGCCCTGCTAAGCGGGGTTTTGCGTTTTAGGAGGAGAGGTATGGGATAAAAAAACCAGCCAGGAGGCTGGTGCGCCTGCGGCCTGCTTTCATGGGATGCGCAGGAGCGCATACCGGAAGCGCCTAAAAAAGCCATCAGCGGCTCCAGACAAAGCGAGGAGGATCGTCTGGCGATTGGAAAGACTCGCGAGTTTCCGTATCATCCGTCATAGGAGCACAGTACCGTATTTATCGCGTTCTTCTTTATCCAGGCGACGCCTGCGCATCGTTGCGGCAAAACCAGCAGCTGCGCCAACCAGGGCTCCTGCTGCGGCCTGACCATGCACATAAGGATCCCGCACTTCATCCTGCCAGGCTGTCATCGTATCTTTGCGATATTGCAGCTCGGCCTGCCGCTCATGTTCATAGCGCTGGATAATCTCACCTGCCGATTCGCTTTCGGGCCCACCATGCGCCAGGGTCCGCTGCATCGCCACTCGCCCTACATCTTTGGACATCTCATAGCCGGCAACGTAGGATTTTTTATCCGGTTCAGACTTCAACACATCGGTAAAGGGACGGTCTACCAGCGCATATGTGTTATCTTTATCAGGCGCCATCCACGATAAATGGTCATCCGGCACCGTCACGCCGCCAATAATATGACCAGCGAGCGCGCCCGTAAGGGCCGTGGTCGCAAGCCAGCTCGCACGCTTAGCTACACGCTTTTTAGTTGTGTCGCGATGACCTTCTTCCCAATAATAACGGTCGTCTGCGTAAAAATCCTCGCCTTCTGTAGGCACAGCGGGAATCGGATAAGCCATACAAGCTCCTTCTGTTGCCCTTATCATAGCAACAAAAGCTTAAGAGATATAAATGCTTTGATATGAAGTTTTGGTGACAGGTGCGCCTCGCCACTGCCATGCATTATAACCGATTAATATATCTATATAATCAGGCGAAGCCGTTCAGCCCGTATTTTTCTTCGAATTCGTCGAAATCAGCGCTGGTATTATTACCCGCTAGATGCGCCGCTTCTTCCGATTGCTTGGCAATCAGGCGCAGATGGGTTGCTTCCTGCATCTGGCTTTTCATCTCGGAAACCCAGCTATTTTCGACAACATCAAACTCGACCGCTTGCGGTTTTTTGAGTACGGCACTTTTCATATCAGGGTTCCTTTCTATGATCGGGCGATTCTTATAGCACACGCTCTATAAAAAGTCGAGCGCTTGCACAGGGTGTGGCATGGGTTACGTGTAAAACGCTATAAAATTACTTTTTTCAAACCTCTGGATATAAAAAAGCCCCCGTCGTGAGACGGGGGCTTTTTGAATTATGTGAAGAGAGCATCTAAGCACAGGTGACGGCGCGTTATGTAAGATGATTTGTTTAGGATCAGAGGTTCGGCTGAATGCCAAACATGTCCAATAAACAAAATCCTTAGAAAGGAGGTAATCCAGCCGCAGGTTCCCCTACGGCTACCTTGTTACGACTTCACCCCAGTCACTGACCCTACCGTGGTCGGCTGCGTCCTTGCGGTTCGCTCACCGGCTTCGGGTAGAACCAACTCCCATGGTGTGACGGGCGGTGTGTACAAGACCCGGGAACGTATTCACCGTAGCGTGCTGATCTACGATTACTAGCGATTCCAACTTCATGTACTCGAGTTGCAGAGTACAATCTGAACTGAGGTGGCTTTTTGAGATTAGCATACCCTTGCGGGTTAGCGACCCATTGTCACCACCATTGTAACACGTGTGTAGCCCAGGCTGTAAGGGCCATGAGGACTTGACGTCATCCCCACCTTCCTCCGGCTTATCACCGGCAGTTTTCTCAGAGTTCTCAGCATTACCTGTTAGCAACAGAGAATGAGGGTTGCGCTCGTTGCGGGACTTAACCCAACATCTCACGACACGAGCTGACGACAGCCATGCAGCACCTGTGCACCTCCCACCCGAAGTGAAGAACTCTCTTTCAAGAGCTCATAGAGGGCATGTCAAAGCCTGGTAAGGTTCTTCGCGTTGCCTCGAATTAAACCACATGTTCCACCGCTTGTGCGGGTCCCCGTCAATTTCTTTGAGTTTTAATCTTGCGACCGTACTCCCCAGGCGGGATGCTTAACGCGTTAGCTACGCCACTGAGG
>JANRLL010000007.1:0-168767 GCA_033762715.1 Rickettsiales bacterium | reverse complement strand
TCATTGGTGAAGAGCGTCGAACAGGCGGAGAAGAAAAACAACAAGGTGGAACTCGATAAAGCCAAGGCAAAACTCGCTGATACGCCGTGGGTGAAGTGGGAAGACATCATGTGCGCCAAACCCGCCATCAAGCGGCTGGCGAAAGTGAGCGATCTCGACACGCAGGTCAGCATCGCCGCTGAAATCGATAGCCTCTCGGATGTTGGGCAAGCGGATTTCAAAGCCGTGGTGGACGCAAAAGACGAGCATGAAGTCTTTGATGCGTTCTCTGCGCAGCAACAGCGCGCGGCACTCCCGCAGCCCAGCGATAAGCCCATTCCGACGCTGGATTTAGGCGGTAAGCCTGAAGCGCAGCCCGTTCCCAGTAAATCCAACGGCAACAGCCAAAAGTCGCCCTTGGCACAACCTGACGGCCCACCGCCAGGACATCCCGCATCATTTAACTATGGAGGTTTCTAATGATTAACGTCACGATTCACAATTTCCGCAAAGTTCAGGAAGCGAGCTTTGACATTGCGCCCATCGCATTACTGGTTGGCGAAAATGAAAACGGCAAGTCCAGCATCGCGCAAGCTGTAGCACTTGCATCAGCGCAGCAGCCTTTGCCAAAAAACATCGCCAAGAAGGACGCGAAGCAGCTGGTCAATGATCTGGCCAAAAGCGGTAAGGTCATGCTGTCACACAACGGCGTAACCTCTGAAATCTCATGGCCACTGGCGGAATTCAAAACCACCGGCCAAGGCAAGCCGATCACGGCTTCTGAGTTTGCCGTAGGGCTTCGCACGATATTCCAGCTCTCCGCAGCCGAGCGCGTTGCCTATTTCATACGTTTGCTGAAAGCAGAACCCACGCTCAAAGATTTGCAGCTTGTATTGCCAAAGAGCCTTGACCCGAAACTGGAAGAAATCTGGAAGCAGATTCAGGAATCAGGTTGGGAAGAAGCGCATTCGACGGCAAAAAGCGAAGAAGCCGAGCTGACAGGCAAGTGGAAGCACATCACGGGTGAATCCCGCTGGAATGTATCCACCGCTGGCGACTGGCGACCCGCCGCATGGGAGCCTGAGCTGGAGCGTGCTGATCGTTCACAGCTGGAAATAGCCTTTGCCGAGTGCAACAAAGCGTTTGAAGATGCGCTCAAGTCGGAAGGTGCGATTGCATTTGACCGCTCACAGCTTGAAGCACAGGCGGCAAAAATCGATGAAAGCACTCAGGCGGTTTCCACAGCAACAACTGCACTGGCCGATGCTGAGGCCTCACTGCGACAACTTTCACAGCAGCTTGCGGCGATACCCACCGCTGACGGCCATACGCTAAACTGCCCTGAGTGCGGCACCGAGCTGATGCTTCAAGCCTCTGAAGATTTGCTGGGCGAAAGGCAACTGGTGCGCGCCGCGCTGCAAACACCGGAGCAGCAGGAAGAGTATCATCGATTAGGCAAGGCACTGAAAGATGCTGCCAGTGCGGTGAATCAAGCGAAAGAAAAACTGGTCGTCGCACAGCATCAGCTTAAAGCCTCGCAGGATGCCAAGACGAAATTGGAATCCATCACCGAAGTGCCGATTGCCGAGCAGGATTCAGGCTCTGCGAAAAAGTCATTGGAACGTGCGGAACGTCGGCTGGATATGTTCAATGCCGTGCAACGCGCCCGCGCTACTTACGAATCCATCCTGACCCAAAAGGAACTGGTTGCTGCGCTTCACCAGAACGGCGTGCGCAAGGCAAAACTCGACGAGCAACTAAAGGCCTTCAACGATCAGGTGCTGAAGCCATTATCCAATATGCTCAACAGTGAAGTGGTATGGCTGGACGGTGATTTGAACCCTTGGCGCGGCAACCGCCCATATCACCTGCTATCACGCTCCGCCCGATATGCCGTGCGCGTGTTGCTGCAAGTCGCCATTGCCAAGGCAGATCAGTCCGATCTCATGGTGATTGATGACATGGATGAAATAAATGACCGCAGAAATCGCGGTTGCCTGATGTCGATGATTATCTCTTCCGGCATCCCCGCGCTGGTCTGCATGGCCAAACGCCCCGAAGAAAACGCTCCCGATCTCGCCGCGAAAGAAGCCGGAAACACCTACGCCGTCATCGAAGGCAAGGTGCATGACCTTTCCGCAATGCAGGGACAGGAAGCGCAGGTGGCATAAGTATAAAAAAAGGAACTGCACATGGAAGAAACTACCACAACCAACCAACCGAAAAGACAAAAGCTCACAAAATCCATTGTTGATAACGCACCAATTCTGGATAGGCGATACCATATTTATGATTCAGACATCCCAGGGTTCTCGGTAAAAATCGAACCAAGCGGATCAAAAATCTATGTTCTGGATTATCGCTCTGGAGCTGGCGGCAGAGAGGCACCGAAGAAGCGCGTTAAAATAGGAAAGCATGGCGCTCTTACTGTTGAACAGGCAAGGGTCATCGCAAAAGAGTATTATGCCAAAATCGCACTTGGTGATGACCCTGCCGATCAGCGCCAAGCGGAAAGAGGCAAGACCTTACTCAAGGATTTTCAGGAGCGCTATGTTAATGAATACATCGTGCATCATAACAAGCCTTCTACGGTTACAGGCAAAAAGGAAGTTTTGAGAACTCTGATAATGCCGCACTTCAGAAATCATGCGATGGAAGATATTACGCGTAAGGATGTTCAGGAATGGCATGGCAAGCTCCACAAGTCACCGATCACCGCAAACCGTGCGCTTGCTTGTATATCTCATATGATGAGTGTTGCAGAGGATTGGGGAATTCGTCAGCCAAATAGCAACCCGTGTCTTGGCATTAAACGCTACAAAGAAAATAAGCGCGACCGCTATCTCAATGAGAGCGAATTACGGAAGCTGATAGAAACTATTAACCAATGCGAAGAGGAAGGCACAGAAGAACGCAGCATGATGATTTTCTTTCGTCTGCTCATCTATACAGGTGCACGCCAAGGCGAGTTGCTGACTGCAAAATGGGATTACGTCAATTACGACGAGAATACTCTCGACCTTCCTGATTCCAAAACTGGGAAGAAGAAAATTAACTTATCGCCATTGGCCATTTCAGAAATTGGGAAGTTAGAGCGTGTGGTTGGAAATCCTTACCTGTTCCCAGGCTATTTTGTAGGCGTGAAGGAGAAGCTGGGAAGGCATCACTCGCCGCCAAACGAAATGTGGCACCGTGTCCTTAAACGTGCTGGTATTACGAATCTGCGTAAGCATGATTTGCGTCATGCCTTCGCGTCGTTTGCAATTATGGCTGGATTAACGCTAGAAGAGATTGGTCAGCTTCTTGGTCACCTAACACCGCAAACTACGAAGCGGTATTCGCATCTGGTGGATTCCCATCGCAAGAAAATCTCTGATGCCGTTGGCATGAAGATTAGTGCCATATTGGAAAGAAAAGATGAGACGGTCATCAATCTGGATGAACGTCGTGAAAACATCAAAAAGTGATCTGGTAGAATCATTCGACAGAAAAATCTTCCACGTCTTCCAGTCGGCACATAGTCGGCACGGTGGATAGAAACTCCTATCGAACTAAATGGAACTGTAGTAATGCCTGATTTTACGAACACCTTGAAAAATCTTGTCTTATAGTGGATTGTAGGGTTATATAGTGCATCAACGGGATGCCTCTATGTCTGACTCAAAATCTTGTGTCCGAAAGGATGTGTCGGTTCGAGTCCGACCGGGGGCACCACTTCGGAAGTAGCCGTTCAGAAAACGGTTCGAGTCCGCTCCAGTCAAAGACTTGGCTGTGGTTCTAAGTTTCCGATACCCAATTTGGGCAATCGAGGCATGAATCTATAGAGTTCAATAAGATGGGCGGTTCTAACTAAAAGTGCGCCTAGTCCGAATATCTATTGCCGCGACCAATGTTGCAGCTAGCACAGAGGGTGCGAAGATTATCAATCTGCGTCTTTCCACCTTTTGACCATGGTGTAATATGGTCAACATGAAGAATTAGCCCAGGGGTTGCTGGCGGATTATCTCCACACAGAACGCATTTGAAGTGATCCCGATACATAACCTTGAACCGCAATCCTAAGGGGATTTCACGGCGATCTTCAGGTTGCTTTTTTTCAGTTTTCTCTAAAGATTTTTCAATCGGAGAAATAGTATTTTGGGGCGTTGCTGGACTATTAACGTCTTCCGACGAATCACCATTCATGAAATCAACGAATGACAAAAGAGCTTTTCTCCATGTCCCGAAACGATTCGTATAATTTTTGTTTTTTAATTTAGAAGGCGGTTCATTCATTTCTGAAAAATGAGGTTGCCGTCCATAGTGAGTCCATACATTTAGAAGATTCTCAAAAAGGTCTTCGTTTGTATGTACACGCCGCGCTGCCCCCGGCGCACGACTTTCTAATCCAGCCAATTGAATTGCTTTTTCCCAAGAACCAAATCTTCGGCTAAATACATCCCTATGTACTGAGCTATGTGTTTTAATATCCCCGCTTGATATATCATTTCTACCAACTACGGATGCAACCCGCTGCAATTCGCTTAGTAGCTCCTCATCTGTGATATTCTTATTCTTTTGCTCACGCATATTTTGCGTAACAGGTTGACCGCTATATAAATGACCAAGGTTTGCCGCCTCCAATGCGGCTTTCCATCCACCAAAACGCTTGCCAATCGTAGTTCTGTTGACTTTTGATTCCTTATGGAAGGCGGATATCGTCAATGGCGAGATGTTTAGGGCATTAGCCACGCGCTGAATCTCACGGATAATTTCTTCATCCGAGTAATTGGCAATTCTATTAAGTTCAAATTTAATCATGTTTTTGAATATACAAGGTAGTTGCCTTATTTCAAGCCGCTACCAGACTAGGGAGCTTGAGTAATTTCCCCATACCTTGTAAACCCTCAAGTAATTGCATCAAGCGGTTCGAAGTTTTTCCGCGCTGGTGCACCATTTCGGAAGTGACCGTTTGCAAAACGGTTCGAGTCCGCTTCAGTCAACGCTTTGGCTCTGGTTCTAACTTTCAGATACCCAGCTTGCAGTGTCTGGGGTAGAAATTAGTCAAATCAAATAGGTGAGCGGTTCTAACAGATGACGATTGATTGCAATGATTAAACGCATAATAAAATATCTAGCCGCATTGCCGAGCGCTCACGTAGCACCGAGAGCAATATTCCAGATGACTATTTGATCAAACTACAAGCTGCTATGGATGCGCGCATTGCCCAATTACCACCTCATGTAAAGGTGTTGGAAGTGGACCCAACCATTGATTTTCGCAAACCGCATGAAGCGGCAAAACTTGCCAAGCAGATTCACCAACTAATGGGCATACAGCAAGGCTGGGAAAAGAAATAGTTAGAGGCTGATGCTTGCTTCCGACCCGCGCTCTTGGCTTACGGCCTCAACATGCGATGCATGCTGCTTATGTTTATGCGGATGCTCGGCGGCAACGCGCTGCTGCCACTTATTATCGGGGTGGTATTCTTCTACTGGCACCACAGGCACCGGTTTTTCAACTGCCTTGGCAGTATGGGGTTCTTGCAGGCCCACAATAATCTTAGTGGATTCCCACGGATGAATAAAAATATCTTTCCAATGCTCTATTCGCCCACCGCGCACCCAGCCCATCACCGCACCTAGTGCGGTACCGGCGACGGTAGTGATGATGGTATATTTGCTGGCTTTGGCAATCGCTGACACGGCGCCTTTATTTTCAATGCGCATGATATCTTTGATTTTTTCCATCAATTTTTCGGTCAGCTGTCCGTTGAATGAGGCGCGAATTTTTTGTCCAACCGTCATCTCGGTATTTTTGAACAAATCATTCACATCCATCGCCGTGCCGATAAAACCTATTTTGGCACCGATCGTAGAAAATGCGGTCGCGACCAAAAGGCGCGCGCCCAAACTTTGTTTTTTGGGTGCGTCAGGTGTGGTGTCGGCTGTGTTAGGTACGTCTGCCATAGCATTCATAATAGGCTAGCCGTAAAATCCTAACCATCCAAAATTATGAATCTTTTATGTCATCAGCCAATTAAATTATTGATTTATATTAATTTATTTAGCGAGATCGTGAAATTCATCCACCAGCGCTTGGTATAAAGCGCGTTTGAAAGGCACAATTACATCGGGCAGGCTATGTATCGGCACCCATTTCCACTCGCAAAATTCGGGATGTTCCGTATCGATATTGATATCGGCATCGCTGCCGTCAAAACGAAAGGCAAACCATTTTTGTTCCTGCCCACGGTAACGCCCATTCCATATCACAGGTATCAAATGCTCCGGCAAATCATAGGTCATCCATTCGCGACTTTCAGACAGCATGATGGCTTTAGTGGTGCCTGTCTCTTCTTGCAATTCACGAAACGCCGCTTGCAAAGGCGTCTCTCCCTCATCGATGCCGCCTTGTGGCATTTGCCAGGCTTCCGAGATCGTATCAATGCGGCGCGCGACAAACACTAGCCCTTGCTGATTCAGCAGCATAATGCCCACGCCTTTACGATACGGTAGCTGATGGGTCATGATGTGCCTATTATGAGAAACGCATTTTTACAATGGCGGAAATCGGCACTAATAGAATGCCTTTTTCTTCCAGCGTTTTACTCCACTGCCTGAGCTGCTGAATCGTCAGCGGATAAGGCTGCGCGAGTGCCACAGCAAATCCACGCTTCTTGGCCAACTGCTCAAGCTGGATGAAACGCGCTTGAATCGACGAAACCGATAAATCCTCATCGATCAATAAATCGGCAATCACATGCGCAACATTGGTGGTGTTGAGCAATTCTTTGGTTTCATCCTTGGCCGGATCATGCCCCAGTACCATCATTAAACCACGGTTACTGATCGATTGCAGTAGCAGCTTGAAAGCCTCAGTGTCCGATGAAAACCCTTCGCTCGAAGGCGTCACAAAACCGTTATAAACCGGCAGGCGCGACATAATCCATTGCAGTTGTTCTTCGTTATATGAACTGCCTTTATCCAATATAAGCCCATGCGGACCTGGATCGGTTATCGGGTAATCGCTCGGCTGCAACGGCAGATCCAATACTATTTCATGTCCGGTGGCGCGCGCTGACTTGCCCCAGCTTAAAATATCCGGCGCGTAAGGCGAGAAACTCAGCGTAATATTCTCGGGCAAGCGTAAAGCATTTTCAGTCACAATTTTATTATGTCCCAGATTGGTGACAATCACCGCAATCATGGGTTTGCTGCCTTCACGCGCATAAGGCTTGGCATAATATTTCCACGGTTTTTCGCCCTTATTGCTAATAACCGGCACCGGACCCGATTTGCTTTTTTCAGTTAAGCTGGTGTTTTGATCTGCCATCATGCGCCCTGCCGGCACGGCCGGTAATTCTTGGTCAGATAAATCTTCCATTACTTCTTGATTAGGAGGTGTCGCAACCACTTGCTCTTCGGCGATTGGGATCTCTGGCTCTTGTGTTGCAGTTGCTGTCTCTGCCGGTGCATCGGCTAATTTTTTGTCTGTAGTTTCCACGGCATTCTCATCTGCGGTTGCCGGTTCTTTATCAGTCGTTTTATCGGCTGTGTCTTCTGTAGATGCTGTTTCTTTTGGTGCGCTTTCGGCAGTCGATACGATCACATTGCCGGCTATAACCCCATCTTCTAGCGTAACTAAGAGCCGCCTTCCCGATGCAAACGCATCTTCGGTTTCATGCTTGCCCGAAAGCCATAGCATTACCACAGAGCCAATGATAGCGACCGCTAAAAACCCTAGCAGGCCTTTCCAAAATAACGGGGGTAGCGGAAACCACTGATCCAGATGCGCTGGCATTTTAAAAGAGCGTGGCAGCGAAATCCGCTTGGGAAGTTCTTTAAGCTTCTTCAGTACATCCGGAAGCTTCACTGCCACGTCCTTTATTATTTTTCTGCCGATACTTTGCCGTAGACGTTAACTGCACGCAACAGATCTACCGCACGTTGTAATTGGAAATCTTCCGCCACAGCATCATCGGAAGACAGGGCGTCTTTTTTCTTATCGCCCTTCTCTTGCGATGTTTTATCATCTTTCAGCGGATCAAGCGCTGCACCATCAAGCGGCGTTTTATCCGCAGGAACGTCTGTCGGTTTTTCCAGCTTTTTCTTCTCATCGATACGGCGCAAGCGATTGCGCAAATCAGCTTCAGCACGCATCTTATCGGTTTTAATCAGCTGAATTTTGGCCGGCTCCACCATAATGTCTGGCACAATCCCTTTGGCTTGAATCGATTGTCCCGACGGCGTGTAGTAGCGCGCCGTCGTCAGGCGAATCGCGCCATGCGCTTCAAGCGGAATCACCGTTTGCACCGAGCCTTTACCAAAGCTCTTAATACCCAAAACAATCGCGCGCTTATGATCTTGCAGTGCGCCTGATACAATCTCAGAAGCCGAGGCCGAACCATTGTTAATCAGCACCACGATTGGAATCGTATCTGCCACCAGCTCGTCACCTGCATGCGCCGCATAACGTTTGGTTTTATTCGGATCACGCTCACGGGTTGATACAATCTCACCTTGCTTCAAAAAGGCATCCGATACGCTGACTGCCTGCTCTAACAGCCCACCTGGGTTGTTGCGCAAATCGAGCACCAAGCCACGCAGATGCGGAATGTCTTTTTTGATGCGTTCAAATTCAGCACGCATCAGCTCGGTGGTTTGTTCTGCAAATGACGTAATACGCAGATAGGCAATATCGTCACCAATCACGCGGCTACGGGCTGAGCGAATTTTAATGACTGCACGTTGCAGATTGATTTCCAAGGGCTCGGCCATATCTTCGCGCAAAATGGTAAGCTTCACTTTAGAATCGACCGGCCCACGCATTTTCTCAACCGCTTCAGACAGCGTAAGCCCCATCACCTGATCGTCGTTGATATAGCTGATATAATCGCCTGGTTGAATACCTGCTTTGGCCGCTGGCGTATCGTCAATTGGCGACACTACTTTTACCAGCCCATTTTCCATCGTCACTTCAATACCCAAGCCGCCAAATTCGCCTTTGGTCTGCACTTGCATTTCTTTGAAGGCTTTTTCGTTCATGTAGCCCGAATGCGGATCCAGCGAGGTGAGCATGCCATTGATAGCCGCTTCAATCAGGTCGCTGTCTTTGGTTTCTTCTACATAGTCGATATGGATGCGTTCAAACACATCGCCAAATAAACCTAACAACTCCAACGTATCTTGTTTTGGAGTATTGGCCGCCATGACTTGGTGCGCAGCGAAGCTAACCGCGAGTATACTCATGCCAATCACACTGCTTTTTATTACACGGCGCATAGCCCCTTACTCCTACACTAATTATTCAACCACGGTTTTGGATCAATCGGCTGGTTATTCTTGCGCAACTCGAAATATAAATTCTTGTTATCGCTATCATTTCCCATAGCACCAATTGGCTCTCCTTCCAATAGAAAGTCGCCTACCGCTACATCAATTTTTGCCATGCCGGCCAATAAACTATGGAATTCTTTACCGTGACGTAAAATTATCATACGTCCGTAACTTAAGAACGGCCCTGCAAATACCACCTCTCCGTCAAAAGGGGCCACGATTTGGGCGCTTTTTCTGGGGCTAATGACGATGCCTTTACTGGTGTCGGACTGGCCGGAACTGCCAAATCCCTGGGTAATACTCCCCGATGCCGGCATGGTTATATGGCCTTTGGACGCCGCAAAAGACCGCGCTTTGGCTTTGCGGTCGCGTGATTTGCGTTGTTTTTCTTTTTCCGCTTTTTCTAAGCCTTCGATCAGATCTTGCAGATCATCGGCCTTTTTAGCCAATTGCGTGATCTTTTCTTTTTCCTGGCTTTCCTCGCTGCTGAGCTTGCTTTGCAGTAGTTTACGTTCAGCAATCTTTTGCTCCAGCGCCTTACGCTCGCTATCTAAATTAGCCTGTTTTCCTGCCACATCATTGCGCCGACGCAGAATTTTATCTTCCAGGCGCGCCAATTCCTTTACCTGAGTATCGATAGCCACGATCTCTTGCTTCACCGTGTCTGCTGTCATTTTCATCGCATTGGCGGCGCGCATGGTCTCCATCGTGCCTTCGGGCATCATAATCATGGCCTCGGGCGGGGTTTGGCTTAGCTTCAGCGCCGCATTAATCAGCGTCTGCAGATGCATTTTACGCTTTGCCAGCGTATCTTTCTTTAATGAGGACTGCTCATTTAAAATACGCAACTTATCTTCCGATGCCGATAAATCTCCCTCGCTGGAGCGTACATTTGCCGCCGCCCCCACCAACCTTCGCTGCAAGGCCGCCAGTTCATTTTCGAGCTTACTACGTTCTTGCGCGATTTCTTTTTGCCGCGCCTTGGATTCTTCCAGCTGTGTGGTGGTTTGCTCTAAATCGTCTTTTGGCGATGCCCATAGCGGTGCAGCAAGCAAACAGCTGATCGAGGCTGCCGCCAACAGCCTATACATGGCCAGCAAGTAAAGAGCGGCCGGTCATTTCCGGCGGCTGTGGTATTTGTAACAATGCAAGCAAGGTAGGCGCTACATCCGCCAGACAGCCTTGCGGTAACGCCAATGTTTTTCCTGCGTAAGCACGCGAGACGATAATCGCAGGCACTAAATTCAACGTATGGGCCGTATGGGGTTGCTCGGTTTCATCATCAAACATAGTCTCAGCATTGCCATGATCGGCGGTAATCAGCATTACACCACCCTTATCTAAGACCGCTTGCGATAATGTACCCAAGCACGTATCCACTGCCTCCACTGCTTTGGCGGCCGCTTTAATATCGCCGGTATGGCCCACCATATCGGTATTAGCGTAATTCACCACAATCAGGTCAAAGCGATCCGATGCAATGGCCGCCACCAATTTTTCTGTCACCTCATAGGCGGACATTTCCGGTTTCTCATCATAGGTCGCTACATTCGGCGATGGCACCAAAATGCGCTCTTCGCCTTGGAATTCCTGCTCGCGCCCGCCATTAAAAAAGAAGGTCACATGCGCGTATTTTTCGGTTTCGGCAATGCGCAGCTGCTTGAGACCAGCTTGCGATACCACCTCGCCTAAAATCGCCGATAGCGATTCAGCCGGAAATATTACCTGCATCAACTCGGACAGTTTGGTGGAATATTCAGTCATGCTGACTGCGGCACTAAAACGCGGTAAATGGCCACGGCCAAAATCGCTAAAAATCGGATCCAGCAAAGCGGTGGGCAATTCACGCACACGATCAGCGCGGAAATTAGCCACCAGCATACTATCACCGTCTTTCATGCCGTCATATGTTCCGAGTGCTGCCGGCAACACGAACTCATCATTCACACCCTCGGCGTAGCTCGCACGAATAGCCTCTGCGGCATTGGCAAAGCGTTTGCCCGCTGCCATCGTCAGTGCATGATAGGCTTTTTCCACGCGGTCCCAGCGCTTATCGCGATCCATCGCATAATAACGGCCTGAAATGGTAGCAATGCTCACAGAGTTTAAGCCGGCAATTTCTTGTTCTAACCAGGCTATATATTCCAGCGCGCTTTGCGGCGGCGTATCACGCCCATCTAAAAACGCATGAATGCGCACGCCAACGCCCTGCTCGCTTAGGATCTTGGCTAGAGCTGCAATATGCGCCTGGTGTGAATGCACACCACCTGGCGAAACCAGACCAAGCAAATGACACACACCGCCGGAGGCTTTGGTTTTGACGATCAAGTCCTGCAAGGTTGGGTTGCGCGCCAAGCTACCATCGGCAATGGCCTGGTCAATGCGCGGCAAATCTTGCATCAGCACACGGCCGGCGCCAATATTCATATGCCCTACTTCGGAATTGCCCATCTGCCCATGCGGCAGGCCGACATAGCCTTCTGAGGCATTGATAAGCCCATGCGGATAGTGTGATTGGAGATGGTCCATCACCGGCGTTTTGGCTTTGGCAATGGCGTTATGCGCATCCGAATCCTGATGACCCCAACCATCCAGGATTGCAAGCACCACAGGTTTAGGACGGGTTGTCACAATCGAATTTACTCTGCCGTAGTTGAACTAGCGCCTTCGGCAAGATTCTTGAGAATTGCCTTGTCGGCGCGCTTACCTGAGGTCACGTAATACACGGTTTTCGCAAGATTGGTAGTGTAATCTGCGAGACGCTCCAGGTTCTTAGCCGCAAAGACCACATGAGTTGCAGCCTGTGCATTTTCGGGATGTTCGATCATGCTTTTTTGCATCAAGGCAAACACTTCTTTATACAAGCGGTCCATGTCTTCATCACGCTTCCATACCCGCGCGGCTTTTTCATTATCTTTATTTTCAAATGCGTCCAACGCCTGATCGAGCATCTCAATCGTCACATCGGCCATATTCTCAAGCTTCACGATAATATCTTCCTGCGCGTAGGTGCCCATCTTCACGCTGCGCTTGACCGTATTTTTTGCCAAATCCCCAGCACGCTCGAGCATGGTGGTAATTTTCAAAACCGAAATCACAAAGCGCAAATCAATCGCCATCGGATTTTGCAACGCTAAAATAACAGCGGCTTCATCTTCAACGCGTTGATCAAGTTCATTGATAATTTTATCGGCGGCCTTAGCCTGGGCAACACGCGTTTCATCGCGTGAACGAAATGCTACCTTTGCCTCGATCAGCAATTTACGCACTTCAGCCCCCATATCTAGTATCAGCCCCAACAGATGTTGAAGCTGCGCATCATAAGAACTGAGCGTATGGTGGCTTAGATTCATCGTAAATCCTGCAATAATAATCGTTTGTTATACTACTAATAGTGTGATCAATACAGCCCTTTTTTCAAAGGCTTCTATCCGCGGTGATAGGGATGGCCTGTGAGCAAACAATGTGCGCGGTAAAGCTGCTCGGCCAAAAGCGGCCGCACCAGCATATGCGGCCAGGTTACGCGGCCGAACGACCAGACCACGTGAGCCGACTTAACTAAGGAAGGTTGCAGGCCGTCACTGCCGCCGATGACAAAAGCCACGGAGGAGAATCCCTGCTGTTGCCACTGGCCGAGTGTGTCGGCAAATTCACGGCTTGAAAGTGTGCGGCCCGACTCATCGAGCGCAACCAAGCGTTCATACCCTTGGCAAGCATCAGTCAGCATCTGCGCTTCTTTTTGTTTGCGCTGCGCCACATCGGCGAGCTTCACATCAAATTCTTTTTGGGTAATTTTCCAGGGAATGCGCTTGATGTACGATTGATACAAATCAAGCTCAGGCGAGGCCTTAGCCTTACCAATGGCCGCGATTACTATTTTCATTGCTCGCTCTGTTTCGTCGCTTGTGTTTAGTAGGCGACTTCAACCTGAGGGATAGCAACCGACCACATCTTTTCCAGATTATAGTGGCTACGAACTTCAGGTCTAAACAAATGCACAATGATATTTCCCGCATCAACCAGCACCCAATCGGAAGATTCTTTACCTTCGACCGGTACATGCTCGAACCCTGCTTTTTTGATGATCTCAACGACATAGTCGGCAAGCGCAGACACGTGGCGTTGTGAACTGCCACTGGCAACAATCATAAGATCAGCAAAATCGGATTTACCTCTGAGGTCCACAGAAACAATGTCTTCGGCTTTGTGGCTGTCGAGGGATTTGATAATAGAGCGTTCGAGATTAGAGAGGGAAACGGGTAGTGAGCGTTTTCTAGTAGTGATGGCCATTCTCCTTTCAAGCGGGGCGGTACTTATGCCCTACACGCTAATTATGCCTTAAAATGACGGTTTTTCCAAGTATTTTTACACTTGCCCCAGAAACATACGCTCCAAACACTACGGCAATAAGTGGTTGTATAAGGCCCTAATTTATTGGGTGTTTATATTAGGGGCGGGTTTGTCCACTGCCGTGAATCACGTATTTATAGGTGGTAAGCTGCTGGGCGCCGACCGGTCCGCGCGCATGCAAACGACCGGTAGAAATACCGATTTCCGCGCCAAAACCAAACTCGCCACCATCGGCAAATTGCGTCGACGCATTATGCAGCACAATGGCGCTATCCACCTGGCGTAGGAATTTACGCGCCGCCGATACATCAGCGGTCAGGATCGCATCGGTGTGATGCGAGCCATAATAATTAATATGATAGATCGCCTCATCCACATCCTTGACGAGCTTCACCGAAATGATAGGCGCTAAATATTCGGTTGACCAATCCTGTTCGCTTGCAGTCTTAATACGCCCATCGATTTTTTGCGCTTTCACTTCACCGCGCACTTCGCAGCCTGCCGCATCCAGTGCATCAATCAGCACGGGCAAATAAGTAGCCGCCACCGCTTCGTCAATCAAGAGTGATTCCGCCGCACCACAAATGCCGACACGACGCATCTTTGCATTCAGTACCACTGATTTAGCCATCTCCAATTCAGCATCCTGATGCACATAAACATGGCAGTTGCCTTCCAGATGTTGCAGCGTCGGAATTTTGCTTTCATCCACCACACGCTGCGTGAGCGACTTGCCACCGCGCGGAATAATCACATCAATCAAACCGACCATCGAAAGCATCTCACCCACCGCTGTGCGATCGCGCGTAGGCACGAGCTGCACTGCTTCTTCCGGCAAGCCTGCCGCACGCAAGCCCAGATGCAAACATTGCACAATCGCTTCCGATGAATGTAAGCTTTCCGAGCCGCCGCGCAAAATTGCCGCATTGCCCGATTTGAGACACAAGCCTGCCGCATCGGCCGTCACGTTTGGACGCGATTCATAAATAATACCAATCACACCGAGTGGAATACTCACACGCTGCAGCACCAGCCCATTAGGCCGGCTCCATTCTTCGAGCAAGCGGTTCACCGGATCGGGACCGGTGGCAATGGTTTCCAAGCCGGCAGCCATCGCTTCAATACGTTTTTCATCCAGCGTCAGCCGGTCGATCATCGCCGCATCCAGGCCTTTTTCTTTGCCATACGCTACGTCTTTCGCATTGGCTTCCAAGATGATTGCTTTGCGAGCGCGCAACGCTTTGGCCGCTTCCACCAGGGCTAAATCTTTTTGCTCGTTTTTTGCTTCTGCCATGCGCGTATAGGCCACGCGAGCACTGTGGGCAATGACATGCATAACATCATGGATATTATCTTGGGTGGAAGCTGATTTCTGCGTCATATACTACTCCAATGCCATATCGTCGCGATGTATTAAAGCCGCGCGTCCCTTGAACCCTAGCAGCTGCTCAATCTCCTGGCTTTTACGACCCATAATTTTTAAAGCATCTTGCAGCGAATAGGCGCTTAAACCGCGACCAATAATATGGCCTTTGCTATCTTTTATCAACACAGCATCGCCACGTTCAAACTGGCCTTCGACTGAACGCACACCCGCAGGCAACAAACTCTTGCCGCTTTTCAGCGCATCGGCGGCGCCATCATCCACCACCACACTGCCAGCCGGATGCAGCGAGCCGGCGATCCAATGTTTGCGTGCGCTGAGCGGGCTGTGTTTGGCCACGAAGCGAGTATGCTTGCCACCTGTGAGTAATTGCTTAAGCGGATGCGAGCCTGATCCTTTGGCAATCACCATATGGCAGCCAGCCGCGGTGGCAATTTTTGCCGCTTCTAATTTAGTCACCATACCGCCTGAGGCCACAGCCGAACCCACACCACCGGCCATGCGTTCAATCTCCGGCGTAATCTCATCGACCGTATCCATAAAACGCGCCTGCGGATTGGTTTTCGGATCGACATCGTACAAGCCATCAATATCCGAAAACAGCACCAGCGTATCGGCAGCAGCCATTTGCGACACACGCGCCGCCAAACGGTCATTATCGCCAAAGCGTAATTCTGCCGTTGCCACCGTGTCATTTTCATTAATCACCGGCACGATATGCGGATTCTCCAGCAAGGTTTCAAGCGTGTTGCGCGCATTCAAATAGCGGCGGCGATTGATGCTATCATCAGCCGTCAGCAGCATTTGTGCCGCCGACAACCCATGCATGGCTAGCGCCCCCTGCCAGGTGGAAAATAAGGTGATTTGACCGCAAGCAGCGGCCGCTTGTTTTTCTTCCAAGGTGAGCGCGCGCGAACCATAGCCTAACACGTGACGACCGAGCGCTACCGCACCGGATGTCACCACAATTACCTGCGTGCCCTGCTGCTTAAGCGATGCAATATCCTGCGCCACTGATTCGAGCCAAACCGCGCGCACCTGATCGTCATCGCCAATCACCAGCGATGATCCCACTTTGATCACGATACGTTTACTGCTCTTTAGCATCCTCAGTTTCCTCTTGGCGGCATTTTTCGACCACCTTCATCATCTCACGCAGCACCTTCTGCACCCCATCGCCGCTAACGGCCGATATGGGCCAGATTTTTTTGCGCGAAGCCGCTTTAAGCGCAGCCATTTTTTCTTTGATTTCCTCTTCGGTCAACGCGTCGCATTTATTAAGCGCGATGATCTCCGGTTTTTTATACAGCTCTTTGCTATAGGCCTTAAGCTCACCGCGAATCACTTTATAGGCAGCGGCTACATCCTCTTGCGTTCCATCAACCAGATGCAGCAAAATACCAGCACGCTCCACATGGCCTAAAAATTTAAGCCCCAGACCCACACCTTCATGTGCGCCTTCAATCAGCCCTGGAATATCAGCCAGCACAAATTCTTTTTGGTCGACATAGACCACGCCTAATTGCGGTGTCAGGGTGGTGAAAGGATAGTCGGCAATTTTGGGTTTAGCGCGCGAAACGGCTGCCAAAAAGGTCGATTTACCGGCATTGGGTAAACCCAACAAACCCGCTTCCGACATAAGTTTTAGCTTGAGCCAAATCCATTTCTCAATGCCTTCCTCGCCAGGGGTGGAAATGCGCGGCGCTTGGTTGGTAGAAGATTTAAAACATTGGTTACCCAAACCGCCTTTGCCGCCAGGCGCCAGCACAAAGCGTTGCCCTACCTGCGTTAAATCAGCAATCAGCGTTTCTTTGTCTTCTTCATAAATTTGCGTGCCGAGCGGCAATTGCAACACCATATCGTCCGACGACAAGCCGGTGCAGTTGCTACCCATGCCGTGCTGGCCGTTTTTAGCTTTGAAATGCTGCTGATAGCGATAATCGATCAGCGTGTTCAACCCGCCGATGCATTCGACGATCACACTGCCGCCACGACCACCATTGCCACCATCCGGCCCGCCGTCGGGAATAAACTTCTCGCGGCGAAAACTAATACAGCCTTTGCCGCCACTGCCGCTGCGGATATAGACTTTTGCTTCATCTAAAAATTTCATATCATTCCCAACAAAAAAGGGGCAGCGAACTGCCCCCTTTACTAATTTTTCTAGTAACAGTCGCTTACGCGATAACCGATACTACCAAGCGATCATTTGCTTTGCGGCTGAATTCTACGCGGCCTTCAGCAACAGCAAAAATCGTATGGTCACGGCCCATATCCACGCCAACACCCGGGTAATATTGCGTACCACGTTGACGCACGATGATGTTGCCAGGAATAGCGATTTGACCGCCATATAATTTCACACCCAAGCGACGACCCGCTGAATCACGGCCGTTACGCGAACTACCACCTGCCTTCTTATGTGCCATGGTCTAACTCCTTATGCCTTAATATCGGTAATTTTGATTTGGGTCAGCGATTGGCGATGACCTTTTTTGCGACGGTAATTGTGACGGCGACGTTTTTTGAAAATAATCACCTTATCATCGCGAAATTGTTTCACGATTTCGGCCAATACTTTAGCGCCTGAAATGAAGGGTGCGCCGATTTTATCGCCTGCTGCCAGCACTTCGCCCAGCTCAACTTTATCGCCCGCATCACCGGTCAATTTTTCAACAGCAATAACATCGCCCGCTGCGACCTTATATTGCTTTCCACCTGTGCGAATCACTGCAAACATGACTAACTTCCTGATCTGTAAAGAAATATATAAAAATTCTATAAAATGGACGTGGAAACTATAAGAAATTCCTAGGCCTGTCAATTGCTATTATGACGCATTTTACAGCTTTATTTCAGGGCCGCTATAACAGAAAGGGTTTGCCCGTGCCCCTAATTTGGGTTATGTGAACAGCCGCTGCCAGTTCAGCCTAGGCTCCATACAGAAAAATTATATGTTTTCAGTATATTAGCCGAAAAGCAGGCAGAGTACCAGCCATACGGCGCTTGAGCCAGCCTTACGGCGCCCGAGTTGAAATATATAAGATTCGACCACCCATTTGCGGGTGAGTCGATGATGCGGAGAGGTGGCAGAGTGGTCGAATGCGGCGGTCTCGAAAACCGTTGTACGGGTAACCGTACCGGAGGTTCGAATCCTCTCCTCTCCGCCAACCTTCAAATGCCAGAAGAAGCCTTCTCCAGTACGCAGAACTTGGAAGAAGCCTGAAATTTTCTTGTGGTTGTGAAGCGTAATCAGCGGGTTAATCATTCCTTGTAATCCTGCTGGAATATTAGTAACTTACAAAGAAATTCTGGCGATTTTACGCGCAACTTAATTCTCTTACACAAGTTTTTCTCTACCGAGGCTCTGCACTCGTGACGAAATAAGTACACAGCTATCTCCAGAGAAAAATTTTGGGGCAAAATAATACTGACAACCAATATGAAGAAAAGCCTAGAGGTTTGTTATATGCGAGTTTTGTTTTTTTGCTCATTGTGGTTTTTGTCCTGCCACTAAATTTATCTTATGCCGCCGACACCTCTGAAGTCATGTTGCAACGTCAAGACGGCAATAAAACCCCTGTAAGGCTTTATGGTGACTGGTCCAGCTGCTTACCAACCATTATTTTATCGCATGGTATGGGTGGCGATGATTCTGGACTGGCTTATATCGGTAATGCGGCAGCAAAAAAGGCTATCGCGCTGCGGTGATGGGGCATAGTGAGTCGGGGCGGCAAGCGCTGAGAACAATGTTATTTACCCGCAAAAGCCGAAAAGAAGAGGCTTTGCTTAATCCTGTTTTTTGGCAAGGTCGTTTTGACGATATTCAGGCAACTCTTACTTATGCAACAGCTAATTGTCGTCCACCATTGTTGGTAATGGCCGGACACTCAATGGGAGCGGCAACCACGATGTTAGAAGCTGGCGCAAAAGGAGCGGTTCCTTACGGTGGAGCAGATCGTTTTGATGCTTACGTCGCACTCTCACCTCAAGGTATTAGCTGGATGTTCAAAGATACTTCAGCATGGAGTAACGTAAAGAAGCCAGTGCTTTTTATTACTGGCACCGAAGACTCCATGTTTAATGATGATTATCAAAATCGAGTGAAAGCTTTCGACTATCTTCCGCGCGGGCAAAAGAGAATTGTAATTATTGATGGTGCGGATCATATGGATTTGGGCGGCAGAGGAAAAAATGACGAGGCTAAGCAAATAACCACTACAGCAATTTTTGACTTCTTGAATATGCTGCAAGGGAACTCATGGCAATCCGTTCAATATCCTAATTCAATTACCAAAGAAAAATAGCGGAAGTGTGTTTCAAAGCTCTTCTGGCATACGCAGTGCTTCTGCGAGAGAAACTTTCAGGCCTTGGTGTATATCGCGCCGCCATTACCAAAACTGGGTTGTAAACTTAAAGTGCGTGCCGCAGCTTTTCAGCTGCTTGATTTGTTTATCGGAATGGGTGCGCGGGTTATTAGGGCGCAGCTTAGCGCATCAACTTGTTGATAGAGAATAGAAAGTTTTGTCATGAGCAGCCTCCTTAAAGGGTTAACGTGGTTAACCGGAGCTACTCACTTCAGACGCAGCTCCGGAAAAGTTTCCGAGAACCACGCTTGCCCCCATGGGAGGTCGTGCGGCTGTCCGATAAAGTCTGACCCATGCCAGCGTCTTTACCTGCGATGACTCACAACCCTGCACATGCATTTGTTCATCATCTAAGCTGGAAGTAATATAAGAGAATTCACGCAAAAATGCAAGCATTTCTGCGCCACAACAAAAGACAACATAGAATACTCTGACTAGATTTTAAGAGAGTCTATCTTTTGATGGAGTCTTATCAACTCCGCTTCAATACGCTTGATGGTGTCTTGCTCTTCTTGCTCCTCTGCCTGGTGCTGTCGTTGCATGGCGTCAACGATCACTGCGATAAACAAGTTAAGCACGGTAAAGGTGGCAGCCAAGATGTAGATGACGAAGAATATCCATGCCTGCGGGTAGGTTTTCATGATTTCGCGCACGATGTCTGCCCAGCCTTCCAGCGTCATAATCTGAAAGAGCGTGAAGAACGAACCATGCAGACTGCCGAACCATGCAGGGTATTGTGCACCATAAAGTTTTGTAGCCATCACCGCGAAGACGTAAAACACGATCATCAAAATCGCGCCGATGGAGCCGATACCGGGAATTGCGCCAATCAACCCTTCAATCACGCGCCGCAGGCGCGGGAAGATCGAAATCAGCCGCAGCACGCGTAGCACCCGCGCTGCCCGAAGCACTGCAAATGCTTCATTAGCTGGCATAAATGCTATCGCCACCACTGCCGTATCAAAAATACTCCACGGATCACGAAAGAAACGCAAACGATAGGCCGCAAGCCGCAGGCCAAGCTCTGCTACGAATACCCATAATATGATATGGTCAACGGCTTTCAGCATGTCGCCATACTCGGCCATAATTGCTGGGTAAGTTTCCATACCCAGAATCACGGCGTTGATGATGATCAGCGCCATGATCGTTTTGGCAAACCACGGTGCTTCGACCAGATTTTTGAGAGAGGATCTTGCCATATTATCTCTCGCTCAGCATTTTTCTGGCAACATCCATATCCAAAGCTTTTTCCCATTTGGCGACGAACAATGTAGCAACACTATTGCCGATGAGGTTGGTCACTGCACGCGCTTCCGACATAAACCGATCAATCGCAAAAACCTGTGCAAGCGCGATAGTGAGTATTGCTGCTGGCATAACATTCATTGTCGAAAGAGTGGCGGCGAGCACGATAAAGCCACTGCCAGTAACGCCTGCGGCACCCTTGGAGGTGATAATAAGGATTGCCAGCAACGATAGCTGGTCTACCAATCCCATCGGAGTGTTGGTGGCCTGTGTGATGAAGAGTGCTCCCATGGTTAGATAAATGGCGGTTCCATCAAGGTTAAAGGAATAGCCGGTGGGAATCACCATACCCGCCACCGAGCGGTTGCATCCCAGCTTGGTTAGTTTTTCTATCATCTGTGGGAGAACGCTTTCCGAAGATGAAGTGCCGATGACGATGAAAATTTCTTCTTTGAGATATTTGAGAAATAACCACAACGAAAGCCCGACAGCACGCATCACCAACCACAGCACAACAAAGATAAAGAGGAAGCAGGTGATGTAAAAACCAAGCATCAGGCTCATGAGCTTAACCAGTGATTCGATGCCGTGCTCACCAATTGTGTAGGCCATGGCACCGAATGCGCCGATGGGAGCAAGTTTTACGATCATATTCACGATGCTAAAAAACATGCCGGAGAGCATCTCAATGCCATGCACAATAGGTTTTCCCTTTTCGCCCATGCCCGCCAGTGCAAAAGCACACAGGAGAGAAATGAGCAGTATTTGCAGAATATTGCCATCTCCAAAGGCAGAGGACATAGTTTTAGGAATAATATTTAGTAAAAAATCTACCGTGCTATTGTGTGATTTTGCAATGGGCGTCACGACTGATTTATCAGCGGAAACTTCTTCTTGTTCATGTGCGGTATTACCAA
This sequence comes from Rickettsiales bacterium, assembly GCA_033762715.1. Taxonomy (GTDB): domain Bacteria; phylum Pseudomonadota; class Alphaproteobacteria; order Rickettsiales; family SXRF01; genus JANRLL01. The sequence continues at coordinate 147,204 of JANRLL010000007.1, read as the reverse complement.
TATTCATGCCGACACCCGGCTGCTGAATGTTGACCACGACTAGTCCGATAATCATAGCAAGTATTGTCATCGCCATGAAATAGCTGAGTGCTTTTATGCCAACACTTCCAACTTGTTTTAGATTGTCAGACCCAGCCACGCCATGCACGATGGTGCAGAAAATAATTGGCCCGATGATCATTTTGACGAGCTTGATAAAGCCATCAGCGAGAGGCTTCATGGTTGCCGCCATTTCCGGGTGAAAATGGCCAAAACCAATTCCCAGAATGATGGCGACAATCACCTGAAAGTAGATCGAGCGGTACCAGGCTTTTTTTGTGAGGCTGGCTTCCTGTGGGATAGAAACACTGGTCATCAGGCGGCCTTGCGTGCCGACATGTTAAGCAACTCTTGTTGTAGACTGACCGTGAAAGCAGGCTCGAGTTTTAGCGCTTTTGCAAGCGATGCCAGATAGTCTTGCTCACGGGCGCACTGGCTGTCGCACACCAGCAAGGCCGCAAGGTAAATCTGCGCTGCTTCTTCTGGTGTTTTGGCAGCAGCGGCAATGCTGCTTACATCTTGCGTGTTTGCCATTTCCTGCATCAGCAGGGCTTTTTCCTGAGCACCTATGCCGACCGATTCCAGCTGCCCCATGATTTTCTGGCTTTCCGTAGCATCCATATGCCCATCGGCTTTAGCGGCGGCGATCATGGCGCGGATAATTGCCAGCGGAAGCTCGGGATTGGCGGAAGCAGTCGCCGGAGCTGGTAAAAATGCGGCTGGGGATTGATTTCCTGAAAGCAGGCCGGAAATAAGGCTGCTCGCCTGTGTCGCCATACCTGTTGCAGAATGCTTCACCGCATTTACAACGCTCGGGTTTCCACCAGCGGCTTTTTGCTGCTGATAATTGCCGAAGGCTTTGTAGGCCAACGTTCCCAGCAACGCCAGCCCGCCGACCTTAGCAACGGTTTCTACCGTGTCTTTGCCGCCACCAAGTAGCGAGGTTGCCACGCCGCCGGTAAGCAGTCCCGCAGCGAAGTTTTTGGTCGCCATGCCGCCGAGCATTTTGCCGACCAGTCCGTTCGAGTCGATATTTGCGAGCAAGTTTTTAGCATCTAACATAGGTTTCTCCTTGTTGTGAGTTAGTGTGAATATTGTTTTTCGCCCCGTGTTTTGTAAAGCGATACCAACACACCAGCCAGAATGATGGCGAAGGTCACGCCCAGCGAGATACTGGGGGGGAATTTCTCCATATTCATCGCATCCGCGATGAAGGTTTTTGAGCCGATAAAAATCAACACCCATGCCAGCGCAGGTTTCAGATATTTGAAACGGTGGATGATCGCCGCCAGCGCGAAATATAGTGCACGCAAGCCAAGAATGGCGAAGATGTTGCTGGTATAGACGATGTACGGATCAAGCGTGATGGTGAAGATTGCAGGGACACTATCCACGGCAAAAATCAGGTCAACGAACTCAATCAATATGAGTGCTACCAGCAGCGGCGTCATATACGTCGCTTTTTTGCCAGTGTTCTGATCCACCAGCCGCACGGTGAATTTTTGCCCGTGCAGTTCGTTGGTGACGCGCATATTGTTGCGCAGGAACTTCAGCAGTGGGTTATCCTCAATGCTTGGCAGCTTGTCGCCGATATAGAGCATCTTGATACCGGTAGCGATCAAGAACAAAGCGAAGATATAGAGAATCCAGCTAAACTCGGAAACCAGCGTTGCGCCAAGGCCAATCATGATGGCGCGTAATACGATCACGCCGAGTATGCCCCAGAAGAGGACGCGGTGCTGGTATAACGGCGGGATTGCGAAGTAGGTAAATATCAGTGAGATTATGAAGACATTATCCATCGCCAGTGTTTTTTCGACGATGAAGCCTGTGAGATATTCCTTGCCACTTTGCGCCCCTAGCGAGTGCCATACCCACGCGCCGAAGGCGAGCGCGATGGAAATATAAAATGCGCTAAGCCATAGGCTTTCCTTAATGGAAATTTTCCGTGTTTTTCGGTGCAGCACCCCTAAATCGAAAGCTAGCAGTACACCCACGATGCCCATGAAGGTAGCCCACATCCAGACGGGCTTACCCATCACGACATCAAAGAGAAATTCCATTTAGGTCCATTCCTTATTATTATGTTTTTCTTTTTTTATTAGCCTCGGGATAATAGCCGTCATCGTCAAACCAGCGAGCAACCTGGTGCTCGTTTTTTTCGCGGGCGATATCGAGCAGTTTATCCAGCTCTCCGCGATCCAGCCATATCCCGCGACATTCCGTGCATACGTCAATTAATACGCCATCTTTCACCATTTCTGTGAATGACGCGCGGCATACGGGACAACTCAGCGCAATCATGGGCTACTCCTTTCCTATGCTTATTTTGGTTAAGCGTTCCGCTTGATCAAGAATACGCTGGGCGGCAGGGCTTAACGACACCGTATCCTGAACCTCCGTGCGCACCGGCGGGGTCGCTGGTAGCGTCTGCCTCGGCGCAATTCGCCCACCATAGCCGTAACCCACACCATACAGGGTGGGCAGCGGATAACCGGTGTCGGATGATGTTGCGCCCAGCGGCAGAATCATACTTCTCTCCTATAGATGCTGGGTTTTCAGTTGGCGGCAGCGCTCATGCAGCAGCGCGATGTCATCGCGGATCGATTGCATGGTAGGTAAATGCAGCCGCGCTTCAGCCGTTAGTTCCGATAGCCGATGCATGATCGCGTCTTTCATGCGCCGTAATTCCATAATTTCCCCTCGCAGCTTTCTTTTCAGGAACCCGCGCATACGCAAAATCTTAAACTCCATCTGCTTTAGCGACATGGATATACGGTTGATTTCCTGACGCACGGAACGGCTGAATGCTTTTAGATTAGACATAATGAATAGAACTCCTCCGCTGGTTGAACCTGCTAAAACAATAACAAGCATGGCCGTAGGAAGTCCGTAGCGACTGGAAGCAGAAGATGCTGTTCTTCCGTAGTGGGATATATACGGAATTTTTACACCATTACTGCGCAATCAAAACGAAGGCAAGGCCAAGTCAGTACAGCGATTTGGCGGGCATCTAGCGTATTAATGAATGTGCGCAACAAAGATTTGCGTCATTTGAAGGAGAAAGAACCGCCATGAACGACTTTTATACTCAGGCTGTACGCCAGAACAGCGCCGCGCAAGCCGCCACCTATGATGTTGGCCTGCGCGCTTATATGCTCAAAATTTACAACTACATGGGAAGTGCACTCGCTATTACAGGTATCGTTGCATTGCTTGCAGTGCAGTCGCCAGCGTTTCTTAGCGCCATGTATGTGATGGAAGGATCAGCCATTACCGGCATGAAGCCGCTAGCGTGGATCATCATGCTTGCCCCGCTGGGCATGGCCATGTGGATGGGGTTTGCACTTCATAAAATGAGCCTAGGCGCGGCACAAGCCGGATTCTGGGGTTTTGCCGTGGTGATGGGATTATCACTCACCACGATATTTCTTACCTACACCGGAACCAGCATCGCCCGCGTATTTTTCATCACGGCCGGCACCTTCGGCGCGATGAGTATTTACGGCTACACCACGCAACGTGATCTGACCAAGCTCGGCTCGTTCCTTATAATGGGCGTGATCGGCCTGATACTCGCCTCGCTGGTCAATATCTTCCTGCAAAGCTCGGCGTTGCAATTCGCGCTCTCTGTCATTGGCGTGTTGGTATTCACCGGTCTTACCGCTTACGATACGCAGAAACTTAAGCATCTGTATTACCAGCTACAGCTTGAGGGCGAAGCGATGGCGAAAACCGTCATCATGGGCGCGCTGACGCTCTACCTTGATTTCATCAATATCTTCATGAGCCTGATGCATCTGCTGGGTGACAGAAGGTAATAACGCGTATGCAGTACAAACCATTTCATTATAAAATGCCGCAGCAAGATTATCTGGGCGCAGAAGCACGGGCAGTGATTGAGGCGGATTTTGAAGAAATCCATCCCCCACGCCCGCGCAAAAACTTTGTCGAACCTATAAAAGAGGGATGGATATGGATCAAACAACGGCTGCATCGCGCCTAGTCGCCTTGCCAAAGGCGCGTAGCAGTCGCTACCGTTCTACCAGCAGCATTCTTCATGAACTTACCGGGTTTCATGGTGAGAGCATCAGTGTCCGTGACCTATCGGCACAGCTTGGGGATCGCGGATTCGGGTTGATGCTTTTATTGTTTGCGCTTCCCAATACGATTCCGTTGCCTATCCCTGGCATTTCAACGCTCACCGGTATGCCGCTTATATTTTTTGCCGCGCAGCTTTGTTTAGGCAAAGAGCGCATATGGCTTCCCGGCTGGTTGGCGAATCGCCAGATTCCAATGAGTAAACTCAGGCCGCTTATTCAAAAGTCATTGCCTTGGCTGGTGCGATTGGAAAAAAGGATAAAGCCACGCCTCGACAAAATCACCACACGGAATTTCGAGCGTTTTGCAGGGGGGCTGATCCTGTTGCTCGCGTTGCTCATTGCGCTACCCATTCCTTTAGGAAACCTGCCCCTTGGCATTGCTATGGCCGTTCTGGCACTCGCCATTACGGAACGTGATGGTATTGTTATGATAACAGGTTGGCTACTCACGTTTTTTGCCTTATGCTTTTTTGCAGCACTAATCAGTGGGTATGCATGGGTAATATGGCAACTGGTCAGCGGCATATTTTAATCACAGGAGTCTATGGCACCCGCTGGCACACTGGAATCGCAGCTTCATAATTTTATCACCGAAGGTGAAATAGGTTCGCGTGGCCGTAATTTTTTCGTCAGCGTTAGCATTACCGTTGCTACCGTTATTTTCACATCACTTGTCGCATGGTTATTAGTATCGGCGGGTTTTCCATCGCCTGAAACACTGAGCGTACTGTTTGTCATTCCGGTACTGGTGGGCGCAGTAGCTTATGGTCTGCAGGCTTCGCTTATCGCTGCTATATTTTCCGTACTTGCCTATAATTTTGTGCTGCTACCTCCAGTATGGCATATCGGCCTGTGGGAAGTAGAGAATATTGCTAAAATGTTTGCGCTTAGCTTTGTGGCGATTGTGGCAAGTGCGCTTTCCAGCCGCATCCGCAAGCTGGCGCGAGAGGCCATGCAGCGTGAGCGCGTGCTTTCGGGCGTCTATGCTTTGAGCCAGGACATGCTGGGGATTGCCAATATCCCTGATATGCGCCGCGCAGCAGAGGCAAAATTATCCTCATTACTGGATAGTGAGGCGAGAATCATATTGAGAGGCGAGAAAGAAAGACTCAATCAGGCAGGACAGTTTTGCATTGATAACAATACGCCCGCTGGTAGTGGCACCAAGCATTTTACCGACACCCCAAACCTTTACCTCCCGCTTTCAGTGCAGGAATCTGCGCTTGGGTTACTCTGCGTCGGCTCGGATGTTAGTAGACGTTTTTCTTCCAAAGTGCTAGCAACGCTCACCGCACAAACAGCCAGCGCCATCGAAAAAGCGCGTCTTGCCGAGGCGCATGAGAAAAAATTGCGCGATGCCGAACGGGAGAAATTTCTTTCCGCACTGCTTTCTTCCGTGTCGCATGATTTCAAAACACCGCTGGTGACGGTCATCGGGGCGTTCAGTTCACTCAAGGACATGAAGCAGGTGCAGGATAACTTCGACAGCCGCGAGATGGTGGCTGGAGGGCTAGAAGAAGCGCAAAAACTAAACCGCTTCATCAATAATCTGGTGGAAATCAGCCGTCTTGAATCAGGGCTTGAAGCAATACGCAAAGATCAGGTTCTTCTGCGCGATATGCTGGCCAGTGCGCTTAAATCCCTTCACCCATTAATCGGCAAACAGCGTTTTTCTATTCAGGCAGCGCCAGACTTCCCACTGCTATATGTCAATTCCGCATTGATGGAGTTGGTGTTCCTGAACCTGCTGGAAAACGCTATCAAATATGGCCCCCCTGAAGGCGAGGTGAAGATTATTGCATCCTTTAACGAACAATCCGCCATCATCGATATTGATGATGACGGCGAAGGCATTCCTGAATCGGAACGAGAAGCCATTTTCGTGAAGTTCTATCGCTCAAAGCACGGTGACCGTAAAATCGCGGGAACGGGGCTGGGGCTTTATATTTGCCGTGGGATTATCGAGGCGCATGGCGGAACGATTACCGCTATTGATCCGCACGATGGGCAGGGTGCGTGTGTACGACTTGAATTGCCAAAAGAAGCGCTAATCCCAATTGATATTGAAGAAGAAAGTGAAGAAGTTTGAACCATGAGAACCACGCAACCGAAAATACTAGTGATTGAGGATGATCCGCAGATACGGAAATTCTTGACCATTACGCTTACCTCGCACGACTATGCAGTCATTCCGGCTGAATCGGGTAATGAGGGCGTTCGCCTTGCTACATCGGTAAAGCCTGATGCCTTGTTACTCGACCTAGGCTTGCCTGACATTGATGGCACTGAGGTTATTAAAAGCGTGCGCGAATGGTCAAAAATACCGATCATCGTGCTTAGCGTGCGCAGCGGCGAAGAGGAAAAAATCAAAGCCTTCGACCTCGGCGCTAATGATTATGTCACCAAGCCTTTTGGCACAGGCGAGCTCCTGGCGCGTCTTCGTGCTGCTTTGCGTGATGCGATTGTCGCTGATGCAGAAGAAACAACTGTTACCATCGGGGATCTCACCATCGATCTGATGAAACGCATTGTTTCCTTACGCGGTGAACGAATAAAGTTATCTCCGAAAGAATTTAATCTCCTCAAGGTGCTGGCAATGAATGCGGGTAAGCTACTCACCCACAAATATCTCATGCAGCACGTATGGGGAGAAGCCTATAGCGACGATAACCAGTATTTACGCATCTACATCGCCCAGCTGCGTCAGAAACTGGAGAAAGACCCGGCGCGTGACCAGTTTATTATCAACGAGCCGGGCATCGGATACAGGCTGGAGGAGCCAACCAAATGAGGAAACGTATGTTATGGATTATCGCGGGTGTAGCAGTCATTGGTGCAGCCGCATGGGGGCCGATTGTGAGTAATGTTGAGCAGGCGAAATATGAGGTGGTGGAATCGCAAGGCAATATCCAAATACGCGACTATGCGCCAATGATTGTGGCAGAAGCGAAAGTCTCCGGTGAGCGCAAGGAAGCGATCAATGAGGGTTTCCGCATTATTGCCGATTATATTTTTGGCAATAATGCGCCGAAGCAGAATGTGGCGATGACCGCCCCTGTTATCCAACAGCCAGCTGAGAAAATCGCCATGACTGCGCCGGTGATCCAACAAGGCGACGGAAATCAGTGGAAGGTGCGCTTTGTCATGCCTGCCGGTTACACGATGGACACATTACCCAAGCCGAACAATGAGGCTGTGACGCTCAAAGAAATAGGAGGCAAACGCTTCGCCGTCATTCGTTTTTCGGGTATGGCGGGTGAAGATAGCCTGAAAGAACAGACTAATATGCTAAACACCTTCATCACAAAAAAGAATTTGAAGGTTATCTCGCAACCCACCTACGCCTTCTTCAACCCGCCGTGGACGTTGCCCTTCCTGCGCCGCAATGAAGTGATGGTAGAAGTGGTAAAATAAAAAAAGGGTACTTATGGAATTTCTGCACCTAGTTTCACAAAACTTACTCTCTCCTGCCATTCTCTTTTTTGCACTCGGCATTGTAGCAGGATTCCTAAAATCGGATCTGGAAGTGCCTGACAGTATCAGTCGCTACTTGTCCCTTTATCTCATGATGGCGATTGGTTTCAAAGGTGGTGTGGCGATTGCCAACACTGCCGATCTAAACGGCGAAGTAATTAGCGCCATAATTACTGGCCTTGCCATTGGCTTCCTGCAGCCTTTTCTCGGGTATGGACTGCTCAAACTGACCACCAGACTTGATAGCCCTACCGCTGCCGCTGTTGCCGCGCATTACGGGTCAATCAGTATGGTGACGTTTGCAACAGCAGCGGCATTTCTGAACTCGAATGAGGTGATCTATGCAGGGTACATAGTAGCGGTGCTAGCACTGATGGAAGCGCCTGCCATTTTGTCGGGCCTCTTCATTGCTCATCGCGCAGCGCCCCAAACAAGGACACATGCAAACGAGGAAAAGCGTCTGTCACGCGAGATATTTACCAACGGAGCAATCCTACTACTCACCGGTGCATTTCTTATCGGTTGGATTACCGGACAAAAAGGCATGGATAAAGTGGCTGGCTTCTTAGATGCGCCGTTCCAAGGCATTCTCTGCCTGTTCCTGCTGGATATGGGCTTGCTAGTCGCACGGAACCTGCATCACCTCAAAAGTTTCACATGGCCGCTGGCGCTGTTTGGCATCTATATGCCGCTGGTTGGCGCGGGTATCGGTTTATTCGCCAGCCGTATGATCGGATTGGATGTAGGAACAGGCACATTGTTTACGGTACTTTGCGCCAGCGCTTCCTACATCGCCGTTCCTGCAGCCATGCGGCTTGCTTTGCCAGAGGCAAAGGCCGCGATTTATGTGCCGATGAGCCTCGCCATTACCTTCCCCTTCAACGTAACGCTTGGCATCCCAATTTATTTTTCGTTGGCAGAAAAGCTGTTGCTTAATAATTAATCGCAAGAAAATGTAAAACAGTGTGCGCTTAATATAGTCACTATTCGCTAAACTTTAGCGATGTTACCTATCAAGAAAGATCAAATTCACTGTTTCTAGAAACGGCCCCATTGCCTTTTCATACCGCAGTTTTACTTGTTTTGAATGGAGAGTCCTGAGGAGCTTTCGCTGTTATACCGCCAAAAACCCTATTATTTTTGGTATAAATAGCGAAATTGACCCGGAAACGCTAGCTACGTAAACTTCCTCCACCGCCAATTCAGCGAAAATTGCCAATACCTATTAATCTTTATGTATTAAAAAAATACGCAACATTATTCAAAATACACGAATTGGAGCCCCGCTGAAAAGCCTAAAGACATTATGTATTGCAATGACATGCTTAAGTGCATCCGCTGCTTATGCTGAAGCCAATGCACCCAAAGGCGTCATCTAGGACGGATTTTATGCCGGCGTAAGCGTCTCCAATGTTCAATCAAAAGAATCCGTGCAGAATCAAGACACGAGCACTGCGTGGTTCGCGTTAAATCAAAAAACGAATTTCAAACAACATGAGATCATGCAAGGTGGGCAAGCAGGATACCAAATTTCTATACATAATATTTTGACGGGCTTGAAATTATCGACCCAGCTCGGAGAAGCCAATAGCCGGATTCAAGGCCCACAGGTGGCATGGCATCGCAATGAAATGTCGGTCAGCAATTAGGGCTTCTTCGGACCGCGAATCGGGTATTCGTATGATAAATGGCTGTTTTATACCAAAACCGGTTATGCTGGTGGCGAAGTAGAGTTTAGTGCGGACGATATTAGCTTTGGCAATAGAAACCGCCAATCCGAATGGCAAAATGGCCGGCACGCTGGCTTAGGTGTTGAATATTTAATCTTAAAAATATTTCTCTCGGCGTTGATTATACACGAGTTGATCTAGGTTCCTCTACTACCGTTAAAGATTATCTCGAGGCCGGGGTGTCCCTGCCAGTAATCCGCAAAACTTTAAGCTCAAATCCCAATCGGATAATGTGACGATACGGCTTAATTACCGTTTCTAAAAACTATCTATAACAATCGTCGGTATTTTGGGTTGGCTAAGCCGCACTTGCACGCGCGCTAATGCCCAGCCATTATAATAATCATATAAATCAATTCATTATATAATGAGTTCTTTTGTTTTTTCAGTAAAAATATTTTATTTATCGCGCAATTGGTGTATAGTCGCCGATCTTACCTCAGTTACCGAATGGATGTTTTATGAGTAAAGCGAAATCATTTGAGGATAAAAAGAACCATAAAGCCTCTGACGCGTATTTATCGGCGATGGAAAAATTAATCACCGTTGTACAAGAATTATCGAAGGCACGGGATATCAATGCCATCACGGCCATTGTTCGTGAAGCCGCACGCAATCTAACCGGTGCAGATGGCGCAAGCTTTGTTCTGCGTGATGGCGACCAATGTTATTATGCCGATGAAAGTGCCATTGCCCCGCTATGGAAAGGCAAGCGCTTTCCCATGAGTGCCTGTATCAGCGGTTGGGTCATGCTCAATAGACAGCCGGCTATTATTGAAGATATCTATAGCGATCCGCGCATCCCAGCCGTGGCCTATCGTCCAACCTTTGTCAAAAGCCTGGCCATGGTTCCTATCCGTCGCAATGCACCTATCGGCGCGATCGGCAATTATTGGGCTACCCGTCGCCTGCCTACCCAAGAAGAGGTTGCTATCTTGCAAGCGCTGGCCGATACCACATCGGTTGCTTTGGAAAATGCCGAACTATACACCCAATTGCAGCAGCAAGTAAAAACGTTGCAATCGCAGCAAACACGCATACAAGAGCAATGCGAAACCTTAGAAGTATTTACGCGCGCACTCGCACATGATTTGAAAGAGCCAGTGCGCACCATGATGTCCTTCTCGCAAATTGTCGGTGAAGAACAAGAACCGCCAGAAAAACGGCAAACCTATTTCCGCTATATCCAAGATGCGGCTAATCGTATGGGCATGTTGGTGGATACCGTTTTTCAGTATACCCAGCTTGATGACCCCAGTAAAATCACCAAAGATGCCTGCGATATGCAATATATCCTCAAAGGCACTAAGGATAATTTGGCACAGTTGATTCAAGAACGTGGCGCAAATGTGAGTGCAGTGGGTGATTTACCAGTCATTCAAGCCAATCCAGCACATATGATACAGGTGATTCAAAACCTCGTTGCCAATGCTGTTCGCCATAATGAAGACCGCGTAAATATTAAAATCCAGGCACGCGAGCAATCGGATCATTGGCTGTTTTCAGTGCGTGATAACGGCAGTGGCATCAAGTCTGAACAGCTGGAAAAAATATTCCTGCCTTTCAAACGGCTGACGCATAAAGAAGAATGCGCAGGCTTAGGGTTATCCACCTGTCGCAAGATTGTCGCGCTTTACGGCGGAAAAATCTGGTGTGAGTCAACACCAGGGGAAGGTGCGACCTTCTTCTTTACCCTGCCTAAAGCCCCCACAGCTCAAACGCCAAAATCGACATTGGCTAATATTTTATTAGTGGATGATCGTAAAGCCGATCTTGAACTCACCAAAATAGCATTGCTGGATAAAGCAGAGATTGAATGCAATGTGCTTACAGCCCGCGATGGCGAAGAAGCACACAATATATTGTGCCACGCCAAAAGCACCGAAGATAGAATCGATTTGATCGTACTCGATATCAACATGCCTGGCATGGATGGGTTTGAGTTGCTAAAACATGTGCGCAAAGATGAGGGGTTAAAAGATACAGCCGTTATTATCTGCTCGGGTTCCAATCACGAAATGGATAAAAAACTTGCCACCTCACTGGGTGTGATTGGATGTCTCGTCAAACCGCCTTCTTTCGATACGCTGGAAACAATTTTAGAGCAAACATCGCTGAGGCTGTTTCAAGAGGAAGAGGGCAAAGGCCGCAAACTCCTGCGTGCAGCCTAAGGCCTAATCCCCCGCCTTACACTCCATTTATACGGCAGAATTTTTCGGCTACTGCATCTTTATGTCATATTTCATACGCTAATGAATTATGATGAAAAAGCAGGTTGATGTAGCCATCATTGGCACGGGCACTGCAGCGCTTGCCGCTGCCAGCGAAGTACAGCGCGCAACCCAAAACTTTGTTATTATTTCTAACGGTGTCTACGGCACGACCTGTGTACGGGCTGGACGCATGCCATCCAAGGCCTTTATCTTAGGAGCGCAGCTGTATCATACGCGGCACCGTATGCAAAAAAGCGGCATTCATGGCACTGAGCATTTACAAATGGATATAGCCGAATTGCTCATGCACGTACGGGCACATCGCGATCATTTTCTGCACTATACGCTAGAAACCACGCAGCAATACAAACCCTATATCGTCGAAGGCGATGCCTGGTTTCTCTCCTGCACTGAAATTCGCGTCGACGACATAGTCTATAGCGCTAAGCGTGTAGTGCTTGCCACCGGCTCATCGCCTATTATTCCAGAATTTTGTGCGAATTATAGCGACGATATTCTCACCTCCGACACCATATTCGAACAAGAAACCTTGCCTGCTACCCTGGGCGTTATGGGTATGAGTGTATTAGGCACAGAAATGGCGCAAGCATTCGCACGTCTAGGTATCCATGTGATAGCCAGCCATGATGGCACCTTCATCGGCGGTCTCACCGATCCGATTGTCAATGACTATGCCTTACATTATCTGAGTAATGAAATGGAAATACGTCTCACACAATCTCCTGAAGAGTGCTTGCAAGGCGAAAGCAAAAGTTGGTTTGTAGCCCAAAGTCGCAAGGCCAATTTAGAACATATGGGTTTGGAGGATTGCGGTATTTGTCAGCCAGGCAAGCCCGTGATAGACTATAATCCCGAGACAATGCAGCTGGGTGATTTGCCGGTATTTGTGGCAGGCGATGTAAAGTTAGGACGATCTATTCTAAACGAAGCAACCGATGAAGGAAAAATCGCCGGCTATAATGCCACCCATAGCAGCATCAAATCGTTTAAGCGCCGCACACCTTTGCAAATCACCTATACCGATCCCACTATTGCGATAGCAGGAAAAGCTTTGGCCGAGCTTGATCCGGAAACAATCGTGGCGGGTCATGCTACCTATGACAATCAGGGACGCGCTAAAATCATGGGCGAGGCTCATGGCATCATCCGTCTATACGCCGATAAAGACACGTATGAATTACTCGGTGCCGAATTATTTGCACCGGCAGGAGAACATCTGGCGCATATGCTAGCCTGGATAACTGATCAGCGCATGACTGAAAAGAAGCGCTCAAACTGCCATTCTATCACCCTTCTTTAGAAGAAGGTTTGCGCACAGCCCTTAGTGATATGCGTTAATAATTGTGCCAGCAAAAGGTGAAAACCACCTCGATTTTGCATCAAGGATCATAATAACATATTGATTTGCATAATAATTATACCAAATGGCATTACTAAATTTTAACCTTTCTGTGTTAAATTTAACTAATTCTACCTTTGATTATATGCATGATTACTGGCCCAACACGCACACCTGAGCGCGGTATTTTAGACGATAGCTTCTTTTATGATGCGCTATGCCGTCGGGATAATTTAGGCAAAGGCCAAGAACCGCTGAGCTTGCCGCAAAAGATCAAACTGCGTGAATTGCGTGATAGCGTCAATGGATTCATTCCGCACGCACATGATCAGTATGGTGTCGATCTGCTCCATCACGTCCCCGAGCCTACATGGAAACATATTCCGCTTGATGAATGGCATGGCTTGCCTTCTCACGAACGCCGCATTCATCGCGAAGAAGCAAGAGGCCATGATTTAGCTGATCGCCTCTTTCTGCCATCACTCAAAGAAATCCCGCACGGAAAAGCATTGGATATTGGCGTGGGCTCAGGCGTGCCGCTTGCTTATTTACAAAAAAAGGATGGGCTGCATAGCTGGCATGGCGTTGATCTTGAAGGTACAACGCCAGAAGATATGTGCGGTAAATCCTGCGATAGACGTAAATTACCTAATTTCAGGGAATATGATCCCAATGGCCCGCTGCCCTATGCAGACCATGAATTTGAAGTAGTATTACTCAATAATGTGCTGCATAACGTGCCAGAAAAAGATCAGGCGGCATTCATTCAAGATGTGCGCCGTATTGTCAAACCGGGCGGAAAGATATTGGTTTTGGAAGAATTCACAGGCACTACACATGATGACCGTAAACATGCGCGAGCGGTCAAATGTACAGATGCATTATTCTATCCAAAATATCCAAGCGAACAAAGACCTCTAGCCCATTGGGAGAAGCAGTTTGCAGGACTCGATATTGAGAAACAACGGTATGTAGGTTTGGTTAATATCGTAGGCATGCCCACCGTAGAAAATTTCTATCAACTGAGAAATCGAGAATAATTTCTATCATGATTGAACAGCCAAAAGGCACCGTATACATTGTTGGAGGCGGGATTGCTGGGATTGCCTCCGCGTATCAAATCGTCAAGCAGTCCGAAGTCGAACACAAAGCCCCTCCTAAAATCGTCATACTGGATCGCAATCCCGATATTGCGCAAGGCGCCAGCCAGGCTTACGGGGGATTTATCACCGCCAATTCCTATTTGACGGTTGATTTTGCCAATGCCGAGCAGGCGCGCAGTAAATTAGAAACACCTTATATTGGCGATCAAGAGGCGGCTGGCCAAGCCCATACACGCGGATGGGCATTAAAGACGAAGCCATCGGCAACAGAAACACATTGGATTAATGCCGTAGCGCAGTGCGCCGATAGGCCAAATAAGAAAGAGCAGGAACTCGTCTATCACCGATTCGGATTAAGCTGCGCTGCCGAATGGGAAGCATTCTTCAAAGAAAATCCCAAGCTGGCCGATCAATGCAGTTTTCATTTCTCTGATGGCGAAAAGCCTGGTGAAGGTATTTTAAAAATATATGAACCCAATAGCGACACCGCCAAAATTCCCAAAGATATCGCTTTCCTGAAAAAGGTCGGTGGTGCAGCTGCGCATACGCGCCAGATATCGCCAGAGGAAGCGCAAACCTATTGCCCAGCCATTACTACTCAAAGCGAGCAATATGGTGATAAGGCTACCTATGTGGTGCAGCATGGCGGCAATATGAATGGCCATGTATTTTGTAAAGAAATGCTAGCTTATCTGAAGGGCAAAACCGATATAGAGTTTATCGCCAACAAAGATGTTAGCCAGATTCATTATGGTAAAAACTCAGGCGACATTACTGGAATCGAAATTGAAGACACCCACACCAAGGAAAAGCAAGCGCTGGGAAGTTTTAACGACAATTTCGTATTCGCAAGCGGCCCCGATACTGAACTATGGAAACAGCTAGGCTTTACATCACCACCCGTGATGGGGGTTGCCGGCACGTCACTAACGGTCCCAGTGCCTGATGAGCTCGCTGACACCATGCTCAAAAATCCGCTTAAATTTGTTGATCAATACGGTGCGCCCGTCATGATTCCGCTGAAAGGCAATGATGGTAAGGCCTATATTCGTGTTGGAGGCTATGTCGCATTCTCTGGAGAAGATCGGGTAAAACCAACCGATCCTTTTGCACAGGATTTTTTAAAGCGGCAATTGCATTTGCTGGAGAAACTATATCCAGAATTGGCCAAGCATTTTGTTGAGCATGAGCTGCATGGCGATGTAGGAAATCTGGCAAACTATGCTGGCAGCTGGGCTGGACGACGCCCAGTTACTCCCGATAACTATGCTATCGTCGACCATATCCCTGGTCCTGACAAACGCGCTTGCCCTAACGGTTATATCCTCACTGGCCACGGTGCGGCAGGATTACTGGCAATGGGAACGGCCGACATACTTGCGCAAATGATCGCTGGAAAAGAACGCAGCGACGTTTCGCTTCCTGGTTTGAGCGCCGATGATACACAGCAACTATTAGCCATGACAAGCACCCAGCGCTTGCAGCATTTCCAACAATCACTACCCTCGATCTATGAAAAACCAACGGATATGAGCCCATTGCTTGAGGTCTGTTATGGCATAGCAGAAGAGGCGCATCGCGGCATGACCCGCGGCAAAAAAGATGGCAGATCCGTTCCCTACATCACACATCCGACCATTGTGTATAATATACTCAAAGCCATCGGCGTAGAGGATGAAATCACCTTAGCCGCTTCGTTTTTGCATGACGTGCAGGAAGATTGCGAGCCCTACAATACAGTGCCTGGCAGTTTAGAGAAAACGTTGAAGCAGCGCCTTACGCAGCGAGAGATTCCCGATGCAGCGCAAAAAGCATCGCTCATCACTCGCATGTGTGATGAGCTTACCAATGCCGAATATATGCATGAAGGCAAACGCAGCTGGCAATGGGAGCATGGGCAAACCTTGCCGCCACCGGTCAAGCTGATCAAAATCGCCGATCAAGCGGCGAGCATGATTGACGATATTATGATGCCGTCCGAACGCTCCTATGAAAAATTGCGCAGCTTTAATATGAAAGCATTGGAATGCGCAAAAGCCTGTGGCGGCGGCGACCCCTTGCTGGATAATCTATTCAAAGTCATTTTCACCGATGCCATGTGGGTGTTGGATAATGAAAAACCGGATGCAACGCCAGATGAGTTGGCGCAAGCTCAACGCGCACGTGAGCACTTTTCGTTGGAAGAGGCTGTGGAGCGCGCACGAAACTATCCGCCTAAAAAACCCGATCAACCGCCTATGCGTTGGCAAAAACATCCCCATATTCTCAAGCTGGATTCAGGCTTAGTGCAAATTGGGCTCACCGATAAAGGAGATGTCTGCCGATTTGGTATGCTAATTGATCCGCATTTAAGTGCAGAAGATTCAGCACGCAATCATATGGTTTTATCTCTGATTCAACGCCTGGAAAGCACCTCGCCTTACCGCGTCACGTATCGACCGCATGATATAATCGAAGAAAAAACCATTCGTGAATTCAAACTAAAACCGCCTTTGTCGCTTAGCAAATTCATCGAGCATGCCAAGCAAAGCCATGCGATTGATGAAACCTTCCTGGAGCTATTGACCGCTGCGCATCAAGAACCAGAAAAAGCCCAAGTAGGCGTAGCAGCCGCACGCAAATAACAAAAAATAACTGTATAATAAATCCTATTTTAGGCTATGGTGAAGCGGTCGTAACTTACAGGCGAGTATCCGTCGTCTATGCCGCATATCCGATTATCGCGCCGGCAATTGCTGACAGGCTTAGGCGCCGCAGGCCTAACAGTAGCAGCATGTCGCGCTTTCCAGGGTTTATGGGAACAACATTTTGTTATTCCACGTCCGATCATTATCGGACTTGATGACCAAAAACTATATCCTCAGCAGATTGATGACATACAAATAATTAAGCCGATAGGTTTCTTATTTTATCAACGTAATATTTCAAACCGATCGCAACTTCGTACTTTTATTGAAAAACTACGTGATATTTGCGGCTATGACATTATTACAATTATTGACCAAGAAGGTGGATCGGTTCTACGCATGACCCCGCCACAGTGGGTAAATTACCCTGCGCCACCTAGCATGGGTATCATTGCTCGGCAAAATATGGAAGATGCTAAACGCATAACCTATCTTACATACCGGCTAATTGCTCGTGACATGAAAGCAGTAGGATTGAATACTAATGCCGCCCCCCTTCTTGATGTGCAATATAGCACCAACGTTAATCGAAACACATACCGGAGCTTTGGGCCCGATCATGGCATTGTAACCGCGCTGGGGCACGTAGCTTGCGATGCATTGCTAGAAGGTGGCATAATTCCAGTTATAAAACATATCCCAGGCCAAGGCCGTGCTATCACTGATAGCGACAGAGAGCTAACGAATATTCCTCATTCGCACGAAGAACTAGAAGCAGATTGGGCAATTTATAAATCATTCACTGATATGCCAATGGCCATGACATCAATTGCTACCTTTAACCAATTAGATAATCAAACGCCTGTTGTATTTTCCTCAAAGGGTATCGAGTTTATTCGCAATAAATTGGGTTATAAGGGATTACTATTGACTGATGATATATGCATTCCGTCTATAGAAACGAACATTTTCGCAAATATATCACAGTCATTAGTAGCAGGTAATGATATAGCGCTATGTAGTCATGCGGCCATTACTATCATACGCAAACTATCAGGTAATATGCCAGCACCGAATCCGGCTATTTATCAACGTGCAAGAGAAGCATTGTTATTCGCTGCGAAAAAATATATACCCTGCGATGAGTCAGCTTTACGTTCTGAATTAGCGGATTTTGCTAAAAAATATTGCCTGAATATGGATTTACTTACGCCTCAATCAAACATGTCGGCTTTATAAACACCCCATAGCACTTTCTTCTCCAGCCAGCCTTTATGGCCTGAAATCTGAACGCGGCACCACTCCTCGTTACATTCCATGAGTTGGCCAATCACCGTGGGTTCTGCTTTTAAAATCGGTCGCGCTTTTTCTTTGGGTTCGGAGCGCATGATTTGCGCATCCTTGCTTTTGATCATGATGTTGCGCTTGCTTTGCACCATGCCTTTATGCACCCAGCCGGAGGTGCCGTCTGAGTCGCGAATCTTGCGCCATAAATCGAATTCTTCAATGACCTCAACCGGCATGCCATCGCGCCGGTATACCCATTGAATCGGGTAGCGCGTGCCTGGGCCCGTTCGCACATTCACTTCTTCCGAACGCAACGATACCCAACGTGGCACCGGCAAGCCCGAATTATTGACACCCGCAGCCATGACTGGAAATGACAGCCCCAGTAGCAATATGAAAAAAAAATTACCCATACCCCATAATTAGGGATTATGCGCCTTGCTTGCAAGTAATCTTGTCACGGCTACATCAATCGGTTGGGGCAGGGACAAGCTTCACGGGAAAATGTTCGCGCATGTCGGGCCACCAGCGCAGCTTAGCTACAACACGGACATTCCATTCGTAATACTCGCTCGTTGAGCGCTTGCTCGGCTGCACATCAGTAGGAATCGCTATGGTTGCACTGCCCTCGGCAACCAACTCTGGAATATCAATATCGGCGACTAATAATAGCCGGTGTTCACTATCCAGTTTTTCGTCACCATCATCGTCATAGGTTCTTTTATCGGATACCAGCTGCAAAGTGATGCGTAAGGGTTTTAGCCATCCGGCAGTCAGTGTCCAACTCAACGTATTACTGCGACCGATATGCAAGTTTTTTTCGCTGGAATATACCGTAACGGCCGGAGTAAAAAGACGTGCCACCGAAAGAACCGCGGCCAGCAACGCCACGGCAGAAAATAAATACAGCAGCCATGAAAACGGCACGGGCAAACCCTGTGCCAGCAATATGCATATGGACAATGTGGCCACTGACTTTGCAACAGCCCATATACGATTGCCAGGAGGAGCAAGCGGTATACCTTTGGCGGTTACTTGCCGCTCGGAGCGCAGGCGCGTTTTGATCGGAGAAAATACATCATACATCATCAGAGCAAGGCCACCACCACCCCATATCAGCAATATCAGGCCAAAGCCAGCAAACACCAAATGCGGGCGTATTTCATCCCATGTCCCCTCATGCACAATTACATGCTCAGGATGGTCATAATCCACTAAGCACGGTACAATAGACCCGGAAGGATAATGGCCGACAAATCTTTCAAGCCGTTCCTTATCCCAGCCAGCAATATTTTTGTAATAAGTGGTATCCGAACGGTAATTTTGCCCCGCGACGCGATATTCATAAAGAATCTTGACAGTATAGAGCGGGGAGCTTCGCTTACGGCTGGTGGCACCACTGGTTTTTCGCTTGATAACCAGTTCATTTGCAATGACACGGCACTCTGCCGGTTTTTTATTATCCAGACCGAAATTGTTGACGACAGTGGGGTAAATAAAAGAAACCAGCCAAAGGCCTGTTACGGTAATGCCAATAAAGACTGCATATACCAATATGGAAGACTTTAAGCCGCGCGTTTTCTTTTTACGTGCCACAGTATTTTTCACAGGTTACGCATGATCATAAGACCTGGGCAGAATAACATAACGCATGCGCATCGCAAGCCCGTCGATGATAAGCACCCGCCCGGAGAACGATTCACCAATGCCCAAAAGCTCTTTCATAGCCTCCAGCGCCTGCATACTTCCTAACATGCCGGCCAGCGGGCCAATAATACCTTCTTGCGCACAGCTGCGTTCGCGCTCAGGCTGCGTTGAAACCAAACAGCGATAGCTGGGATGCGGTGCGCCTAAATACGGTTTAAACGTGCTAAGCTGCGCGGAGAATCCAACAATGGCTGCAGACACTAGGGGCTTTTCTAATTGCGAGCAACTATCTGCAACCGTAAAGCGGGTTTCAAAATTGTCGCTCGCATCCACCACCAGATCATAGGCGGCGATTAGCTGATGTGCATTGCCCGCATCCAGACGCAGCTCATGCGTCTCTACGGTGCAATCGGGATTGATCTCATGGATGCGATCAGCCGCCGCCTGTACTTTCGCGCGGCCAATATCGGCGGTTTCAAACAAAAGCTGACGCTGTAAATTCGAAAGCTCCACACGGTCAGGCTCGACAATTCCAAGTCGCCCCACGCCACCTGCCGCCAAATAAGCCAGTGCCGGTGAGCCCAGCCCACCCACGCCAATTACCAACACCGAGGATGCAAGCAACCTCGCCTGACCAGCTTCACCGATTTCCGGCAACACCACATGTCGCGCGTAACGGCGTAATTGATCCGATGTAAGAGACGCCATTACTCCGCAAATAAATCGGTTGATATGTAGCGTTCGGCAGTAGAAGCAGCAATCACCACGATCAGTTTTCCTTTCATCTCGGGACGCGCACCTACTTCTAAGGCCGCTGCAATGGTTGCACCGGAGGAAATACCCACTGGTATGCCTTCAAGCTTGGCAATCCTGCGCGCCGTTTCAAAGGAGGTTTGGTTGCCGATAGTAATGATCTCATCGATCAAATCTTTCTGCAATACATCAGGAACGAAACCAGCGCCGATACCTTGAATTTTATGCGGGCCTGGTTTGCCGCCGGAGAGCACGGGGCTGTCTTCCGGCTCTACCGCGATGATACGCACGGATGGCTTTTTATTTTTAAGCACTTGCGCTGTACCGGTGATGGTACCACCCGTGCCAACGCCAGTGATAAACACATCGACCTTACCTTGGGTATCAGCCCAGATTTCTTCGGCCGTGGTGCGGCGATGAATTTCAGGGTTGGATGGGTTTTTGAATTGTTGCAGCATCAGCGCATTTGGGTTGGTGGCCAGAATTTCTTCCGCACGCTCAATGGCGCCACGCATGCCTTTTGCAGCTGGCGTCAATTCGAGTTCCGCACCCAATAATTTTAGCATTTTGCGACGTTCGATCGACATGCTCTCCGGCATGGTAAGGATCAGCTTATAGCCTTTCGCTGCACAAACGAAGGCAAGCGCAATACCGGTATTGCCTGAGGTAGGCTCGACCAACACGCTGTCATGGGTTAGTTTGCCAGAGGCTTCTGCCGCTTCCACCATGGACAGCGCAATGCGGTCTTTCACCGAAGAAAGCGGATTGAAAAATTCAGCTTTCACCACAATATCAGCTACGCAGCCTGCTTCTTTTGCCAGACGTCCCAAACGAATGAGCGGCGTATTGCCGATGGTTTCAACAATATTTTCATAAATACGTCCACGGCCTGGGCTATCGAGCTGTACGGTGGGAAGTTTCTGAGCTTGGGCGGTCATAACTATGTCCTTTCTATTAAATCGCGAAGTCTAGTTTTTCTTCGGATAGTTTTTTAACGTTACGCGTGAGAGCCTGTTCACACAGCTCTGCCAGGTTGACCTGTTTCAAATACTCCATCATTTGCTGACCGGCATTATCCCATACGGGTTTGACCACCAGATGGCCCAGCGGCGTACCGGCATAACTGCCTTCGTCGGCCTCTTCGCTCAGCACACTGCAAATATCGCCAACGGTAATACGGCGGCGTTCACGTGCCAATACGTAACCACCACGCGGCCCGCGCACCCCACGCAAAATTCCGGCGCGCACCAAGCGTTGCATCAGCTGCTCTAAATAGCGCGGCGGCAGGCCTTGACGCTCAGCAATATCACGGCTGCTGATTGGGCCCAAGCCGGCATTATAGGCAATGAAGAGTACGGCTTCGACGGCGTAATAGAGTTTTTTAGGTAGCGTGATCATTAGCCTGCTTTTCGTATGCTGGTACCGGTTGAACCAAATCCGCCTGCGCTACGCTCAGTATCCTCGAGCGACTCTGCCACTTCGAACGACACGCGCGAAACGGGAGCAACGACCATTTGCGCAATACGCATACCGCGTGTAATCACAAACGGTTCTTGTCCGAGATTGATCAGCAATACTTTCAGTTCGCCTCGATAATCAGCATCAATGGTGCCAGGCGTATTAACCAGCGAAATACCATGTTTAAACGCCAGGCCGGAACGCGGACGTATCTGCGCTTCATAATTGGCTGGCAAGGCAATGGCGATACCGGTTTCGATCAAGCGGCGCTCCATCGGCTTAAGCGTCACTTCGGCATCGATGGCGGCCATCAAATCAACACCCGCGCTGAGCTCAGTGGCATATTCCGGCAATGGCAAATCCTGTCCATGTGGCAAGCGTTGCAGTTTAACAGTCACCATATACGTATCCCCTATTTTGCAAGTTTTGGTTTCGCCGTCACCAGCGCTTTGGTAATTCTTTCTACCAATCGCGCGGCTACTTCTTCTTTATCCATCAGCGGCCATTGTTCATTGCCGCGCGCCGTAATCAGCGCCACTTTATTCTTGTCACTATCGAATACTTTGCCATTCGATACATCATTGGCAACAATCCAATCGGCTTTTTTGCGCTTGCGTTTAGCTTCCGCATTTTTAATCAGGCTTTCGGTTTCAGCCGCAAAACCAACCACCAATTTCGGGCGTTGTTTGCCGGTAGCCACACGCTGCAAAATATCAGGATTCTCGACCAGTTTCAACGAAGGCGCCTGACGGCTTTTTTTGATTTTTTCCACCGCGACCGTTTCAACGCGCCAATCGGCAACCGCAGCCGTAAACACAGCTACATCCACAGGCAATTGACGCTCACACTCAGCAAGCATTTGTCCTGCGGACGTCACCCGTATCATCTGCACACCATGCGGCTCAGGCAAGCCGGTAGGGCCTGTTACCAACGTCACCTGCGCACCTTGGCGAGCCAATTCTTCGGCAATGGCATGACCTTGTTTGCCAGACGAGCGATTACCAATAAAACGTACCGGATCAATCGCTTCATAGGTTGGACCGCTAGTGACCAACGCCCTTACATTTTTCAGTAAGCGTCCACCGCTCACACCACCTAGCTGATCTATAATGGCTTCCGCAATCGTATCAGGCTCTGCCATGCGCCCTTGACCCACTTCGCCGCAGGCAAGCATGCCAGCACCTGGCGCAATAATGTTTGCGCCGTCTTTCTCAATTTGCTTCAAGTTGCGTTGCGTGGCCGGATGATTCCACATCTGCGTGTTCATGGCAGGTGCCACCAACAACGGCTTTTTGTTTGCAAGCAAAGTCGCCGTTGCCAAATCATCGGCAAGACCATTCGCCATTTTTGCAATTAGGTCAGCCGAGGCCGGAGCAACCACTACGAGATCTGCTTCGCGCGACAGGCGAATATGGCCCATTTCCGTTTCATCTTTTAGCGACCATAATTCGTCATACACGCCCTGACCGGTGAGCGATGCCACTGAAAGAGGTGTGATAAATTGCGCGCCGCCTTTAGTCAAAATCGCACGCACTTGAATACGCTGTTCGGTTAAACGGCGAATCAGTTCCAACGATTTATAGGCAGCAATAGAGCCTGAAATAATGAGTAAAACAGATTTTTGCGGCATAACTTTGTGGTTTATTTCAATTTACTTTTTTGCAGTGTGAATATAGCGGCAATCCCGCTAAATGCAAGCCTAGAGTAGGGACTTTAATTTATATAATATATCAAGTGCTTGCTTGGGTGTAAGCTGGTCAGGTTGTAACTCGGAAAGCTCCTGTTCCACGGCACTGATAGTAGGCGCAACTGCAGCTGTCGGCTGCGCAGGATAGGAAAATAAAGGCAAGCTTGCGCTTAATTCACCCGCGGTTGATCGCTGCGCTTCCAGCTCATGCAAAATCTGCGTCGCGCGTGTTAGCACGGCGGTGGGCAGCCCAGCCAATTTGGCTACATGAATACCGTAAGAGCGATCAGCACTGCCGGCTACCACCTCATGCAGAAAGACCAAATCACCTTTCCATTCTTTCACCTTCATGGTGTGGCAAGAAAGCGCCTGCAAATGCTCGGTGAGACTAGTGAGCTCATGATAATGGGTGGCAAATAACGCGCGGCACTGAATCACATTATGCAAATGCTCCATCACCGCCCAAGCAAGCGACAAGCCGTCGAAGGTTGCGGTGCCGCGTCCAATCTCATCTAAGATCACCAGCGAATGTTTGGTGGCTTGATGCAAAATGGTGGCAGTTTCTACCATCTCCACCATAAAAGTCGAACGCCCGCGCGCCAAATCATCGGCCGCGCCCACACGACTAAATAAGCGGTCCACGCAGCCAATATGAGCGCTATCGGCCGGCACGAACGAGCCCATCTGCGCCATAATGGCAATCAAGGCGTTTTGCCGCAGGAAGGTACTTTTACCCGCCATGTTCGGCCCCGTCAGCAACCATAGATGCTGTGCTTCTTGTAAATCGCAATCATTGCCGATGAAGCCTTCTTTGCGTGTTTGCGCTAGGCTCATTTCCACCACCGGATGACGACCGGCTTTAATATCAAACGCCCGGCTTTGATCCACTATCGGGCGCACATAACGGCGCTTTACCGCCATCTCGGCGAGTGATGCCATCACATCAATCTGCGCCAGCGCACGGGCAGTGGCAATAATACCGGCATGCGCCGCATGGATAGCGTGTAGTAATTCTTCAAACAATTCGAGTTCAGTCTTAAGCGCTCTGTCGGCGGCCTCACCAATTTTGCGCTCCAGTTCGGATAACTCCACCGTGGTATAGCGCAAATTATTAGCCAAGGTTTGGCGATGAATAAAATCGGTGGTGATTTTGGCTTGATGGATTTGGGTGATTTCGACGTAATAGCCGAGCACATGATTGAAGCGGATTTTCAAGGTCGCAATGCCCGTTGCATCGCTATAGCGTTTTTCAAGCGCGGCGATCATGCGCTTGCCTTCGCTGCTTAACACACGAAATTCATCGAGTGCCGCATGATAGCCATCCCTAATGAAGTTGCCGTCACGCGCCATCAGCGGGCAATCGGGATTGAGCGAAGCCGCCAGTTTTTCAATCAGCAGCTCATGCCCGCCTAATTGATCACGCACCGCAATCAGCCCATCGGGTAACTCTGCTTGTTGCAATTCCAATAGCTGGCGTATCTGATGCGCCGCCTGCAGGGCCGCCATAATCGAGAGCATATCGCGCGGGCCACCACGGCCTAAATTCAGACGTGATAATCCGCGTTCGCTATCAGGCACCGATTGTAAATACGCACGCAGCTTTTCACGCAATTCCTTTTGTTCCACTAAGCACGAGACTTGATCCAAGCGATCGCAAATACGCTCCACATCGGTCAATGGCGCAGCCAGCCAACTCGCAAGCAGGCGGGCACCGGGCGCGGTGATGGTTTCATCGAGCGTGGCAAATAAACTGCCGCGGCGGTCACCCGATAAGGTCGACATGATTTCCAGGTTTTTTTGGCTAGCCGGATCAATGAGCATATGCTCACTCGCGCGTTGTTGGCGCGGCGGATCCAGGCGCAGCGACGTCATTTTTTGCGTGAGGCGCACATAGTCAAGCAGTGCGCCGCAAGCAGCCAATTCCGCCGCTGAAAAATTACCAAACGGTTCCAGCGACGTCACCGCGTAGCTTTCTTTTAACAAACGCTCGGCTCGGCGAGCATCAAATACACTTTCCGGCTGAATGGTCAGCTGATCTTTCCAATCGGCGAAGGGCTCGCTCCAAGAGGCCGCCACCAGCATTTCGCGCGGCGCCACGCGGGCCACTTCCGCCACCACGCTTTGGCGCGTTGTTGGCGTTACCCAAAATTCGCCGGTGGATAGCTCCATCCAGGCCAGCGCCATACCCTCACCGCTTTCGGCAATGGCCGCTAAATAGCTTGCCTGACGCGCATCCAGCAGCGTGTCTTCTGTAATGGTGCCAGGGGTTACAATGCGCACCACTTCACGGCGAACCACTGCTTTCGGACCTCGCTTTTTGGCTTCGGCCGGATCTTCCATCTGTTCGCAAATCGCCACTTTTACACCGGCGCGTATCAGACGCTCCAAATAGGCTTCATGGCTATGCACCGGCACCCCGCACATCGGAATATCGTCGCCCGCGTGCTTGCCACGCTTGGTCAGTGCAATATCTAAAATCTGCGCAGCGCGCACCGCATCGTCGAAAAACAGCTCATAAAAATCCCCCATACGGTAAAAAAGTAGGTAATCGGGATGGGCTTGTTTAAGCGCCCCATATTGCTGCATCGCTGGGGTCGCATCTTTAAACTCATCGAGAGTTGAAGGAGTTAGGCTAATCGCTGGCTGAGTCATGCTCTCACTATAGTGATAGGCACAGAGTTGAAAAGCAGTTTTCGCTTGCCAATTATTCGGTGTTATGCCACTTAGCATTCTTCATTTTAAATCATAAACTTATGTTGCATTGCAGCAATTGCTGAGAGAGCAACATCAACTGTCCACAGGAAATGGCAACTATTTATGAGCAAAGAAAAAGAGCCGATAACCGATCAGGAAGCACTCGCCTACCACGCTGAAGGTAAGCCAGGTAAAATTTCCATTTTACCAACCAAGCCACTCATGACTCAGCGTGATCTGAGTCTGGGTTATTCCCCAGGTGTGGCCGTTCCGTGCTTGGCAATTCAAAAAGATCCGGCGACTGCTTATGATTATACGGCGCGCGGCAATTTCGTAGCCGTTATTTCCAACGGTACCGCTGTACTTGGTCTTGGTAACCTCGGCGCGCTGGCATCCAAACCAGTCATGGAAGGCAAAGCTATTCTCTTTAAACGCTTCGCTGACGTTGATGCGGTGGATATCGAAGTCGACACCACCAATGTGGATGAATTCGTCAATTGCGTGCGTCTGTTGGGCCCATCTTGGGGTGGTATTAACTTAGAAGATATTGCTGCACCCGACTGCTTTGTAATCGAACAACGCCTGCGCGAAGCCATGGATATTCCTGTATTCCATGATGACCAACATGGCACCGCTATCATCGTAGCCGCTGGCCTCATCAATGCCTGCCATTTGACCGGCCGCAAAATGAAAGACGTGAAAGTAGTGGTGCTGGGCGCTGGTTCGGCTGGTATCGCTTGCTTGGAGCTCATTAAGCGTATGGGTGTGAAACATGAGAACGCGCTTTTGGTTGATAAAACCGGCGTCATCTATGAAGGCCGCACCGAAGGCATGAACCAATGGAAATCAGCCCATGCGGTAAAAACCGATAAGCGTACGCTGGCTGATGCCATGAAAGGCGCCGATATGTTTATGGGCCTGGCCGGTAAAGACGCTGTGTCCAAAGAAATGGTCGCGACCATGGCCAAAAATCCGATCATTTTCGCGATGGCAAATCCTGATCCGGAAATCCGTCCGGAAGATGTGCGCTCGGTCCGCAAAGATGCAATCATTGCAACCGGCCGCTCGGACTATCCAAACCAAGTAAACAACGTGATGGGCTTTCCTTACATTTTCCGCGGCGCACTCGATGTACGCGCTTCGCAAATCAATGAGGAAATGAAAGTGGCCGCTGCTGAAGCAATCGCAGCCCTGGCACGTGAAGATGTGCCTGAAGAAGTAGCCGCCGCCTATTCCGGCCGCCAGATGACGTATGGCCCTGACTACATCATCCCCGCGCCATTTGACCCACGCTTGATGACCACCGTTCCAGTAGCCGTTGCAAAAGCCGCGATGGAAACGGGTGTAGCCCGCAAACCGATTCTAGACATTGCCGGCTATAAAAAAGAATTGGCCGCACGTCGTGATCCAACCGCTAACTCAATGCAACATATCTTCGACAAGGTACGTGACAATCCACAACGTGTTATTTTTGCCGAAGGCGAGGAAGAAAAAATCATCCGCGCCGCTGTGCAATGGCGCGACAATGGCTATGGTGCACCGATCCTCGTTGGCCGTGTTGACCGCATCCAAGATTTGATGAAGAAAATGCATATTGCTGATTATGAAAATATCGAAATCAGCAACGCAGCCATCAATCCGCATGTCGATTCTTATATCGATTATTTGTATCCACGCTTGCAGCGCCAGGGCTTCTTATACCGTGACGTAGCGCGCATGGTGAAAAACGACCGTAACATCTACGCATCCTGCATGTTGGCTATGGGCCATGGCGATGCGATGATCACCGGCGTTACCCGCAATTACACCGTATCCCTAGAAAACGTTACCCGCGTCATTGATACGCGCGAAGGCGATTTCTTGTTTGGCATTACGCTGGTGGTGGCAAAAGGCAAGACACTGTTCTTTGCCGACACAGCTGTCAACGAGCTGCCTGAGCCAGACATGCTGGCTACGATCGCTGTTAAAACAGCACATGCAGCCCGCCGTATGGGTCATGAGCCGCGCGTCGCGCTTCTGTCCTATTCGACCTTCGGTAACCCGATGCGCGAAAAATCCATCCGCATTCGTGATACCGTTAAAGTGCTCGATAGCATGAATGTCGATTTCGAATATGACGGTGAAATGGCAGCGAATGTAGCGGTCAACAAAGAGATGTTGAGCCTCTATCCGTTCTGCCGTTTGTCAGGCCCCGCCAACGTGTTGGTCATGCCGGCATTGCACTCGGCGCATATTGCCTCGCACCTGTTACAAGAACTGAGTGATGGTATCACTATCGGTCCGGTGACCATGGGTCTTAAGCATCCGGTACAAATCGTACAAATGGACGCCACCGTATCGGAAATCCTGAATATGACGGCCCTGGCCGCTATGGAAGCCATTGCCCAGGAAGAGAAAAAGGTGACCAGCCTAGTTAAAGGCAAAAAGAAAAAGGCATAATATTCAATTGCTTATGAACATCCCCCTTGTGTGAGGGGGATGTTCACGCAATCTTCAAATTTCTTTAGCGCTTCTATGCTAGAATCAAATCATGGCTGACCTTACTTTTGATATCGCCCCCAACACCCGCTACACGGTTGAGCGTGATGGCAATGAAAATGGCTATGTGCTTTCACCACCAGATGGCCAGGGGAAAGCTTTGCATTTTAGTTCCAATGACACGGTATCACTCACCGGTGATGGTAAAGGCAGCATCATTGCTTTTGGCAATATTGCCGAAGAAGAGTTGAGGGATAAAATCAAACCCCGTAATACCGGTGTTCAATTCAGCACCAAAGCGGCCAGCAACCCAGGCCCTGCCATTGGCCCCGACAGTGCGACCTCCATTACCTACGGCGCACGCGGTGCAAATAATGCCAATGGCGGAGCAATCAATAAATATGTCGAATGGCAAAAAACGGGTGGGCGTATCTCACTCGATAGTTCACAAGTAGCATCGGCCGATCCATTCAATTTGGGCGTTATGCCAAGCCCTTCCATTCAGGGGGCACCTCCGCCTGCACCCACCCCATCGCGCGGTGGCGGCAAGCGCTTCTAATCAATTAGGTCCTGACGTAAAATCATCTTTGCGCAATTGGTATTGCGCTGAAATAAGCGCTGCTTTGCTGATACGCAAACACGCCAGCGAACCAAGGATAATAAACGGCCCCCAGATCACCACATGCACCCAAAAAGCTGGGCTGACAGTTACTTCGAAAATGGCCGCCCCCATACCCGCTAGCGTGCCAATCAGTAAAATGGAAAGGTAGGCCGGCCCATCGCCTTCCTCATGGCCCGCAAACGACAAACCGCATTCGCTGCAAGCCTCGGCTATTTTAAGATACCCAACATACAGAGGGCCTTTAGCGCAACGAGGGCAACGGGTCAGTCGCATTAATGATGCGAGGCTTTAGACAAGCCGCCGCTTGCAATAAAGCGATAACCATAAACGCCACCTGCAATCAACAGCAGCAAGAACAAACCCAGCAAATTCCAACCGGTGAAGATGGCTTTGAACGCAGGCATCAACACATTCGCCAAATCGCAATAGACGAAGGCAAACAGGAATAGCCACACCACGTCGACGAAATGCCAATACCAGGCAGCAAACTCAAAGCCCAGATGTTGTTTTGGGGTGAATTGGTCTTTATACAGACGGCACAAACATACTGCCAAGAAGATGGTTCCGATTAAAACGTGAACGCCGTGGAAGCCGGTTGCCATGTAGAAAGTCGAGGCATAAATGCCATCTTTAAAGCCAAAGGCCGCATGGGTATATTCATAGGCTTGGCAGCAGGTAAAGAGCACGCCCAAAATAACCGTATACCATAGTGCTTGAATGCCTTGTTTGCGATCGCCTTGCAGGATAGCCGCATGCGCCCAGGTCACGGTAGTACCTGACAGCAATAAAATCAGCGTATTCAAAAACGGCAAATGGAATGGATCGAACGTACGAATACCTGCTGGCGGCCAGATGCCTTCTGCAATAGCCCAGGTATCTTCCAGCGGCAATTTAGGCAAGGTGCTCGCGCCAAAGAACGCCCAGAAAAACGCGGCAAAGAACATTACCTCTGAGGTAATAAAGAGCGCCATGCCAAAACGCAGGCCCAAGCTTACTTTATGCGTATGCGCTTTATCGATCATGCCCTCGCGAATCACATCGCGCCACCAAGCAAACATCACATAGAGCACCACCGCAAGGCCAACCAAGGCAATGGCTGCACCACCTGGCTTTTGGTGCATATACATCGCACCGCCCAAGGTAAGCGCCAACATCGCAAAAGATGCAATCAGCGGCCACGGGCTTGGATTCACCAGGTGGAACGGATGTGACGGTGCAGAATGGGGTTCGTGATGCGCCATAGATGAAGCTCCTCAATTACTTAGGTAAGTTGCTCGCATTTTTTGCAGAAAAAAAGGTATATGACAATGTAATTGTGTGAACATCCTTCAATTCAGGGTCGTCTAAAATGGCTGGATCGATGAAAAAGGAAATGGGCATATGCACGGTTTGGCCGGCAGCGAGCAGCTGTTCGGTAAAGCAAAAACACTCGATTTTCTTAAAATAAAGACCAGCTTTGAAGGGTAGCACATTATAGGTCGCATGTCCGGTAATGGGCGTTGAAGCGCGGTTTTGGGCAATATAATAGGTCAAAGCCTGCTGGCCCACTTTTACCACGTGCTTTTTCTCGCCTGGGGTGAATGACCACGGCAATTCCGGATCCAAATCGGCATTAAAGCTGATAGTAATTTCACGGTCATATATTTTATCACCGGCAGCAATTGCTGTTTGGGTGGTGCCCCCATAGCCGGTTACCTGGCAAAAAAGCCGATATAGCGGCACGGATGCATAGGCAAGCATAAGCATGCCCACAACCAATGCAGCCAGATTGGCTGCAAGCGCAGTATTTTTATTTTTAAACCATGCCATAATTTATGATGAAGCGCCGGTAACGCCCATTTTAATCAGGGTTATCGCATAAAACAGCGCGATCAATACGAATAAGATGGCCAGAAGCGTGTAGTTTTTAATAGTGAGGGATTTCTTTTTATCCCTCGTAGGCAGATCACTCATTGCCCTTTTCTTCCTTTTCCAATTTATACGCACGCATAAAATCCAGCAAAATCAAAAGAAAGATGGTAAACAAGCTGCCCAGTATGAACGATCCGCCCATGAGATAAATGGTTTCCTGGGATAGTTCGAGAAAAGCCCTGCCTGTTTGCAACGCCGCCGTTTGATTATCCATAATACCTCCAGCTAATTAGGCTCAAGCCCTTAGAAAGAAACCATCAATTACCATCGCTGTAAACAGCAAAAACAAATAGAGAATAGAAAAACCAAAGGTTTTCTTCGCCCAGCGATGGGTGCTATCGATCATAGCCTGGTGTACATGTACGAGGAATCCTGCACCAAGCGCCAAAGCGGTAGTCAGATAAATCCAGTTCGCCATGGAAAGAAACGATGGCAGTAAGGTCACGATCACCAGCAACCAGCAATAAATCAGCATTTGCATTTTGGTATGCTGCTCACCTGCCACCACGGGCATCATCGGTACGCCGGCTTTGGTGTAATCCTCGTTTTTATAAAGCGCGAGCGCCCAAAAATGCGGCGGCGTCCACATAAAGATAATCAGAAATAACAGCACGGCATGCAGCGATACATCGCCCGTCACCGCCGCCCAACCAATCATCGGCGGGAAAGCACCTGCCGCACCGCCAATCACAATATTTTGCGGTGTACGGCGCTTAAGCCACATGGTGTAAATTCCCACGTAAAACGCAATCGCACCCGCAAGCAACAGGCCCGCCACCCAGTTCAGCGCCAACCCCATCAGCATGACCGAAAGCATCGCCATCGCGCCGCCAAATGCTAACGCGTCATCCGGATCGATCCGACCCATGGGGATAGGGCGTTTTTGTGTGCGTGTCATGATGCTATCAATATCGCGGTCATACCACATATTAAGCGCAGCACCCGCGCCTGAACCCAATGCCACACAGGCAATCGCGAGAATATATTGCAAGGGATGCAAGATAACCGGCGTGCTCCATTGACCCAATACCAACCCCACCGCGGCCGTAAAGACGACCAGCGACATCACGCCAGGCTTAAGCAGCGTAATATAATCAGACACAGTCGAATTCGGTGCCGCAATGGTGGTTGCTGTACTCATCTTTTTTCCTATTAAGCCTGCAATATTCTACAGGCCATCACAGTCGCAATATTATTTTATTACGGGCTGTTGTTCAAAGGTATGGAATGGCGGCGGTGATGGTAGCGTCCATTCCAGCGTGGTAGCACCTTCACCCCATGGATTCATCGGACATGCCGGAGCGCCAGCGCGCAATGTGCGCCATACCAGTACTAAGAAAATCAGCACCGAGAAACCGGCAATATATGAACCGATTGACGACCAGTGATTCCAGCCTGCATATACATCGGGATAGTCAGGCACACGGCGTGGCATGCCGGCAAGACCCAAGAAATGCTGTGGGAAGAAGGTCAGGTTAGCGCCCACGAAGAAGGTCCAGAAATGTAATTTTCCGAGCCATTCGGGGTATTGTTTGCCCGACATTTTGCCCAGCCAGTAATAGAAGGCAGCAAAGATCGCAAATACCGCACCTAAGCTCATTACATAATGGAAATGCGCCACCACATAATAGGTGTCGTGCAGCGGAATATCGACAGCGGCATTAGCGAGTACCACACCGGTAACCCCGCCCACCACGAAGAGGAAAATAAAGCCGGTCGCAAACAGCATCGGGGTTTGAAAGGTGATCGAACCACCCCACATCGTACCCAGCCATGAGAAGATTTTAATACCGGTAGGTACTGCGATAATCATGGTCGCCACCATGTAGTATGACATGGTATCAGCCGACAGGCCCACGGTGAACATATGATGCGCCCATACGATAAATCCCAAAAAGCCGATCGACAGCATCGCAAACACCATGCCCATATAACCGAAAATCGGTTTGCGCGAGAAGGTGGAAACGATTTCGCTGATAATGCCAAACGCCGGCAGAATCAGAATATACACTTCGGGGTGACCGAAGAACCAGAATAGATGTTGGTAAAGCAACGGATCGCCACCACCAGCTGGATCAAAGAAATGTGTGCCGAAATTACGGTCGGTGAGCAACATGGTAATCGCACCGCCCAGCACTGGAAGCGCCAAAAGCAGCAGGAAGGCCGTGATTAAAATCGCCCAGGGGAAGAGCGGCATTTTAAACAGCGTCATGCCAGGTGCGCGCATATTGAAAATGGTCACGATAAAATTGATCGCACCCAAAATGGATGAAATACCAGCCAAGTGGAGCGAGAAAATCGCCATATCCACCGACATGCCAGGATGCGCGGTGATGCCTGAAAGCGGCGGATATACCGTCCAACCGGTGCCAGCGCCATTGTCAATAAAAGCAGAGCCCACCAACAACAGAAAAGCAGGTATGATCAACCAGAAGCTGATGTTATTTAGGCGTGGGAAAGCCATGTCGGGTGCGCCGATCATGAGGGGTACGAAAAAGTTGCCAAAGCCGCCAATGAATGCGGGCATCACCAAGAAAAACACCATGATGAAGGCATGCGCCGTGAGCACCACGTTATAAAAATGATAATCGCCATTGAAAAATTGATCGCCAGGCTCGCCTAATTCCAAACGCAGCATGATAGAAAAGGCCGTACCAGCAATACCTGCAATCACTGCAAAAATAAGATAGAGTACGCCAATATCTTTATGATTGGTCGAAAACAACCACCGGCGCCAGCCATGGGGCGTATGATCGTCGTGGGCGTGATCCGTTGCCGTTGCAGCGTAACTCATAAGTAATTCCTCTTATTGTTGGTTAGCTTCGCTAGAAGCCGCAGTTGCTTTAGCGCCGACAGGTTGTATGCCAGCTTGCTTTTGTTTCTCTTTAATCCACGCATCGAAATCTTCTTGACTGACTACGTGTATTTCGATGGGCATAAAGCCATGCTTCACACCACAAAGCTCGGAGCA
This sequence comes from Rickettsiales bacterium, assembly GCA_033762715.1. GTDB lineage: Bacteria > Pseudomonadota > Alphaproteobacteria > Rickettsiales > SXRF01 > JANRLL01. The sequence goes on along the minus strand of JANRLL010000007.1, from coordinate 113,047 downwards.
CTGACCGTAATACACACCGATTTTCTGAGCTTTAAACCAGCTTTCATTCAAACGCCCAGGCACCGTATCACGCTTTACGCCAAAGGCAGGTACTGCCCAAGCATGAATCACATCAGCACCGGTCAAAAGCACACGCACTTTCGTATTCACCGGCACCACTACCGGATTATCGACTGCCAGCAACCGTGGCTCACCTGGTTCTAAATCCGCATCCGCCTTAATGTTGCTATCAAAGCCAAAGCCTCCATGGTCGGGATATTCATACGACCAATACCATTGATGACCGACGACTTTGAGCGTCATGTCGGCATCTTTATAATCTTCGATGAAATAATGCAGGCGCAGCGAAGGTACCGCAATCAACACCAGGATCAAAATGGGAATCGCCGTCCAAATCACCTCAAGCAGGGTGTTATGGGTTGTTTTGCTAGGGACGGGATTAGCACGTCGGTTAAAGCGCAACGCAATATAGATCATTACCCCCAACACTAGGCAGGTAATCGCAGTAATAATATATAGCAATGCATTATGGCCGGCATATAATTGCTCCATGACCGGCGTAACAGGTTCTTGAAAATTTACCTGCCAGGGTTTTGCCATTCCGATATGTTGCTCAGCTGCAAACACAACAGAAGAAACGGTTACGCACAGAATAAAAACGCAAGATAGAACAAAAGCGATCATGATAAATCCAATTAAGTATAGATTTTAATGTGGTTTTTTTAATCCTTCCTTGCTGCAAGCGCAATATCTTTTATATGTAGACCATGACAAACCATAAATTACTCGATGACGTGTTTTTTACCCGTCCTGGGCTGGACCCAAGCGCTGTCTCGCAGTTAGTCGGCCAAACGCTTTCGGGTATGGATGATGGCGAACTTTACCTGGAATACAGCCAATCTGAGCAGTTAAGCTTTGACGACGGTAAGCTTAGAAATGCCAATTACAATACGGTGCAAGGCTTTGGTCTGCGAGCCGTGTTGGGCGAAGCCAGCGCTTATGCCCATGCTTCGGACTTAAGCCACGATGCATTGAAGCGGGCGGCGGCTACCGTGCGCGGCGTACAACATGGTCAGGATTCGGCGCATGCTAAGATTGCACCTGCCTTTGGCACTAATTTACAGCTCTATACCGATGTAAATCCCTTAAAAGAAGTCGCCTTTGAGAAAAAAATCGAGCTATTGCAGCAGATCGACCATTATCTGCGTGGCAAAGACCCTCGCGTTAAGCAAGTTTCCGCCTCGCTGGTGGGGCAATGGCAAGCGGTGCGTATTCTGAAAGCCGATGGCAGCCAGGCAAGCGATATCAGACCGCTGGTGCGCTTGAATATCAGCGTTATTGCCGAGCAAAATGGCCGCATGGAAACAGGCAGCTGCGGCGCCGGTGGCCGTGTTGCATATGGTCAATATATAGACGCGTCCAATTGGCAAAAAATGGCCGATGAGGCTTTGCGCCAAGCGGTAGTGAATTTAGAAGCGCAGGAAGCCCCTGCCGGTGAGATGCCGGTGGTACTAGGGCCAGGCTGGTGTGGTATTTTGCTGCATGAAGCCATTGGTCACGGGTTAGAAGGCGATTTTAACCGCAAAGGCACCTCCGCCTTTTCAGGCCTCATGGGCAAACAGGTCGCCAGTAAAGGCATCACCGTGGTCGATGACGGCACCTTGCCTAATCGCCGCGGCTCGCTGTCGATTGATGATGAAGGCACCCCTTCTTCGCGCACTGTGCTGATCGAAGATGGTATTCTAACCGGCTATATTCAAGATCGGCTTAACGCTCGCCTCATGGGTATGCGCGCCACCGGCAATGGCCGTCGTGAAAGCTATGCGCATCAACCTATGCCGCGCATGACCAACACCTATATGGCCAGTGGCAATGCCAATCCGGCCGATATTATCGCCTCGGTCAAACGCGGCGTGTTCGCAGCCCATTTCGGTGGCGGCCAGGTAGATATCACCTCGGGTAAATTCGTGTTCTCCGCTTCGGAAGCCTATTTGATTGAAGATGGCAAAATCACGCGCCCGATCAAGGGTGCGACTTTAATTGGCAACGGACCGGATGCGCTCACCAAAGTGCGCGCGATTGGCAATGATTCTTGTCTCGATGATGGCATTGGCACCTGCGGTAAATCTGGTCAATCTGTGCCGGTTGGCGTGGGCCAACCCACATTACTCATAGATGGCCTCACCGTAGGCGGCACGCAAGTCGGCTAACGACTAAAACTTATAATCAAAGCCGATACGTATATCGTGCGAGGCCAGATCATATTCGAATGTATCCAGCGTTGGGAACGCCCCCATCGATACGCGGCCCATATCAATATAGCGATAATCAAGGCGCATATCAAAACGCTCGTTCAGCGGATAGAGCAATCCGGCTTGTAGTTGCCACGCAAAATTCGTGCGATCATCACCAGTGCCTGGCACCGTTGAAGGCGATTGTTCAAACGTATCGCTTTGAATAAATACCGCACCAGCACCACCGCCCACATAAGGCTTTACACTCCATACATCTGGCAAATGCCACAAGGCGCTTGCCATAATATCAGTCGTGCGAACGTCCGCTTTTTCGGCATAGGTTAGACCTGCATCGGTAAAGGTAATATTTTCGTCATGGCGATGGCGATAGCTGCCCGCCAATTCAACTGAAAAGGGCACATTGAATCGCGGCTGTAAATCATACCCCGCCCAAATACCAGCACCACCGGTAAGGCCATTATTATCGCTACTGTCATTGATAAATTCATAGGTGGTAGTAGGAAGCTGCTGCAAATTATTGGTGCGCGCTACGCCTATCAAACCATAGGCACCCACATAACTGTCTCTAGCATCGGCCGCCATGGCTAAGCTGGCACCAAGCAGATTAGCAACTATTATGCTCATTACGATTCGACCAAAATGCATTGAGTAGCTCCCTTGCAAGAATTAAGACACTCAAGGCCTATAAGGTTTAGGCTATAAATGTCAATACTGAGAGTGCCGAGATAGATTTATCTAAAATGCAATATAACGGCTGTTTTCCTTATATTTTTTGATCAAACGCATCCTGCTTTACTCCGCTTCATTCAACATTTTCATCGATTGTGACAGTTCGGTTACAACTCCGTGACAGAACCATGAAATGTCGCCCTCCTGCGCGTATAGCATTTGAAGCCCCCCCCTGTTTTAGGTAGTATGAAATTGTAAGTTCAATGAGTGAACAAATTAGGTTTCGAAAATGGGTACTGCTTCTACAACCGCAAACGAGTTTAGCTTCGCAAGCCTCACACAGATCGGTGAGGAAGTGTTTAAAGCAAGTACGCAGGTTGGTAAAACCCTACTTGCTGAAGTAAACGACCTCAAAGACATGGTGGAAAAAGGCGTTGCTAACGGCGCTGCAGTCGTGAAAGCCATAGCTGCTGAAACCACTAAACATGCTAACGGTTCTGAAATCGCAGACGCGGCATCTAAAGTGGTTAGCGGTGTCAATACTACTGCTTCTATTAGCAGTGCATTAGGTAATTTGGGCCTTTCTGGCCTCAAAGAGGCCGCAGAAGGTGCTGCAAAAGCCGCTACACAAGTGGCTTCCGCTGTAATCAAGGGCGCAGGTGAAAGCGCATCCCGCTAGTCCCCGTAACGTTCATATACAGTTAAAATCCCTATTTTTTCTTTTAATTTTCCTCTCTTTAGGCTAGAATGGCCAGAATTTCGCTAATTATCCCTGCAAAGGCACAGGCTTAGATGACGAGTAAATGGGCAACCCCTTCCACTCCTGACGTAACGACGGCTGCCGCTCAACCTAGCGTTCCTTTAAGCGAACAATATGTCGTATTGCTGCTGTATGGGAAAAACTCCTTTGGCGACAAAATCTATTCCTACGTCAAGCTCAACTGGACCAATCTGCAAAAGATGAAAGTCGCCGTTTTCAGCGGCCAAGGCTTTAATCCCAGCGATTTTGGCGAAGTGCTGGCTGCCGGTCGCGGCGAACCTAGCGACGATGTGCGCGCTGAGATCGCTTCCATGTATCAAATCATCGATAATCGCCAGCAAGACAGCTCTACACCCATCGTGCAGGCACCGGCTGAGAAAAAAGCCTGGGACGAATTCTAGTCATTAGTTGTAGGTCGCAAGCCATTGGTGTAACCATACACTAAACCAATGACGCAATTGCTATGCTCACCTACCCCTCTATCGATCCCATCGTTATTCAATTAGGGCCCTTGGCTATACGCTGGTACTCACTAGCTTATATCGCCGGTATTTTGCTGGGCTGGTGGGTAGTCATGCGCGAACACGCACGCAAGCCCATTCAAGGCCTTACCGCCAAAACGCTTGATGATATGGTCATGTGGGCCGTGATTGGTATCATACTAGGCGGACGTTTGGGTTATGTGCTGTTTTACAAACCCGATTATTATCTTGACCACCCCGAAGAAATCCTCGCCCTCTGGCATGGCGGCATGTCATTTCATGGCGGCTTTGCTGGCGTGATCCTGGTATTTTTCTGGTTCTGCCGCAAACACCAGATTCGCTTTCTAGAATTGATGGATGTATTTGCTGCCGCAGCCCCCATTGGACTTTTCTTCGGCCGTGTAGCAAATTTTATCAATGGCGAACTCTATGGCCGCACCACCGATATGCCTTGGGGTATGATCTTTCCTCATGGCGGTCTGCTGCCTCGCCATCCCAGCCAGCTTTATGAGGCAGGCCTCGAAGGCATCGTGCTGTTTGCCATTACCTTCGGCCTGATGAAGTTCACCCGCGCACGCGACAAAATCGGGTTGTTGTCGGGTGTGTTTTTATTGGGTTATGGCTTGTCGCGCGTCATCGTGGAATGCGTGCGTGAGCCTGATGACTTTTTAGGATTCTTCTGGGGCAGCATCACGATGGGACAAATATTATGCCTCCCTATGTTGCTAGGCGGCCTCTATCTCATCACCAGGCGCAGCCGACAGCCATGAGCTTGCTTGAAATCATCAAAAAGACCATTCAGAAAAAAGGGCCCCTCAACGTGGCCGATTATATGGCGCTCGCGCTTTCTCATCCTGAGCATGGCTATTATATGAAAAAAGATCCGCTCGGTCGCGAGGGGGATTTTACCACTGCACCCGAAGTCAGCCAGATTTTCGGCGAACTGATTGGGCTATGGTTGACTGAACAATGGCGCATTGCAGGCCATCCGGAAATGGCGTTGGTTGAGCTCGGCCCTGGGCGCGGCACGTTGATGAATGATATATTGCGTGCATCAAAAATGGTGCAAGGGTTTCATGATGCTATCAAAGTGCATCTGGTGGAAACCAGCCCCACGCTTAAACAAAAACAATGGAAAAATTTAGCAGGCAAGCATGCCTGCCTAGAGTGGCATGATTCAATTGCAAGCCTGCCAGCCAAACCACTATTGCTGGTTGCCAATGAATTTTTTGATGCGTTGCCCATTCGTCAATTTGCGGGCGATAGCGAGCGAATGATTACTGTATCTGAACAAGGTACATTAGAATTTAGCGTGCCGGATGAGTATATCACCGCAGAGCGTTGCGAAAGCGCGACGGCGATTATGGCAACGATCGCACAACATATTGAAACACATGGCGGTGTAGCGCTGATTATTGACTATGGCTATGAGCACGGTAGTGGCGACAGCCTGCAGGCGATCAAACAACATAGCACCCACAACCCACTAGAAACCCCCGGAGAGGCAGATCTTACCGCCCATGTTGATTTTGGCGCGCTGAGAAAAGCAGCGCTTGCATATCAGGTTGATGTACATGGCCCACGTGCACAAGGCGCATTCTTAGGTCAACTCGGTGCGATTGAGCGAGCCATGCAACTGTGTAGTCACGCCAATGAAACCCATCAATCACAAATCATGTCTGGCCTGACGCGGCTGGTATCCCCCGAAGCCATGGGAGAACTATTTCGTGTTATGACTATCGTGCCGCGCAATTATCCAGTGCCGGAGGGATTTTAATATGCCGATTCGTTGCGATTATTTACAAAAACTCCCTGGTATCCAGCACGGGTTTTTCACACGTGAAGGCGGCAAAAGCAGCGGCCTCTACGCTTCGCTTAATTGCGGCTACGGCTCAGGCGACGATATAGATAGTGTGACGGCTAACCGCGACATCGTTGCGGCCGAGTTTGGCAGCAATGCCAGCCAGCTTTGCACAGCCTACCAAATCCATAGCGCTGAGGTGGCCGTATTAGATAAGCCCTGGGATTGGAAAGACGCACCGCAAGTAGATGCGTTGGTGACCGCCACACCTGGCATTTTGCTGGGTATCTTGACGGCCGATTGCTTACCTATTTTATTTGCGGATCCTAAAAACCGCGTGATTGGCGCCGCCCACGCTGGCTGGAAGGGAGCCATTTCCGGCGTGATTGAAGCCACCGTCAAACATATGTGTGCTTTGGGGGCAGAGGCTAATGCCATTCATGCCACTATCGGTCCGGCCATTGCGCAGCCTTCCTACGAGGTAGGCGCGGAATTCCTGCAACGCTTTCTCGATCACTCACCCGCTCACCAATGCTATTTCGTCCCCTCGTCTCGCGCCGATCATTTTCTGTTCGATTTGAAATCCTATGCCAGCGACCGCCTGCGCGTGGCAGGGCTCAGTCAGATAAATATACTTGCGCATGATACGTGTTTGGACGAGAATCGTTTCTTTAGTTACCGGCGCTCATGCTTGCGCAGCGAGGGCGCGTATGGACGTCTTATTTCAGTGATTAGTATAAAAGGGTAATCTATGGCTTTAGTTCCTTTCGATGATCGTGATGGCTTTATCTGGCAAGATGGAAAGCTTGTTGCCTGGCGTGATGCCAAGGTGCATGTACTTACCCACGGCCTGCATTATGGCAGTTGTGTGTTCGAAGGTGTGCGTGTGTATGGCGGTAAAATATTCAAACTACGCGAACATACCGAACGCCTGATTCAATCGGCAAAACTGTTGGGCTTTACCATTCCGTATTCGCTTGAGGTATTAGAACAAGCGCATCTCGATACCATCGCTAAACAAAAAATCGTCAATGGCTATATGCGCCCGGTGGCCTGGCGCGGCAGCGAGATGATGGCCGTATCAGCACAAAAATCTACCATTCATGTGGCCATTGCCGCCTGGGAATGGCCCAGCTATTTTTCTAAAGAAGCGCGTGAGCGCGGATTGAAATTGCAACTGTCGCAATGGGCACGCCCTGCTCCTAACACGGCTCCTACCGCCAGCAAAGCAGCTGGTCTTTATATGATCTGCACCTTATCAAAACATGCGGCGGAAGCCGAAGGATTCGATGATGCGATGATGCTCGATTACCGCGGGCTGATTGCTGAGGCCACGGGCGCCAATATGTTTTTCATGATCGATGGCGCACTCCATACGCCAACGCCCGATTGCTTCTTAGACGGTATCACCCGCCGCACGGCGATGGAGCTTGCGCGCAAAAAAGGCATTCAAGTCATTGAGCGCCACATGAAACCAGAAGAATTGTCTAAAGTATCGGAAGTGTTTTTAACTGGCACTGCAGCAGAAATTACGCCGGTTGCGCAAATTGGCACCCATTCGTTTAATGTCGGTCGTGCTACGCTTGATTTAATGGCCGATTACAGCGCGCTCGTTCACGCTTAAAAGGCAAAAGCAAACAGGCTCACTCTTGCGACATGTGGTGCCAGCCCGTTTTGAAATAAGCATAACCGGTCACAAGCGTTAGGATAGCAGCCAGCCACAAGAATACGCGGCCCAGCACTTCTGCATGCAGCCAACTAGGTCCACCGACACCAAGCAGCAGCAAAAAGATCGCCCCCATCTGCACGCCTGTTTTCCATTTCGCCAGGCGCGAGACTGGCACGCTGATGCGAATCTCAGCTAAAAATTCACGCAAGCCCGACACCAATATTTCGCGGCAGACAATCGCAATAGCCGGAATAATATCCGCGCGTGTCGTATCATCCGTATTTGATTGCACGAGCAATAATAATGCGGTCGCCACCAATAATTTATCAGCGATGGGGTCCAAGAAACGCCCCACATTGGATTGTACATTCCAGGCACGCGCCACATAGCCATCGAGCCAATCAGTCAAACACGCCAGCAAAAACAATCCCGCCGCCAGATAATACGACCACATGCCTTTCAGGAAAAATACCAGGATCAATGCGGGAATCACCGCAATACGGCAATAGGTCAGGTAATTAGGCAAGTTCTTACGTAGGTTCATTCAAATACCCGTGTGTTTTTGGGTCGTACGAAGATTTCATCATATTTGCGAATCGTCAGACTATCGATAATGGTTTTGGGCACTTCGGCTTGCAATACAATACCGTTTTTGCGCTGCATCTCAATAGTCGCAAGCGAACCTGCCGGATTAATGTGAATCACCTTGGCCGGAATATATTCATGCTGATCATCCGGCTCTTTGGTGACAAACATTTCATGCGGACGGGCAAATACGCGCACCGGCACGCCGCGCGCTTCCAACAACGCACGCATCTCCTGGCGCGTCATCTTATCGCGCGGTTTGGCATGCACCGTATCACTTCCTACTTGCAGGCCTGGCATGATTTTGCGCACCGCACCCAGTAGCTCAGGGTAACGCGCTAGCCAATGTCCACCACGACCCGAACTGATTAGCGATGGTTGCGCCGTACCAGATTCCCAGAGATCATCTTCCGCCAAATGGATATTGCCTTGTTCATCTTTCCAACCGGCAAACTCATTAAAGTTACCGAGAAAGTCATAGACGAAGCCATTGGTCGGATGATGATATACTTCTTCGGGAGTACCGACTTGTTCAATGCGTCCGTGATTCATCACCACCACGCGGTCTGAAACTTCCATCGCTTCTTCCTGGTCGTGCGTCACGAAGATGCTGGTGATATGGATTTCATCATGTAAGCGACGTAGCCAACGGCGTAACTCTTTGCGCACTTTCGCATCCAGCGCGCCAAACGGCTCATCGAGCAGCAGCAGCTTCGGTTCTACAGCAAGCGAGCGCGCAAGCGCCACACGTTGGCGCTGACCGCCGGATAGCTGTGACGGGTAGCGGTTATAAAATTTATCCAAATGCACCAATTTGAGCAGCGCCATCACGCGATGCTCAATCTCATCTTTAGACGGGCGATGTACTTTAGGGCGCACGCGCAAACCAAAAGCCACATTGTCAAACACCGTCATATGACGAAACAGGGCATAATGCTGGAACACAAAGCCCACATGGCGTTCTTGGATATGCATTTGGCTGGTTTCAACGCCGTCGATAATCACCTGACCCGAATCAGCCTGCTCAAGGCCTGCAATAATGCGAAGCAGCGTAGTCTTGCCCGAACCGGATGGACCCAAGAGCGCTACTAACTCACCATCGCCGACGCGCAGATTAATATCCGAAAGCGCACTAAAATCGCCGAAATTTTTGGTGATATGTTTGACTTCAATCGACATCTAATTGGCCTTTATTTCTTTTGCGAACTTTAGTTCAATTGCCATTTTAAGCAAGAGCGTCACTAACGCGAGCACGGTAAGGATGGATGCCACCGCGAAAGAGGCGGCGAAATTATATTCGTTATAGAGAATTTCCACATGCAGCGGAATGGTATTAGTGGCGCCACGAATATGACCCGATACCACCGACACCGCACCAAACTCGCCCATAGCACGCGCATTACACAGCAACACACCATACAGCAACGCCCATTTAATGTTAGGAAGCGTGACAGCAAAAAAGGTACGAAGACCACCTGCACCTAACATGATGGCGGCTTCTTCTTCCTGCGTGCCCTGCTCTTCCATCAGCGGAATCAGCTCACGCGCCACAAAGGGGAAAGTCACGAAAATCGTGGCAATCACCAGGCCAGGCACGGCAAAAATAATCTGAATGTCATGCTCAATCAGCCAAGCACCCAGCAGACTATGGCTGCCAAAAATCAGCACATAAATTACACCGGAAATCACTGGTGATACAGAAAACGGCAAATCGATCAGCGTGATTAACAAACGCTTTCCGAGGAAATCAAACTTGGCGATTGCCCAGGATGCGGCCACGCCAAACAGCAAATTACATGGCACCGCAATAGCCGCCACCAGCAAGGTAAGCTTGATCGCAGAAAGCGCTGCTTCATTTTTGAGTGCGTCCATATACACCGATACACCGCTGCGAAACGCTTCGATGAACACAACCAATACCGGCAATAAAACCACCAGCGCAATGAAGCTGACGCCAGCTGCCAACAACAATGCTTTGACCCAGAGCGGCTCGGTGATTAATCGGTTATGGCTGCTCATTAATGCCCCGCTGCCCGGTTACCGCTCCATTTTTGGAGCCAGTTAATGACAAACAGCAAAATAAAGGATGCAACGAGCATGACCGATGCAATGGCGGTAGCGCCCGCATAATCATATTGCTCCAGTTTAATGACAATAATCAGCGGCACTATTTCAGACAGGTTAGGAATATTGCCGGCAATAAAAATGACGGAGCCATACTCGCCCAGACCACGGGCAAACGACATGGCAAAGCCGGTGAGTAATGCAGGAAATAAGGCCGGAAAAATCACCAGGCGGAAGGTTTGCCAGCGTGTAGCCCCCAGGCTGCAGGCTGCTTCTTCCAGCTCTCGTTCCAAATCCTGCAAGATGGGCTCAACCGTGCGCACCACAAACGGCAGGCCGATAAAAAGCAGCGCAATCAAAATACCCAGTGGCGTGAAAGCTACTTTAATACCGAGCGGCGTTAGATATTGGCCGATCCAACCGTTAGGCGCATAGAGCGCTGTAAGCGCAATACCGGCAACCGCCGTAGGCAATGCAAAGGGCAAATCGACCATCGCATCGATCATTTTTTTGCCGAAAAAGCGGTAGCGCACCAAGACCCAGGCCAGAATCAACCCAAAGAAACTATTAAGCATGGCCGCAAGCAACGACAGGCCAAAACTGATTTTATAGGCATGCATCACGCGATCGCTGGTGACCGTCTTCCAGAATTGCTCGAGACTCAGCGTCATACTACTGACAAACAAACCCGACAGCGGAATCAAGACCACCAGCAGCAGATAGATGAGCGTGAAGGCAAGCGTCACCCCAAAGCCTGGAATGATGCTCGGTTTTTTCCATTGCATATGCCGGATGGGTGAGATCATGCTTGCATTCCTAGCCAGATTATCCAGCTAGCGCAATGTCTTCTATCTGTACATTGACCATCTTTTTGCCCATCCATTCACGGGCGCTAATTTGTACAGCCAAATCAACCGGTTGATTTTGTAACCGCACCAACTCCAACCCTAAAGGACTATCGGCTGCGCGAAAGGCGATAGCCGATAGGCGCTGCTTGCCCAGCCGGTCACCCAGCATCACCCGCACATGGTCTTGGCCAACAATGCTGGGTTTAAAACAATGGACTTGGCGTATCATAAAACGCAACGACGGGTTGCTTTGCCCAAACGGCCCAAGCTGTTCCACCAGCTCTACCAGCTCGGCCGTAAGCCCGTCTAGGCTGAGCTCGGCATCAATCACTAACCGCCGAACATTATCCGAAACTGCCAGCGAAGATGGCCGTGCGCGCTCATCCAGAAAGGCATGCAAGGCGGGTAATTTTTCTGCCTCAACCGTAAAACCCGCCGCCATGGCATGGCCGCCGCCAGCCAGCAACAAGCCGGCTTCACACGCCGCAATCACGGCAGCACCCATATCAAACCCACTAACCGAACGGGCTGAGGCTTTACCGATGCCATTTTCAATGGCAACCACGGCCGTTGGCTTATGAAAGCGATCTTTCAAGCGGCTGGCTACAATGCCAATAACCCCGGGATGCCAACCGGTACTGCTGACGAGCAGCAAAGGATGGTCTTCACTAGCCGCCACTTCCGCTAGCGCCACCGCTTGCTCTTGCACCAGCTGTTCAATGGCTTTGCGCTCATTATTATGCTGCTCCAATTCTTTGGCCAGCTGCAGCGCTTCAGCATCATCTTCGGTGGTTAGCAGTCGCACGCCTAAATCAGACCGCCCGACTCGACCACCCGCATTAATGCGCGGACCCAACACAAATCCTACATGATACACGCCAGGCTTATCTTCCACCTTGGCCAAATCCAGCGCGGTGGTCATACCCAGATTTTGCCTGGCCGCCATCAGCTTCAGCCCTTGCGCCACGAAGGCGCGATTCACACCGGTCAGTGGCACCACATCGCAAATCGTGCCAAGCGCAACCAAATCAAGAAATGCCAATAAATCCGCTGTTTTTTTGCCCTGCTCGCGCAGCAGCCGGTTCACTGCAACCGCCAATAAAAACGACACGCCCACCGCCGCCATTTGGCGATGCTCCGAGGTTTCATCCAAACGGTTGGGATTAACGATGGCATAGGCAGCGGGTTTGCGCGCTTCGCCCATATGGTGATCGACCACAATCACATCCAGGCCGACATCATATGCAGCCTGCAAAGGCTCAAAAGCCATAGTTCCGCAATCGACTGTAATGACCAGTGACACGCCCTGCTCTTTGAGCTTCAGCATTGCCGGCGTATTGGGGCCGTACCCTTCGCTCATGCGATCAGGAATATAGACGATGGGCGACTTTGCCCCCACCTGCCGCAAGAATCGCAGCAGCAATGCCGAAGAAGTGGCGCCATCCACATCATAATCGCCAAAAATCGCTATTTTTTCCTGGTTCGCAATAGCCGCCACCACACGGGCCGCAGCTTTATCCATATCCAGTAAATGCGAGGGATCGGGCAGCTGCGTTTTCAGGTTCGGATTTAGAAATCCCTCCACCGCTTCATAGGCAATACCGCGTGCCGACAGCAAGCGGCACACAAGCTCCGGCAGGCCGTACTTTTGCATGTACGACAAGACCTGCCGCTCGTCAGCAGCCCTTATCTGCCAACGCTTGCCGGTCAAAGACGTAGTTATGGTTGCTAATTCTGGCTTAGCCAGCATAATACCCGCTATGTCTAAACATCTACATACCCCAAGTCTTGACTATATCCGTAAGCTCTATGCGCCGCAAGACTCCCTCTTGTCGAGCATCGACCAAACGCTGAATAAGCTAGACCGCGCGATCCATGTTGGGCCCGAAGAAGGCAAGCTCTTACAAATGATCGTAGCCCTAGCCCAAGCCAGGACCGTGGTTGAAATCGGCACGCTGGCTGGTTATTCCACCGTATGGCTGGCGCGCGCTATCCCGCCGGAAGGTCATATCTATACACTCGAGCGCGATCCCGAAAGCGCACAAATGGCCGCCCATTTTTTTGATCAGTCAGAGGTGCGTGAGCGTATTACCTTAATTGAAGGCGATGCCAAACAATCCCTAGCGCTTATAGAAGACAAGGGCCCATTTGACATGGTCTTCATCGACGCCGATAAAATCAGCTATAACGACTATCTCGATTGGGCCGAAAACCATGTGCGCCCATATGGGCTGATTGTCGCCGATAACACCTTGCTATTTGATACGATCGGGCTCGATTTTCCGCCACCCAATGTCGCGCCTACCACCTGGAATAATATGCGCCGTTTTAATGAGCGGCTGGCCGATAGCACAAAATATTTCTCGACCATGATTCCCACCAAAGAAGGCTTCACGATTGCGATTAAATTATTCTAGTCTTCTGGCTGGATATTGAGCACTTCTAATATCGCCTCTACGTGATCTACCACCGTGTAATAGCCGGCCACCTCTGGCTTGGCAAAGCCCACATCAATGATATTTTTCATCAGTGCAATCAGCGGGTCCCAATATTTCTGGTAATTATAAATCACAATCGGACGGTGATGCAGTTTCAGCTGTTTCCAAGTGATGATTTCAAACATTTCATCCATGGTGCCAAACCCGCCAGGAAACACAATGAACGCATCCGAGCGCTCAAACATCAGCTGTTTGCGTTCGTGCATGGTATTGACCACGATGATTTCCGACAATCCTTGATGCTCGTTTTCGATATTGCGCAAACTTACAGGAAACACGCCCGTCACTTCACCGCCATTGGTCATCACGCCGTTAGCGATCGCACCCATCACGCCGCAATCGCCACCGCCATATACCAAGCGTACGCCTTTTTCGGCTAAAATTTTTCCGAATGCACTGCCGATTTCCAAGAATTCTTTGGGTACATTATTCGAAGCCCCGCAAAAGACGCAGACAGATTTATTGGTTTTCATTAACGCTTCCTGCTTTTATGTTGTAACGAGTCTGATATAACCCATTCTAACTTACTGCAATAAGTATTACTTTTTTATGAAAAATCCGCAAACCATTGTGATTACGGGCGCCAGTAGCGGCCTGGGCGAGGCCCTAGCTTACCGCTATGCCATTGCCGGCCATACGCTGCATCTGCATGGCCGCAACCGTGAGCGGCTGGAGCGGGTTGCCAAACAATGTGAGCGCCAGGGCGCGATGGTCTGTATCGAAATAGGTGATGTTACCGATCGCGAGGCGATGGCGCGGTGGCTTTTGGCAACCGATACCGCAACCCCTATCGATCTGCTCATTGCCAATGCCGGAATCTCGGCCGGCACTGGTGTCCAAGGTGAATCGCCCAAGCAGGCCAAGCGTATTTTTGCTACCAACATCGACGGCGTGCTCAATACCATCGATCCGGTGATCGCGCGTATGGTCGAGCGCGGCAATGGCCAAATTGCATTGATTAGCTCGCTCGCCGGCATACGCGGCCTGCCCAGTTCCCCCGCCTATAGCGCCAGCAAAGCCTGGGTGCGCGTATATGGTGAGGCACTACGCGGATGGCTGTGTCATCGCGGAGTGGAAATATCGGTGGTCTGTCCGGGCTACATCAAAACACCGATGACCGATGTGAATAATTTCCCCATGCCCTTTATCATGAACGCGGCAAAGGCCGCACATATCATCGCTGGTGGTCTTGCGCGCAACCGCGCACGGATTGCTTTCCCACGTTTGCTTTACTGGCCGCTTTGGTGGCTAAGCTGCCTGCCTACCGCTTGGAGCGATCTGATTTTTTCGCGCTTGCCGGCAAAACCTTCTTTATAGGCGCATAGGCACGCATAAAAAGCGCCACGCAATCGGCTACATGCGCGCGCCGCTCTTTCTCAGTAGGTGGCTTTTGGATATTCATCATCACGGTGAAATGCCGCTCGCCTTTAAGCAGGCTGAAAAAATGCTGGGTGGCTGCTTCAATCTGCGGCAACTGCAAATGCCGTTTATGATGATGCCAGCGCAGAAAATCGGCCAGCGCGGCCGCCGACGGCTTAGGCCCCGCCTCATAGAGCAGCTGACTGATCTTGGGTTTTTCCGCTGATTCGGAAATAATGATGCGGTTAAGCGCAATCACTTCCTTCTCATACATAAGCTGTGTAAAGCGCAGGCCAATCTGCATCAACGCATCTTTCAGCGGCAGCGCCAATAGCTGTTCGTAACCATGGTTCAATTTAAATTCCTGGCATTTTTCAACGATCATCGCTTTAAACAGCTCATCCTTGCTGCCGAAATGCGTATAGATGGTGAGTTTTGAAACACCCGCTTCCAGCGCAATCGCATCCATGCTAGCGCGATCAAACCCATGGCGCATGAACTGCGCTTTGGCCGCCAGCAAAATAGCAGCGTGCTTACCCAAATCCTTAGGGCGGCCCAAGGCTTTTTGAGGAGAGCTGGCTTTTTGTGTTACTTTTTTCATTATTGTACTATACAGTTCATTATATACTTGTATTATTAAACTATACTGTATAGTATTGTAGGTGAAATTTTTATAAAGTCAAAACCATGTATGTGATTGCGCTCAAGATGCTCTTTGGCGATCGTGGCAAATATATTGCCATGGTGGTAGGCGTCATGTTCGCTTCTCTCATTATGACGCAACAGCCTTCGATAATGGTGGGCCTGCTCAGCCGCACCTATGCATTTGTCGACAATGTGAGCTTGCCCGATATCTGGGTGATGGACCCAGGTGTGCAATATGTGGAGGAGCATAAACCGATTCGCGATGTCGATATGGGCCGCGTACGCGGCGTAGAAGGGGTGGAATGGACCGCACCTTTATTTAAAAACTTCCTGCGCGCTAAATTGCCCGATGGCGCCACCAAAACCATCGATATGACCGGCCTCGATGATGCTACCTTGATTGGCGCACCGAAAGACATGCTGGAAGGAAGCCTGAATAATTTGCGCCGTACCGATGCAGTGTTGGTCAATAAAGAATCCGCCGAGAAACAATTGCGTGTCAAAAATCCGGACGGAACCGATCGCGCACTGGCTGTAGGCGATGTGATTGAAATCAATGATAAGCGCGCCGTGGTGGTGGGCTACATGAAAACACTGCGCAATTTTGTATTACAGCCGCAGGTCTTCACCACCTATACCCGCGCCACCGCTTTTTCCCCGCCGGATCGCAGGAAGCTTACCTATATTTTGGTGAAAGCCAAAGACGGCGTTGACCATAAAGAGCTGGCCAAAAAAATCAGCGCCTATACCGGCCTGATGGCGCTCACCAGCGATGAGTTTCGCGATTTCAATCTCGGCTACTGGATGAAAAATACCGGTATTCCCATCAATTTCGGCATTTCGGTGATGCTGGGTTTTATTGTGGGTGCCGCCATCGTCAGCCAAACCTTCTTCACTTTTGTGAATCAGAATATGAAACATTACGCCGCGCTCAAATCCATGGGCGTGCATGACCATATGCTAACGCGCATGGTCTTGCTGCAAGCAGCGGCCGTAGGCTTTACCGGCTATGGGCTGGGCGTGGGGCTGACTACGATTTTTGGCCTGAACGTGCTTGATTCGGTACTGGCCTTTCGTATGCCGCCTATCTTATTATTGTTTGCAGCCATTGGCGTGTTTTTGATGCTGATGATCACCGCCTTTTTTGCCATCCGCAAAATTCTGCGTATCGATCCTGCTATCGTGTTTAGAGGCTGACATGAAAGCGGTTATTTGCGAACAAATTACAAAAAGCTTTTACTCCGGTGATACGATGGTGCCGGTGATTCGCGGCGCCAGCTTCGATATGAATGTCGGTGAATTTATGATGCTGGTAGGCCCCTCCGGCTGCGGTAAAACCACCTTGATTTCCATCATCGCCGGCATTTTGCATTATGATGGCGGGCGTTGCGAAGTGTTGGGCAAAGATTATAAGCAGTTAAGCGAGCGTGCTATTGTCGATTTCCGTGCCCAAAACATCGGTTTTATTTTTCAATCCTTCAATCTGCTGCCCTCACTAACTATTGTTGAAAATGTTGCCATCCCCCTCATCATCAACCAGGTGCCATGGGAAGAGGCAATGCAGCATGCCTCCGAATTACTGGTGGATGTAGGGCTTAAAGACCGCCTTAAAAACTATCCTAACCAACTCTCCGGCGGCGAGCAGCAGCGTGTGGCGATTGCCCGTGGCCTGGTGCATAGTCCGAAGCTGCTGGTATGCGACGAGCCCACGAGTGCGCTCGATCATCACACCGGTGAGAAAATCATGGATGTGATCAAAAAAATGCAGCATAAGTTAGGCACGAGCATTTTAGTGGTAACCCATGATCCGCGCATCTATCAATATGCAGATCGCATAGCCCATATGGATGATGGACAAATCACCCATATTGAAAACCGTACATCTTTCCAACCCGCTCTTGGGGAATCCCTATGAAAATTGCTGGCATCCAAATTCCTACCCTCACCTTTGTCGCCGCTGTGGGCATTGTAGGCGCACTCATCTTCACCTTCACCTTGGGCAATCCCAAAGCGCCAGAGCCTAATCAACTAAACCTGCCGCCTTCCACCCCATACGCGCAAGCCGTATCGGGCACCGGCTTGGTAGAAGCGGGCAGCCGTAATATTGCCGTCGGCGCTTTTCTATCGGGCATCGTAACCGAGATTCGCGTTACCGAGGGCGAATCGGTGAAACAAGGTGATATATTATTTGTGGTCGATAAGCGCTCGGCCGAGGCCGAAGTAGCGGTGAAAGAAAAAGACGTAGCCAGCGCCGAAGCGTTACTCAATGTCGGCAAAGCCACCTTTGAAGATGAGGATGCGCAGCTTAAGCGGCTGATGAGTTTGCAAGCGGGCCAAGCCGTGAGTGTCGAACAGCAGCAGCGCCAACTCTTTGCCACCCGCCGCGCCAGGGCGCAACTCGATCAGGCTATCGCAAGCTTAGATAGCGCCAAAGCAAGTTTAGGCTATGCCAAAGTCACGTTGGAAAAACATAGCGTTCGCGCGCCGGTGGACGGTGAAATTCTCAAAATCCAAACCCGCGCCGGTGAATATGTGAATGCCAATCAAGGTAACGTAGCACCCATATTGATGGGTAGTGTTGCGCCATTGCATTTGCGCGTTCTGATTGATGAAAATGATCTATGGCGCTTTAACCAAAAAGCCGAAGCCACCGCCTTTTTACGCAGCAATAAAGAGCGCCAATATAGCCTCACCTTCGTGCGCATCGAGCCTTACGTGCAGCCCAAGAAAGATTTAAGCGGCGATACGCGCGAACAGGTCGATACCCGTGTGATGGAAGTGATTTATGCGATCACGCCGGTAGAAAACGCACCGCTTTATGTCGGTCAGCAGCTGGATGTGTTTATCAATGCAGAGGTGAAAGAGGAATAGGATGCACGCACGCTTTCTGCTTCTTCCGTTATTGCTTTCGGCCTGCGCGGTCGGCAAGGATTATGTGCCGCCGAGCTGGACATTACCCGAAGGCTGGAGCAGCGAAACCAACCTGCCGGCTGAGACGCAACTGCAGCGCGAATGGTGGCTATTGTTGCAAGATCCTGTCCTCAATAGCTTGATTGATCGCGCGCAGAAAAATAATAAAGACGTGCGGATCGCCGAAGGCCGGCTGCTTGAAGCCCGCGCCAATCGCCGGCAAGCCTTCTCTAACCTATTTCCCGATATTGCCGGTGTGGCCACCGCCGAGCGCAGCAATCGTGGTGTACAAAATCAGGGCCAGACTTTGAATTTGTATGAAGCACGGTTTGATGCTTCCTGGGAGATTGACATATTTGGCGGATCGCAACGTAGCTTCTCCGCTTATAAAGCCGCAGCTCAAGCCGAGGCCGCACGACTAAATAACACCGTCACTTCACTCAATGCCGAACTTGCACTTAACTATATCGAAGCGCGCCAAGCCCAATTGCAAATGGTCACGGTGCAAAAACATATTGAAGCATCGAAATTGCAGTTAGGATTGATCGAAGCGCGGCATAAAGCAGGTGTCGCCAGCGACGCAGAAATTGCCGCCGCGCAAACGCGCTATCAGACATTATCGGCCAATCTGCCTACCATTAAAACAAACTATCAAGCTGCTTTAGGCAGACTCAACACGCTGTGCGGTGAACTGCCTGGTGTCGTCGATGCGCAGCTGGCTGAAAGCACCGCCTTGCCTTCACTGCCTGCTTCGGTGATTTTAACCACGCCTGCTACCGTCATTGGCACCCGCCCCGATATACAAGTAGCTGAGCGTGAATTAGCCGCCGCTACGGAATTACAAGGCGCGGCCTTCGCCGAGCTTTTCCCCAGTATTGGGCTTTCGAGCCTGTTTGGCATACAAAATGCCAGCACCCTACCTTCGGATAGGATTTGGGCGATCGGCAGCCAATTGACCATGCCTATTTTTAATTTCGGGCGCATCCAAGCCAAGATCGATGCAGCAGACGCACGGCAAACGCAAGCTATGGCCGCCTATGAAAAAACGGTACTCACAGCACTGGAAGAAACACAAGCGGCTCTTACCGCCTATTTAAATGATCAAGCACGCGCAGCATTTTTAAAAGACGCTGCAGCCTCAGGCGCACGACAAGTGGAATATAGCAGCGAGCGTTTCGTGAAAGGATTAGCCTCCCAGCTGGAGGTGCTCACCGCGCAGCAAGATTATTATGTCGCTGAAACCTCATCGATCGAAGCACAGGCCAGCACCCTTAAATCTGTCATTAGCTTGTATAAAGCACTTGGTGGTGTCAGTGGTGTTGCTACACCAGCAGCGGCAGTTGCATCACCGCCCCCAGCTGCGCCAGCACCAGCTGACAACGTTGATACAGCTCCGGCTGCGCCAACTGCGCCCCTTCTAACGCCGACGGATAGTGCGCCCGAATCACTTGCTCCAACCCCTGCAACAGAGGCTCCTGGACCAACACATTGGTTCTTTTTTTAATCGCCTCTAGCTGCGCGTCATTCATGGCAACGCGCAGACGCAAACAGGCTGGTCCGCCCCCATTATTCATGCTTTGCCTGAGATCCACATAATGCACCTCGGTAATCGGATTGGCGGAATCGGCAAGCATAGCCTCTATGAGCCGCACCGCCTTACCTTCAAAGCGCAGCTTCACCTCCAGCGGCGCGATCATCACCATGCGCCCATCGGCACGCGTAATCAGCTGTGAATTAAAGAAATAGGTTTGCACCGCTTCTTGCAGCGATAGATCCGCATTGGCAATACGCACAATATGCACGGGCGGTTGGTCTGGATGCAAGGCGCGATACGCTGCCTGAATACGTTCAAAAACGGATGGATCTTCATAGGCGAATTCATGTGCCAGCAGCAAGCGCTCATTGCCCACCGAAATCACATCATTATGAAATACGCCGGCTTTAATCGCCTCCGGATGTTGCTTCAGGAACATCAGCTGGTTATCTGGCAGTGCATGTTGTTGAGCGATGGCTTGCGAGGCCGTAAGCATTTGCCGCGCGGTGCGTGGATCGTTGGGATTGCCATCGGTGCCGTACGCAAACAGATGCAACCCTTTAGCATCATGGCGGGGTGCTAAGCGCGTATGGTTGGCAGCCCCTTCATCACGCAGCTGCGCCGGTAATGGTGCATGCACTATCGTGTTGGGTGCGCCAGTGAAAATTGCCTGTAGCACTCGAAGCGTATCGGGTGCTTCGATGCGCCGGTGCGGATTAGTTTGCAGATTGGCGACCGTGATATGCAGCTTGCCATCTGTTGCATCGACGGCCGGAGCAATAGTAGCCGCATTGGCGGTCCACATAGCCGAGCTGGAAGAGGCCGATTCCAATAAATCTGGATTCTCTTTGGCAGCCAGGCGAATCACCTCGTCATCGCTGCCGGAGAATTTCGTGCGCAGCAGCCCCAGATGTGGGCGCAATTGCGGTGGCAAGATCGCTACATTCACACCCAGCGTAAGCAACAGCCGCGCCAGCGCCAAGGCTTGGAGGGCCGCTTCCTGCGGATTGGATGTGGCGCCGCGATGGCTGCTTGAGGCCAGATTATCGATGGAAAGCCCACCATAATTATGGGTGGGACCGGGCAAACCAACAAAGATGACTTCTTTCATAAAATCGTTTAGCCTGTCTCTTATGACTGATCCTATCCGACACCTGTTACGCGATATTTTCAACCATGATTTTACGCAAATCGTAGATTCAGATGCCTTTCATGCGGCTTTTTTTAGCAAAAACCTGACGATTACTGATTTGCACAAAGTGCATAACCTGGTTGCTAGCCAGCAAAGCGGTGGCATTCCCGCATCTCTTGCCTTACCAGGCAACAAAGCGGGTACGCCCTTTGCGATTTTAACCCAGCTGCATGGCAATGAGTCGGCTGGGCTTGCCGGTATTGTGCTGGCGATGGCGCTGTGGAGCGCCGGCAAATTGGAGCGCGATGTGATCGGCGTGATCGGCAATACGCTTGCCGCACGCCAATATTTTGAAGCCTACGCAGCAAACCCCACTGCCCCGCAAGAAACGCGTGACGCCTTCCGCTGCGGCCTGGCCGAGGATGGCAGCCTGCTTCCCGACATGAACCGCACGCCCATTGATTTTCTAGACCGCAAGCCCACCACCCACCATATCAAACGCGCGCAGGAATTATTCGCGCTGGCATCACGCATTTGGGGCATTGCCGATATTCACACCGCGCGCGGCACCATGGTCTGCTACACCGATCATCTGCGCGACGGCGACCTCAAACACTCGCCCATTCGCGCCATTCTCACCGAGCTAGCCGAGGCTATTTCAGCCAATGCCTCCACCACAGTTACGGTGCAAACCTTCAAAACCATTTTGGGCCGCTTGCCCAATATCCAAAGCCAGACCGGCATCGAAGCCGGCCGCCACGAATCGCCCGAAGCACCCACTATAGCCGCATCCTTTACCTTGTCGCTGCTTCATACGCTTGGCATCACAGCGATCGCACCGTATATGAAAACAGAAGACGGCATCTTCGATCGCTACGCTGTTTTACCGCGCATCACCTATGCGGATTTGCTCGCAGATGGTCCTTTGGCGGCCGATGATCAAATATATATGGCGCATGAAACCAAGGACGGTGTGGTGGTGCAGCAATATGATGAGATGCAGGCCGTGTTTAAAGGCCAGGTCGTAGCGATTGCCAAGCCATCCAACACTTTACTGCGGGCGCCGTTTGATTTTGCCGGTATTTTTTGGAGTAAATCAGCGGCGCTGTATGACAAAGACCCTGCCGTTGGGCCATGGCCTGTAGCTGCCAGCAACCTGGCCAACGTCAAATTCTGTTATCCTTGTCAGGTGTCAAGAATTAAAATCGATTTCTAGTCGTTCAGCGCAATGTCTTTATTCTGCGCGATGCGGGTGAACTTGCCGGCGCGGGTGAAAGCTTGCAGCGGATCAACGCTATTTAAAATCTCACCACGGCCGGAGGCTTTATTGCCACCAAACCCCATGCCGAATGCCGGTGTGCCAGTGCCTTTGGGCGAGTTGATCAACACATGCCCCGCCTCGCAATGCTGCGCGAAATAATCAGCTTCTTTTTGGCTTTGTGTATAAATACCGCCCACCAACCCGCTATTGGCCGGTGCATTCACCAGCGCTGTTGCTTCTTCAATACCGCCTGCATAGCTGGTGATAAATAAAATCGGCGCGAAGGTTTCGTGCTGCATAATATCACTTTGCGCCGGAAGCACCGCAAGCGCTGGCTCAACATAATAACCCTGCGGCGTTACTTGCTCCAGCAAACGTTTGCCGCCAATGATTTTGCCGCCCTGCGCGATAACTTTTTGCTTAGCTTGCTCAAAACGCTGATACGCATCCGCATCAATCAGCGGCCCGTAGCCATAGGCATTTTGCGCATCAAATCCTTGTGCGCTTAAAGCCGCTTTCATAAATTGCTCAATATGAGCACCAAGCTGCGCCACCAGCGCATCCAGCTGCGAGCAATGCGCAATCACACGGCGCGTATTGGTGCAGCGCTGACCGGTGGTGCCTAAAAAGGAATTCATGATGGATGCGGTAGCAAAGGTAACATGCTCGGCTGTCGCGCGTTCGGAGATAATCACGCCATTATTGCCGCCCAGCTCTAAAATCGGCGCCACTGCGTTATTGCGCTTCGAAGCCAGTGTGCGCTCAATTCCCTCGCCCATTGCCACGCTGCCGGTTGCGCTAATCATATCCACCTGCTCGTGCGCAACCAGCGCCTCACCCACGTCACGTCCACCAATGGCCAATTGCAGTAAATCCTTATACTCGCCAAAGGCCTGATCAAAAATCACTTTGGCGGCAAAGGCAACCAACGGCGTTTTTTCTGATGGTTTCCAAATCACGGCATTGCCAGCAAGCAGCGCTGGAGCGAGGGTCCAATGCGCCACCACCAGCGGAAAATTAAACGAGGTGATAAGCCCTACTACACCGACCGGCGGACGTTCTTTGCGCCGTACCATACTGCCAAATTCGGCCAGTGTTGCATCGGCAATGGTTTTAGTCAGCACATCGGCAGAACCGTCTGCTTCTACTAATCCTTCTTTGGTAATTTTTCCGGCCTCTTCATGAATCAACGCCGCTAACGCCTCACGCTGCGCTTTAAGCGCGTCGCTGTAGCGGCGGATAACGACCTCACGCGCAGGGCGTGATAGTGCTGCCCATTTTTTCTGCGCCGCCGATGCAGCGGTAATTTTTTGCGACAAGCTAGATGTCGAATCCAGTGCCAAGCTTGCAATCGCGTCACCGGTATGAGGTGCCGTTACCACTAAACCCTGCGCATGTTGATTCGCAGCTGGCAGCGAATAGCTTGCGCGAATCTCGGAAGAAAGAGCCATGTTATAATCCTATGCGTTGGTTGAGTTTTAAAACATCGATCACTCGAAAGAGCTCGTGCATTTCTGCCAGTATCATCCGGATATCATCTATAAAAGTCGCTGGATAAAAAATGGAGGCAGTTTCAAAACGATTGCGTGAAGGAATCATAAGCAGCAGCTTATCCCCATAGAAACTAGCCTGCAGACCCGCGCGATTATAGAGCTCATCTAACTGCAATAGACGCTCCATAAAGCTTGTGGTGAGCAAATAACGCGCCTCGACTTGATCGCTAGCGTAAACTTGAAAGGCTTTTTCAAATGTAGGATCTTCCAGTGTGACCAGTTCCAGCGTGTTGAATTTTTTGCCGAGCCAATTACCGACCCATCCGCCATCGCGCTTAATTATGGTCTTACCGGTAAAAGGTTTGTTCATGCTAAACAGCACAAACATACCGCGAAACACCTGGGTGGTGCGCCTTCTTCCTTTGGAGTCAGTCGTCTCACGCGTAAGTTTTGCCTCGGTGAATTCGATAGCCACCCCATCATAGCTACCCTTGACGTAATCTTCCGTAGCCTCATCATCATAGCTTGGGATCAACTCAGATGGCTCCAGCTCGCGCACAGATAATAAACCTTCGCCATGATAGCTAAATTCCTCGCCGAAAAATTTGAAGATTTTAGGAAAGATATGCTCTTTCACTGCCACTTTATAGTTCAGTACCGGCATGCTGGCATAGAAGACAAGACCGCTTAAGGCGGCAAACGACACGAAAAGAACAAATTCATGCGACTTATGTACCATTCCGAGCCCTATAGCCGTGAGAGCAATCACCAGCAACATCACTGGCAGCACCATCCAACTACGTTTGCGAAATTGCTCTAGCGCCTCAATTCGCTTGGCTTCAAAGGTTTTCACCTGCGGAAAGATATGCTGATGGTAGTAGGCGGCAAAGGGCCTAGTGGCATCGGGCGTATCGACATATTGCGTATCGTCCGCCAAATAGTTGATCCGGTTAGCAAAGAACAAACGACAAAAACTGCCTACATCAAACTTCGGAATGGATGCATGACGTAAATTACGCAAGTTGTGCGCCGAAAGCGTGACCGTAACCACAGCGACTATCTCAGATATTGGCTAGCATCAACAGGTGCATGCACTGCCTCTTCCGCCTGAAAGAATGGCATGGACGTAACGCCAGCGATGCCTGCAATAATATTGCCGGGGAAAATCTGCACAGCATTATTAAGTGCGGTAATAGCGGCATTATAGAAACGGCGCGCCGCGGTGATTTGCGCTTCCACTTCATTATAGGTCTGCATCGCCTGCACCATGGTCGCATCCGATTTCAGATCGGGATAGTTTTCCACCGTCAACGCCAACTGACCCATCTTAGCCGATAGCTGACCAGCCACCGCTAGATGCTCGCGCACGGCTTCATTATTCTTTTTGTCATAAGGCGCATCGGCCTGGGTACGCAGCGCCGTAATCTCTGTCAGCAAACTTTTCTCATGCTCTAAGAAACGCTGCGCGATTTTGAGAATATTGGGAATCAGATCCAGGCGTTGCTTCAGCTGCACATCGATCGTGGATAAGGCTTCTAATGCCTTATTACGCTTACCGATAATACTGGCATACCACAGATATAAAACGGCCAATACGACGCCTATTGTAATCACTATTCCCACGTCTTACTCCTTTGCTAATGGTTTGCGTTACTATCTCACGGAGCGCTATTCAAAACAAGCGGGTCGCATAATAAGCCTGGAAGCAAAAGGCGCCGCCGCGACAGCCCCTAACTTTATAACCATTTATATTAAATAAATAAATATCATGAGGTACTGTCACGAAATTATCATAATTCTGCGGATTTATTATGTTACACTGGCGTTTTAGTGCCCGTTTGAAGGATGATTCGCATCATGTCTGTTGTGCCTATCGATGATCATTTTAAGCTAACAACATTACCTAATGGTATTCGCGTTGCCACTTATTCGCTGCCGCATGCAAAAAGTGCAACCATTGCTGCCAGTGTCGGCGTGGGCAGACGTTATGAAACTGAAGACGAAAAAGGTATTTCACATCTTATCGAGCATATGATGTATCGCGGCACGACCCATCGCAGCGATGATGAAATCGATCATACATTTGCCTCAATCGGCGCTCAAGAAAATGCCGAAACCGATATGGATATCACCCAATATTATGCCAAGGTCCTGCCGAACTATACGGAAAATGTGGTAGAGCTATTAGGCGATGTACTGCAAAATTCGACCTTCGATATCAGGAAGTTGAAGCCGGAAAAAGGTGCGGTTCGCTCCGAGATTTTGCAGGATCATGATGATCCAAGCGCCGTGGGCATGGAGCTTATCTATAAAAAACTATTTCCCAATCATCCGTTGGGTGCGCCTATTATCGGCACCAGCAAAAGTGTCAGTTCTTTTACGCCGGATGATCTAAAAACCTTTGTAAAGAAGCATTACCGCCCCGATAATATTGTGGTGTCAGCGGCTGGCAATATTGACCATGAAGAATTTGTAGCCATGGTCAGCAAGCATTTTGGCCAGATGTCTGCCCCGCAACTGCCCAATGAGCAGCTCCAACCTGCGTATAAACCTTTCAATCCTGCCGATTATCACGGTGGCGATATTCATAAGCGCGATGATTTGGATCAAGTTCAATTACTGATTGGCGTCTTACTGGATATTCCTCGTGATTCGGATCGTTATTATGTGCTGGATCTCTACTCGGATATTTTAGGCTCGGGCCCTACATCGCGCTTATTTAACGAAGCGCGCAAAAAACAGGGCCTCGTATATGGTATCAATGCTGGCGTAGAAGGACATCCTGAGGCCAGCGCCTTAATTATCGACTCAGCGGTTGATCCTAAAAAGGCCGCCAAACTTACCCATATTATTGGCGAGCAAATAGCAGCATTAGCGCAAGGGATCACCGAAGAAGAATTAGCCACCGCCAAAACGCGTTTGCGCAGCCGTTTGATTATGGCAAGCGATAGCACCAATCATTTGGCAACGGATATGGGTGAGCAGCTAGTGCTAGCTGGTCACTATACTCCTTTGCAAAATACATTAAATGCCATCAACCGCATCACTGTAGACGACATGAAACTATTGGCAGAAGAAATTGCGCGCAGCGAATTAACCGTTGCAACCGTGGGCGATAATCATGCTGCCGTTCCAGGCCATCATACGCTCGAGGCATTTATTCGTGAAAAAATAGGGCCGAGGGGACGTATCAACCAAACACCCCCGTCTAGTGCGCGCGGCGCTTAGACCCCTATAATGCAAATGGGTTAAACAGTATAACAAACTTCTGCTAAATATCCAGTTTTTCTTCTGAAAGCCACAGCCAGTCACGTTTCCTAGTGATTCTTTATTTCTTTTGCGCTATAGTAAACCTAATCAGGTCGCAAAGGAGGCCCAATGTCAGATTTGCAGTTGATGTTGAAAGACTATC
The DNA here is from genome assembly GCA_033762715.1 of Rickettsiales bacterium. Classification (GTDB taxonomy): domain Bacteria; phylum Pseudomonadota; class Alphaproteobacteria; order Rickettsiales; family SXRF01; genus JANRLL01. The sequence goes on along the minus strand of JANRLL010000007.1, from coordinate 85,670 downwards.
GTCTTACCACCGCCGAGATACTATACCGGCTGCCTGATCACCCTGCCCTATTGCAAAGTTATGTCTGGCAAGAGCTCGATATTGCTCCACGCTTTCCTATTTTGAGCAAGTTTCTGGATTTCTGGGAACGTGAATTGGAGGGAAAACTCTATGAGGTCAAAATAGCCAGCGTTGAGTTGGTAAAACCAGCCCAATTTGTCTATTGCAAAGGATTAATAGAAGTTCACTAAAGCTTTAGGCTTCTTCGCTGTCGATTTCCATGAGCTCGTCAGACGCAGCGCGGCGCTGTTTGCGGCTTTGGTCTGGTTTAGCTTTTACCAGCTTACCTTTATCTGAATCCCAAGCATATTGGTAGACGACGGTTTTGGTACCGGTCGTTACGATATCGCCATTGGCCAGCTGCAATACGTCGAAACCTTTTTGCAGAGCTTCTTGGATCAAAGCTGAGGACTGACGCAGATAACGAGGATCCAACATCATATTGGTCACTTCCGATTCCGATTCAAATGATTTGGTTACGGACTGGCCAACGGTTTTGATGTTTTGAATGTTGATTTTCTTCATAATTAGATCCTCTGCCGTCCACACTGTAACTGTAGTTAAATATATAGAAAAATAAGGATAAGGTGTCAATATTTATCCCAAAATAGATTTTTACATTTATAAACAAATTATTAACAAAGTACCACACCCTCCTATGGGGGGATAGGAGAGTGTGGTATGCCTTCAAACCGCCTCGTTATTATTGAATCGCGCGGTTTAGATCATCAAGCAGCTGGTCAGCAATCGTAATCACCTTCGAAGCCGCCTGGTATGAGCGTTGAGCCACGATCATGTCGGTAAGCTGGTCGGCCAAGTCAACGTTAGAGGCCTCCAGCGAATTCGCCACGATGCCACCCGCACCACCCGCTCCCGCTTGGGCCAGATTCACGGTGCCGGACGATTGCGTTTGGCTGAATACGCCAGCCGAACTTTGCTGCAATTCGTTCACATCCGAGAATTGTGCCAACGGAATCTTATAGAGGGCCTGGGTTTCACCGTTGCTGAAGCTCGCTGTAATCGTACCGTCATCTGAAATCGACACACCAGTCAATTGACCTACCGGCGCACCGTTTTGGTTAACGAAGCCTACGCGGTAATCACTGGCAAATTGACCTAACCCGTCAGATTGACCGGTGCCTACCGGACCTGCTGTACCCCAATCCACCGTGATAGAGCTTGGGTCAGCACCGTTAGTAGATGGATTCCAAGTGATATTGAGCGCTTGTGTCAAGGCGCTGTCGATACTAGCTAGCGTACCGTCACCGTTGAAGGTCATCGTACCGAAAGCAATCTGGCCATCGTTACCGCTGGTGGTGACTTCATCGGCAGGCTGTATATACACTTCAGCCGCCCAGGTATTCACGCCCGTTTTAATGAAGCCGATCGTTAAGTTGTGGGTCGTGCCCAATGCATCATAGATCTGAATCGGACGACTAAATTGCGCGGTAATCGAACCCGATGCCATGTTTTTAGTGTTATCCGATGGATCATACGATGCCGCTTCGGTATCCGTGCCGGCTACCGGCGAGCCGCCTTCCAGTGAATCAACAATACCCAATGCTGCAAGCACGCTACCCGTGTTGCCACCACCACCAAGCGCCGTATCGGCGATCGTAATCGAAGCCAGTGGATCTGAGGTATGAATAGTAATGCTCGAACCACCATTGGGGTTTACCACGGTAGAAGTCAAACCATCCACATCATTGATGACACTAGCCAAGCTTTGCAGCGAGTTAAAACGTCCGCCTGAAGCAGTTGCAACATCATCCAAACCAAGCTCGCCGATCCAGTCAATACCACGCTGCACCGGAGGACCTTGCACGCCTATTTCAGAACCGTTTTCAAACGTTACCAGATCGTTCGCATCCACGGCACCAACGAAGAGTTGGTTATTCACCACGCGCGCTGACAAATCCGTCTGTGCATTAATCGCAGTCGCCAGGTTGTTCAGGGTATTAAACTGACCCAATGCAGTATTAGGCGTACCGGATACATAGCTAAATGTATGCGAATCGGTTGAGGTAGAAATTGTGAATGTCAGACCCGCTGCTGTAAAGTCTGAGGTTGCAAGGCTTCCTAAAAATTTATCAGTCGCCAAGCTGGCATTTAAAATACGGCCTGTAAACAAGCGAGAATCCGATATAATCGTACCGGTGCCGCCACCTGCAGTCGAACCCGCATCATCTGCCATGGTGATGGTAAAGTGGTCATCATCGATTACCGTTACCACATAACCATCGGTGCTATTAAAATCACCGAGAGTAAAGCCGCCTACACCACCGGTAACACCAGAGAGTACAATCGTATCTCCCGATTGCAGGCCGTGATCATGTTGTGTGATATATACATCAGGATCAGCCGAGGTCGTTTTAATAGGATTTGGTGTAGCGACTGCGCCCTCTGCACTGGTACCGTTCGAGCCGGCTGGTGCAGCAGCTTCAAATTCAAACGTTGTACCGTTTGGAATATTGGTGATTTGGCGCAAGCCGTTGATGTCAGTTGCTACCGTATAGCCGCCAAAGTCGGTCGTCAAACCAGAGACGGTAACCCAGTCACCCACACGCAAGTTCGCGGTACTGGCAACCGTAAGCGTCACGGTATTATCACCGTTGACCACATCAATATTACCTGCGGTCACGTTGATAGGAGTGTTAACAAGAGTAGCCTGTCCGTTGCCTAAGGCACCGCTGCTATCGCCTGCACCCGTACCGTTGGTTACGTTACGGCTGCGAGTAAAACCGCCGTAGGTGAAGGTGCTGTTAACACCAGAGCTGGTGGTTACTGTGAATGAATCACCTTCGGTCAAGCTGTCGGTCGTGCTAGGCACAATAATACCTTTTGCCGTCAAGCCGCCGGTGCCGTAGTTAGCTGTATCGCTTCTATCCAGCGTAGCCGTAAAACCAGCACCAAGATAGGCGCTTTGGGTTGATTTAAGGTTGGCGCCAATGCCCACCGAGGTGGTAGCGGATGCGGTACCGGTCAAGTTCTGTACGTTCACCGTGGTCAAGCTGCTTAAGTTAGCGCTTGAGGTGGTGTTGCTGTTACCAGGTTCGCCAGGTAACAGACCGTTACGATCTAAAGGCCATGCTTGCAAGAAATAGCCGGCTGCGTTGCGGAAGTTGCCCAATGAATCTTGGGTAAAGCTACCCACACGGGTGTAAAACACTTCGCCACTATTGGTTGCGCTATCATTCACCACAAAGAATCCACCACCGGAGATGGCGATGTCGGTGGAAGAATCGGTCGATTGCAACAAACCTTGCTGGTCAACCAGTTGACGTGAAGCGCCAATTACACCACCGCCATTGCCGATGCCAGCGCTGGTCACTAAGTTTTCGAAGAGGCCTTCGGCACCCTTATAGCCAACGGTATTGACGTTAGCGATGTTATTGGAAATCGTACTGATCTTGCCTGCCTGTGCTTGCAAGGACGAAACACCCCCGAATAATGCACCATATAAACTCATAACATTTCTCCCTGTTAAAATCCGTTGTTAAGCCTGAATTACGTCGCGAACCGAAATCACGTCTTCTAATTCCACTTCCAAATCGCCAATGAATAATGAGGTCTTGCCGTTTTTCGTATCCAGTGATGTCACCACACCGGTGGTGAAAGGACTGGCTTCGACTTTATTACCGGTTTGGTCTTCTGCTTTGACTGAGAAGGTGTAGGTGCCGTCGGGCATTTTCACGCCGTTGGCATCTTTGCCATCCCAAATCAATTCATTGCGGCCGGCATCCTTGCTGCCTTCACCGGTAAACACGGTTTGTCCGGCGCTGTTTTTTATGGTCACCGTTACTTTTGCTGCCGTTTGATCCAAATTATATCCCATCCATGCCTGGCCACCTTTAAGCGATGTGCTGTTGCCATCCACGTCCACTTGTTTGCCGATATACGATACGGTACTGGCAATCTGCGTGGTGTTGTAAGCATTGAGCAGCTTTTCTAAGTTGCTGTTGGTAGCAATTTGCTGTTCCACCTGACTTAAGGTTGCGATCTGCTGCGTAAGCTGATCCGTATCAGCTGGTGCGGTAGGATCTTGGTTTTGCAATTGCACGGTCAGCAACTTCAAGAAATCTTGATAGTTCTGATTAGCCGCTTGAGCAGCGGTGGTGCTTTTGCTAGTAGGGGCATTGGCCGTATTGTTATCAACTGCGGTTACCATATAACGTCCTCCTAAATTCTAATGTCTAAGCCTTCGGATAAATTGACCACATAACTTCTCGCAATGCTGTTTGCGATGGGCTCTTCATCTTCAGGTAGTGATTTTTGATAGCGTCCAGCAGCATGCGAACTTTCAGCATCGCGCTGCTCTTGTTGTTGGTCACGTAAGTTAAAGCTCAGGCTTCCACTGTCTGTTTGCAGACCTGCATCCGCCAGTGCGCGTTGCAAGCCGGCTGCGTCACGTTGCAGCAAATCGAGAGTGTTTTTATTATCAGCGGTGATCATCACTACGGTTTTGCCGTCAGCTCTTACATCCAGCTTGATATCGAGTTTTCCTAACTCAGCGGGATCTAACCGGATTTGAATTTTGCTGCTGCCATCAGCGACTGCTGTTTTAAATTGGAACGACACTTGTTCCATCACGGCTTTCGGGTTCACGCGCTGAAGCATCGCGGCAAAAGAATTCGCATCATTTTTAGCATCGCCAACCACCGACGCCGCTACGTTCGGAACCTGCGTATTTTGTGAAGGCGCGCTATCTTGTTTATGTCCGTTGGAATTTTGATGTTCGGTATCAACCGCAAGTACTCTAATCGTCGCTGCTTTACTATCAGCCGTAACCAATGCTTTGTCGGCATTCGAACTATCGGTTTTAGTGTTAGCAATGGGTGCAACTGGCAATGCTTCTTGCGTATCGGCAGCTGTATCTAGCGCAACGGGCTCAATGGTTTGTACCGCGGTCGTCTCTACTTTTTTAGCGATAGCATCCAGCGGATTCGCGTCTGAAGCCGTAGCAGGTATTTGCGTAGCGTCTACGGCCTGCTTAGCCAACATCAAATCTACTTTATCCATCACACCACGAACCGACGTCAACAGATCGGAAACGTTAGTAGTCGTATCAACTGTGTCGCTCATGTTGGTTGATGAGCTATTGTTCAGCGCCATTAACGCGCCGGTCAATGTATTGGGAATGGTGGTTTGTGGCAGCTTGCTGCTATCGGCCGAAGCGCTCATATTGCCTGGCAGCAATGCCTGCAATTGATGGAACGACTCGCTAATCGCGGCCATGCTTAGTTCAATATCAACGGCAGAAAATCCAGCATCGCCTGCATCGGCAGCACGTAAGGCTGCATCGGTTGATTGCAAACTCAATTGCTTTTGTAATGTTTCAAGCTGCGCTACTAAATGCTCAAGCGCTGCCATTAATTTGATAGAATCCGAGCTGGCAGCACGTGCATCTTGATTGCCATCACCGGCAACTAATGCAAGCAGCGGATTTTTGGCAGCATCGGTTGCATCAGCTGCATTCTGCGAAGCCGTGGCATCCACAGGTGCCGCATCCGTCCATGAACGAAGCATTTGTCTAAGTGATGCGATAACACCTTGCAATTCTTGCAGCAGCGCTTCTTGTGTACTTACCGCTTCTACTGGCGCATTCACATCCACTGTAGCAGCAACTGGCGTGGTTACCGCTTTGAGTTTCAGATTGGGAGCGATCGTGTTTGTATCAGCCTGCTCATCGGAGCCAGACGATAACGCATCTGTTTTTTTGGTGAGTCGGTCTTTGGTAGATACCTTCTCATGACCGCTATTGCTATGAAGCGCTTTCTGGAAATCGACCGGAGTCTCTAGCGCAGTTGCAACAGGCTCATCCTGTGCGGTTTTTTTCTTATAAGGATTGGCGAGTGCTTTCGTGGTATCAGACTTCACACCGATATCCAGCAAATCAGAGAACCCGTCGCGCGGCTTTTCCGACGACGTAGGTGCTGAGGTGGTAAACCCAGCGAGTAGCGTTTCTCCTATAGTAAGTGGCGTACTTGCCATAACCTAATCCTACAATTGTGCATAGGTTATTATGCAATCGACATGCCAACTCTGGACTTATGTATATTGTTCTGAAATATAATGATTTTTTTATTTACAAATTAGATGCGCATAAAAAATTTGTGCCCACTTGTAAATGTGCGATAGCGCTAAAACTATTGTGGAAAAAATTGCCCAGTAGGAAAAATAAGCGAGCTAAGCGGAAAGGGTAATATTGTTTTTTGTGGTTTCCTGTGTGGACATGTCCGCTTCTTGCGCTTCTGACATCTCTGCTGATGCTGCTTCGTTGGTGCTTTGATCAATTTCGAACCAAACATCACGCATTTGCTTTAAATCAGCAATCACCTCTTCACAGGTTTCAATACTATTCGTACGATGCAGCGAAAAAACGCGATTATCAACCGAGGAATAAAAACTATACAATACCTTCGCCACCTCGCCGCCTTTTTCAAAATCCAAGGCGCCTTGTAAGCCGGTCAAAACGCTCGATACTTTAATCAACAGATGATAGCGCTCTTCAATGCGTCCCGCTGCCATAGCTTCTTTTGCTTGCTGCATAAAGCGGACAACGCCATCATATAGCATAACAATCTGTTTGGTCTTAGCGACGGTCTGTGTCGCCGACGCATAGGCTTGATATTTATGTTTTTGATGAGAATATTGATTCATACGATCCTTAACTATTAGCTGCAATACGGGCGTCATCATTCGCAGACAAGCTTTGCAACAGAGAGTTCACTTGCGCAATCACCTTTTCAAGCGCAGCAAATTGACTGATTAAAAGCTCACGGTATTGATTAACCTGTTGATCGATTTCTGCAATATCCTCTTGCAGCTTGGTATCATTATCTTTAAGCCGCTCCATCTCAACGGCAATCGTACCGTCATTGGCTTCGGTAGCACCTTCGCTGCTATTATAAGCAAGCGCTGCGATACCTTGCGTGGCCGTGACCTCGATTTCGGCAGCATCGGTGCTACCATAAATAAATACCAGGTCTTCTATGGCGCTGCCAGCAGGGCCAGTAAGCGTATAGCCAACATCAGGTAGTTCAGTCCATTCCAAATCAACCATCTGCGTGCCTTCACCATCTCCTAAATCATAGCTAACGGTAAATTCTTCATCATCGGGATTAATATTCAATGTAAAATCGATTACCGCCAAGGATTTGGGCGCGGAATAGACTTTCAGCTCGGTGCTGTTAGAGGTCATATTGAAGCCAAATAATTCGGCAACCCCTTCAAAATTGCTGGCGAGCGCCGACGATAATTTTGCATCATCTGTGGTCAAAATATTGCCGATCTCCGGTATTTCGCCATCGGCTGGCTTGGTAGTAAAGCTAATGCCAATGTCCGACAGGCTGGAAAGCAAAGAAAGCCCTGCCACTTTGGTAGTGATTTGGCTGGTGATATTATTCATGGTGGTGACAAAGGTCTGGTTGTTAGCCAAGACCGAATCCTCAGCATAGGTACCATCACTATTGAGCTGCGTTTGCTTGACGGCAAACTCGCGCAAATTGTTATAGGCTAAAATAAAATTCACCACCGAATTTTGTGCCAGTGTCGTATCGGGTTCAACCGCAACCGATATCTTGCTATTGGGCAGATTTGCGGTGTTATAGACGCCTCTCAAATTGAAGGTCATACCATTGATCAAGTCATCCACCGCGTTGCTTTGGCGTTCGATCAAGGTCGGAATACCATTGAAGTAAAACTGGGCGTTCTGCGCACCAACGGCGGCAGCAAGATTAACGCCGGCAAATACACCGTCCGGATCGATATCTAAATCATCTAAATCAAAATCAGCGTCATCACCGGTGGCTGTTGCTTTGAAGGCAAGCTGATACTGTTCATCAGCTATTTTGATAACCGTCACGTTTATGCCAGTATTTGCGGAAACCGCATTAAATTTAGATGCGATTTCATTTAAGCTGTCATCGACATCAAGTGTGATCTCTTGGTCATTAATAGTAATAGTGCCAGCTTTGAATTTGCCTGCGGTCGCACCCGCTGTCGTCACACTCGCGTTTGCATCATCGGCGGTAATGGTGCCGGTGGTTTGCGACGCGTAGGTTGCTAATTGCTCAATGCTGTCGATGGTATAGTTTTGCACCGTAGCGCCTGGCGCAGCTGTAACGGTGACATAGTTTGCGCTCGCCGTGCCATCACTGGCGGTTGCCGTAGCGGTACGATATTTGAAAACGTTCTGTGCTTCGTTACCAACGCCTGGTGGATTGCGCAACACGTCAACCGACGCCTGATAGGCACTCAGTAAGCTGCGAAACTCGCTTAAAGCGGAGCTGATTTTGCCGTTTTGGGTGACTTGATCTTCATATTGTTCAGCGGGTGCGCGGCGCGCGGCAATAATGCCATCAATCAATGACTCGGTATCTAGGCCAGAGCCACCAATGCCGCCTAATACATTGCGGCCGTTGACATTGAAGAAATTTCCTAACGTAACTTGGGTAACCATAGCGACTTATCCTATGACAATATTTTATTCCCAGTTCACTTCATTAAGTATACCGCATAAACGTTAATACAGCATTCTTATTTGAAGCAATCTTAATGCCCAAAGGCACCTAAACACAGTATAAATAAAATGTAGCAAGAACTGTGCCTAAGTACCTCAGGCTTTAAGATTTAACGAAGCACCTAAAATTGAACCCGCTGATTGGCGGATCAAGTTAGGTTCTGGGATATAAGTTACTTTACCATCTCGTAAGCTAGTAAAGCGTGTTACATATTGTCCAGTGGCGTCTTTAAAGATGGTGAAAGTTCTATCGCTCACCACATATACATTTGCCTGGGCTTGTCTTTGTACTGCCTGCAACCGCCTAGCATCTGCCGCTTTTAGATCGACAGATTCTTGCCCGCCGCCGCCTATCTTAACATCTGGTGTTGGCAGAGGTTGAGACGTGTTCCTAGGAGCAGGTACAGAAACAGATCCCGGCAAGTTCACTGAGATATTTCCTAATGCATCCATAGCAGCCTCTCTTTCGGAGTGTTCCAGGGCGGGAAATCCCGCCCTGGAATCATCCTAGGAATCAGATTAACCGATCAACTTCAAGAGAGCTTGGAGCTGTTGGTTAGCCTGGGCAAGTACCGAAATACCAGCTTGCAGCTTGACCTGCGATGTCGCGTAGCTGGTCGATTCAGACGCGATGTCCGTATCGAGTAACAGACCACGAGCAGCATCTTGGTTCTGCACGCTAGTTTGCAGTGCGGCCGATGCGAAACTGAACTGCGATTGCAATGCACCTACACCTGCGCGCAGGGCGGTTACAGAGTTAATCGCATTCGTGATCGCTTCGCTGGCAACCGCAGCAGCTGTTTGGGTAGCAATGTTTAGATCGCTTGCACCAAACAGATCTTCTGCTTTTGCACTACCGATCGATACAGCAAGCGTATCGTTGCTGGTCGCACCAATTTGGAATTGCAGTGCGGCAGAGTCTTCACTGATGCCGAACGCCGTTTCCAGAGTCGATTCCAGAGCGGTAGCTTTGGCAGCACTATCCAACACAATCGTCGAGTCACCGGTGGTGAACTCAATGAATTGGTTTGGATCAGCTGAGCTGAGCAGACGGTAGGTTTGGTTTGCACCCAGGGTGCTACCAATACCGTTTACGGTAGAGTACGTCTCACCATTAATGGTCAGCGTAATCTTCGCATCAGTATTGCTACCCGATGGAGCTGTTACCGACACACTGCTTAACTTCACGTTGCTGAAGTCAGACAATTGCGCTGTAAACTTAGAACCAAGGAGCGAGCCTACCGACACACCGTTCGCCACTACGTTACCAGCACCTTGGTAGCTGGCGATCACGCGGTTTTGAATGAAGGTCAGGGTTGAGAACGCCTCATCCAGACGGTCTGCAACGGTGTCAGCTTGGCCTTGGCTAGTCAATGCCGTTACTGAGCCAGAAGCTATTTGGATATCGAAATAGCCACCATTTTTGCCTTCAACCGTATCTGAGTAGAAACGGATCCGGCTATCGGCACCAACAACCAGGGTTGCGTTGTCTGCCGTGTAGGTGAAGTCACCAATTTGTACAGACACAGTCGCATTACCTGAAGTACCGTCATAGGTTGCAGAGAACCCAGAAATGGTACCGCTAAAGGCAGAGTTGGCAACACCTGTCACATCCACACCGAAGGTTGATGGGCCAGACGCGTTGTCCAGGTTACCACTGTTGGTGATTGAGAAGCCCGTGATGTCGGTAGCAACCGTGCTGGTAGAACCAGACAGGTCGGTTACGTCATCCAGGTTTTTGCCCGATACGATGAGCGAAGTGCCGCTACGAGTCAACGATACTTGGTTTAACTCATAGGCCTCAGCACCGGTTGCGTCACCATTGATACGATACTGGTTGATCGTAGCAATCGCATTGTCGATCGACTCTGCAATGGTACTACCAATCAGGATCTCGTTAGCTGCACGAGTGGTGTTGCTGGTGTAGTAGAAGCGTTTGCCGCCTACTTCCAGATAATCACCGCTTTCAGCATTCAGCGTCAGTGACACGGTCACTTGTGCTTTGCTCTGCGTCAGCGTCGTCAAGATGCTGTTACCAACAGAACCGGTGGCTACAACGCTACCAATACCCAGACCATCATCATCCCCAGATTGCAAGGTTGCAACGCGATTGATAGAGAGGCCGGCTTGAGTGTTGGTCGACGTGTTCAGCACCGTAGAGGTGTTGCTTGCTAGCGTGCTTACGTTAGCACCCGCATCGACGTTGATATAGTCAGCCAAGGGGGTAGCAGAAGCAAAGAACAGGCGTAGGTTGAAACCACCGTCCGTACCAGACAACGCAGCATATACGCCGGTAGTAGAAGTACGGCTATTGATGTCAGATACCAGCGCGTTCAACGTGGTGCTGGCAGCAAGAACACTGCTCAAGATTTTGGTTTCGCCGTTAATCGTTGCGGTAATCACATCACCAGCGGTGAACGGAGAAGCAGCTGATCCCACAGTACCGACCACGTCAGCAGCCGTAGCATCGGCAGCAGTAATCGTGAGCGCACCTGTGGTACCAATCAAGTTCAGTGAACCAGTTGATACGATAGAACGCGTACGGTCAGCACCTGCTGTACCAGCACTACCAACGATAAAGCCAGAAGTATCATCGAGGTTTTCACCGGTGATACGCAATGTGCCAGTGTTGGTGTTAAGACCCGTTTGCACTAACACGGTTGAAGGAGCACCCTCAGTGCTTAAACGGATATTGTAGGTGCCGCCACTTACATATACCAGACTAGCGGTATAACCCGTAGTACCTGTGCTAGCATTAATACCGTTAACGATCTCTTCCAATGTATCAGAAGCCGCATAGGTATACAGGGTTTTGGTTACACCGTTAGCCGTTACTTGCAGCGCTTCACCTGCGCGGAATGGCACAGCAGCACCTTGACCGGTACCTGAGGTATCGCTCGAAGTCACTACTTGGTTGGCAGCAGATAGGCCGGTCGTTACTGAGAACAGGTCAAAGCTTACGTCTTGGCTACCAGCCGTGAAGGTCGCTTCTACGTTGTAATCGGCGGTATCTGCGATCAGGTAGGCAGCTGCGTTCACCGCAGCATCCGTTCCGTCGGCGTTTGAGCCAGCAGTGAAGGTAACGGTTGAACCGCTTACCGCAGTTACTAAACCGCGTAAGTTCGTAGCAGCAATACCCTCCGCAGCGGCATCCGTGCCGTTGTTTAAGATAACGCGTTGGCCCTCCACAAAGCGAGCTGCCTCAGCTGCACTAGCTAAAGTAACTGTAACCGAAGCGTTACCGTTAGTGGTTGCAAAGTTGCCCGATACAGCGCTTGCCGTGGCAGCGGTGCTGATACGGAAATTATTACTTAAAGCGCCACCGGTACGAGACGTCGCAGTCAGGGTCGAACCGTTAGCCGAAAACACTACATCACCCAGCGAGTTAGCATAGGTTGAAGTAGCAGCCAGTGCATTCAGGCGAGTAGCGAGGTTCGCAACCGAACCAGCAGTATCACCGCCTACCGCAAACGTAGTACCTGAGCTGGAAGAACCCGCAATTAAGGTAATACCATTGATGATAACCGATTCACCCGTGCTGATAGCATTGCTAAAGGTAATGCTTGCAGAACCTTTAGATGCTTCCGTAGTGGTATTGGTTACTTGAGCGGCTTTCGACAGCGAACCGTCCAGCAAGTTTACACCGTTGAAGGTGGTGCCGGTTGCGAGGCTGTTGATCTGAGAGGTTAGAGCTTGGAACTGTTGGTTCAAGAATCCACGGTCCGTATTGGTAAGCGAACCTGAGGCCGCTTGCAGAGCCAGCGCTTTTTGTTGTTGAAGAATGTTACCGATCTGAGCGAGCGAACCATCCGCCACCTGCAGAAGGCTAGTACCTTGCGAGGCGTTGGTCAGTGCGGTTTTAAGCGCGCTTACCTGGGTGGTCAGCGAAGTACCGGTTGCGAGCGCCGCTACGTCGTCAGATGCTTTTACGATACGGTTACCACTCGACAGTCGAGCAACCGAAGACGAGGCCGCATTGTTTGCGATCTCGATGTTAGTCTGGGCTTGAATAGCCGCAGAGTTTGTATTGATTGAAACCATGACAATCTCCTACTTGGATGTTAAAAACTATATCGAAAGCTACATGCTTTCACCTTGCATTAGCGGCCCATTCCAGACCACATTAAATCCATTATTAGCGAAATTAGTTAATTGTCCGTTAATAATGTAGAATCTTTGTGTGTCCCCCGTGCTATTGTTACTTTTTTATTCAAGTAAGCCCCGCATTCTTGATTCTTGCGTCCACCCTGTCTCTGCGTAGATTTGCAGGGAGAAGTCTGGACTGGCCAAGTGATCGAGTGCACGCGACAAACTTTGCACCACACGCACCACCTCATCCTGAGAGAGTGCTATCTTATTCATAGCATACCCACAAATAAATGCAAGCTTCAGTGTTGCAAGTCGCACTCCGATTATGGTAACGCGCGATTCTAGATTGCTTCCCAAACCGGAAAAAGGAAAGAGCGACATCGATAGCTGCATTTGCAGCCAACGGCGCAAAATCGGCGCACAAAAATCGGCTGCTTCGGCTTTCCATATGGTGAGCGCACGCTGATACGCCGCAGCACTAGTTTCTTGGATCACCAACTGCAGGCTGATCGGATCAATCATTGCCTGGAGTGTAGACTGCATATCACCTACCGTGCGTTGCAACCGCTCCGACATAGGTTTTTGCGAGGCGATAATTAAGCCATAGAGCGCTTGCAACAAATGAAACGGATCGCGACCGTCGATTTGTGCCGGCGGCAATAACGCCTCAGCTGTTTTAAAATAGGTTGGAATGGCAGCGGCCCAACTGGAAGAAGGAATGCGATCTAAAAACCGCGCGACCGAAGCAATACGTAAAAACGCCTGCTCAGCAGTAAGGGTTGGGTCACCGGCAGCCTCAACAAAGCGCTGATGAACAGCCAGCGCATCGGCGGGCGTCATATCGGCGGGCATATATTGTTTCACGCTTTGCGGCATACGCTCCACCTGATGCGGCTGCCAGGCCACCAGATGATCTTGTGATAAAGCGATACGCGCAATTTCAGGGCAGGATAATGCCGCGGTCATTAAAGGCTGTTCGCCCAGCGCACGGGTAATACGGGGATAAAAATAACAGGCATCGCCTAAGAAGCCATCGCCATAACGTTTATGAATCGCGCATAGGCCATTTTCTAATTTGGCGCAGACACCAGTGCTGTTCTTGCGCATAATGAGCGGTGCTTCCACACTCGCTTCTACTGCATCCACCAGCTCGGGGGCTTCCTGCTGGTAGCGCGCATAGGTGCGTTCATCCATTTGCATGGACCAGCCCTTGCAACATGTATCGACACAGCGATCGCCGATACAGGTAAATTGCTTAAGCACCGCTGTTTGAAGCAATTCACTCACAGCGATAGCCTTCGCATGCTAGCCAAGCATGTGCTGGACTTTATAAGAGTCTTGTTGGAAGACATATTGCAACCCGATGCGGCGTTCACTATCAATCAGCACCGGTGCACGCGCATTCACTGACATTTTTACTCCGGCCGGATGACGATGCACCGACACAATCAGTAACGACAACAAATTCGTTTCTGGAATTTGCACATCGCGGCTGGCGTTTTTCAGATCTTGCGCTTTAATAATCGCGTTATCGACCGGTAACGGCAACGCAATAAACGATAGACTTTGATCGTCCAATGATTGCAAGAGCACGAATTGCTCCATTTTTTTATTGGGGAAAGGCGCGACTACAAAATTCGATTTATCCGGCATGCCTAGAAGGCCTCTAGGGAACACCATAGATTTGCTGACATCGACAGTAATCTCGCCAAACCGAGTAAGAATGGTTTCCATCATCATCACACTAGAAGGAATGGTTTGAGTAAGCCCTGATTGGTTTAGCATACGTACCTGCCTTTTGTCTTTCTTATAATGCTCGCAGCGTCAGACGACCGCGGGCGGGTTTAGTATTTTACCGCAAGTAATCTGACAGCTTCAAGGCATTAATCTTCGCGAATGCCTGAAAAGCCGCTTGCAATATTCCCTGATCTACAGCCACCTGTGTTGATACGGCCAATAGATCGGTATTTGAAATTTCGTCTCGTAATTCCTGCCAATATACTTTGGTGCTTTTAAGCGTGGTATTGGTATCGCTCAGATTGACTTTATTAGCATTGACAGTCGCTTGAATCGTAATGACATTCTGTAAGCCTTCTTCGATCGAATTATAAGCGGCTTGGAATTTCGCATCATCACCCGTTATTTGCGCATCTTGGGCGGTAGCAAGACCTGCAAAGATGGCTTCAAAGGCCGGATCATTCCCACGCACGTTGGCGGTAAATTGCACGCCATCTTGTGCACGGTGTACAATATCTTGGTAGCTGCCTTGATAATAGCCGCTATCCACTTCACCCGTTGAGGTCAGTCTAGGAAAAGTAGATGAATCCACAGCCGGCGTATCGGTTGCAGTACCGCTGAACACATACGATCCATTAGAGGTGCGATTCAAGGCGGCTGTAAGCGCTTTCCACTGTGCCTGCAATTGAATATCGAAACCAACGCTGGTAACGCCGCTACGGCGATTTGCAATCAATCCTTTGAGCGACGTTGCCACGCTGATAATTTGATTCAGCGAATCATTGGTCGTATCCAGCCGCGCAATCGCCAATGTATTGTTGGTGATATATTGATCCGCTTTGGATAATTGCGTATCCAGGTTCAGAAGCTGCGCCGCATTGGCAGCGATACCCGAAAAATTATCTGATTTTCTACCGCTCGATAGCTGCGTTTGCAGATCGCTTAAGCGCCCCATGGTACGCGCCATATCATTGATGGTAGACTGGAATATAGAATTGGTACTTACACCACTAATTGCCATATTATTATCCTACCTTGTCCTATCCTCTAAATGTTTCTAGAAGCGTTGAAAATAATTCGTTGGTTACCGTGATCACACGCGCGGAAGCCGCATAGGCGTTTTGATAAATCACCGTATTAGCCAACTCTTCGTCCAAATTCACACCGCTTACCGAACTGGCTTGTTTTTGATAGCCTTCTAGCAAGCTCAAGGCGTTGTCGCTTTCGGCTTCCGCCGTGTTGGTAAAGGTCGATACCAAGCCAATAATCTGGCCAACATAATCGGCCAATGTACGTGTGGTTTGTCCCAGGCCACCGGTGGCGGTGAAGATGATTTTCGTATTGCCGATATCCGCCAGCTGCAGCGCAATACTGTTATCGCCCACGTTGCGCTCATACGCATAAGGAATCGAACCGCTCGCCGTCAGTGTGCCAAGCGATACGTTGCTTGGCTTATCAATGAGCCGTTGCTCGACGGTCAAATTCAAGGCGCTGCCTTTAACCGGATCTAAATCCTCTGCACTTGGTGCTGTGAAGAAGTTGTTTAAGCCAAAATAATGTGAGAATCCGCGGCCGGTGCCTACTACGGCTGGCACACTGTCGGGCTTGCCATTTTCTACGCTATCCATGCTGTTAATAGCCACCGTATAGTTGCTATTGGTCGCACGCAGCACCAAATAGCCTTCTCTGCTATCGGTATATACGCCACTGCTTTTAGGAAGCTCATTGCCATTAATATCCACCAAAATCGCTTCGAGCGCAGCACCTGAAGTAGGCTCAACAATCGTAGCATCGTTGGTAGCTGATTGCGCAGCGTAGCGATCATTCATCAGCCCGCTTGAGTTATTATTGATGCGGTAGGTAATGGTCGATATTTTAATATTACCCGAACCATCATCCACCGCTACATCAGCCGTCACCATATAAAATGGCGATGAGGTGTAGCCGCTTAAATTGGCGGTAATAAAGCCGTCAGCACCAGTTCTAGCATTGGTACCGGCATCCACGGTGGTATAAGGTGGCTTAGCCGTTGCCGTGCCTACCGGTGCGGTGTTCGCATCGGCATTTGACGTCTCGTCCACATCAATTTCAAATCCGTTTGCCGTTACGTTTTTGATGGTAAAGAATCCGGTCAGCGCAGTGGCATCAATGCCGCCAACACTTGTGCCTGGCGATGATAAATACAGCTTATCGCCTGCCACCAAACCACTGGTAGAACCGCTGATATTGACGGTAACGACTTTGCTGCCATTGGTGGTATCATAGCTGGCAACCGTATAGCTTGGTTGCGTGCTGGTAGGCGCTGTCATTGTCACGCCATTATTGTCTTTAATGCTGATATTAGTCAGGTAAAAATTAGCATCCGTTGCCGACAGATTTTGTAAATCGAAATCGAAATTCAGCTCGGAGGCCGCGTTAGGTAATGTTTCGGTACGCGATGCCAGCTGAATATTATTGAGATTGCCCAGCACCACTTTGTCACGCGGTGTATAATAATTATTGATCACGTCGATCAGCCCGTTGACCGACGGATAGCCTTCGCCATTACCCGTATCAAGCGTTGATAGATCCAGCGTCAATGGCGGATACGCTTCCTGATCGCTATAAGGAGATGGAATGGGTTTGCCATTAGCCGTCAGCACGGCAATCTGCACCGAACCGGTCCATTGGCTATAGTCACTCGCCGTCAATGGCTGCGTGCCCGTATAGCTATTACTACCTGGAAAGCCTGTTCCTTTATTATGCGTAGCATTCACCTGATCGCGAAGTTGGGTGGCAAATAAATCCAGCTGCGCAACAAGATCCGGTAATTCCTGATCGCGCATTTGCAGCAGAGCAGCCAGCGAACCGCCCGAAATATTGGAGGTGATGCTAGCGGCAGAACCGGATGTGGCGATAATAGAGGGAATACCAAAATCCGTACCGCTGTCGTCGACACCATAGACTTTAATGGAATCGAGCGTTGCATCATGAATAAAGCTATCGACCGATGCGGCTGGCGAATAGCGAAGTTGGTGCAGCGAATCATCCACCAGCGCAATGCCGCCATCGGTAAAGACGTTGGTCTGGCCATTGGCTTTGGTAAAGGTTTGCACGTTGATATATTGGCCAAGCTGATTGAGCACTTGGTCGCGCTCATCTTCCAAGCCGGCAGTCGAATTACCCAATAATTTATTGCTGCTGATTTGACCATTGAGCGTATGCAGCGATGACAATATTTCGTTGATGCTGCTAATAGTGGTGTTGATGTCTTGATCGGCCTGCAGGCGCAGATCTTGCAGGTTTTCGGCCAAATTGCTCACTTGCGTGGCAAGTCCGCTACCCGCGTTTACCACAGCCGATTGCTGGGTGGGGTCTTCTGGCATGGTCGATAAGGTTTGCAGCGAATTAAAAAAGCGCGTTGCATAGGCGCTGACGTCATTACTGCTGCCTGGTTTGCCAATCAAAAATTGGATGCGATTGAAATAATCTTTGAGTGTATCGGCGGCACCCACGGCAGCACTTTGCGATACGATGGCTTTATTAAGGTATTCGTTGGCCTTGCGATTGACGGCTTCAATGCTCACACCTGCGCCATCGCCATCCAGATAGACCGCATTTAATTCGAGTACCTGCCGGCTATAGCCAGGCGTGTTCGCATTCGCAATATTCTGCGACAGAACCGACAGCGCCTGCTGATTAATGTTTAGGCCAGAAAGCGCTGTATTGAGAGCAACTGAAAGCCCCATAACTCACCTATATGGTTTGGTTAAGCGTCACGGATAACGTTTCGTAAGGCGCTACTGCATTGATGCCACTGCCATCATACACTTTGCTTAATGTACCTTCTTTCACCACTTCGGTGATGGCTTGCACAATTTTATGATTCACCTCTTTAGCCAATAGCAGCTTACGATGGTTTTCTTGCAAGATGTCGTTGAATAGGTTCACCACATCTTCCAAATCCTTCGAATCTTGAGAAGGAATAGTATCGACTAGCTGGGGATGCTTATCGAGCAGCTTACGTTGCGTATTGAGCGCATTGATCAAAAAATGTTTTTCTTGTTGAAGTGCTTCGATTTTTTTGACTTTCATGTCTCCGAGCAAATCAACTTCTTCCGCTAACAACTGCGCCAAACGCGCTGTTAAATTGATGACATCGCGCACATTGATTTGTGGGGTGTAGCTTGTAGCCGCTTTCTCGCTTACTATTGCATCAGCCGTCATGACCTACCTCCTGTAGTTTGAGTAACGCCGTTTTTACATATCCAGCAATTCCTATGCCACCTGCGTCTACAATGCGCTGGCCGTATTCTTTGACCATAAAGCTCTTGTAGACATCGTTGGTTTCACTATCACCGAATAAGTCTTTTCCTAATGACTCCCCGAACATCGGCTCCAGCATCTGGCTAATGAACATGGATTCGAAATCCTTAGCTGCTTTGTCAATCTGTTCCATATTCATGCCTTTGCCGCGGCTGCTAAGCGCTGCACTGGCAGTGGCATTAGCTTGCGTCTTCGTATCAAGGCTACCGACGTAAAGACCCGCTGCAACCGATGCGTTAATAGTCGCCATACCTACCTCGTTACAATTTCAGCATGCAAAGCGCCTGCTGCTTTAATATTTTGTAAAATGGTGATCAAATCGCGCGGACCAACACCCATCGCATTAAGCCCAGCCACCAAGTCTTTCAACGTGGCCCCGCGTGACATCACGGTCAGCTGTTTATCAACATTATCGGGTTGTACTTCGACAATGGCCTGCGCCGTTTGCACACTCGCAGCAACACCACCTTGCGTTGCGGGTTCAGGATTGCTTGGCTCTTCGATTTTGACCACTAAGTTGCCTTGCGCCACCGCAACGGTATCGATGCGCACATTCTCGCCCATCACAATAGTCCCAGAGGCTTCATCGACTACAATCTTGGCCACCTGATCGGTTTGCACCGATAGTCTTTCAATATCCGCCAGTAACTGCGTGGAATGATTTTGATATACCGCCGGCACTTGCAACACGATGGTGCCTGGATCCGATACGGTAGCAACACCAGGTCCAATATTCGCATTGACTGTTTCCGCCACAGCTTGTGCGGTCGAAATATCAGGGTTACGCAATGCCATCTTCAAGCTTGGCAAGCGGTTCAAATCAAATTCCAGTTCACGCTCGACGATACCGCCGCTAGTGATATAGCCCGAGGTTGGCACGCCTTTATTGGGCGTGTTGGCTGCTTTTTCACCCACGGCGCGAAAGCCGCCGATGGAGATCATGCCTTGCGCCACCACATACACTTCGCCATCCGCGCCATAAAGTGGGGTAGCAAGCAAGGTGCCGCCGGTTAAATTCTTTGCATCACCCATCGCGCTTACGGTGACGTCAATTTGGCTACCAGTGCGAGAAAATGCCGGCAGCATAGCTGTCACGGTTACGGCTGCGACGTTTTTGCTTTTGAGTTCGATGCCGCGCGTATTGACGCCTTGGCGTTCTAGAAACGCAATCAAGCTTTGTTCGGTAAAGGCGTTATCTTTGAGTTTATCGCCAGTGCCATTTAAACCCACCACAAGGCCATAGCCCATCAGCATGTTGGGGCGAATACCTTCGAACGTGACAATATCTTTGATGCGCGATTCCGCTTGAGCGGAGAAAGAAAACAAATAAGCGCCAAGCAACATGACAAAAAAGAGTGGCATGCATATAAAACGGCGCACCAGCTGTTCCAGATCAACCAGCGAGGGTTTTGTCTGCGGTGTCTGACTAGCAGACCAGGTCACATATCCTTTATTTGAACTTGTCATTTGCATATAAAACCTCCCCCTTTGCCTAAGGTATGAAGCGATTTACGTGCCAACTATAGAAATCCAACAAAAAATTATGATTTATTAATGGGATAAATAGGTATTACGATAGGATATACAGCTGAATATGCAGCGAGAAATACGGCTTCCGTGCAAAGCGACTTTTGTCTAGGCAGTTTTTGCCCATGGCCAGCGCCAATACTGTGGTAAGTATTTACCTTACCGCTGCAACTGATATACTAGACGCTATGATAAAAATCACAGAATATAGCTCGGTCAAATCCACGGGCTCGGTTCGCAAACGCAGCACCAGCTCCTCTGTCGGCAATTTCTCAGAATTACTGGATAGTACGGGCATAGAAGGCGCTGGCGCCCCCCCAGCCACGAGCGATATTGCACCTGCCAATCCGCTTAGTAACCTATTGAGTTTACAAGAAGTGTCTGATGAAGCCGTGCAACGGCGCAAGTGGGTGGCGCGTGGGAATAACTTATTGGATTCTCTTGAGAGTTTGCGGCAGCAATTGCTGGTCGGTCGTATACCACTTTCGTCGCTTGAAACGCTAGAACATGAATTAGCAAAACAAAAACAAAATGTTAATGATCCTTACCTGCTGGCCCTCATGGATGATATTGAATTGCGGGTGGCCGTTGAGCTGGCCAAATTAAACATAGCCACCGCACGCGCAGACTAACGGTTGCTTTTATGGTGTCTTTTGGCTATACAAACCCCCTTCTGTTAATCTGGACTGCAAGACTTTAACCTTGTTTTAACATTGAGGCATCTATGGCAACTAAAGCGCTGAAAGACTACAAGCCATCCACTACCGAAGACTATATGAACGCAAAACAGTTGGATTACTTCCGTAAGAAACTGTTGGCTTGGCGCGAAGAGCTCCTCGCGGAATCGCAGGAGACCATTAACAACCTCAAAGAAGAAAACTGGCGCGAGCCTGATTTGTCGGATCGTGCATCACTCGAGACCGAAGCTACGGTCGAGTTGCGCACCCGCAATCGTTATTTAAAACTGATTGGCAAAATCGACGCAGCACTTCGCCGCATCGAAGATGGCAGCTATGGCTATTGCGAAGAAACTGGCGATCCGATTGGTATTAAACGTCTGGAAGCGCGTCCTATCGCTACCATGACCATCGAAGCACAAGAGCGCCACGAGAAAGCCGAAAAACAATATATCGACGAAGAATAGTCCCCTATTCTAATCAAGACTTTAAAAGCTAGGGTTTTCACCCTAGCTTTTTTTTGCATCCAACTGCTGGATTTTTAATAACACATCGCGCGCAACCGGTGCTGCCGCCGCCGAGCCGCCGCCGCCGTGCTCAACCACGACGCACACCGCATATTTAGGTTTATCCAGCGGCGCATAGCCGACAAAGAGCGCATGATGGCGAAACTCCCAGGGCAAGGTGTTTTGATTGACGCCGCGCTGCGTAATTTTGCGCACCTGCGAGGTGCCGGTTTTGCCGGCAAATTCATATGGAGGCTCAGCAATGCGTTTGCCGTAAGCGGTGCCGCTAGGGCTATTGACCACATCAGCCATTGCATCGCGAGTGAGATCCAGCCATTCTTGCTTGATTTTAAGCGGTTCATACCGGGGCTGTTCCTCGCCCTTGGGCACAATGAGACGTGGCTCGACTTTTGTGCCGCCGGCAATGCGCGCTGCCATCACCGCAAGCTGCAAGGGGGTGGATAACACGTAACCTTGCCCAATCGAAGCGTTGATCGTATCCCCGCCAGTCCAACGTTGTTTATAGCGCGCCTGTTTCCATTTCGGATCCGGAATAACACCAGGCTTCTCACCAATAATGCCAATATTATGCAGCTCGCCTAGGCCGCATTCATGCGTCACCCGCACCAGGTTGTTATATTTCTCCACGCCCAACCGATCGGCCACGGTATAGAAAAACGTATCGCAGGATTGTTCGACCGCATGGTGATAATCCATGGTGCCATGGCCGCCTTCTTTCCAGCAATTAAACGTATGGCTTCCTAGGCTAAAATAACCAGGGCAATAGACGGTAGAAGATGGGTTGATAACCCCTGCTTCCAGCCCCGCCATACCCACCATCATTTTAAAAGTAGAGCCAGGTGGGTATTGGCCACTGATGGCTTTATTCAGCAGCGGGTTCTTTTTATTGCTATTGAGCACTTTCCAAATATCGTTGGTAATGCCTTTGCTGAAAATATCCGGCTCAAAAGCGGGCATCGATGCAAGCGTCAGAATATTGCCAGTATCGACTTCCATCACCACCACCGCGGCACTTTCATCCTTGATCAACTCAGCGGCATAATCCTGCAGGCGCTGATCGATGGTCAAATACATATCCTGACCAGGAATGCTGTCGGTGCGCCCCACATCACGAATCGGCACGCCATGCACGTTCACCTCAATTTGCCGAATGCCGGCTGTACCGCGCAGGTCTTTTTCCAGCATATGTTCCACGCCGTTTTTGCCGATTTTAAATTCCGGCAGGCGCAATAGTGCTTCGTCTTCATCACCCGATTCGACATCGGTTTTTGACACAGTGCCGACAAAGCCGATCAGATGCGCGGCTTTCTCGGTAAGCGGGTAATGTCGCGTTTGCCCCACATCCACATATACACCCGACAGCGATAGCTGATGCAGCTCAATCAGCGATACTTCTTCCCAGCTCATATGTTCTTTGAGCAATTCCGGCATCGCAGCCGAAGTGACTTTACGCGCCAGCAACTGTTTGTATTTTTTCTCCGGCAGCGGCATGAGCTGTTGCAGCTGCTCGATGCTGTCGTGAAAAGCGTCTTGGGTGAGGCCGCTATAATCGATAAACAGCCGGTAATTTTTTTCATTTTCCGCCAGCTTCAAACCATTGCGATCAAAAATATGGCCGCGCTCGGGCGAGAGCAATTGCAGCTTGATGCGGTTATTCTCAGACAAGGTCTGATATTCATCGGCCTTGATAAACTGCAAATAAAACAGCCGGCCGGACAAGGCCGTAAATGCTAGCATCTGCACGCCGCCAAAAATGACCGCGCGGCGCGAAAAGGTGCGTTGTTTCGTTGTCTCTTTAGGCATGTGTTTTAGAAAAGCGATGGATCATTATGTGGTTATAACAGCCTGGGAGGGGATGTCACCTACTCACAACCCATGGATATAGCGCCAACGTTTGCGGCCACTATATTCCTGCAACCGGTCAAAGAGCGTATAAAGCGGCGGGTAGAGCATCACCGTCAGTAGCCATTGCACCAAGGGCGGTAGGATATGTTCGACACGGTCGTGCGCAATCGAGGTCACCAGCCAGTGCAAAAATAACATCCCAAACAGCAGCAGGGCGAAATAGCCCCATTTGATAACGAAGCCTTCTTTATGGATATATTTGCGCTGGGTACGTACCACCACTAAAAACATCAACAGCGACAGCGCCATAAACCCCATCCAATGGCCGGCCAGCGCATCTAAAACCAGCCCCACTATAAAGACGAACCAGTAGGGCATATCGCGTTGCTGCATGCCCCAATGATAGATGGGAAGCAACGGAAGCAACGGCATCACACCCGAAAGACCGGTGATATGTTTGGGCATCACGTAAAGCGCGAGCAGCAGTAAAGTGATTAGGCCAGGCAGTGCCGCCAGGAGCCACATTTCAATACGCTTTTTGGAACTCGTCACAGACTAGAAGTCGTAATCGATGGCCGTGACATAATCGATAGAAGCCGGGTCAACGAACGGCTGCACGCGAATATCGCCATTGTCAGCAGCAACCACTACCCCAACCGGAATACCGGCTGGAAATACGCCGCCATCACCCGAGGTGATAATGCGCTCACCCACCTGGATTTTGCTATTGGTAACCAGGTAAGAGAGTTTGGGCAGACCATGGTTATTGCCGGCCAGAATGGATTTCTCACGGGTTTTTTCAGCCACCACCGGCACGCGTGAATTAATATCATTCAGCAGCAGCACGCGGCTGCTATGTTCGCCAATATCGATGGTGCGGCCCACCAGGCCATTATCATTAATCACCGCCAAATCTTTCTTCATGCCGTCATCATGACCAGCACTGATCAACGCTGCTTGAACGTATGGCCCGCCAATATCAGATACGATGCGCGCAGTAATATAAGCTTTGGTTTGCGGCGGCACGACTTTAAGCAGACTGCGCAGCGAATCATTTTCCGCCTGCATGTCTTTAGCGGCGGCCTGCCATTTCAGCAATTCAGCATGTTCTTTCTTAAGCGCCAGATTTTCAGCGCGTACGTAAGCAATTTCGCGCACCCATGCGCCCGCATCACTCACTGCATCCACCGGACGGGAAAGCACCGATAGCACCGGCGCCATCACATCGGTAATGGCTGTGCGCAAGCGCTGCGAATGAGGATTATTGCTTTTGGACATCACAAGCAACACGCAGCCACCGGTGAGCAGCAACAGCAGCGTCGCACGCTGTAGCCACAGCTTGTTCGGAAGCGTCAGGTAGCGATGTTTTGCGCGTCTGCTGGCCATTGCCCTATGCCGTAATTACGAAAATTTATCAAATCTTTATACGCCATATTGTCGTTTTGATCACGCTCTCGCAACCAAAAAATGGCACCTTATTCCATTTTACGACGAGGCTATTAAAAAATTGTGAATAAGTTATAGGCCACGATTATATTCGCTAAGCCTAGACTGAACGGCACTTACGATTGCATCCAACGAGCCGCGGTTCGCCCCTTCATTAAGCCGGAAGGTCTGGCTCGATATATGGCCGTAATATATGCCCAGCCTGCGTTCGCCCGCGCTGGGTTCTTCGGCGCTGTTTTGCTGAAAATAGATTTCGTCTTCTGAGCGTGCATCAGGCGCGTTGGGCAGAACCCGAACCGCGGGATGCGCGGCTAAGGTTGCGTTAATATCCGCGCATTCCTCATGGATGTTGCTGTTATCATGCGGTAATTCCGAGAAAATTCGGTAATATTTACTGCCTGGCACTGCCCGCAAGACCGGCGTGCCATCCTCTTTAATCCGATTGCCGTGTTCATCTGCTAATTCACCGTCCTGGGCTTTGACAGGCTCCATCACATGAAACGAGCAAAGCCGCCACACCTGATTGCCGGCGCTAAATAGCAGCGAGCAATCTTTATCCTGCCAAGGAATGTTCTCACCGATTTGCGGTAACGCCTCTTTGGCAGCAAGCAGCTGCTCGGGCGACATGTTTTCTATCTGATAGCTTTGCAAAATAGGCGAAGTGCCAATGGCTTTTGAGACAATATAATTGGTACGGTCATCGCCCAACGCCAGCAGGTTTTCGCAAAAATCATGGCCGGATTTAATCGACGAATCATTCTTACTGTAATAGTCGGTTTTAAGATGGGGATCGATAAAATCCATAGCTGAGGAAATATAAACATCGTTCACACGTAGCCCCTGCTCTTCAAGCGAGTCATGCAGCAGGTTCATGCGTTTGCTGTCACGCAAATCAAGAATGACGGTTGCAATCGAGCCACTGAGCACCATCTCGCGAATCGCCTGGTAATTGTTAGGTTGTAGCCACGAACAGTCAAAGCCATGCGCCAGGCGTTGCATATGGCCCTCTAGCTGGTCCTTGGTGCCGGGCTGATACATGCTGCCAAAGGCGGTTAAAAATTCACGGCGCTCTTCCGGCGATATTTTCTCATAGGCCTTATAACTTTCAGTGCCTGGCGCTGGCGGCTGCGCATAGGACTCATAGCGATCGGCAAAAGCTTGGGCAAATCCTTCTGGCGTCTCGTGAGCCGCAATCAGTTTAAAAATGTCATTTTGAATCGCCACCTGATGCTCGTTCATATCACAGAGCACCGCCTGTTTATAACGTTGATGCTTTTGTCCGATCAGCGCCAGAAAATCGAGGCTTTTAAAACCAGGAATGCCGATAAATACATCTTTTTCGCTCAGCTGTTTATCCGCCATTTTATTTTCGTAATGGTTGATCAGCTTGCCGTTGACAATGGTGCCATCAGAAGTCGAATAACGTGATTGCGTAACCAGCGCCGCATTCAACATGAACGGGCGACGCACCACACGAAATGTCTGTGGATAGGGTTCAAAAAGCGTATGAGATAAGGTCAGCGCCATAGGTTAATTGATGTTAACGATAAGGGGTCAAAATATCGTTAACAACGGTAAGATGCAACCGCTGGCTTAATTATTCTTGCTTAAACAGCACGTGTTTTAAAAGGTCTGGATTTTCCAATACCTTACCAGAGCCAAGTGCTACGCAGTTGAGTGGTTGTTCCGCCACAAATACCGGCAGGCTGGTCGCATTGGACAGTACTACATCCAAATTACGCAAGGTGCCGCCACCACCAGAGAGCACAATACCCTTATCGACAATGTCAGACGATAGTTCAGGCGGCGTACATTCCAGCGCTACTTTTACCGCTTCGATAATCTGCCCAACCGGCTCGACTAATGCCTCGGCAATTTGATATTCCGACAGCACGATTTCTTTGGGCACGCCATTGAGCAAATCGCGACCTTTAATTTCGATCAAACGGCCTTCGCCATTTTCCGGCGCGCACGCTGCACCTATTTCTTTTTTGATTTTCTCAGCTGTGGTTTCACCAATCAGCAAGTTGGCATAGCGACGAATATACGAAATAATCGCCTCATCCATTTTATCGCCACCTACGCGCACGCTGCGCGCATACACAATACCGCCCAGCGATAGAACGGCAACTTCGGTGGTGCCGCCGCCAATATCTACGATCATCGAACCGGTCGGCTCGGTCACGGGCAAACCCGCGCCAATGGCAGCGGCCATTGGTTCTTCAATCAGAAATACTTCACGCGCGCCAGCGTTTTCAGCGGCCTCTTGAATGGCGCGACGCTCCACCGGTGTCGAGCCCGAAGGCACGCAAATAATAATCAGCGGGCGCTGTTTGATGAAGCTGTTATTGGTATTATGCACACTACGAATAAAGTGCTTAATCATTTCTTCCGCTGAGCGGAAATCTGCGATTACGCCATCTTTCAACGGACGCAGTGCATCGATCTTATTGGGCGTACGACCTAACATCATCTTAGCTGCATTGCCGAACGCATACGGCACCATCACGCCACCTTTATCTTCCAGCGCAACCACCGATGGTTCATTCAATACCACCCCGCGGCCCTTTACATAGACCAGCGTGTTAGCAGTGCCCAAATCGATGGCCATATCAGTGGAGGCCAGCCCAAAAAAACTACGAAACATACTGTTTTGCCTTTAGTAAACTATACCCACTAGTTTTAGCGCGATCATTACGCATAAGGCAATAAGTTAATTGGTTGAGAAAACAACCTTTTACTAATAATATAGTTAATGATCGTAAATTTTTATGTTTAAGTAGTAAATAAAAGCTACAATTTAGCTTATGGCATACAAAGTCATCCACAAGTTCACGCCCAAACCGTCACTCGCCACTCCCAAAAATATCGCTATTGTCGGCGGTGGCATTGCTGGGCTTGCTTCCGCCTACCGTTTGTTGAAATCCACCTCCAAACAAACACCACCTCCCGAAATCCATATCTATGAAGCCAATAATTATTTGGGTGGCCGCATTTATACGATCGAAGACCCGTTTGATCATGGCGGTTATTTGGAGGGCGGCGCTGAGTTGATCGATTCGGCGCAGAGCGAACTGATCAAGCTGGCAAACGAATTAGGGTTGGAGATGGAAGATATCGGAATCCCCGATGACCCCGCAGAGGATTATTATTATATCAAAGGAAATCTGTACAGCCCGCTGGATTTGCTCCATGATGGGGGCGCCAAGGCACTATTCGATGAAATCGTTAAAGACCATTCCCGCAGTCTGACGCCAGAAAAATTGCACAAACAAAAAAAGAACCCACGCCTTGACTGGTCACCTTATGCCAAACAATTAGACAGCATGTCGCTGGATGAATATCTCGACACGGTCGGCACGCGGACCAATACGCCGCCCGAACTGATTGCGTTTATCAAAAAAGCATACCAATCCGAGCTGGGCAAAAACCCTAAAAAAATATCGGCCTTGGCATTTGTCAATGGGTTCGACCCCTCGCGCCTACCCAACGGTGATGGTTTTTTTGTATATGGCAACAGTGATGAATCACTGCGCATCAAAGGCGGCACCTCGCAATTAACGCGTAGGCTGCACGAATATTTGGAAGCAAGCGGTGTCCATTTTCACCTCAACTATCAATTGCAAGGCATCAGCGAGTCGACGGATAAAAAATGGCCGGGTGTGGATTTGCATTTTAATAAAGGCTCCATACCGGTGGATGGCGTTATCTTGACGCTACCTATGCCCCGTATGAAAAAACTAGAGGGCCTACAGGCTATGATGCCCGACAAGCAATGGCGCTTGATGCAAAATGTTGGTTATGGCTGCCACAAAAAAGTGATGCTGGAGTTAAAAGATGAGCCGTGGAAAAAATTACCGCTAACACCTGCCCCCAATGGCGTGTTCTGCACAGATAACCCGTATCTGCAGCATTGCTGGATAACCCAGCGCGGCCCGCATAGCATCCTGACATGTTTCGTTGGCGAGCAGGCTGCCTTCTCTATGGACGAAGAAAAACTCGTAGACGGCATCAAGCACGCCTATAGCACCATGCTCGGCGGCATGGCGGCTAGCGACATATTTGCCAATAAAGAACCGATTATCATGCGCTGGCCGAACAGCTACGTATGCCCCGCACCCAACCAATATATCAACATGGAATCCTTACCCGACCCCGTCTGCGGCGGGCGCGTGCAATTTGCCGGCGATGCGTGCAACCGTCAATTTAATGGGTTTATGGGCGCGGCCGTTTGCTCTGCCCGACACGCAGCACATGGCATCGCCACCACGCTTCAGATAGACAATGACTTGGGAAAGACCCGCCATTACTGAGTCAGCAAATTCAGGCGATCTTGCGTTTGTAGCAGGCGGCAAAGCGCGCTGATATAGGCTGTCGCCGATGCGACCATGGTGTCTATATTGGAGCCATGACCGTTGATGGTTTTGCCTTCTGGCGTTTCCAAGCGCACCGTTACTTCTGCCTGCGCATCCGTACCTTTGGTAATCGCATTCACCTGATACAGCACTAGGCTCGCATGATGCGGCACCAAGGCTTTAATCGCATTAAACGTCGCATCGATCGGCCCGTTTCCTTCCACGGTTGCGCGGCGAATTTCGCCGTTTACGCGCAAAGACAGCATCGCCGTTTGCGGGCCCACCGTACCGCAGGTGATATGCAGCGATTGCAGCTGAATCGGATCTTCGCGACGCGATTCGCTATCGAGCAGCGCGATAATATCTTCGTCGTAAATATCTTTTTTCTTATCGGCCAATTCTTTGAAACGGTGGAAGGTTTCTTCCAACGCGTTATCACCGATTTCAATGCCGAGTTCGCCCAGCTTATCTTTAAAGGCATGGCGGCCTGAATGCTTACCCAGCACCAGGTTCGATTTGGTAAGACCCACCGATTCCGGCGTCATGATTTCATAGGTACCGGCATGTTTGAGCACGCCGTCTTGGTGGATGCCCGATTCATGCGCAAACGCATTCGCACCGACAATTGCTTTATTCACCTGCACATGCGCGCCGGTGATATTTTGCACCAGGCGGGAGGCGCGAATTAAATGCGTCGTATTGATGCCGGTCGTAAACGGATACATGTCGTGGCGGGTTTTGATTGCCATTACCACTTCTTCCAACGCCGTATTGCCGGCACGCTCGCCAATGCCGTTGATGGTGCATTCGATTTGACGCGCGCCATTGCGCACAGCAGCCAGCGAGTTTGCCGTTGCTAAACCCAAATCGTTTTGGCAGTGGGTTGAGATAATCACCTTGTCGATATTTTTTACTTTTTGGCGCAGGGTTGCAATCAACGCACCGTAATCATCCGGTGTGGCATAACCTACCGTGTCGGGGATATTCACGGTGGTGGCACCGGCTTTAATCGCTACTTCCACCGCCTGGCACAAAAACTCCGCTTCCGTGCGCGTAGCATCCATCGCCGACCATTCCACATTGTCGGTGAATTTGCGCGCGAGCGTGACGCTGTCTTTAATCATCTCCAAACATTTATCGCGACCAATGCGATATTGGTGGGTGAGGTGAATGTCGGAGGTCGACATGAAGGTATGGATACGACCTTGCTTGGCCGGTTTAATCGCTTCGGCTGCTCGCTCAATATCGCCTGATTTCGCACGCGCCAATGAACAGACCACGGCATTTTTGATACGCCCGGCAATTGCATGAATCGCCTCAAAATCGCCTTGCGATGCTTGCGCAAAACCGGCCTCGATAACGTCCACACCCATCGCATCGAGCGCTTCGGCCACCAGCATTTTTTCTTCTAGATTCATGCTCATGCCGGGCGATTGTTCGCCGTCACGTAAGGTGGTGTCAAAAATGATAATGCGGTTCTGGGTCATAGATGCTCACTGTGAAAGAAGTGCTAACATAAAGGATTATGGGGGGAAATCAACTATCCGCTTATGGTTATTTTTCTAGATCACAGGGTAAACCCAATCGCTTTTTTACGTGGGTCGTGGTGACCTAATAGGCGCATTTATCTTGCAAAAACCCAATGCCATTTGCCAACCTTTTAAAGGAATTTATTATGAAAACACTTGTGCTTACTTCAATATTTACTTTGTTAGCCACTTCGGCATTTGCCGGTAATGGCGGTATGCTCAATAAAGATATCCGTGATGATGATCGCATTAAAGACGGTATCGAATACAGCACACTCACCGAACGTGAGCGCGACGTATATCGTTATCGCGCTGATGGTGATGATACGACTGCCGCAGAACGTCGCGTGAACCGTGCAGACGATCGCGCCTATCACAAAAAGAACAAGCACTATAAAAATAACTAATAGTGTATCATTAAAAAAGCCCACCTAACTGGCGGGCTTTTTTATGACCTGTCGCAATGGAACTAGTTGCGAGCTTTATCCACCAGTTTATTTTTGCCAATCCACGGCATCATGCCGCGCAGTTTTTCACCGATCGCTTCAATCGGATGCTCGGCTTGCATACGGCGAGTGGCTTTGAAGCCAGGCTTACCGGCTTTGTTTTCTAACATCCAATCACGTGCGAATTTGCCGCTTTGAATGTCTTTAAGCACGCGCTTCATTTCTTCCTTGGTTTGGTCGGTCACGATACGCGGACCGGTTACATAATCACCATATTCCGCCGTGTTCGACACCGAGTAACGCATGTTAGCCAGACCGCCTTCATAGATTAGATCCACGATCAGCTTGGTTTCATGCAGACATTCAAAATAGGCCATCTCCGGTGCATAGCCGGCTTCTACCAGCGTTTCAAAACCCGCTTGGATCAGATGCGAGATACCACCGCACAGCACGGCTTGCTCGCCAAACAAATCGGTTTCGCATTCTTCACGGAAATTGGTTTCGATAATACCCGAACGACCGCCACCGACAGCCGATGCGTAAGAAAGCGCCAGATCCAGCGCCTTACCCGACGCGTTTTGATGTACAGCAACGAGGCATGGCACGCCGCCGCCTTTTTGATATTCACCGCGAACCGTGTGCCCTGGGCCTTTAGGAGCAACCATCCACACATCCATATCGGCGCGTGGTTCGATAAGGCCAAAATGCACGTTGAAACCGTGCG
Organism: Rickettsiales bacterium; assembly: GCA_033762715.1. Taxonomy (GTDB): domain Bacteria; phylum Pseudomonadota; class Alphaproteobacteria; order Rickettsiales; family SXRF01; genus JANRLL01. Next base: position 53,903 of record JANRLL010000007.1, on the reverse strand, counting down.
CGAATACGAGCGATGCGCCTTTTTTCAAATTCGGTGCGATGTCGCTAGCATAGATTTCAGCTTGCAATTCATCGGGGGTGAGCATCATCACAACATCGGCCCAAGCCGCCGCTTCTGCTGGGCTCAGCACTTCGAACTTCGCGTTTTTCGCTTTAGCAACCGACAGCGAATCAGGGCGTAAACCAATGCGAATATCTTTCACACCGGAATCACGGAGGTTCGCCGCATGCGCATGTCCCTGGCTACCATAACCAATAATGGCTACTTTCTTGCCCTTGATTAAATTCACATCGGCATCAGCATCATAATAAACACGCATCGGTCGCTCCGTCGAAAAAAGGTTGCTTTTAAAGAAGGGCATGAAACTATCCAATTCATGGGTAAATGGAAAGCACTTTATGCGGCAACGAATAGGAGAAAATAAGGCGTGGCGCTGGCTTGCTGCCTCTTGCAGCCCTTACGCGCGTGCGATAGAAATCGGGATAGCAGCTTCTATAATTGTTATATTTCAATTAGTTATTATCGATTTTATTACGCCTGGCATCCTCGTCCCTTCAGCCTTTTCCCAGATTAATGCGCTACCTTTAGCCTTCAAAAACCTAGATTTTCTACCCTACTATACGACATCACAGCTCATAGCAGATGGCCAAATTGCTCACATTTATGAGCGTGCACCGCAGTTGCAGCTGCAATCCATTATCCATGGCAAGCAACTAACAGATTACATGGTCTTTCTGTATCCACCTTCTACACTTCTATTTTTTCTACCCTTTTCTCATTGCAGTTTCATGCAAGGGCTTATGCTATGGCAGCTGGGCATTGCCGTCACCTCGCTCATTTTGGTGCTATTACTATGCCGCTATATTTTCCCGCCCAAAACAGGGCACATTGTCTGCGCTAGCTTTGCCTTGGTTTACTTTGAACCGTGGATCATCACCATTCTAATGGGGCAAATCACGATCGTGTTAGCCATAGCGTTACTGCTTTGTTTTAGGTTGCTACAAGAGCGGTGGGTGATCAGCGCCACCTTACTTTTTCTGCTTACTGCCTTCAAACCAACCTTGCTTATCGCACCCGCTATTTTCTTTCTATGCATGGTAAAAAAATCGGATCTCTGGCGCGTTGTCATTGCAGCTGCATTCGTGCTGCTTTCCATTCATATCCTCATGGGCTCTGAGATTTGGCTCTCTTACCTAAAGCTTTTGGTGCATATGTCGTCGCAAACCGATCTGCTGGGCACCGATATAGACAGCATGCCCACTCTCCGTACCGCGCTGGTTAAACTGCTAGGAAAAGGAGCAATAGCAACGGTTAATTGGCTGTCAATTATCATCTGGGGTGCGGCCTTGTTGTATGCGACACGCCTATCCTGGCAGGTACGCGCAGCATCGGCGCGCGACCGAGAATTGGCTTTTTCCATTATCCTTTGCATCAGCACCTTATTTAGCCCATGGACACATGTGCATAGTCTGATGCTGCTCGTGATTCCTATATTGTATTATTATAAATATGGGAACAGAACCGCTCTTTATATCGTGATTCTATTCAACTGCATCTTATGGGTAGGAAGCTTCATGCTGCGCGATTCGCTATCCGTCACCGCAGGGCAAATCATCCTATTAGGCGGGCTGGTGCATTGCTTCTATCGTCCTGCGGCAAGCACAGTCGTTAAGCCTTAATACCGTCTTTGCCGCGGCTCATAGCCGCAATTCCGGTGCGGCAGATTTCAACCAATCCGAGTGGGCGCATCAGATCGACGAACGCATCGATTTTTTCGGATTCGCTGGTAATTTCAAACACGAACGATTCGGTGGTCGAATCCACCACGCGCGCGCGAAATACATCGGCCACTTTGAGCGCTTCCACCATCTGCTGCGCATCACCACGCACTTTGACTAAGCCCAGCTCGCGCTCCACATGCGCGCCTTCAACTGTGAGGTCATGCACGCGATGCACCGGCACCATGCGCTCAAGTAGGCGCTTAATTTGCTCAATCACTTTTTCTGTACCGGAGGTGACGATAGTAATGCGCGATTGCTTACCCTCGTGATCGACTTCGGCCACCGTCAGCGATTCAATGTTGTAACCACGACCGGAAAACAGGCCAATCACCCGCGCCAATACACCAAATTCGTTATCCACCAGCACGGCCAGCGTATGGCTGCGGGTGGCTTGCGATTGTTTGGGAATATCATAGACGATATCCATGATGCTATCAGCCTGTTGGGTCATGAGTGTGCATGCCCTTCCCGTTTGGTTGTGAGCTGTGTTTTTTCAATAACACCAAGCATATCGCCAATAACACCTGCTACTTCACGTATTTCTTCTGCACGCTCCATTTTGTCTGCCGCTTCCAGCTGGAAAGCGCTTTCTTGCAGACTGGTCAGGTTTCGCCGTACTTCTTCCGCCAACGAATCAGGCAGATTAATCGCCGGTAGTTTTTGCTGCAGTCGCTCAACGGCACTCATAGTCTCCGACGCAATCATCGGTTGAAGATGAAGCATTGCCAAATCATAATGGGGTTTTAATAGATCCACCAGTGCGGCAGCCCCAGGGAAATCATCCCTTTTTTCAAGGATAGCACCCGGATTAATAGGCATTAATTTAGATGCGATATTTCTCATCAGAGTAAATCCTTCGATTTGATTTCACCTTTGCCGTCGCCATCCGTCGGCCCCAATACCAGCTCATAATGCGCCGCACCGGCAGGAATCATCGGATAGACGTTTTCATTTTGATCGACCATCATATCAACAATCACCGGTCCTTTGATGGCCATCATTTCTTTGATGGTTTTATCAACATCGGCCACTTTCTCGCAGCGCAAGCCGGTCATGCCGTAGGCTTCGGCAAGCTTCACGAAATCGGGCAAGCTATCCATATAGGATTCCGAGTAGCGGCAGCCGTGGAACATTTCCTGCCACTGGCGCACCATGCCCATATAGCGGTTATTGAGAATGAAAATTTTCACCGGCAGGCGGTACTGCATCAGGGTAGAAAGCTCTTGAATATTCATCATGATGCTCGCCTCACCGGTGACGCACACGGTTAGCGCATCGGGATGCGCAATCTGCACGCCCATGGCCGACGGCAAGCCGTAGCCCATCGTGCCCAATCCGCCTGAAGTCATCCAGCGATTCGGCTGGTCGAATTTCAAGAATTGCGCGGCCCACATTTGATGCTGGCCGACATCGGTCGTCACATAGGTGCCATCGCCTTTGGTCAGTTCATAGAGGCGATCGAGCGCATATTGCGGCTTGATGACTTTATCGCCTTGTTTGTAGCTGAAGCTTTTTTTCGAGCGCCAGCTTTCAATTTGTTCCCACCACTCGGCGAGTGCTTTTTTGTCCGGCTGGATTTTTTGTTTTTTCCATTCGGCAATCATTTGCTCAATCACCACGCCTGCATCGCCAATAATAGGCACATGCGCATGCACGTTTTTATTAATCGAGCTGGGGTCGATATCGACATGGATTTTTTTGGAATCGACGGAAAACGCATCCAGCTTTCCAGTCACGCGGTCATCGAAGCGTGCGCCAATATTGATCATCACGTCGCATTTGGCCATGCCCATATTGGCTTCCAAGCTGCCATGCATGCCGAGCATGCCGACAAATTGTGGATCGGTGCCAGGAAATGCGCCCAAGCCCATCAGCGTATTGGTGCAAGGAAATCCGGTCAGTCGCACAAATTCAGTGAGCGCCGCGCAGGCTTGCGCGCCAGCATTGATGACGCCACCTCCGACATAGAAAATCGGGCGTTTGGCTTTCGCCATCAGCGCAATCGCTTTTTTGATTTGCTCATTTTCGCCTTCGCGTGGCGGATTGTAGGAATGGCGAATCACCGGCTGCTTGCCTTGATAAGAGCCCAGCTGATTCATGATGTTTTTGGGAATATCGATCACCACGGGACCAGGGCGTCCGGTGCGGGCGATATGAAACGCCTCATGGATAATCGATTGCAATTCGTCGATGCTGCGCACCAGGTAGTTATGTTTGGTGCACGAGCGCGTAATGCCGGTGGTGTCTGCTTCCTGGAACGCGTCCGATCCAATCAAATGCGTCGGCACCTGACCGGTGATGCATACCAGCGGGATGGAGTCGAGCAGCGCATCGGTAAGACCGGTTACTGCATTGGTTGCACCCGGGCCCGACGTAACCAGTACCACACCCACCTTGCCGGTTGAGCGTGCATAGCCTTCGGCAGCATGGGTTGCTGCTTGCTCATGGCGCACCAATACGTGGCGCAACTGATTTTGTTTGAACAGCGCATCGTAGACCGGCAGCACCGCACCACCCGGATAGCCAAACATCACATCCGTGCCCTCATCGACTAAGGCCTTGATGATGATTTCTGCACCAGGAATTTCTTCCTGTGATTGTTCAATTTTTTGTGCCGCCTGCTTCATGGTCAATACTGCGCTTTTTCCTTATAAAAGGGCGCTAAAAGTAATGTTTTATGCTATAGAGGTCAATCAAAACCTACCTATAATTGATGGCGAAACCAGGTCAGTTGGCGCTTGGCATAGTTGCGGGTGGTTTGTTGGGCCTTCTCAATGGCGGTTTCTAAGGGTATTTTGCCTTGAATATAGGCGGATAATTCTGGCACCCCCAGTGATTTCATGACGGGCATATCAGCCGGTAAATTCATCAATAACAATTGCTTAACCTCGTCGATAGCACCTTGCTCGATCATGGCTAGAAACCGCGCATTACAGCGCTGGTAAAGGGTTTCGCGGTCTATTTCCACCCGCTCAAGCTGAAACTGCTCGGGCGCATAAGCAGACGCGGCTGTTTGCTGTTGCCAGAAACTCAGTGGCTTGCCGCTGCCCAGCCATACCTCATAAGCCCGAATCAGCCGCTGGCGATCATAGACTTTCAAGCGCTCGAAAAAGGCCGGATCGACGGCACGCAGCCGCTCGATGAAAGCTTCCTTACCCATCGCCTCATAATCATTAGCGGCTTGCGCTCGCACCGCCGCATCAATATCAGGAATAGCAGCAATGCCTTGCATCAGCGCTTTGAGATAGAGTCCGGTGCCACCCACCACTATCGGCGTCAGACCATGTGAAAGTGCCCAATCAATTTCCATCTTGGCCCATATCAGCCATTTTCCAGCCGAACAAGATTGTGCGCCGCTTAAAAAGCCGTAGAGCTTATGCGGCACCAGCGCTTCTTCCTCGGCGCTAGGCCTGGCGGTGACGACACGCAACTCCTGGTAAAGCTGCTGACTGTCGGCATTGATAATGACACCGCCGTGCTTTTGCGCTAGAGAAAGCGCACGAGCCGATTTTCCACTTGCCGTAGGACCGGCGACTATCACAATATGCGAACCCATATGACCGATGTTATTACCATTCTTGCCGATTTGGATAAAGCTCCACTTGATAATGCCTTTATCGAAGGCCTGCTGCCATCGCTGACCTTACATGATATAACGGTTGAAAAGATCCAATGGCGCAAGCAGGCCGTGGCCTGCGACCTGTTTACCTCGCATGCGCTGGCGGCTACGATTCGCACTATTCTGGCCGATCAGCCCTATGATGCGATTGTGCAAGAAGTCGCCACACGCCGCAAAAAACTGCTCATCAGCGATATGGATTCGACCATGATCACGGTGGAGTGCATTGATGAGCTGGCTGATTTTGTGGGCAAAAAAGCCGAGGTGTCGGAAGTGACCGAACGCGCTATGAATGGCGAGTTGAATTTTGAACAGGCGCTGATCGCGCGTGTCGCGTTGCTTAAAGGCCTGCCGCAAGAAGCGCTGCAGGAATGTTATGATGCGCGCGTGAAAATGATGGCAGGCGCGAAAGCCTTGCTTGCTGCGCATAACAAGGCTGGCGGCCATAGTATTTTAGTCTCAGGGGGATTTACTTTTTTCACCTCGCGCGTGCGTGAAGCACTGGGCTTCCATGAAGATTATTCCAACCAGCTGATCATCAAAGACGGGGCGCTGACCGGTGAGGTTGCGATGCCTATTTTAGGTAAAGAGGCTAAGCTTGCTACCCTACATGCATCATGTGAAAAGCTGGGTATTACTGCGGATGATGTGCTGGCCATTGGTGACGGCGCCAATGATTTGCCGATGCTGCTTGCAGCAGGCTTAGGTGTTGCTTACCACGCCAAGCCCACCGTACGTGCGCAAGCGCAGCATCAGCTCAATCACTGCGATCTAAGCGCCCTTATCTACACACAAGGATTGAACGATCAGTAGATCGTGAGCCATCAGCCCGCGAAGCGGTGCTCCATGTGAGCGTCAGCAGACAATACTGGAGGCAACATAAAGATCACTTTTCTTCATCTACCGGCAGCGGCACAAACGCATCTTCTTTGTTGCGGTGAATTTTCACCAACATGAATTTACGTTTCTGCGCGCGCGTCGCCTCAATCGCTTTTTTCAAATCGGCAGCTGCTTTAAGCACTTCACCATTGGCTTCCACCAGCACATCGCCCGGCTGCACACCGCGCTTGGCTGCTTCCGAGGTTGGTTTCACACCCACTACCACCAGACCCACCACCTTCTCCTCCAAGCGATAACGCTGATGAAGCCCAGGCGAAGCTGGTGTCAGATCCATGCCAAGCAAGGCTTCTGAGCCAGGCACCATATCCTTGTCTTTGAGCTCATCGGAAGTGAGCTTCGCATCCACATCATCGGCTTTTTCATCCAGCTCGCCAATGGTAATGCTGGTGGTTTTGGCCACGTTTTTGCGCCAATAGGTGATTGGCACTTTTTTGCCGATTTTGGCTTCCGCCACCATACGCGGCAAGAAACGCATCTCGGTGATATCTTTGCCATCAAGCTGTGTGATGATGTCTCCGGCTTGCAGACCGGCCTTATCGGCAGGGCTGTCTTTGCCTACATCCAGCACCAAGGCGCCTTTGGCTTTATCGAGGCCAACACTATTGGCAACCTCTTCCGACACTTCCTGAATTTTCACACCCAGCCAACCGCGATGGGTTTTGCCAAATTCTTTCAGCTGCGCAATGATGGGTTTAGCCAACGCCGTGGGAATGGCAAACCCGATGCCCACTGAACCACCGGTGGGCGAAAAAATCGCCGTGGTAATACCAATCACTTCGCCTTTGGTGTTAAAAAGCGGTCCGCCCGAATTGCCACGATTAATCGGTGCGTCGGTTTGCAGAAAATCATCAAACGGCCCCGCATTGATGCTGCGTTGGCGCGCCGAGATAATACCTTGCGTCACCGAGCCGCCCAGGCCAAACGGGTTGCCGATGGCAATCACCCAATCGCCTACGCGCATCGCATCCGAATCACCCATCGGCACAAAGGGCAGGTCTTTTTTGGGTTCAATTTTAAGCAAGGCCAGATCGGTTTTTTTATCACGACCGATCACGGCTGCTTTGTACTTGCTGTTATCGCTGAAGGTCACATTAATCACCTGCGCATCATCCACCACATGGTAATTGGTGATCACATAACCCTTGGGATCAATGACAAAACCTGAGCCCAGCGAATAGAGTTCGCGCTCCGGCTGTTCGCGTTGCATCTGACCGAAGCGATCAAAAAATTCACGAAACGGCTCCATCTCCGGCATCATCTCAAAGCCAGGGGGCAGACCTTGAAACGGCATGCCGGTCATGGGCTGGGCTTGTCTGACTTTTTGCGTGGTGGAAATATTCACCACCGCCGGTGACAATTTTTCCACCAGATCGGCAAACCCGCCTGGCATAGGCGTTGTTGCTTGTTGCGCGGCAGCCGGTAGCGAAGTGCCCAGCGCGATCGTGAAACAAACCAGACGAAATAGCGACATAACAAACCTCACTATGAATGAAAGGAATGCGCCTAAATATAGGCGTCATTTCTGACTTCTCAAGAGCGGGAAAATGAATTGTTTTAATGGGTGCGCAAAGAAGCGGTGCGAATGCCCGACAGATTATGGACTGCTTTTTCCCATCCCTGGCGCATGGGCGGTTTGGCCTCCAGCGCCTTGGCATGGGTTTCGGCAAAACGCGCATACTGATCAGGATCGATCGAGAGGCGAAATTCCAGCTCGCCTAGCTCGGCTCGCTTATCCCAATCATGTTTAATATGGGTATTATGATCCCAGAATTCGCGCTCGCTGATAAAGCCCTGCTCTTTTAAATAATGCGCCACCTGAAAGGCAACAGCGGCATCCTGGGTGACCAGCAGCGCCGTCTCCGGTGCCGGCCAATCGCCAATCACCTGCCAATTCAAGGCATTAGTCAGGCGACGGCATAAATCCTCAGGTGCTTGCCTAAATGCAAGCGTGCGAGGCGCATAGTTTTTCTCGGGCTTTTGGCCCGGCGCGCGCGCCGGTAGCGGCGGCAGAAAATCATGGTTTTGCGCAAAGCGTTCGAAGCGTTCGATGCGTTCGTCATTATCACGGTGAATCGCAACGACATACAACCCGTTATCATCGCGGTATGGTTCCACCAGCCGGTGCGAAATGCCGCTATTGTTAAAATAGGACGCCGTGCCGAAAGCATGATCATAATCATCGAAGCGGCCAGTGTAACCCACCGTTTTTCCATCGCGCATGTCGCGCGTCCATTCGCCGTGCTCAGCATGCACAGCTTTTTGCCGACGTGGTTTGCGCGCTTTAGGTGCGTCCGTTTTAGTGGTTTTTGCCATAGGTATGTACCAACGGCCCATTATAGCAAAGGGACGTTAATAAAACCTATCTTGCCGGTAAAGCGCTTGATTTATCAAGAAATTTCAAGAACTCTCCATCCGGCGACAACACCACAGTGGTATCTTGGGCGTTTAAGGTTTTGCGATAAGCTTGCAGCGAGCGATAGAAGGCAAAGAACTCCTGATCCTGACCAAAGCTTTGCGCAAAAATCTTAGTTGCTTCCCCTTCGCCTTCACCACGCGTAATTTCAGCTTTCTTGCGTGCTTCAGCTAAAAGAATGGTGCGTTCCTTATCGGCTTGCGAGCGAATCTTTTGTGCATCTTCCGCACCGCGAGCACGAAATTCTTTGGCTTCGCGTTCGCGTTCGGTTTTCATGCGCTGATAAATGCTTTCCGAGTTTTCCGACGGCAGATCCGCACGCATGATGCGCACATCCACCACTTCAATCCCGTAATTATCGCCGCCTGATTTCGACAAGCTGCCATCTTCATTTAGTTTCGCGCCACGTGCCTGTGCATTCACCAGGTTGCGGATACGCTCCATCGTAGCATTACGATCAGCCGACACCACATTACCCAGCGGCACACGACCAATCACCATGCGCAGCGTTGACTCTAGAATCGAGTTCAAGCGTGCGCGCATGCCTTGTTCATTGAGCGCCGTTTGGCGGAAGAGCAATGGATCGATAATGCGATAACGCACAAAGGCATCCACCACTAGGCGCTTTTGATCAGCAGCGGTAACCACTTTTGATTCCGCATCGAAATCGAGCAAGCGCTTGTCGTAATATTCAACATTCTGCACGAAGGGCATTTTGACGTTAAGCCCAGGATCGCGCACGATGCGCACCGGTTTGCTGCCAAATTCCAACACTAAAGCCTGTTCGGTTTGGTCGACGATAAAGACACTGCTGACACCGACAAAAGCAACAGATGCAAGCAGAATAAGCGCGATAATTTGTCTGGTGCTCATGGTTTATGCTCCTGTTGCGCCGCTTTGGCTTTGAGTTCTGGCAGCGGCATATAAGGCACCACGCCATTACTTGCTTTACTATCCATAATGACTTTGGTCATGCCACGCATAATATCTTCCATGGTTTCTAGATACATGCGTTTTTTGGTAACGTCTTTGGCTTGCTTATATTCGTTATAGACTGCACTAAAGCGCGAGGCTTCACCGCGCGAGCGTGCTACCACTTCCTGTTTATAGGCTTCGGCATCGAGCACCAGCTTTTCGGCTTCACCACGAGCGCGCGGCAGAATGTCGTTGCGGTAGGCTTCGGCCTGGTTGCGCGCGGTTTCCATATCCACCCGCGCCGATTGCACATCTAAAAATGCATCCACTACTTGTGCCGGCGGATTGGCATCGCGCAAATTGACGCTCACCAGTTGAATGCCGGCCTTGTAGCTATCGAGCGTATCTTGCATCAATTTTTGTGTCGCCAGCGCCACGTTTTCGCGGCCGGTGGTCAGTACCGTTGCAATCTCGCTTTTGCCGATGGCTTCGCGCATAGCACTTTCGGCTACGGCTTTCACCGTGGCTTCGGGATTGCGCACATTAAAGAGGAAGTCAGAGGCGTTATTGATTTTCCACTGCACCTCGAAATTAATATCGACGATATTTTCATCGCCAGTGAGCATCAGGCTTTCTTCCGGCACCGACGCATCGCTATGTTTACCGCTGCGAGCCAGGCCTGAACGGTAGCCCACTTCGACGCGGTTCACCACGGTCACGCGCGGGGTAAGCGCACTTTCAATCGGATAGGGCAGATGGAAGTTAAGACCTGATTGCGTGGTACGATGATATTTGCCGAAGCGCATCACCACCCCTTGCTCATCCGGCTTTACAATATAGACACCCGATGACAGCCAGAGCAGACCGATAATCAGCAGCGTCAGCACAATGCCTTTGCCACCATGCTTGCCTTGACCGGGTGTAAAATTCCCAAGTGATTCTTGCAACTTGCGTAGCAGAGCATCAATATCCGGGCCAGGTGGCATACCACCCCCACCGCCAGGACGCTGTGGCCCGCCGCCGCCAGGAGGAGATCCCCACGGCCCTTGTTGATTGCCGCCTTGCCAGCCCGCCATGCGCGTATCCCTTTCGCGAAAGAATGTTTGCCACTATATAGGTACAATTCACAGGATATTTCAAGTCATAGACGATGAACGAACAAACCATCAAAGAAGCTTTACGCCAGATTATCGATCGCACAAGCGGCCAAGACGTGATTGAAAGCGGCTTGGTGTCGGGTATTTTTTACCGCGATGGCAAGGCTGGATTTTTAATTACCATCGACCCTAAAGATAAAGAAGAAAAAGCCTATTTGCGTGATGCCTGCGAGCAAGCGGTGCTTGCCTTACCCGGTATTACCAAGGTCACCGCCGTGCTGACCGCGCAAAACAGTGATCCTATCCCTCCCAGCCCGCAAAGCGGCTACACCCAACCACGCGAGCGGGCGCAGTGGAATTTAACACCCCTAGAGCATATCGGGCGCGTCATTGCCATCGCCTCCGGCAAGGGCGGTGTCGGCAAATCCACCACCACGGTAAATCTCGCACGGGCACTACACGCCGCCGGCAAGCGCGTGGGTATTTTGGATGCGGATATTTACGGCCCGTCTATCCCCCGGCTGCTAGGGCTTTCCGGCCAGCCCGAGATCGTAGATGGCAAGATGCAGCCTTTCATCGCCGCTGGCATTAAGGCCATGTCGGTAGGGTTTATCATGGGCGATAGTGCGGCTATTTTACGCGGGCCGATGATTTCCAAAACACTCACGCAAATGCTACGCATGACACGCTGGGGCAGCGCACAAGAACCACTGGATTACCTGCTGGTGGATATGCCGCCAGGCACGGGGGATGTGCATATTAGCATCGCACAACAAGTGCCTTTACACGGCGCTATTATCGTTACCACACCACAGCAGGTTGCGGTGATCGATGCGATGAAAGCAGCCCTCACCTTCCAAAAGCTAGGGGTAAAAATTTTAGGCGTGATTGAAAATATGAGCGGTGAATTATTCGGCAGTGGCGGCGGCAAGCAGCTTGCAAGCGACATCGCCGCATCGTTTTTGGGCACCATTCAAGCCGATAGCGCCATCCGCGAAGCAGCTGATGCGGGCGCTGCCTATCAAGGCCGCCATACAGATACGTATAAAGATATTATAACACACCTCTTTTAATCTGATCTTCCTCTATCGATTCGAATAAGGCCTTGAAATTACCTTCGCCAAAACCTTCATCGCCTTTGCGTTGGATAATTTCATAGAAGATGGGGCCGATCACCGTAGCGGTGAAAATCTGTAGTAAAATCCCGCCATCATTAGCGCCTGGTTTGGATTCGGGTGCGCCATCGACCAAGATGCCATTTTTCTGCAGGCGAGCGAGATCTTCCCGATGATGCGGCACGCGCTTGGCCAGATTATCATAATAGGTTTGCGGCGGCGCATCCATGAAGCGCACATTTTTTTTGCGCAGCGCTTCCACCGTTGCGTAAATATCGTGGGTGGCAAGTGCGATATGTTGGATACCCTCGCCCTTATATTCGCGCAAATATTCCTCGATCTGCGATTTATCGTCAGAGGATTCATTGATCGGGATGCGGATTTTGCCGCAGGGGCTGGTCATGGCGCGGCTTTTCAGGCCGGTGAGTTTGCCCTCAATATCGAAATAGCGAATCTCGCGGAAGTTAAATAAATCGCTGTAGAAACCCGCCCATTTATCCATCTGCCCGCGATACACGTTATGCGTCAGATGGTCGATATAAGCCAAGCCAACACCTTCAGGCTTTTGGTTGACGCCTGGCAGCGGCACAAAATCAATATCGTAAATCGACTGCTCGCCGTAGCGATCCACCAGATAGAGCAAGCTATTGCCGATGCCGCGAATGGCAGGGATCGCAAGCTCCATCGGCCCTACTTTGGGCTCGATCACCTCAGCACCCAGCGATTTGGCACGCTTGATCGCAGCAGCCGCATCTTTGACACGAAACGCCATCGCATTGGCCGACAAGCCATGCGCATTGTAAAACCCTTCGGCGTGGCTTTCTTTTTCCGCATTCAAAATAAAATTAATATCGCCCTGCCGCCAGAGCGTCACTTTTTTCGAGCGGTGTTTGGCGATGTTAGAAAATCCTAACTGAGTGAAAAGCTGGGCCAAGGGCGCAGGATCAGCCGCCGCATATTCCACAAACTCAAACCCATCTGTTTGCATGGGGTTTATTGTATTCGTCATTGCTTTATCCTTAATGGTCGACCTTCGAGAGAATTATACTATAATAGTCTGTAGAATAACTGCCAATGGATAAGTCTATGTTGCGAGCAGATGAGCATCCCGCCGATATGCGGCCTGATTACACGTTTGATTTCGATCCGGCGAACTATACCCAGGCTGATCATGCCATGTGGCATTCGCTATGCGAACGTCAGGTGCCGTTGCTCAAGGGCCGCGCTTGTAATGAATATATCGACGCCATCGCCCAATTACAACTTTTGACCCAGGGCGGCATTCCCGATTACCGCCGCGTGTCGGACATGCTGGATAAGGCTACCGGCTGGCGTTTGGTGCCGGTGCCTGGCCTCATTCCAGGCCCTATATTTCAAGAACATTTATCCAAGCGCCAATTTCCCATCACCTGGTGGATTCGCGAACCGGCCAAGATGGACTATCTGCAAGAACCCGATATTTTCCATGATTTTTTTGGCCATGTGCCGTTGCTCGCTCATCCGGTATTTGCTGACTATATGCAGCAATTTGGCCTCGGCGGTGTCAAGGCCGAAGGGCTCGATTCGTTCATCTATTTGGCGCGGCTTTACTGGTTTACCGTGGAGTTTGGCCTGATTTCCACCGATGACGGTTTGCGTATTTACGGCTCAGGCATTGTCTCTTCGGCCAAAGAGTCCATCTATGCGCTGGAAAGCCCAGTGCCGATGCGTTTGGGTTTTGATTTAAAGCGAGTGATGCGCACCGATTACCGCATCGATGATGTGCAAAAAACCTATTTTGTGATCGATAGTTTCGATCAGCTTTTTGATGCCACCAAGCCGGATTTCACGCCTTATTATGATGAGCTGAAAACCCTGCCCATGATTGGTGAAACCGAGATATTGGAAAGCGATCATGTCTATTCATAATCGGCATAACTAGCTGATATGTAATAAGAACTAAAGGCTCCGGCCCAGACTAAACATACCCATAATTAGCAAGCGGCGTGCAATAGATAACCAGAAAACTCAAATGGTTACTAAAAATGGGCGATTGTCATGGAAACTTAACACTTAATGAACCCACAACCCCTTATAATCAGCCCATAGACAATATTCGCAGCGGATGGATTTATGGCAGATAACGACACAGTATTAAACACCATGCTTGAGGAAAAAAACCGCAAGCTGGGTAAGGCACAAAATCCAGAATATATTAAAGGCGCGTTACGTGTGGGCACGGGTTTGGTAACCGGTTTTGCCGCCGGCGTTGCCGCTGTTGTAGGTGGGGCTGTGTCCTTTACGGTATCGCTTACCAAGAAAATAAAAAATGACCATACTGATTTAGTGCGTCGCGCTGAACGCATGATGGAAAATGTAGAAAACTCATCACAGGCTGGCTTTGAACGTGAATTTTCGCGCTTGGCCGAAGAAATAGAGACCAAACTGGGCAAAGATTTTCTGCAAAATGAAAAAGGTTTGGCAGCGCATATTATGAAACACCCAACCGGATGGGTAGCGGGTCTCAGCGCACTGGGTGCCGGTATTGGTGCATACCGCCATATCAGCAAACGCCGCGAGAAAATCGACGAAGTGCAGCATGATATTTCACAGCTGCAAACCGTGCGCGATAGTTGGCAAGAGCGCCATCATCACCATCACGACAAAGAAGCCACCGCCGAAGCCGCCCGCTAGTCGCGCGAAGAAATTATAAATTCGTTGATGCGCAGCAAAAATAGGTGATTTCGAGAACCGGCGCGCAGCGTACATTTCAGTACGTGAGCACTGGAAGCGCAGAAAACCCCTATTTGCAGCAAGCAGCAATAGAATTTAAGCGCGTTTGAGCGGACGGTATTTAACCTTAGTCGGCACCAGCGTATCAACACCTAAGCGCTTCTTCAGATCGGCTTCATACGCCTCATAGTTACCTTCAAACCATTCCACGTGGCTATCGCCTTCAAAGGCGAGGATATGGGTTGCGATACGATCTAAAAACCAGCGATCATGCGAGATCACCACCACGCAACCGGCAAATTCGGTCAGCGCTTCTTCCAGCGCGCGCAAGGTTTCCACGTCCAGATCGTTGGTGGGTTCATCAAGCAGCAATACGTTCGATTCTTTGCGCAGCATTTTCGCCAGATGCACGCGGTTGCGCTCACCGCCCGACAGCACACCCACTTTTTTCTGCTGATCCGAGCCCTTGAAGTTGAAGCTCGAACAATAAGCACGCGACTTCACCAGTTTTTTGCCGAGATAGATTTCTTCGTCGCCGCCGGAAATTTCTTCCCACACGGTTTTTTTATCATCGAGCGAATCGCGCGATTGGTCGACATACCCCAGCTTCACCGAATCACCGACGGTAAAGGTGCCGCTATCGGCTTTCTCGCCACCGGTGATCATGCGAAACAGCGTGGTTTTACCCGCACCGTTCGGACCGATCACACCAACGATGCCGCCTGGCGGCAAGCTGAAGGAGAGATTGTCGATGAGCAGTTTATCGCCAAAGCCTTTCGACAGACCTTCCGCCTGAATAACCAAATTGCCGAGGCGCTGGCCTGGTGGAATCACAATCTGTGCCGCACCAATTTGCGCTGGGCCTTCTTTGGTCAGTAATTCTTCATAGGCTGCAATACGCGCCTTACTTTTGCTCTGGCGCGCTTTGGCGCCTTGGCGAATCCATTCCAACTCACGCGCCAGCTGCTTCTGGCGGGATTGCTCTTCTTTTTCTTCCTGGGCCAGGCGTTTTTGCTTATGCTCCAAATAGGATGAATAATTGCCTTCATATGGAATGCCTTGGCCGCGATCGAGCTCTAAAATCCAACCCGTCACATTATCGAGGAAGTAGCGATCATGGGTCACCATCACCACGGTGCCCGGATAGCTTTCCAAGAAATGCTGCAACCATGCCACCGACTCGGCGTCCAAATGGTTGGTAGGTTCATCAAGCAGCAGCATGTCAGGCTTTTCGAGCAGAAGTTTACACAGCGCCACACGGCGACGTTCACCACCGGAAATTTTAGTGACATCGGCATCCCCTGGCGGGCAACGCAGCGCATCCATGGCAATTTCTGCCTCGCGCTCTAAATCCCAGGCGCCTGCGGCATCAATCTGATCTTGCAGCTTGGCAGCTTCATCGGCAATCTCATCGGAGTAATTCGCCATCAATTCATTGTAGCGATCCAGCATCGCTTTCTTCTCGCCCAGCGAATCCATCACGTTTTCGATGACGTTCTTCTTTTCGTCCAGTTTAGGCTCCTGCGGCAGATAACCCACTTTCACGCCATCCGCAGCCCAGGCTTCACCGGTGAAATCTTTTTCAATGCCGGCCATGATTTTAAGCAAGGTCGATTTACCCGAACCGTTAGGGCCCAGCACACCGATTTTAGCGCCTGGTAAAAATGACAGGTAAATACCTTTAAGCACCTGCTTACCACCTGCGTAAGCCTTGCCTAAATCTTTCATCACATAGATATATTGATAAGAAGCCATTGTTTTTCCTTAACAATTCATTTTATAACTCTTGACATGCGTCATTAACCTCATGATTTACCCTTAGGCATAGCGTAAGGCAATAGGTTAATGGCAGGCTAGAGGTGAATTATAGGAAACGGCTGTTAACGTGGCGTTTTAGATTTCCTGCGTCAGGCTAATCAGGCTATGGGTGGTCGCCGCACTGGTTAGCCTAATGGGCATCCCATTTTTCTTCTCGTTGTTCATCTGGTTTTCCACCATCTCTTTCACGCGGCGCTCGACTTCATCCATGATTTTCTGCTCCAGGCTGGTGCGAGCAGCGTCATCCATTTTCGCGAGCGATTCCTGGCTAACGTTATTTTCTTGCATCACTTCGGCAGCTATTTTCTTGCGTAATTGCTCGATCTGCCAACTCCAATAACCACTAATACCGTTGGAGGTGATTTTATGCAGGAATGCTTCGGGATCATCGCCGGTACCCTCTAACAGTGCTGCAAAAGCATTATCGGTTTGTTGGGTTTTAGTGCCAGTGGCGCTGGTTTGGGTATTTTGCCCGGGCATGGAATTCGAAACGTGCATATGCGGCCTCCTACATGAATGGTCAGGAAATAGAGGCAATAATGGTGCCAATATAAGGGGTTATAAAAGCGAGGGCTAAGGCTCTATTGCCCATGTCACCCCACCTCAACCAATTGTTTTTACAATAAAAATATTGTAACGCAATCTTCACATGCGCCGGCATGCGGGCTGCTCTACACTGATTGCAGTTATCACAGGATTCCAACCGACATGCGCGAACAGTTTTTCAATATTGCTAAATCGGCGGCCGTGCTGTTTTGCGTCGGCTCCTTGCTTGCATTAGCAGCCGGACCCATTGCCGGATTGTTAGGCGAGTCAGTGATCGGCGCTACCGGTATGGGCTTGGCAGCCACCATGTCTAAGTCAGTGCTGTGGACCGGCATTTATTTCGGCACCTTAGGCGCATTGCGCGCGGCCGTTGAACCGATCATGGATAAATTATTTTGCTCCAACCATGCAGCCACCACCCCATCTGCACGCAGCGCGCCTGAACTCGGCAGTTCGGTGGTTAAATCGTGCGCACCCGAGCGCGAAGCTGAGATAGAGTCCTGCGCACCGTGTCATGTACAAAAGCTGATGGAAGAGCGGGCGCAACAACCTTCCTGCCAGGCACGCTAACGCAGCTCGGCAAAAAAATCCTTAAGTAGTGCAGCACAGGCCTGTTCATTCAAGCCGCCATAGATTTCAGGTTTATGATGGCAGCTGCTTTGCTGAAAAATGCGCGCGCCATTTTCCACCCCGCCACCTTTAGGATCATACGCACCAAAATAGAGCCTGCGAATCCGCGCAAAGCTGATCGCCTGCGCGCACATGGGGCATGGCTCCAGCGTCACGTAGAGATCGCACCCGACCAAACGCTCGGTTTTAAGCAGCTGGCAGGCCGCGCGTATAGCAAGGAGCTCGGCATGCGCGGTGGGGTCGTGTGAATCGATGACTAGATTGCCTGAGGCGCTGATGAGTTGGCCGTCTTTGACAATAACTGCACCCACCGGCACTTCACCGCGGGATTGAGCAAGCTGCGCTTGCTCAAGGGCAACATGCATGAAGCTCATGGCGACTTGCGTGAAATAAGGCGGATATAGTCGGAAGGGGCCTGCATGAGCATGCGCCCTGAGACGACATAACCCTGCGCCTCTACCCAATCGCCCGCCTTTAACTGGTTAGCGTCTTTGGCGTCAGAAGGCGGCGGCGGGAAAACCCCAACCAAGACCGTAACCAATTGTCCACCGTCAGATTGGACAGTGATTTTGATGGGACCATCTACCGCAGCATCGGAAAAATCAACTTCTATGACTTGGCCCTGAATAGTCTGCAAGACGCCTTGCGGCAAAGCAGATTGTGCCATGGCCTGCACGGGTTGAAAAAGACCAAGGGCTGCTAGCAGAAAGAAAAGCCGGTTCATTTTTTGCGAAACGCGTCCAGGGAAATCACTTCGGCTGAACCATCATCGGTTGCGCCTTCAACCGGCTCGATCATCTCTTGCTCGATATTCGCATCGGCAAAGTTCATCGGCAGGTCATCGGTCGGCTGGAATTGCAGGCCGAATTTTACGCTAGGATCGGCAAAAGCGGTAAGGGCCGCAAATGGAATAAGCAGCTTTTCTGGCACGCCGGAAAACGACAGCGTCACATGGAATTGATGCTCTTCAATTTTGAAATCCCAGAATTGGTGTTGCAACACAATGGTGATTTCGTTGGGATAGCGCGCTTTCAATTGCTCAGAAATACGCACCCCTGGATATTCCGTATTGAATGAAATATAGAAATGATGATCACCGGTCAGGCCGTGAGCGGCAACGCGCTTGAGCACGTCACGCACAAGGCCGCGCATGGCATGGTCAATCAAACTCGGGTAGTGAAAAAGGTCATCGGTCATAATGCTATGGTCGTTGGTCGTCGTCATTTAGTCAAGACATCATTGGTTGCGAAGCGTTAGGTGGGGCATGTTTCTGTTACCCGGCACATACCCCAAAGCCGTGTTACGTGCTAGTGCACGCGAGCGCCGTTAGGCAGCAGCGCGTACAGCTACGACGGTGTTGTCGTTAGCAGCAACAAATGCAACGTTGTCGTTAGCATTTATGTTTATGATCTGATTACGCCAGTATCATCGCGGGCAAAAATAAGACCTTTATCACGGTTGTCGAGCGCTGTGTCGGCCCCGCCAAAATTCATTCGTTTCATATCCATTGCTACGAAGCCAGCAGGCCGAGTCAGCCCTGAGCCTCGTTTCATATGACATTCAGCAGAATGTCATGGAAACAACTGAATTTAGGTGGAGCCGCCGGGTACTGCCCCCGGGTCCAATCCGTCTATTCTGACTTACGTTTATCGCCATAGTTCCCGAAGGAACAAGAGTATTATAGGTCTTTTGCCAGCGAATGTGAAGGGGCAGATAGAACTTTCTTTACAACGGCTTCCGCCTGGTTTCCAGCACCCAAGCGCTCCAGCGTGCCCAGCCCCCCTGGGCTTAATACATTCCACTCCAGCACATAGGGCCAAGCGAGGTCAATTCCCACAAAATACGCACCTTTTTCAAGCAGATACCGGCCTATGCGTTCGCAAGTTTCCCGCTCTTTTTCCGATAAGTCACAGCACTGGGCAACCGCACCTTGATGCAGATTGCCGCGATGATCGCTGCCTTGTTTGGCATAAAAGCCCATCACCTCGCCGCCAGCCATCAATACACGCTTTTCACCTTTCGCCACTTCGGGAATATAACGCTGGAGCAGACAGTAATTTCCATCTTTGGTGAGGTTTTCGAGCAGTACCCGGCGGTTCGCATCCCCTGGCGTCAACTTAAATACGCCGCGTCCCAAGCTATCGCCAGTCGGTTTGATAATCCAGTCGCCACCTTTTTCATGCATAATCTGCCATAGCCGCTCGGCATTGTGATCAATATAGCTTTCCGGATAGTTCATGCGATGCGCCAGAGCATGATGCGATAATTTGCTATGGTAGAAAAGCAGCACCAAAGGGTGATTAACCACACGTGTGCGCTCAGCCAGCAAATGCAGCAGCTGGATTTTATCCAGGAAATTACCGCGCCGGCCAAAGCTCAGCACCCACACTAGATCGAATGTTTCAAGCGATGCCATCTGCCATTGCAGCGGCTCGTTGCCGCATGACGTAACCTGCGCATGCACCATGCCTTGCACTGCATGCAGCGCATCAATATCGGCCCAACACACCTCGTGGCCTAAGTGAGATGCGGCCTGTGTTAGGTAGGTGCAATTCTCTGCTTGAGCCTGCGACGTGGCTGCCTTCACCAGAAAACAAATTTTCATAGACAATCACAATAAACCTGTAATTAACTAAGCGCCACCAACAATCGTTTTAACCAGGATCCCTCATGCCACTGACCCCCGAACAACAAGCTGAAATCGATGCTCAACGAGGCCAAGCCAATAGCACCCGCCGCGATGTGGCGCCGGCGTTGGAAGAAATGCTCTACACCGCCGTGCCAGTACTCGATCATGGGTTTGTGCGCGTGATCGATTATATGGGAACCGATTCAGCCGTGGTGCAAGCCGCCCGTGTGTCTTATGGTCGTGGTACCAAAAAAGTGAATGAAGACGCCGGCCTGATCAACTACCTGCTGCGCCATCGCCACACCACGCCGTTTGAAATGTGCGAAATCAAATTCCATATCAAGCTGCCGATTTTTATCGCCCGCCAATGGATTCGCCATCGCACCGCCAACGTGAATGAATATTCCGCGCGCTATTCGATTTTGGATAAAGAATTTTATATTCCGCAAGCCGAACAACTGGCGCCGCAATCGAAAAAAAATCACCAGGGCCGCAGCGATCAAACCTTGTCTGCGCAAGAATCCGCGCGCGTACTGCAGCTGCTGAAAGCCGATTCCGAGCAGGTCTATAGCCATTATGAAGAGCTGATGAACACCACCCATGCAGGTGAAGTGATTGATGAGTCGCGTGACGGCATTGCCCGCGAACTGGCGCGCATGAATTTGACGCTCAACTACTACACCCAGTGGTATTGGAAAATCGATCTGCATAATCTGATGCATTTCCTTGCACTGCGTGCCGACAGCCACGCCCAATATGAAATCCGCGCCTATGCCAATGTGATGATTGAGATGCTCAAAGCCTGGGTGCCGCTGACCTATCAAGCCTTCACCGATTATCGCGTGGGCGGGGTAAATGTATCGGCCAAAGGCCGCTCCTTGATTAAGCGCATGATCGCCGGCGAAAAAGTTACGCAAGAAACCAGCGGCATGAGCAAAGGTGAATGGCGCGAATTTGCAGAGTCGCTTGAACTACCCAGCGCATGAGCAAGACACAACATCAAACCATCGATTTTTCAAGGCATGGGTTTGAGTATCCAGTCTTGCTCTATCCAGACGGCAGCTTAGGTCCTGTGTTTAATGAAGAGTATTTTGCGAGCTGGGGAGGCGCTGAAGCATTAGGAGTAGGAGGCGCTGATTTTGTACGTATCACAGATCCCGATAATGTGACACGTTACACCCTTCATCCAAAAAATATATATCGCATGGCAAGCAGGGTATTTGACTTTTGCTATACGGATCTTGAAACAGCCTATGCACGCTGGATGGCATCCGATGCCGATCCTGAATCCAAACAGATGGCAACCAACTTTATGAAGCGCCTACCTGAGTATATCATTGCCAATCCCACAGTACCTATTGGGCATCTTCACAAAGAAGCACGAGAGAAAAAATAATGAGTGAATCCACTGATCTTATTTATCATATTTGGTATGTAGCTGCGGCAAGCAGCCAGATAGCGCGCGGTGAAACGCTGGCAAAAACCATATTAGGTCAACAGGTTCTACTTGGCCGCACTAATGAAGATGCTGTATTTGCGCTACGCGATTTCTGCCCGCATCGCGGTATTCCCCTGCGCTATGGCCGCTTCGACGGCAAGGAAATCGAGTGCTGCTATCATGGCTGGAAATTCAACTGCGAAGGCAAATGCACGAGCATTCCTTCACTCACGCCTGAGGATAACGTCGATATTTCGCGCATCAAAGCCGCCGCCTTTCCCTGCCGTGAACAAGACGGGCTGATCTGGGTTTATATACCGGCGCCTAAAACGCGTGTGCCTGAGCAATTACCCGATATTCCAGCCTCCCCCGCGCCTATTATCGGCGGCTACCGCCATGTCGAATCGGTGCTGTTTCCCTGCAATATCGACCATGCGGTGATTGGGCTGATGGACCCATCGCACGGGCCGTTTGTGCATGCTTCCTGGTGGTGGCGCTCAGCCCGTTCCATGCATGTAAAAGAAAAGAAATTCGCGCCAACGCCGCTCGGTTTTAAAATGGTGGCGCATAAGCCATCGTCTAATTCACGTGCCTATAAAATTTTGGGGCTCACCAATCTCAAAACCGAAATCAGCTTTTCGCTGCCTTCCTTGCGCACCGAATTTATCAGCACCGATGGCGGCTATATTGTGTTGCTGACCGCGCTTACACCTATCGATCATTCACGCACGCAATTGCATCAGTTCTTTTACAGCAATCTGCCGCTTACTAAATGGCTCTACCCGCTGGTGTTGCCTTTCGGCAAAGCCTTTATCCGCCAGGATTTAGAGATTGTGAAAAAGCAGCAAGAAGGCCTGTCATCCGATCATCCCAGCCTGATGCTTTTGGGCGATGCCGACCAGCAAGCGCTCTGGTATTTCAAACTGAAAAAAGATTTCCTGAGCGCACAAGAAAACGGCACGCCATTCGAAAATCGCGTGCCGGAAAAAATCTTGCGTTGGAAAAGTTAGTTCGACTTAACGTCTGGGCCAAAGCGTAAAACAGGTTTTACAAAACCGGTTTTAGGCGCGGTGAAGGTGCCATGTCCGGTATAGCCTTTCATGGTCAATACATCGACGCTATATTTACCAGGTGGCAGGCTTGCATAAAAATAAGGGCCAGCAAAACCATCCGTTACGACTTCGTTGCCAGCGGCATCAAAAATGCGGATCTGCGCGAGGCTGATATACTCGCCCTTTTTTGACGACAGCAAAATGCGCGTATTAAATTCATTTTCCACCTGCTTGAGCATGGTGATTTCTTCATCGCCAATACCACCGGTCACATAGCGAACACCATTTACTTCATGCACTTCCAGCGGCAAGGCTTGCATGGGTTCATTATCATCATAACTATCATCGAGCTGCGCCATTTTATAGGGTTTGGTTTGTTTTGACGTGCTGTTGTATGAATCGTTGGCAAGGGAAGCATAAGGAAGGCATAAAAAGAAAAGCGCAGGCAATAGGGTAATACGCATAATGACTCCATATCTTGATTTTTAGTGTTATTGCTAATAGCATGTCTCATATAAATTTTCACGGTGTATTTCAGGTATATCAATATGAAACGCTGGTTCCAATTTCCCCGTATTGAAGGCCAGGCTTCGCGTCAGCCCCATTGCGACCTCCCAAACGGCACCTATGAGCGTGAGTTTGGGCGCGAAGGATTTTTTGGCCCAGTCAGCCATATTTACCATACCCATCCACCCACGGCCTGGAGCCAATGGGACGGTGATTTAAAGCCACGCGCCTTTGATTTGGCCGCTTTGGAGCATGTGTTCGGCTCGCCCTGGCGCGCGGAATTGCTGCTGTCGAACGCCTTTATGAAAATGCGCCTGTGGCGTACGGAAGGCGCCATGGATCATCTGGTCTGCAATGCTGACGGCGACGAATTGCTGTTTGTGCATAGCGGCGAAGGGGATTTATTTTGCGATTTCGGCCATCTCACCTTTCGCGAGGGCGACTATATTGTGCTGCCGCGCGGTTCGCGCTGGCGCGTGGAGTGTAAAGGTGCGGCCAGTTTTCTCATGATTGAAGCCACCAATGACGGCTACCGTATGCCCGATAAAGGCATGGTAGGCGAAGGCGCCATTTTCGATCCGGCGATTTTGGATGTGCCCGCTATCGACGAAGCGTTCAAAGCGCAACAAGGTGAAACCAGCTGGAAAATCACTATCAAGCGCCATGACCGCTTCTCCACTGTTACCTTCCCCTTCAACCCGCTTGATGCGGTGGGCTGGCGTGGCGACAATCTGCCGGTGCGCGTCAATTGGCGCGATATTCGCCCGCTGATGAGCCATCGCTATCATCTGCCGCCCTCAGCGCATACGACGTTTTTGGCGCAGCGTTTTGTGGTCTGCACTTTTGCGCCACGCCCGATTGAAACCGATCCTGGCGCACTGAAAGTGCCTTTCTTCCATTCCAATAACGATTATGATGAAATTATTTTCTATCATATGGGTAGTTTCTTCAGCCGCGATAATATCCATCCCGGCATGCTATCGCTGCATCCGGCCGGCTTTGCGCATGGCCCGCACCCCAAAGCCTTCAAGGCGGGTGCAACCCATACACGCAAAGAAACCGATGAGGTTGCCGTCATGATCGACACGCGCGATGCGGTGAATATTTCCGACACGATGCATCAGGTGGAATGGAAAGACTATGTCGATAGCTGGAAAGAATCTTCATGAAACTAGCGTCTCTTAAAAGCGGCCGTGATGGCAATCTAGTGGTGGTCAGCGCTGACTTAAAACAAGCTGTCAGTGTTGCTGCCATTGCCCCGACCCTGCAAGCCGCGCTTGATAACTGGGGCCATGTGGAAAGCAAATTGCAAGCCACCTATGAGCAATTAAATCAGGGTAAAATTTCTAATGCTTTCGCCTTTGATGAAAAGACCATCGCCGCCCCCTTGCCGCGCGCTTACCAATGGCTCGATGCATCGGCCTATGTGAATCATGTGGAGCTGGTGCGCAAATCGCGCGGGGTCGATATGCCCGCGAGCTTTTGGACCGATCCGCTCATGTATCAAGGTGCCTCTGATGTGATGTTGGGTGCCGGCGACGATGTGCCGCTTCCCGATGAAGCACACGGCATTGATTTTGAAGCCGAGATCGCGGTCATCACCGATGATGTGCCGATGGGTGTCACGCCGGACGATGCGGCGCATCATATTAAACTGGTGGTGTTGGTGAATGATGTCAGCCTGCGCTACCTCGCTATGAACGAACTGACCAAAGGCTTTGGCTTTTTAAATGCCAAACCCGCCAGCGCCTTCTCACCCGTTGCGGTGACGCCGCAAACGCTGGGCAATGCCTGGCAGGACGGCAAGCTGCATCTGCCCCTGGTCACTCATTACAATGGCAAGATTTTTGGCAAGCCTAATGCCGGTGTGGATATGGTGTTTAACTTCCCCACACTGGTTGCGCATGCCGCTAAAACACGCTTCTTGCGTGCGGGCACCATCATTGGCTCGGGCACTGTGTCTAACAAAGATCGCTCGGTGGGATCTTCCTGCATTGTCGAAAAACGCACGTTGGAAAAATTAGAGAAGGGCGAATCGATTACGCCGTTTATGAAATTTGGCGACCAGGTGCGCATTGAAATGTTGGATATAACGGGACAATCTATTTTCGGTGCCATTGATCAAAAAATCATTCCCTACGACTATAAAGCACGCGCATGAAACTATACGGCTATTATCGCTCTTCCACCTCGTACCGCGTGCGTATTGCGTTGGCGCTTAAAAACCTGACGCCCGATCTTATTCCGGTCAATCTGCTGAAAACAGAACAGCGCACGCCGCAATACCGCGCTTTGAATCCAGAAATGCGGGTGCCAACCTTGATCGATGGCGAGCATGTATTGACCCAATCGCTAGCCATCATGGAATATTTGGAAGAAAAATATCCATCACCGGCACTATTGCCGACCTCGCCTGAAGAGCGCGCGCGTGTCAGGGCATTAGCATTGGCGGTTGCTTGTGACATTGCGCCACTGGGCAATCTAGGGCCTACACGCTATCTGCAAGATAAATTAGGCATCACCGACGAGCAGAAAAATGAGTGGATTCGCCATTGGATCCACAGGGGTTTTGAGGCTGTCGAAGCGATGCTGTCGAACAGCTCTTATACGGGCAGTTTCTGCCACGGGTCACAGCCAGGGCTGGCTGATTGCTGCTTAGTGCCGCAGATTTATAATGCGCGGCGTTTTGGCTGCGACTTACGCGCCTTCCCCCATATTACCAGCATTGGTGATCGTTGCGCGGCTCATCCCGCTTTCATACAAGCACGTCCGGAAAATCAGCCGGATTTCATCTCAACCGTTGCTTAAGTTACTTAATTCGTTGCCTTAACATTCACATCAGACCGCTAGCGAAAAGTTCGTTTTGCGAGCATTGCAGCGGAACGTATACAAAGTACGTGAGCAGCGAAGCGCAGCAAAACGGGCTTTACAGCAAGGTATGATGTGAATGTCACGCGGTTGGGTTGTCGACCCGCCCCATAAAGAGCCATAGACCCGTTTTTTGATCACGAATGATGAGCAAAAACGGGTGATCGACAATAAAGGGAACGGGACTCGTTGGCATGGCAGCGCTAGTTGCACGCATCACCACACCGGTTGCCGCAGCCGCTTCGGTGCCTTGTTCGTCTACCTCGACAAAGGCCTTATGCACCACGTCTGAAATAAAATAATTGGGCTGGCCGTTAATGCCGGAAAAATCGGCTTGCGGGGTAAATGACGTGCGCATGCCCATCGCTTCTAGCGCCGATTTGAGCGAAAAGCCCGAACTGATTCGGAATTTAGGCAAAGCAAGCTGCACCTCACGCGCGGACAGCTGGTTGAGGCGTTGCGTAAAGTCCGGCATGGTCAAAGCCGATTCAATATCGGCCATGCTTTTGCCTTCTCTGGGCAAGATGATGATCATGGATAAATCGCCGCCTCTATAAGGTAAAGCGAGCAGCTGATAGAGCTCAGTGTCGCCGTAAGCAAACGGCTTGGTCATATGCATGGTGGCAACCGGCATGGTCTGCGCCTGCCCAACCTTAAACGGCATGTCGCTGGTAGCGCTCGCGGTGAAGGCGGTTTCCCAGTAGCCTTTAAAATAAATCGCGTTGGTCAGCACCAGCCGCGTATCGGTGGTGACAGTGCCCATGGAGAGTAGATCACGGATTTTGTCTTGCGTAGCCCGCGCTACCCAATCATTGATGGTCTGGCGTGACGGTTCCGGCGCCGTAATAAAATCAAGCGGCGTCACCTGCGTGCGGTAATGGGTTTGGTTGGTGCGCATAAACGGCTCAAGAAAATTGCCGCCTTGCTGCACCCATAGCGCATTGGCGACTTGCAGCTGATAATCGCCTTTGGTTGATTGCTGATTCAAAGACTGAATCACGCTGCCCATGGCAGGATGTAAGCGTTCGGCTGGCAACGTTTGTTGCAAGGTTTGCAGCATTTCCGTCTCAGTTTTGCTGCGTGCACCTGCCGTGGTCATGGCAAGTGCCGTACTCACGCTATAGGGTGACAGAAAAATATTACCGGTGTTGGCGCGCAGCTGCTTATACAGCTCGCGGGCAAAGGCTTGATTACCGGCAATGACCTGTTGGTGATCGTCGGCATAGGCCGCCTGACCGCAAAAAAGCGCTAGCCAGGTTGCTAGGATTATACGCATAGATTCTCCTCCTTAAGACAGGGTGAGCACTTCCAATACCGCGCGGCCATAGCGACGCTGATCAATTGAGGTAAACGGTTCGGGAATGGCAATGGTTTCTTTGGCATCATGCTCAATGATAACCAGCCCATCATCAGTAATCCATTCGCCTTCATGCAAAGCTTTAAGTGTATTGGGGATCAAATTGCTGAAATAAGGCGGATCTAAAAACACAACCCCATAGCGGCGGCGTGGCTTCGGTAGGCGGGTGGCATCGCCGTGAATATAGTCGGCTTGGGTTGCCTCGCCATAACGCTCGACATTATGCTTGGCAATGGAGAGCGCATCGCGCGATTGATCCAGAAACGTTACGTGCGCCGCGCCACGCGACAGCGCTTCAAGGCCGAAGGCACCAGTGCCGCAATACATATCAAGCACCACTTGATCGGCAAAGCTATGGCCGTTTAGACCATGTTTACTGTGGAGTAAAATATTGAAGATGGCTTCGCGAGCGAAATCAGAGGTGGGGCGGATGTCGCCAGAGATTTCCCTAGGCGTTTCGATACGCCGGCCCTTATGTTTTCCCGCAATAATTCTCATGGCTATTAGCCATAAAGCAAATGCCCTTGCCTTGTCACTAATTTATTAAGCGCGCGTTAGACACGAATGAAAGAGTTGAGCACTTTCTTAGTCACTTCCTTGACCTCGCCACGCGGCAGACTACCCAGCTGAAACGGGCCGTAGGACTGGCGTATCAGCCGGTTAACTTGGCAGCCGAAATGCTCAAATATTTTGCGAATCTCACGATTTTTTCCTTCGCGAATCGCCATCATGAACCATTGATTATCACGACCGGTTTTCGATTCTTTTTCAATCTCGGCACCGTGATAATGTATACCTTCTACCACCACGCCTTCGCGAATATCTTCCATCATCTTTTCGGTGATTTTACCGTAGACGCGCACGCGGTAGCGGCGAATCCAGGCGCTGGATGGATGCTCCAGCTTGCGCGCCAGCACGCCGTCATTGGTCAGCAGCAACAGTCCTTCCGAATTTAAATCCAAACGTCCGATCGAAATCACACGCGGCATCGATTTAGGCAGCTGATCAAAAACGGTGGGGCGTCCCTGCGGATCCTTATGAGTCGTAATCAAACCAACCGGTTTATGATAGAGCCACAGCCTGGTTTCTTCTTTAAGCGTAAGCGGCTTTCCATTGACGTTGATGTCATCGGCATCACTGACATTAAGCGCTGGTGAGGTGATGCGCTTGCCATTGACGCGCACTTTGCCTTCTAGAATCCAGGCCTCCGCTTCACGGCGCGAGCATAAGCCCGCACGCGCCATACGTTTGGCGATGCGTTCTTGTGTGGGGGTATTTGTGTCTTTATTGTCGGTCATATGCTATAAATCTGATTCTATGATTATATGATAATATTAAAATTCAATATATTACAAATCAGATATTCAAATTATTTTGATAATCAAATAATCAGATTTCATGTTTACACCTTTCTACAAAGGCGGCAAATATTTGTAAATCACCCGGATCGACCCGATATTCCGGATGCCACTGCACACCCAAACAAAACGGATGATCTTTAAGCTCGATGCCTTCAATCACCCCGTCTGGCGAGCGCGCATTGACAATCATGCCTGGCGCCGGCAAGGCAACCGCTTGGTGATGCGCCGTATTCACATGCATGGTGTCGCGGCTGACAATCTGGTGCAGTAGCGTACCTGGCTCAATAGCCACCGGATGGCCTGGTTCGGTGCGTGGATTTTTTTGCTCATGCTCGAGCGCATCATCAATACTGTCTGGAATATGCTGGATCAAACTTCCGCCCAACACCACATTGAGCAATTGTTGCCCGCCGCAAATCCCCAGCACCGGCATCTTACGATCCACCGCGCCTTTGGTAATCGCCCATTCAAACTGCGTGCGGCGATCCTTGGTGGTAACCGAAGGATGCGCTGATTTTTCGCCGTAAAAAGAAGGCGGCACATCAAAAGCGCCACCGGTAATCATCAGCCCATCGATCAAATTCAAATAATCGTCAACCATCGCCACCTCATGTGGCAGCGGAATGGGAATCGCACCGAAATAATCAATCGCATCACAATAATTCTGACGCAGCGCATACCACGGCATTTTAGAATATTGGCCAGGTCCTCCCGCTTCGTGATCGAGTGTGATGCCAATAATTGGTTTGTTGATTTGTTTCGTTTTCATAGTCACTCAAAAAAACCCCGTCACTGCTTTACCCCCAGGTGATTTTATGCTTAGATCGCAGTCATTACACCCTGACTTTATTGGCTGAATGAAAAAAATCGTAGATTCGCTTTCGTTAGTTACCGTTGCCGGCACCTTTTTTGGCTTTGCGCTTGTACTAGGCGCGATTGCCGCAGCGACCCATAACTACCTGTCCTTCATCAGCATCGAAGGCTTGATGATAGTCGTTGGCGGCAGCATTGCCAATGCCTTTATGAGCTATCAAGGCCGTTATGTGACACGCGCCTTTCAAGAAATGTGGTACATGGTGAAAAAGCCTAAAGCCACACGCGAAGGCCTCAACACCGAAATCATGCGCTTAATTAAATGGTCCTATTTAGTCCATGCCAAAGGCTTGCCCGGACTAGAAGGCGAAGTTGGTAAAAAAATTCGCGAGCCGCTCTTGCGTTACGGGCTGGATTTGGTGGTGACCGGCTATAAACCTGATGTGATCCGCAATATGTTAAACACCGCGGTGGAAGCAGATTTTGAGCGCAATATCACACCGGTGACGGTACTGCGCAACATGGCCTCGACCGCGCCCGCCTTCGGCATGGTCGGCACGCTGGTGGGTATGGTGGTGATGCTTCAAAATATCCAAGGCGATATGAGTTTTATCGGCAACGGTTTGGCAGTCGCGCTGCTTGCAACCCTTTACGGCATTATTGTCGCACGTCTGATCTGCCTGCCGGCCGCAGATAAATTACTGCAAAAAGAAGAGATCATGCGCTTTCGTAACTATATGATGACCGAAGGGCTGGTGTTGCTGTCGGAAAAGCAAAATCCGCGCTTCATGCAGGATCGTTTAAACAGCTTCTTAGATCCTGAGCTGCATTTCAACCTCGATGATTATTTGAAGGGTATAAGTGCGATCAATGTGGAATCGAAACCGGCATGATCCCTCCGCGCAAACCGGATCCTCAAGAAAGCGGTGTTGATTCATGGCTCATGAGCTACGCCGACATGATCACATTGCTCATGTGCTTTTTCATTATTTTCGTCTCCGTCTCTGAGCCCAAGCGCGATAAATTCTCGGAAATCACGCAAGGCCTGGCCAATAAATTCGGCAGTGTCGATTTATCAACCCCGTTTTTGGGCACGTTTCAGGCATTGCAGGGAGTAGTTGAAAACAACAATCTGATGCGCGATGTGGTGATTGAAAGAAGCGAGCGCAGCATCGATATGGATATAGCAAGCGGCAGTTTTTTCCAGTCCAACTCGATTGAATTTGAAGATAGCAAAAAGCCGGTGCTGGCCGAAATGGTGACGGCACTCAAGCAAATTAGCTTCATGGAGTATTACGTCACCATCGAAGTGCACACCGATGATGCGCCGGTCGACTCGGTGGTCTATCCGTCGAATTGGGAATTGTCGGCGGCGCGCGCGGCGCGCATGGCGCGGTTTTTTGCCGAGAATGGCGTTGAAGCACGCCGCATTAAAGCCATTGGTTATGCAGACTCGCGGCCAATCTTGCCAAATCTAGATAAGGAAGGCCGACCCATTCCTGAAAACCGCCTGCGCAACCAGCGGGTTATTATTAAGATTGAACGGGTGTTGTAACACCCAACCGTGCGCAAATGGCTTGCGTGAGGTCGGCACGATTTAAGGTATAAAAATGCAGATGCTCGACGCCTAATGCGCGCAGTTTTTCACCTTGCTCCACGGCAATCTCGATCGCTTTTTGGTTGCGCGCGGGCACATCTTGCTCAAGTCCGACAAATGCTTGCTGCACCCAATCCGGCACCGACGCGCCGCACATGGCGCTAAATTTCAGCACTTGCGCCAGATTGGTAATCGGCAGCAATCCGGGCACGATGGGGATGGTGATGCCGGCTTTGCGCGCCCGCTCCAAAAACCGCTCATAATGCGCCACATCGAAAAAATACTGGGTGATGGCACGGGTCGCACCTGCATCGATTTTTTGCTTTAGATAGTCTAAATCCGCCTCAAAACTTGCCGAATGCGGATGTTTCTCAGGAAAAGCCGCCACGCTGATTTCAAAATCGGCGATGCGCTTCAAGCCCGCCACCAGCTGCGAAGAATAGACATACCCTTCTGGATGCGGCGCGTAATCGCTCTGGCCTTGCGGCGGATCGCCGCGCAGCGCCACAATATGGCGAACCCCAACGTCCCAATAGGCACGCGCCACCTGGTCAACCGCCTCACGGCTGGCATTAACGCAGGTCAGATGTGCGGCTGGCTTCAGCGAAGTTTCTTCGATAATGCGTTTAACCGTATGGTGGGTGCGCTCCCGTGTGCTGCCACCGGCGCCATAGGTAACCGAGACAAAACTAGGCGAAAGGGGCGAAAGCTGCGTTAGGGCTTCCCATAGTTTTTGCTCCATTTCCGGCGATTTAGGCGGAAAGAACTCAAATGAGACGGAAAATGTCATTTATTATTTCCTGTTACAATTTTGCAACAGCCCTGCATAATCCACAATTAGCCCGCTGTCTGCTTAGTTTAGCCCTATACATTGCTTACAGAAAACTGATAATGGCTCTCCAGTCAAGTTTATAAAAGTTTAATAGCTTTGCGTTAATTTAGGATAACCAAGCGATACTATTCAGGAGTTACTGACGATGCGTTTCGATTCTTTTAAGCGCCTAGGCCTTGCGGCCTTACTGGGTTGTGCTCTCTTAAGCGCAGCCGGCTGCACCAAAATCCCGCAAGATCCTAAGACCCAAGCCGATCAAGCCGCTGATAACGACCCGCTGGAACCGCTTAACCGCGTGATCTTCGGTTTCAACCGCGTGGTTGACGTGCTGATCCTGAAACCTATCGTGATTGTATATCAAGGCGTGATGCCGAATAAAGGCCAGGAAATGGTCAGCAATGCCGTAGAAAACTTGTACGCGCCTGTTGTGCTCGGTAACTCGATCTTGCAAGGCGATGTGCAAAACAGCTTTGCCACCTTCTGGCGCTTTGCCGTCAACACCATGTGGGGCGTGGGCGGTCTGTTTGACGTAGCAACCACCGCAGGCCTTACCAACCGTAAAACCGATTTCGGCCAAACGCTCGGCGTCTATGGCTTCGAGTCTGGTCCCTATTTAGTGTTGCCGCTCTTAGGCCCGTCTAGCATCCGCGATGGCGTTGGCCGCCTGGGCGATATCGCTATGAACCCAATCAGCTACACCGATGATAGCATAGCCTATACGGTTGCGGCTGTTACCATCGTGGATACGCGCTCGAACAACGACAAGCTGTTTGAAGATATCTTCACCAATTCGTTGGATCCATATGCGACCTTCCGCAGTGGCTTCTTGCAAAAACGCGCTGCCGATATTCGCCGCGCCAAGCAAAAATTGGCTGCTAACAAATCCGCGCCTGTGAAAACTGCTGCTGTAGCCGGAGCCAAGTAATGCGCCATCTCGTTCGTTTTGTATCCGCTCTTTGCGCGGCTTGCGCGTTGTTTTCGGGTGCAGCCTATGCCACATCTGCCGATGATGCCAGCGCCTATATTCAAAAAGTAGCCAACCAAACGCTCGATACCATTGCCAACCAAAAGCTCAATAAAACCAGCCGCCAAGCCAAGCTGGAGAAAATTTTTTCCGATAACGTCGATACCGCCTGGGTAGGGCGCTTCGTAATGGGTGCACACTGGCGTAAAGCAACCGACGATCAGAAGAAGCGTTATTTAAGCGCCTATGACACGTTTATCGTGCGTCACTATGCGGTGCGCTTCACCGAATATACAGGCGGCAAATTTAAAATAACCGGCGCCCATGATGAGGGTAATGACGAATATACGGTGAGCATGGAAATTCAAGCTAGCGAAAATGCGCAAGAGCCTATTTTGCTGGATTATCGCCTGCGTAAGGAAAAAGCCGGCTTTCGTATTTTCGATATTATCATCGAAGGCGTGAGTATGATTACCACGCAACGCGCTGAATTTGGCACAGTGTTGAATGAAAAAGGCATTGATCAACTGATCAGTCAGCTGGAAACCAAATCCAAAGAAGCCCTCGAGAAAAAATCAACCGCCAAAGCGTCTTAACGCAAGCGGCGTCACCCGTTACTGCACATATCCTGGGGCCGTAGCTCAGTTGGATAGAGCAAGAGTTTCCTAAACTCTAGGTCGGAGGTTCGACTCCTCTCGGTCCCACCACCTATTCAGCCTCAATAAAGTCGAACAAGGTTCGTCAATTTTTCAGGAAGAAAAATTGGACGCATCGCGCCCGTAGGGTGATGGTCAGCAGACCATCATCACTCCTCTCGGTCCCACCACGCCTCGCTTATTTTTGCTTCAGCAAATCGCGGATTTCTTCCAGCAGCACTTCGCTACGCGCAGGCACCACCGGCTTGGCATCTTCCTGGCGACGGAAGCGATTCACCTGCTTAACCAGGACGAATACGGCAAAGGATACAATCAGAAAATTCAGCACCTGATTGAGGAAAATGCCGTAATTGATAGTAGCAGCCCCTGCTTCTTTAGCGGCTTTAAGCGTGGCATAGCTGCCATCGGAGAGGTTGATAAAATAATTGGAAAAATCAAGCCCGCCCGCAAGCTTGCCGACTGGTGGCATGATGATATCGCCCACCAGGGAATTGACGATACCGGTGAAAGCAGCGCCCATAATAATACCCACTGCTAAATCCACCACATTCCCGCGTGAGATAAATTGTTTGAATTCCTTGAGCATGGTTTTCTCCTTCGCTAGTAAAGTATGACGCGATGCTAGCATGTCGTTTTATTAAGTAATGAAATTTTTGTGACAGAATACAACCATATGTATATAAATGATATTTTTAGCGGCTCGGGTGGGAGCGCTGACAGTTAGTACGTATTATTTTAACGTTTTTACGCTATAATATAACGTTCATAAGTCTTTGGTGAGCAGCGCGTGGAACTAAAAATCGGCATGAAAGATAACCCTCAAGTGGCTGAATTGCAGCGCATGCTGAATCAGCTGGGTTACACCAACGCGAAAGGCAACGCGCTTAACGCTGATGGTGATTTTGGCTCCAGCACCGAGCAGGCCGTTATCAAATTCCAAAAGGCTAATAACCTCACCGCTAATGGCGTAATAGTGGATACGCATTTTAATGTGCTGAAAGCCCAAACCGCAGCGCAAGCAATCCGCACACAAGCAGCCGCACCGGCAGCGGTGAAAACCGTCGCAACCCCCACCACCACGCCAGCAGCCGCATCACCCGAAGCAACATCTACCGATCACTGGCGACTAACCGCTGAACCGCGTGATTTTCATTACCGTGATGCCAATCATTTGCGCATAGTGGGTGTATTGGTCTTGGAAAGTCCACCCAATGCGGCTGGAGAGCGCACGCGCCGTGAATATCCTTTTATCTCCGGTGCAAGTGGCAATGGCGCTATTCCCGAATTTAATCCGAATTGGACCCAAACCGACCGCGTCTATGATATTACCGAGCAAAAATTCGGGACGCAGGTCGCACGCGACAATGCGCTGGGTTGGGAAGCGGGCAATGCAAATTCGCGCTTCTGGCTACAAACCGATAACCCTGGCAATGGCCGCGATGCAATCGGCATACATCCTGACGGCAATGTAGTAGGCACGTTCGGCTGCTTTGGGTTAGCTACCGGCCGCAATGAAGGTATTGAGGCTAGTTATGTGCGCACCGTAGGCGGTGATCCTACCGTCAACTATGCACAGCAATTCATGCAGCAATGGCAATCTATTCCCGAAGCGCAACGCCCGACGCAACTCACCGTCGAGCCGCTACCCGCTTTGGGTGCACCGCAATCGGCACGCGCTACCGAACACACACGCACACGTTAAAAGAGTGCTCTAAATAATGCCGAAATAGACGATATAGAGAGAAGCCAGCATGATCGGCGTGACCACGCAGCGAATGGTGAAAAACCATTGCGGGATGATGTTCATATTATAGAGCAAACTATCCACCACCCAAATCAAGGTAAAGACCAGACTCAATATGAGCAGCTGAATATGATAAGCATGGAAAAAGACCAGGCTCCAGGCGATCGCTACTGGCACAATGCTTTCCAGCGCCAGCGTATTAGCGACACGGGTATTTTTACTATATTGCTGGATAGCAATGCCCCAATGGATGCCGCCCGTAAAGGTGATAATAACGGCCGCATAGCTAAATAACGTCATGAGCGCCTGGGCGGGCTCAGCATAATGGCCCATAGCAATCGCCACACTCAGCGCCACAAAAGGCGAGATGGCAATAATCGTTAGAGTAAGCAGTATGCGTCCCATCAGCTATACCTTTTTTTCAAACTATAGCGTAGCCGCTGGCGCAATTTCCAGCACTATCCCTTTCAGATATTCACTCTGCGCTAATTTAGGATGGCGCGGATGATCGAGCGACGCGCCGGTTTGCTGGATAATTTTGGCGCTATAGCCTGCTTTTTTGACGCCTGAAAGCACTGCCTGATTAAACTTAGGCCGCGTGGCATGATGCGAGCAGGAGGCGACAAATAGCAATCCGCCAGGTGCCACCAACGGCGCGGCCAAGCGCGTGGCTTTTTCGTAGCCTTTAAGGCCGGAAGCCAAATCTTTTTTCTGTTTCACAAAAGCCGGTGGGTCGACACAGACCATGTCATAGTGCTTGCCTTCTTGCTGCAAGGATTGCATCAGCGCAAACGCATCGCCCTGGCGGTAGTTACAGCGCGCTGCCACGCCGTTGCGCACAGCTGCCTTCTCGGCCAGCGACAAAGCCAGCGCCGAGCTATCAACCATCTCAACCTGCGTGGCGCCAGCAAGCGCTGCTTGAATACCAAAGCCGCCCGCATGCGCATAGACATCGAGCATGGTTTTTCCCGATGCGCGCGCAGCCATCAGCGCATGGTTATCACGTTGATCGTAAAACCAGCCGGTTTTTTGCCCCTTCATCAGATCGGCAAAAAATACGCAGCCATTTTCAATCACCTCCACTAACGCCGGCACCTCGCCTTTTTCAATGCGCGCCTCTTGCGACAATCCCTCCACCGTACGCGCAGAGGTGTCATTGCGCAGCACGATCGCTTTTGGTGCCAACAGCTGGTCCAAGGCCGCAAGCCAGAGCGGTTTGAGCTGCTCCATACCGGCCGTGCCCACCTGCACTACGAGAATATCGCCAAAGCGATCCACCAGGAGGCCTGGCAAAAAATCGGCTTCCGAATGCACCAGCCGGTAATACGGAATGCCAATAGGTGCGCGGCGAGCCAGTGCGTGCGCCAAACGTGTGGCAAAAAACGTTTCATCGATCATCGCCGTACCCAGCGCCAATACGCGGCAGGCAATGGGGGATTTGGCATTATAATAACCAACCCCTAAGCGCTCGCCCTTATGGGTTTCAATAGCAACCAAACTACCCGCAGGCAGTAATAGCAATTCGGATGATTCGATCATATCGCTGCTATAAATCCAGGGATAGCCATCGCGTATGAGTTGTTCCTGGCCTTTTTTCAGGCGTAGCGGCGCGGCGATAGAGGCCACTTAGGCTGCCTGTTTAGCGCTGGTTAGATGTACGAATACATCCTCAAGGCTTGCTTCGCGGGTGGAAATATCCTGCACGCTGAGTCCGGCCATATGCACTGCTGCCAAGATATCACCGACCATATGTTTGCTCGGTTGATAGCTGATAATCAAACGGCCCTTCTCATCGAGCTGGCAGGAAAATCCGCTGAGCGCCGAGGGTATTTCCGCTGCCGGTGCAGCCAGTGTGAGCACCAGCTGTTTACTGTCAAAGCTGCGCATCAAATTGCTTTTCTTATCACAGGCCACCAGCTCGCCATGATTGATAACTGCGATGCTGTCGCAGAGTTTTTCGGCTTCTTCGAGGTAATGGGTGGTAAGCAGCACCGTAGTGCCTTGCTGATTGAGTTTGCGCACATAACCCCACAGCTGCGTGCGCAGTTCCACATCCACGCCGGCCGTGGGTTCATCAAGCACTAACACCGGCGGATTATGCACCAAGGCCTTGGCCACCAGCAGGCGACGACGCATACCGCCTGAGAGGCGGCGCGAATTAATATCGGCCTTATCAGCCAGTCCCAGCGCTTCAATAATATCGTTGGTGCGGCGCTCGGCTTTCGGCACGCCATAATAGCCAGCATGAATATCAAGTGTTTGGCGCACCGTGAAAAACGTATCCAGCATCAATTCCTGCGGCACCACACCG
Organism: Rickettsiales bacterium; assembly: GCA_033762715.1. Taxonomy (GTDB): domain Bacteria; phylum Pseudomonadota; class Alphaproteobacteria; order Rickettsiales; family SXRF01; genus JANRLL01. The sequence continues at coordinate 16,228 of JANRLL010000007.1, read as the reverse complement.
AGCGATTTGCGCGCCTTGCGCATATCCGCCACATGGTCATAGCCGCAGATTTTCACCTCGCCGCTGGTTTTAAGCACCAGCCCAGCCATGATGTTAATCATCGTCGATTTGCCGGCGCCATTAGGGCCCAAGAGGCCAAAAAACGAGCCGCGCGGCACTTCCAGGCTTACGCCTTTGAGCGCTACTTTTTGACCGCCTTTTTTATCGTTATAGGTTTTTTTGAGGTCTTTGATTTCAATGGCAAGACTCATGAGTCTGCTTTCTTGTTTTTGTAGGGGTTTTTGTTCTTGCGGATTTTAATGCGAATTGGCACCCCCGGCAAGTTGAAGTACTCGCGCATCGATTTCACCATATAGCGCAGATAATGCTCGGGAATGTCATCGGTGTTGGAAAAGAGCAGGAAGGTTGGCGGACGCGCGGTCTTTTGCGTCATATAGCGGATCTTGATGCGACGACCACTAACCAACGGCGGCGAATGGCCTTCCAGGGTCATCTCCAACCAACGGTTCAGCTCACCCGTGCCCAGCTTTTTATTCCACAGCTTATAGGTATGAAAACAAGCCTTCAGCAGCTTTTCGACATTCATGCCGCGCTGCGCCGAAATCGGCACCACGGTGATGCCGCTGGCCTGATGCAATACCGAGGCCAAGCGCTTCTCAATGGCTTTCAAATAGGCCGCCTGATCTTCGATTAAATCCCATTTATTGACAGCCAACACCATGGCGCGGCCCTCTTCTTCGACATGGGCGGCAATATGGTTATCCTGATTCTCAAGTGGCTGCTGCGCGTCAATCACCCACACTACCACATGCGCATAACGAATCGATTCCAGCGTATCACTGGTCGCCATTTTTTCGACCTTATCGGTGACATTGGCGCGTTTGCGCATACCGGCCGTATCGACCAGCTTGAGCTTTTGCCCACCAAATTCGCAATCGACCATGATCGAATCGCGGGTGATGCCTGCTTCCGGTCCGGTGAGAGTGCGCTCATAGCCCAGAATGCGGTTAAACAAGGTGGACTTGCCCACGTTAGGACGGCCCACCAGCGCGATTTGCATCGGTATTTCTACCTCATCCTCTTCGACTTCTTCTTCCGGCTCCTCGGGCAATACCCCACCGGCAAAAGGAAGTAGCGCTTCCAATAATTCGCCCAGCCCCTCGCCTTGCTCAGCGGAAATCGCAATCGGCTCGCCCAGCCCGAGGCGGTGCGCTTCAGCAATGGTATCGCGGCCTTGTTTGCCTTCGACTTTATTGACGGCCAGAATCGTGGGCTTGCCTTTACGGCGAATCAGCTTGGCGAAATGCTCATCAGTAGGCGTAATGCCGGCGCGGCCATCGACGACCATCAAGCTGACATCGGCTTCTTCGATGGCTTGTTCGGAAAAATTAGTCATGCGTGCCTGCAGCGAGCCTTTTTCAGCCTGTTCCAAACCAGCCGTATCCAACACGCGAAACAGAAGTCCGGCGATATTGCCTTCGCCTTCGCGGCGGTCGCGCGTCACCCCAGGCTGGTCGTCGACCAAGGCCCGCTTTCTACCGGTTAGGCGATTGAATAACGTTGATTTTCCAACGTTAGGACGACCAACAATAGCGAGGGTAAATGTCATAATTAATACAGCGAATAGAGGTTGGCCTCAGGGCCAACCAAATACATGCGCCCGCCTGCAACCACCGGCGGGGTGACGATACCTTCTTCTATCTTATGTTTTTCAAGCAACGTGCCGTCGGTGGCCGAGAGCAGCTGCAATATACCGTGCGAGCCCACCAGCGCTAACTTGCCACCGACCATCACCGGACCGCTCCAGCGAATCGGGTTTTTCTTTTCTTTTTGATTTTCAAAACTCACCAATTGCGTCGACCAGCGAATCTTGCCGTTGAATTTCACGAAACACACCAACACATTATCAGCCGTCAGCACATAAAGATAATCGCCGGTTACCCACGGATTATTCAAGGATGATAAGGGGCGCGACCATACGCGCTGACCGGTTTCCAAATTAAATACAGTAAGTGTGCCGCCGCTACTTACAGCAATCACCACGCGACCATCAATCACTGGATCACCACCCACACCAGAAAACACCGATGCCGAGCGCGATTGCGCGCTAGTTGCTAAAGACTCATGCCAGATTTCTTGGCCATCTTCAGCGGTTAGCGCATAAATATCGCCCGATGAATAAGGCACAATCAGACGGTTGCCTTCGGCCAGTGGCGAGGAAGAGGTAATCAAGCCAGCCGTCTCGCCAATGCCGCGTTGGCTCCATAAAATATCGCCATTGGCGGTGCTAAAGGCAAAAATTTGGTTATCGATGGTAACGGCAAACATTTTGTCACCTGCGACCCACGGCGCACTGCGGAAAGGAACGATAATGGTTTTTTGCCAAAGCTGCTTGCCGTTGCCAGCATCAAACGCCGCCACCGTGCCACGACCCGACACCGCATACAGCTTGCCATCATAATAGGCCAAGCCACCGCCAAACAGTTCGGGCTCATCTTCTTCGGCAAGTCCTTTGCTTTCCCACAGCACCTTATCGATACGCGCTGCATCATGGGCAGAAATATAACCGGCGGCATCCATGGCAAATACTTTGCCAGCAGCCACCACCGGACGCGGAATCAGCAAATGGCTGAACTCTTCCCCATCCCCAATGGTCGCACTGTCATCTTCAGAAAATCCTTTGATCGCAAGGTTGGTTTGCGCAGCACTGAGCCCCGCACTATGTTGCGGCCAATCGCTATTTTCAGTCGCTGGCGGCAACTGCAAGGCAACATCTTTCAACTCATCATCCGGCTGCAACTGCTCTAGCACCGGCAACACTTCCTCGCGCTTGCCTTCGGTTTTGGGTTTATCTGGCGCTTTTTCACCGCCCAGCCAGCTTGGAAGTGAGCTACACGCACCCAATGCCAGCGGCAGCCATAACGCACCTATGACAATGAGCGAGTTACGGCGCATGACCTGCCTCGGTGGCTGGAGCATCGGGTGCAACCAATGCCAGCAATTCTTGCGCGCGTTTGCGCATAGAAGAAGGGGATGCGCGATCATTGATCAGCTCTTGCAAGACCAGAGCGGCTTCTTTTGGTTTTGCCTGTTTCAATAACTGCCAGGCGCGTGCTTCCTGTTGGCTGTAGTAAAAAGGCGAATCTTTGACGGGCTCAATCAGCGTATCGGACGCATCGGCTGCCAATACCGGCGCCAGTCCGGCGATAGGGTTTTTGGATTGCAAGGCTGCCAATGCTTGCAGCGTTGCTTTTACACCCGCCTCATCACCCAATGCTTTGAGCGCCTGCGCTTTTTGCAGTAAGGCGAGGGCTTGGTAATTCGCATTGGAATCCACAATAATCGTATCAAACAATTCCACCGCTCCGCGATAATCGGACGATTGCAAGCGCTCCATGCCACGCAACAAAAGGCTGGTTTGCTCAGCCTGGTACGAAGCGCGATGATTTTGCCATAGCACATACACCACCGTCACCAGCACGATCGTCACACTAGCAATTACAGCGGCCTTACCCAGCTTACTCCATAGTTCGGCTAAGCGTTGGCGGCGAATATCTTCTTCAATCTCACGTAAAAAATCAGTCATATTGTTTTGTTTTTATCCTCGTCCTCAAAATGATTTATAGGAGGTAGGTGCTAGGCAGCTTTGCGCGCAGGGCCGCAGCGTAGCAGCGCTACGTGAGGATTCGAGCACAAAGATAACGACGCGCTTGACCCTAGAAATCATTTTCATTCCCATTCGATCGTGCCAGGTGGTTTGCTAGTAATGTCGTAAACAACACGGTTAATACCTTTTACTTCATTGATGATACGTGCGCAGACGCGACCTAAAAATTCGTGGCTGAATGGATAATAATCCGCGGTCATGCCATCGGTGGAAGTCACCGCTCTTAAGGCGCATACATAATCATAGCTGCGCGAATCACCCATCACACCTACCGTGCGCACTGGCAGCAATACGGCAAAGGCTTGCCAAATTTCGTCATAGAGTTCGGCTTTACGAATCTCTTCGATATAGATGGTGTCGGCCTTGCGCAAAATCTCGATTTTATCCTGCGTGATCTCGCCAGGAATGCGAATCGCCAAACCTGGGCCTGGGAACGGATGACGGCCCACCATCTGGTCGGGCATACCGAGTTCACGGCCAAGCACCCGCACCTCATCTTTAAACAATTCCCGCAGCGGCTCCACCAACTCCATTTTCATGCGCTCAGGCAGTCCGCCGACATTATGGTGCGATTTGATGGTCACACTGGGCCCGCCGGTAAAAGAGATGGATTCGATCACATCCGGATAGAGCGTGCCTTGCGCGAGGAAGCCAATCTCTTCGCCCTCACCTTTAGCAAACTCGGCTTCTTTCTCAAAAATCTCAATAAAGGTTTCGCCGATGATTTTACGCTTACGCTCGGGATCGCTCACCCCCTCCAAACGCTGCATGAAAATTTGGCCAGCGTCGACATGCACCAGGTTAATATGGAAATGATCGCGCAGTAATTTTTCGACCTGCTCCGGCTCATTGCCGCGCAGCAGTCCGGTATTGACGAAAATACAAATCAGCTGATCGCCAATGGCCTCATGCAAGAGCGCAGCTACCACCGAACTATCCACCCCGCCGCTAACGCCGCAAATCACGCGCTTATCGCCCACCTGGTCGCGAATCCGCGCGATGGCCGATTGTTTAAACGCCGCCATGGTCCAATCGCCTCGGCAGCCCGCAATCTTCTGTACAAAATTGGCCAGTAACTTGCCGCCGTCCGGTGTGTGCACCACTTCCGGATGAAACTGCACACCGTAATAACGACGCTTTTCGTCAGCAATCGCGGCAAACGGCGCCGATGGCGTGGTGGCCACGGTGTTAAAACCAGACGGTAATGAAATCACACGGTCGCCATGACTCATCCAAACTTGGTATTGATTGCCTTTTGTCCAAATACCGTCAAACAACGCGCAATCTTCCGCCACATCAATAAAGGCGCGTCCGAATTCGCGGTGATCGGAGGATTCTACTTTGCCGCCCAACTGCTGGCAGAGCAGTTGCTCGCCGTAACAAATCCCCAAGATGGGTATGCCTAACGTAAAGACGATTGGGCTTACTTTGGGTGAGAAATCCTGATGCACCGAGGCCGGCCCGCCTGAGAGAATAATGGCTTTGGGTTTGAAAGCGGCGATGTCTTCATCGGAAATATTGAATGGACGAATTTCACTATAAACGCCCAATTCGCGCACGCGACGGGCAATTAATTGGGTAACTTGTGAGCCAAAATCGAGAATTAAAATACGGTCGGACATAGGGGTAAAATAGCACTTCTATTCACTAAGGGTTGGTCGGTAAGGTGTCGGCTAAGGTTTTAATCGTCACGACGATACGATCGGTGTCACTATCGTCTTCGTCATGACTTAAATACACGGCCTTATCAGAAGCCGGTTTACGCGCTTCGATGCGGTTAGGGTTGATATGCAGCTTAATCAGCTCGGCGCGAATCACCTCGATGCGCCGTTGCGCCAATTTACGAAAGCTGCGATCGGGTCCAGTATAGCCATCAAAGCAGATTCTATAACGCGGCAGCTGAGCCGCTTTTTGCGCAATCTGCGTTAGCTGTGCGCGCGCTTCCTCTTCCAATTCAGCGCTGCCTTCGGCAAAGGCAACATCATATTCCGATTCAACGCCGTAAGACAGCGTATCCACGATTTCATTCAAGTCAGCCAAGGCCGACTCATATTCTTCTTTGCAGGGCGAGACGCTGGCTTTGGCAGCAGCCTTCGACAGCCAGCATTCCAGCAGCAATTGCGCCCGCGCCAGCTGTTGGGGCGCTTCTTTGCGCATATCATCCGACAAAAGCGAAACAAACGCGGTGCGCGCAGCAACCAGCTGGGTGCGTTGGCGTTTGCCAATGGCCTGTGACGGCTCATCCGGCAACACCTTATAACCCTTCATAGTTTGCAGTCCTTTAGCAGCGAAATGCTCGGAGGCGTCTGTATCGCCCATTTCAGCCTGCGCCTTGGCAAACTCCAAATATTCGGCGGCAAGTGTGCCAGGGAAATCGTTGGCTTGCGGGTTGCGCTCACTGAGCGAGCTCAGATTGCTACAGGCAGTAAGCAATAAAAGGCTAGCAATTACAGCAATATGGCGCATGGCAGACCCTTGTTAATGGGCTGTAACATAATCGATTTAGCGCATTTGTATAGCCCTATTGGCGAGCAAAACGCAAAACAGTTGCTTTCTACCTATTTTGCCCTTATACACCCCACAACTTATAGGAGCATATTTATGGCGATACAGCGTACTTTTTCTATTATTAAACCGGATGCTACCAAGCGTAACTTAACCGGTAAAATCAATGCCGTGATCGAAGATGCAGGTCTTCGCATCGTTGCGCAAAAGCGTTTGATTTTGAGCCGCCGCCAAGCCGGCAAATTCTACGAAGTCCATAAAGAGCGCCCCTTCTTTGGCGAGCTGGTGGAATATATGGTGTCTGAGCCAGTAATCGTGCAAGTGCTCGAAGGCGAAAACGCTGTGGCGAAATACCGCGACATCATGGGCGCTACCAACCCGAAAGATGCTGCACCTGGTACCATCCGTAAAGAATTCGCCCTCTCGATCGGCGAAAACTCGGTGCATGGTTCCGATAGCTTGGAAAACGCCGCTAACGAAATCCGCTTCTTCTTTAGCGATTCCGAAATCGTCGGCTAATCAGCAAGACTTAGCGCCAGCTTTTTGAGCGCTTGTGGATAGATGATGTGCTCTTGCGCGTGAATGCGCGCAGCCAGCGTGTCTTGCGTGTCACCTGGCAGTATGGCTACTTTCGCCTGCACAAGCACCGGACCTGCATCCATTTCCGGCACCACGTAATGCACCGTGCAGCCCGTTTCTTTGGCGCCGGCCGCTAACGCATCGGCAATGGCATGCGCGCCTTTAAACGCTGGCAGCAAGGACGGGTGGATATTGAGCATTCTGCCTTGCCACTGATTGACCAATTCGCTTGTCAGCAAACGCATAAATCCGGCCAGGCATACAATCTCTATCTGTGCGGTCTCCAGCGATTTTTGTAGCGCCGCATCAAAGGCTTGGCGGGTGGCATAGTCTTTATGATTAATCACCTGCGTGGCGATTTTAGCCTGTTGTGCCCGCAACAATCCATAGGCGTCGGGCTTATTGGAGATAACCAATTCAATCTGTGCTGGAAAATCGGCTGCTTGCGTCGCATCGATCAATGCCTGCAAATTACTGCCACTACCGGAAATAAGAACTGCAATCTTGCGCTTACGCACGCAGCACCACGCCCTCAGCTTTACGAGGGATAATATGGCCGAGATCATATACTGTCTCGCCTTGCGCTTTTAGGGCGGCAGACACGCTGCTTGCTGCCGATGCGGCCACAATCACCACCATACCAATGCCGCAGTTAAAGGTGCGCCACATATCGCCGTCAGGCACATTGCCGGCTTCTTGCAGCCAACGTAAAATGGCAGGGCGTTCCCAGGCGTTTGTGTTAATCTCCGCTGCCAGATTTTTAGGCAAGACGCGCGGCAGGTTTTCCGGCAGGCCGCCGCCGGTGATATGCGCAAATCCGCGGATGGCATCGGGAAATTCTTTCAATGCTTTGAGGCAGCCTTTCACGTAAATGCGCGTTGGCGTCATCAGAATATTGGCAAAGCTTTCGCTCGGCGCAAACGGTGTCGCCGAATTATAATCCAGCGATTGCATCGCCATAATATGACGCACCAGCGAATAGCCGTTCGAATGCACGCCGCTCGAGGCCAAACCCAACACCACATCGCCTTCGCTCATCGCTTTGCTAGGCAGCAGTTGCGAGCGCTCCACCGCACCGACGGTAAAGCCAGCAAGGTCATATTCCCCGGGACCATACATGCCAGGCATCTCAGCGGTCTCGCCGCCAATCAGCGCACACCCTGCTTGCTGGCAACCATCGGAAATACCTTTAATTACTTTTTCCGCTATATCTACCGACAGCGCGCCGGTTGCAAAATAATCGAGGAAGAAGAGCGGCTCAGCACCCTGCACCACCAGGTCATTGACGCACATTGCCACCAGATCGATACCAATCGTGTCATGGCGATCCAAGGTTTGTGCAATTTTAAGTTTGGTTCCTACACCGTCGGTCGATGAGACCAAAAGCGGATCGCTATAGCCAGCTGCCTTCACATCAAACAGCGCACCAAAGCCGCCTAAATCATCGAGCGAGCCTAAGCGGCGAGTTGCGCGTGCCAAGGGTTTAATACGATCGACCAGCGCGTTGCCTGCATCGATATTAACCCCTGCTTCTTTATAGGTTGCTGTTGCCATGAGCCTTGCTTCTGGATGGTTTTGTCAGTATGAGTAATGCCTGTTGTTGTCCGGTTCAAGTGCTTAATACAGGTATGTTTAGATTTATCGCGTTATTACTATCGGTGTGCTGCTTGTTGATGCCGCTTTTTGCGTGGGCTGGCGAGGCGTTAGTCAATAGCGAAGTCACGGTGGATATCACCGGTAAAGACGCAACCGATGCTCGCGATAAGGCTATGGCCAAAGCCCATTTAGATGCGCTGGCCGACCTGCTGAACAAGCTCGCCCCCCCTGAACAAGTGCAAGGTATTATTGCCTCGCTCGACGCCAAAAAAATTGCCGCCATGGTGCGTGGCACCGAAATTTTGGATGAAAAAATCGCCTCCGACCGCTACCGCGCTCAGATGCGCGTAAGCTTTGACGCTGCCGCTATTAGCAGCCTGATCGGCAAAATCAGCGCCGATGTCGAAAAAGACGATAACATCACCACCAGCTCCTTTCTGATTATTCCGGTTTTTGAAACCGAAGGCAATGTCATGCTGTGGGAAGATAAAAACCCGTGGCGCAACGTCTGGCGCATGTTTGGCCTTGAGGTCAATACCGGCGATATTATTTTGCCTTATGGCGACGCCAACGATTCGGGCATCTTAAACACCAACAACTTGGCAACCGCCAACTATGCGGCTGTGGCGCCACTGGCTATACGCTATGGGGTAAGTGATATCATCATCGCGCAGGCCACCTATAAGCGCAATCCCGACATGACGCTCAACGTAGTGATGCGCCGTATCAACCGCAGTAAGGTGCAGGCCAATGCGCTGACTTACCGCGCTGATCCGGAAGAAACCCGCGATCTGCTGCTGGCTCGCGCGGCGCGTGATATTGCCGATAACCTACGCACCAAAAAAACCGAAGAGCTGGCGCAATCGAAAGAAGTGCGCGGCGGTGAACGCAATAAAGTAATGATTCTAGCCAGTATAACCACGCTAGGCAGCTGGACCGATTTGCGCGAGAAGCTCTCCAGCATGCCCATGGTTGATCGCATTGAACTACTGGCCATGTCGCCGCAGCAAGTTGATATGGTGCTTTACTATCGCGGCACTGCGCAATCGCTTGCCAGCGCCATGACCGCGCATAAACTACGTCTGGCACAAACCGAAAAATATTGGGTGATTTCACGTGACTAAACGTTGGATGTTTTGGATTGGCATTGCCTTTACCTTTCTGCTTTTCCTCTATGGCATACGCGAGGTGCTGCTGCCTTTCGTGCTGGGTGTTCTAACCGCCTATTTCCTCGATCCGGCAGCAGATAGAATGGAGCGTTGGGGTTTTTCACGCAGCATGGCTACCTTGGTTATTACCGGCCTGTTTTTCTCGGTTATCCTTGCCCTTTCCATTTTGATTATGCCCATCATCGTCAGCCAGCTAAGCGCGTTTTTAGCAGATCTACCACGATATGCGGCGCAGCTGGAAGATGATTACGGCATGGTGCTCGCCGAATGGCTGGGTATGCACGATATCCATATCGAGAACTTAAAAACTATCGCCAGCAATCTCTCCGGCGTCGTGCTTAATATGAGCGGTAATTTCATCACCGGCTTGCTGCAATCGGGTATGGCGGTGGTCACCGTCATGTCGCTTCTTCTTATCACGCCGGTCGTCACTTTCTATCTGCTGCGCGATTGGGACAGGCTTGTTGCGCGCCTGCACGATTTGCTACCCCGCCCCTATGAAGCTACCATTCGCCAACAGTTGCTAATCATCGATCGCACCCTAGCTGGTTTTATTCGCGGCCAGCTGAATGTGTGTCTATTGCTGGCAGTGTTTTATGCGGTGGGCCTCTCCTTGACCGGCCTTAAATTTGCCATTCTGATTGGCATGATGTCGGGATTCATGTTGATCCTGCCTTATATTGGCGCGGTGTTTAGCGCCATCGTGGCACTCACGGTCGCTTTTTTCCAATTCGGTAACTGGCATGACATGGCGTTTGTGCTGGGAGTCTACATGGCCGGCCAAGTACTCGAAGGCGCGCTGATTACGCCAAAACTCGTGGGTGATAAAGTCGGGCTGCATCCGGTGTGGATTATTTTTGGCATGCTGGCAGGCGGCGCATTGTTTGGCTTTGTCGGCATTCTGATTGCCGTGCCGTTTACGGCGGTGGTGGGTGTGGTGATTCGCTTTGCCATCGAGCAATATCTGCGCAGTGGCTATTATAGCGGCGCTATTTTGCCGCCGCGTCTATAGTTTCAACCATGTCGCAATACGCTTTCAGCCTGTCATTGCCTGCGGATTTTTCGCCCGCCAATTTCGTGGTGTCGAGCTGTAACCACGAAGCACACCAGATGCTGACCCAACCCTGGTCATGGCCTGCCTTACTGCTTTGGGGCGAGTCCGGCAGTGGCAAAAGCCATTTGGCGCATATCTGGGCACATGCAAACCAGGCAAACATCGTACAGGGGCAGGATTTCTCCTTTAATCCGGCCAGTATAAGCGGTCCGCTTGCCGTGGATGCCATCGAACAGATCACAGACCAGGCAGCGCTTTTTCACCTGATCAATTACATGAAAGAACAAGGCTATCCATTGCTGCTGACTGCGCGGGTGCCCGCTGCAACGCTGCCATTTGATTTAGCCGACCTCACCTCGCGTCTTCGCGCTATGCAGGCGGTATCGATTGCCACACCGGATGATGCGGCCTTAGCTGCCGTACTGCGCAAGCAATTTGCCGACCGGCAGCTCAAGGTCGCAAACGAGGTGATTGAGTATCTGGTGGCGCGCAGCGAGCGATCGTTTAGCGCCATTCTAGATGCGGTTGAAAAAATTGACCGTCAGGCGCTCGCCGCCAAGCGCGAGATTACCATTCCGTTTATCAAGCCGCTTTTCGGTTATTGACTACTTTCAGCAAGGCATCGCGCACCTGCCTGATTTTCGCATCGTGATTGAGCTTCAGGCCAAACACGTCTTTCACGTAAAACACGTCGGCCACCTGCGTGCCGTAGGTATAGATATGGGCAGTAGCAATGGTCAGGCCGAGTGCTACCATCGCATCGGTAATTTCATACAAAAACCCCGAGCGATCCTTGGCGGTGATTTCAATCACGGTGTAGATATTGCTGGCGTTATTTTCAATAAACACCTGCCCCACACCCGACATGCTGTCGCGTGAATCGACGTTGTAGCTGCTACGCCGCTCAGCAAGCGCCTTTACAATATCGAGCTCGCCCGTGAGCGCCTGCTCAATATAGACCGACATTTTGGCCAAGCGGTCAGGTCGGTCAAACACATCGCCCGTGGTATCTTGCAACTGGAAAATATCGAGCGCCATGCCGTTTTTCAACGTGAAGATTTTGGCGTTGATAATATTGGCGCCGGCCAGCGCCATGGCGCCGGAGATTTTGGAAAACAACCCGCTATGATCGGTGGCGCAGACGATAATCTCGGTGATGCTGCGCTCATAATCATGCTGGGTGTCAATCAGCAAAGGCTGCGGCGCCGACTGCGCTTCGCGCAGCATCCGCGCGATAATGGCGTGTTGGTGCGTATCGCACGCCGCCAAAAGCGAGGCGCTGCATTGCTCGGTGTAGAGATCCAGCGAGACGTCATCCCAGCCAGGCAATTGCTTACGCAGCGATTCTTTAATTTGGCCGGTTTTAGGCGCATGCACGATGACGTTGCCAGTGCCCATCAGCTGCTCGGCCCGCTTGTAAAGATCCGCCAGCAGTGATGCTTTCCACGCATTCCACACTGCCGCACTTACTGCGCGCATATCGGCCACGGTTAGCACGTAAAGCAGGCGAAGCCGCTCCGGCGATTGCACTTTCGCCACAAAATCCTGCACGGTTTTGGGATCATTCACGTCGCGTTTAAAGGCGGTATTGGAAAAAAGCAAATGATAGCGCACGAGCCAAGCCGCCGTTTGCACCTCATCATCCGAGAGCCCCAAGCGCTCGGCAAATTTAGCCACCACCTTCTCGCCTAACTCCGAATGATCACCGCCGCGGCCCTGGGCAATATCATGGCAAAAAAGCGCCACATAAAGCGCGCGGCGCATGGCAATGCGATCGATCAACTCAGTAGCAAGTGGCAACTCTTCTTTATACTCACCTTCTTCGATGCCGTGCAAAATACCCAGCGCGACCAGCGTATGCTCATCCACCGTATAGATGTGATACATGTTAAATTGCGTAAGCCCGACCACACGCCCAAAATCCGGCATAAAACGGCCCAGCACGCCTGCTTCGCTCATACGCCGGAGGGTGATTTCTGGATTATGTTCCGACAGCAAAATATCGAGAAAAATCGTATTGGCCGCATGGTCGCGGCGCAGGCGATCATCTATCAAGGCCAGGTTGCGGCCGATCATTTGCAGCGCATGCGGGTGAATATCAAGCTCATGCATTTGGCTGATACGAAACAGTTCCAACATCAAAAGCGGATGATACTCAAACGATTGGTGGCTGCGCAGATTCAAGCGCTCGCCGTCTAGGCGAAACCCACCCAATTTCCACGGCGTATGCCACAAGGCGGCCAAGGCTTTGCGCGGCCGGCGTTTATGCTGGTCTTCGAGCAGCGCGCAGAAAATCCGCGTGGTCGCCCCCACCGTGCGCACCGCCACGAAATAGCGTTTCATAAAGCGGATAATGGCCTGGTTCATGGATGGGTGCTCAAAACCCATGGCCACCGCCAACGCGTGCTGGCGCTCAAACGTTAGGCGCTCTTCGGCACGATCTTCTTGGTAATGCAGATAGATGCGCACGCGGTATAAAAATTTCCGCGCCTGATCGAAATTAGAAAATTCCTCCGGCGTCAGAAGCTGCATCGGCACCATGTCTTCGAGTTCGCGAATCGGATAAACATAGCGCACTAGCCACCACAGCGTGTGCAGATCGCGCAGGCCACCCTTGCCTTCTTTCACATTAGGCTCAAGCATATAGCGCGAATCGCCGTAACGCTTATGGCGCTGATCACGCTCGGCGAGTTTGGCTTCAACAAACTCCATCTCAGTGCCTTCCATGATCTCGCTTTCAAAGCGCGTGGTAAACAGGTCAAACACCGCCTGGTTGCCTGCTAGAAACCGCGCATCCAGCAGATTGCTGCGCACGGTCATATCGAGATTGGAATGCTCAATTGCCTCATCGACGCTGCGATGCGACTGCCCAACGGTAAGCCCTAAATCCCACAGCACATATAAAATCTGCTCGGCCACGGTTCCGGCGGCGCGGTCGATACCATCATGCAAAAACACCAAATCGATGTCAGAATAGGGGAAAAGTTTGCAGCGCCCATACCCACCAACGGCCGCAACTACCAGCTTTGACTGCGGACCGGCATAATGCGCATGCAGGCATTTAATCACGGCATCAATCACCGCCGAATGATGCATCAGCAATTCACGCGCAGCCGCATCCTGCATAAAACGGTCTTTGATGCGCTGCTTCTGTTCGGCAAGCCATGGGCGCAAACGCGCGACAATCTCCGGCTGCGTTGCCTTTTTCGGCAAAGGCGGACAGTCGGGCCATAAATCGGGTTGAACGAGCGGAGCAAGTCTTGTCATCTTGCTATTGATATTACGCCCATAATAAGGAATGTTAAGCACCAAATGATGCCCATCCTTTCACGCTCGCTACAAGCCATTTTGCTGATGCTCCTCGCCATGGCGTGCCTATCGTCCATGAATGTATTCATCCGCCTGCTCTCGCCGGAATTGGCCTCCACCCAAATGGTACTGCTGCGTAATATCGGCAGCTTTATATTGATTTTGCTGTGGACCAGCCTCATTAGCGGCGGCAAACCGCGCTTTGCCACTACGCGCATCAGAAGTCATTTTTGGCGCGCGAGTGTTGGTATTGTAGCGATGGAGTTATGGTTTTACAGCGTCACCATTATGCCGCTGACACTAGCGACGGCTTTAAGCTTCACCACTCCCATTTTTTCCACCATTTTTGCCATGCTGTTTTTGGGCGAGCGAGTGGGTGTGCATCGCCTGAGCGCGATTATCGCAGGCTTCGTCGGCATGCTGGTGATTTTGCGGCCCGATATGGGGCTGGTGAACCCTAGCGCCGCCATTGTGCTGCTATCATCAGGTATGATGGCCATTGCCGGTGTATTGGTGAAATCCCTGACCCGCACCGAAGCGCCGGAGACTATCGTGTTTTATATGTCGTTATTCATGATCCCGTGGTCGATACCATTGGCTTTGCTGCATTGGCAACCGCTCACTGTGCATCATATTGCGCTGATCGCCATGGTTACCGTCTTATCCACGGCTGCGCATTTGCTGATGACCCGCGCCTATATCCGCGCTGATATGGTGATTTTAATGCCGGTGGATTTCACGCGGCTGATTTTCACTGCCATTCTGGCCTATATCTTATTTGGCGAAACGCTGGATACGCATACCATCAGCGGCGCGCTGATTATTGTGGCCAGCACTGTCTATATAGCGCATCGCGAGGCGAAAAAAAGCGCCATCCGCGCAACCACTATCGATATCAGCAGTAACTAGGCCTTGCCAGACAGCATATGGTGAGCTGCCGTCATATCCAGCTCTTTTTCCCACTTTGCCACCACAATCGCCGCCACACCATTACCAATCATATTGGTAAGCGCCCGTCCGGTAGACATGAAGCGGTCCACACCCAAAATCAAGGCAACCCCTTCGAGCGGTATATGGCCCACCGCCGAAAGCGATCCAGCCAGTACCACAAACCCACTGCCGGTAACCCCAGCCGCTCCTTTGGAAGTGAGCAGCAATACGCCCAAGAGCGTCAGCTGATCGCCGAAGCTGAGTTTAATGCCCATGGCTTCAGCGATAAAAAGCGCTGCCATGGTGAGGTAGAGCGAGGTGCCGTCCAAATTGAACGAATAGCCGGTGGGAATCACCATGCCCACCACCTGACGCGAGCAACCAGCCGCAGACAATTTCTCGATCAAGCGCGGCAGCACCGTCTCCGACGACGATGTACCCAGTACGATGAAGAATTCCTCTTTCAGATATTTAACCAGCGCCCATAAGCTCAAACCACATAGGCGCATCACAATACCCAGCGCGATGGCCACAAACAGGAAGCAGGAGAGGTAAAATACACCCACCAAACTGGCCAGATTTCCCAGCGAATCGATACCGAATTTACCGATGGTGTAAGCGATCGCACCAAACGCACCCAGCGGTGCCAGCAATACGATGAACTCAATCATCTTGAACAAAATCTCAGACATTTGCTGAATCAGCGCATACACGCCTTGCGCGCGATTACCCAGCGCAGAAAGCGCGCAGGCAAAGAGCAGCGATACTACCAAAACCTGCAAAATATCGCCTTCGGTAAAAGCGCTCACCAGATGGCTGGGGATCATATGCATGAAAAATTCGGTGGTGCTGTTATGGCTTGCCGCAGCCACATAGCCTTTGACCGATTCCTTATCGAGCATGTCAGGGGTGATATTCATGCCGGTAGCGGGGTTGTAAATATGCATGAACAGCAGGCCCAAGATCAGCGCCAGCGTGGTCATCACCTCGAAATAGATAAGCGCTTTCACGCCAATACGGCCGGCGCTTTTCATATTTTGCATGCCGGCAATGCCGCTTACAACCGTGCAAAAAATAATGGGAGCGATCATCATTTTGATCAGATTGATGAAGGCATCACCCAGCGGTTTCATTTTAACCGCAAGGTCAGGTTCATAATGCCCGAGTGCCACCCCAAGAAAAATCGCAACAACCACTTGAAAGAAAAGGTCTTTGTAGAGCGCCTTTTGCTGCTTTTTCCTCAAAAGGGCGGGGCGTAGCTTCATAAAAAAACATCCTGTATAATTTTTTATAGTGAATATGCGTATTTTATTACGCAAAGCCTTCGATTTACGCTAAAATGGGAAGGTTGGCGAGAGAAAAAACTATGCGTATGAATGAACCGGATTATAATCAGCTATTTAGCCTAGAGTCACCGCC
>JANRLL010000006.1:0-96914 GCA_033762715.1 Rickettsiales bacterium | reverse complement strand
GTACGCGGTGAATTTTGCTTTGCCAGATTCCGCCAACACTTTGGTAATCGCAGCCGTCAACGACGTCTTGCCGTGATCCACGTGACCAATCGTGCCAATGTTACAGTGCGGTTTCGTTCTCTCAAATTTCTCTTTGCTCATTGCATGCCTCGTTACTGTTTAGTTTATCCGGTTATACTATTTGGATGGCGCGTTGTAGCGCATATTGCAGCTTTGTCAATGTGCAAGCAAGGGAATTGAGCTAGCTAAGGTATGAGCGCCTTTCCAGGCAGGCCTCGTGTTAAACGGAAGCTTTGCACCAGAGAGGCAATGGTTAACAAGAAAGTGGGCGTTTCATGCGCAACTGAGGCCTTTTCGGGCTTCATCTCCATACCAAACAGGTGCGAGCCCACCAAAAAGCTCATCCACGCAGCGGCTGCACTTACGTTGATAATGAGCGCTTGCGATAGTTTTTTCGATAAAGACATCAGATCAGGCAGTTGATGAATACCATCAACCACCATGGAGGCGACTTCTTTCGTAGCCCCTGCGCCGGTGCTGCCAATAGCAAAGGATACACCGCCATGCTGTTTCACCAAGGCCATGAACGGCGCATCATTTTCACCATCACCCACGGTCGCCAGCACCCGATCCTTGCCTAAAAACTCATGAACCACGTCATCTTTTCCGCGCTTGGTGGGTGAGCCGATATAAGTATGATCCGCACGCAAAATGAGCGGATTTTCCGGCAGCGGCTTCGCTTCGAGCTGCGCCATAATCCGTTTAGCGGGCGCTTCAGGCATACCGGTAACCAGCACGACTTTGGTGCCGTTTTTGCGCATTTCATACAGTGCTTCAGCCGCACCTTCGCGCAACGGATCTTCAAGTGATGCCACCCCTAGGCGGCCATTATGATTGAAATACACCACGTCATTAAAGGCTTCGCTGGCTTTTTGCATCGCCTCCGACACGCCGCGACCACCTTCGCTTTGCAGCAATTGTTTGCTACCTGCCACGATATGATCGGAGCCAAGTCGCGCAACCACCCCTTGCCCTGGATGCACCGCTGTTTTAGCCGCCGCATCCATCGTCAAATCAAGGCCACGATTAGACGCCTCTTGGCGCAGTGATTTGGCTAAGGGATGTGATGATTCCGCCTCAGCTTTGCCCAGTAGTTGGAGTAGCCTGTTTTCGGCTTCGCCTTCAATTTTGGTAAAAGTATTAGCCGCCTCATCCCACAGATGCATACCGCGAAACTCGGCCGCACCTTTGGTAAGGGTACCACGAATATCGGTCAGCACATGGGTAATGGATTGCGCTTTTTCGAGCGCGGCATCTTCGCGAATAATGATGCCATGTTGCGAAGCAAGTTTGTTTTTGAGGAAGGGCAGAATCAGCATGCCCGCCGTAATCGCACAAGGAGCCATTTTAATGGCAAGCTCGGCCGTTTTCTTGGTAGATTTTTCTAGCCGGTGCAACATGTCATGGCCTTTAGGCCCTTCATCTTCTGCATCGATTTCTAGCGGCTTGGGTACAAAATCGTCCTTTTTCTCAACACGCTCTTTTTTATCTTCCTCATGATGATCGTCCTTATGTTTTGCCTTGGACGCTTTATCTTTGAGCTGATCTTTTAGCTCATCGATTTGATTTTTGAGCTTATGTTTTTTCTTATCGTAATAATAGCTCGCGATAAATTGCGCCGCACAGGCTGCAATCATCATCGGCACATAGACATGGTTAAGCGCATTGCGCACCGAATGCACCGAACGCGCAGGCGCTGCCGCTTCGGCGTTGCGTAAATATTCCACGTTACGCAAAATAGTGGATTCCGTTCCGGCTGCCGTGGCTTGTACCACAAAATGCGAGCCTTCCGATGCAATAGCACCTTGCGGGAGACGCTCGCCCACCTGCACCGCCATCACATTGCTTTCGCCGTTTAATGCGCGCGGCATACTTACTGCACCACTCGTGCGAAGCTGATCCCCTACTTTAATCTCTAAAATATTGCCATCCACCGGTATGGTCTCGCCATGCGGCACGATGACATGATCACCTTCCTTGATATGCTCAAGCGCGGTCGTCTCAATAGCATGCGTACCGCTTGCCTGCATCACGCGGCGTTTGACTTCTTTGGGAACAGACGCTTCCAGTGCGGCGATGCCTTCTTCGTTTTTCTGCATCACCCCATCTTCCAAATGCCCCGCCATGGAAAACAAGGCAGCAAGCATCGCAGCACTATTGATCATCTCGCGATCATTCATGCCCATGCCCAACGCGCCAATGGTCGTACTTAGCGCCGTCATGAGAAAATCAGGCACATTGCGTTCTTTCCAAGAAGTGCGCAGATCAGGTAGCAAAATTCTGCCCATCATCGGCACGCCAAACACGGCATTGAGCAAGCGCTTAGTGCCTGGGCTTGCATCTTTCATCGGGCCGTCATCGCTGGTTAAATAGCCGCCGATCGCAAACAGCCCAGCAATCCCCACATCGGTGCCGATATTTTTCACCGTTTGCGGTCCACCGACATGGTCGACCATCCGTTTAAGCCAAGGCGCTTTAAGAGGGATCGGCTCTACCATGCTATAGCTGCCTTATCTCAGGTGAGGCTGCCTCGCCTTTAGCCGCCAGGTCACGCTTCTGATATTTCTCGGTAAAACGAGCCGTGGTTTCGCTTAAGCTTGTCTCTGCTGTGGTAAAGGACGTATTGGCCGCTTGGATCGTAGGGGTAATGACCGGTATGGTCGCTTGCGGTTGCGCCACGGTTTCAAATCCTACCATCTCTAAGAAGCGATGCCATAGCTTGCCGAGCTTGGCTCTAAAGCCACTTGGCTCTTTGGGCACTACATCCGGCGCTGTCACCGCGCGATGATGCGCCTCTAAGCTAAAACGATCATAGGCCCCCTTCAGGGGCTCTTCTATGCCTAACGCTAGATTGGCAGCAATCGCACCTAGCCCGCCCACTTTGCGCGCCGTGCTTGAGCTATCGAGGCCATTGACAACAATATGATCACTGAGCTTCGACACCAGCTGGTATTTTTCTTTTTTCGGATAGGTATAGGCGCAGACTGAAAACTGCACATGCGGCTTTAACGTCTCTGCCGATATGCCAAGGCGAGCGGCAGCAGATTCTAGCCCTAGCTGTTTTTCCTGTTCGCTGATAGGTGCCTGCAATTGCTCCAGGCTTTCCACCTTTGAGGTCGTTGCTTTCGGCAAAAATTTAATATGGCCCTGCGTGCTATCGGGATAAAAACTATAGAGTGAGCCAGACCCGCCTGGAGGCGCATCACCGCGGGTGAACGGAATAAGCGGCGTGTTGATGCCCAGCGCCTTCACATCAATATCTAGGATCACAACGCGCTCATGGCGCATTTCAATGCCATGTTTTTGTGTATCCACCACATTGGGTAACCACTGACCCGGCGCAATGACAACCCGATCAAAGGATTGCTCACCGCCGGAAGAGACTATGTGGGCTTTTCCCGCCACCTCTTCCACGCTGCTTACCTCTTCGCCAAAACGAATTTCACCGCCATGCGCTTTGATATAGTGCCTAAGCGCATGCATGATTTCCTGCGTATCCATGAACCCGGCCGCACCTTTATAAGCGGTTGCCGGCTCTTCGACCAAAGCATAGGCATTATCGGGAATGGTCTTATACAAATCAGGGAAACGCTCTTTGAGTTGCTTGCCCGTGAGTTCGCTATGAGGGATGTGTTTTTTCTTAAACGTCTCCAGCGTAGCGGCATATTTCTTGGAGACTTTATCGACCGAAATCGTCACCCCAGGCGCCGGGTAAAAGAGCGGCTTGCCTTGCAAGTCAGGGTAATCATTCGGATGGGCTTTGATGTCATGCTCAAGACGGCGGACCATCGCCAAGGTTTCCGACACCAGCCATTGCCCTAATTCATCGCTGGCACCGGCATAGCGCATCGTCCGCGACGAAGAACCCGCTAGACTAGCGCGATGTGAGTTATCCCCATCGGCCGTGTAGCTTTTCTCATCGCCACGCTCATAGACCACGATATGTTGTTGGGGGTCTTTTTTTAATAATTGATAGGCCGTCGAAAGGCCAGCCAACCCACCGCCCACAATGGCCGTTTGTTTCACATCACTCATTAGGATTTTTATACAGTATTCTCGTTAATATTTATATTTGTTAATACTGCATATGAGAATTAGTTGCAATCTCAATGGGGCCCATTTTATGTGAAGTTTTTGTGACTATCTGCGGCTTAGCGTCAGCATACCCTATAATATATTGATATATAAGTTATTATTATGGCTGCTGCCATTAGCGGGGGCGTGCCGGTGGGGGTACATATTGTTCAGCTATTTGCGCTATGGCCGCCACGTTTAAATGAAAGCGGCCATCGTCTAAGCGTACGATATGATCTTTCGTTGCCTGGATAAAGCCATTGAGCCCCATGCCTTTTTCTGTCAGCGCATCTATAATGGCCACCACATCCGGATCGTCGAAGAATATATGACCTGGGCTATTTCGATTTTGGTGCATCTCGGCAAAGGATTCGGCCACCGCAAGGTGTAAATCGGCGCTATCAGCGTAGGCAGGGGTTTTTGCTAGGATTTTTTTAGCATAGGCCGGATCGCTTAAAGCTTCGATCGTCTGAATAATGGTATAAGCGTCTTTAGGATTCATACGTACCTCGCTCCCAATTCATGCCCATCATACACAAAAAATGGAGCGGGTGAAGGGAATCGAACCCTCGTGTTCAGCTTGGAAGGCTGACGTTCTACCATTGAACTACACCCGCATCAGTCCGCTGTGTTAATAGGGCAGGCTGAAAAATGCAACAAAAAGCTAGGGCTGGATTTGGCTTTTAGCGATGCGGCGCTCCATTTCGATGGCCTGTAGATCCGTTGACCAACGATTGCCACCAGCCAGTTTACGCGCCTTTAGCAGATCGGCTTTGGCTTTATCAAATTCACCCAGCAAGCGCAAAGCTTGGCTGCGTTGATAATAGAGCGAATAGCTGCGAGGTTGCGTTTGCAGCGCGGCGCTGGCTAACTGTACGGCCGTGAGCGCATCGCTTTGGACCCCGCTTGGATTTTTTAATTCACGGCGAACAATCGCGCGTTGCACGTGCGCTTCCACATTGGAATCATTGCGCGATAAAATGTCACTATAGATGCGTTCGGCGCCTCGGTAATCCCCTTCCATCACATGCTTTGCCGCTTCTAATATGGATTTATCGGCTTCATCCATCATGCCGCCCGAAGATGCTTTAGAAACCTGCTGTCCATTGATAATAAGGGTCGGTTTCGCTTGGGAAAAAGCACTGCCCGGCATAAAGGCCAATAACATCAGGGCTGGGGCAAGAAAACGGTGCATATAGTTCAAAACCAATAATAATTGCCGCTAAGCATAGCTGCAAATAACGGCTTGTCAAACCAACAGGCCGCTAGCGCAGTAAAGACTTATTCCCTAGACAAATCCGAAAGATATGCCTAACGTCGCCTGGAATATACAAAGCGTGTTTGTACTATGAGCCAATCCAAAACCCTGTCTCACCTCGTAAGCTGGAAGTTACTTAAGAACCCAACCGTGCAAGTGTTGGCAGCCATTATTCTTGGTATTGCGGTCGGTGCCTATTTTCCGCAAACCGGCGTCGCGCTAAAACCGCTAGGTGATGGCTTTATCAAAATGATCAAAATGATCATTGGCCCGATTATTTTCCTCACCATCGTCACCGGTATTGCGCATGTGGGCGACGTCAAGAAAGTAGGAAAGATCGGCGGCAAGGCCATTATCTATTTTGAAATTATTACGACCATTGCACTGATTCTTGGCATGGTTGCCATGAATATATTTAAGCCAGGAGTGGGTTTTGATACCGAGCATGCCGCCAAAGGCGATGTATCCAAATATATCGTCAAAGGAACGGAAGACCATTCGATCAGCGCATTCTTGCTGCAAATCGTTCCTGATAATTTGATCGGCGCCTTTGCCGAAGGCGATTTATTGCAGGTGCTTTTCATTTCCATTTTCTTTGGTCTTGCGCTATCGGCTATGGGCGATAAAGGGCGCCCCATTATTGAATCCTTCGATAAATATTCGGCGCTTATTTTTAAAGTCATGGGCTTTGTTATGAAGTTTGCACCCATCGGCGCCTTTGGCGCGATGGCCTTTACCATTGGCAATTTCGGTATTTCGGCCGTGGTACCGCTTTTAAAACTATTGGTTGTTGCCTGCGGCACCTTGTTCTTTTTCGTTCTGGTGATATTGGGCATCGTCGCCAAGATTTACGGCTTCAGCATCATCAAGTTTGTCTATTACTTGAAAGATGAATTGATCATCGTATTGGGCACCGGTTCATCGGAAGCCGTGCTGCCGCGCATGATGGAAAAGATGCAGCATTTCGGCTGCTCCAAACAAGTCACCGGCCTAGTGTTGCCTACGGGTTATTCGTTCAATCTCGATGGTTCATCGCTATATCTGGCGATGTGCGTTCTCTTCATCGCCCAGGCCTATAATATCGAGCTTAGCCTTACGCATGAGCTCACCATTCTAGGTATCCTGCTGCTCACTTCTAAAGGTGCAGCCGGTGTGGTAGGCAGCGCGTTTATCGTGCTCGCCGCCACCATCAGCGCCACTAAATTTTTACCCATTGAAGGGCTGGCGTTATTGCTGGGCATTGACCGCTTTATGTCGTCCGTGCGCGCCGTCACCAATTTAATTGGCAATGGTGTTGCCACCGTGGTGATTGCCAAATCGGAAAAAGAGTTCGATGAGGTGAAAGCCTTGGTCGAATATCGCTACTTCTTCAAAGATGAGACCATGAAATCGATCTAGTCGTGCCGTTTCATGAATCGTTGCCCGACCTTCTTGATGAGTAGCGGTGCAAACGCAAGCACTACAAATAGGATCTCTATTTTTTCCAGTAGCTGCTCGGCACGCTGATCCGTCTGAACAAAATGCCCCATGCTGACATAAAGAACCGTATTCGGCAGCAAGGCGAGCGTGCTCACCCAGAGATAGGTGCGAAACCGCACCAGGCCTGTGGCGCCAAAAATTAGGTTAATGATAATATTGGGCACTAAGGACGATAGGCGCAGCGCAAAAAGATAGCTGACGCCGTCTTGTTTTAGTTTCTGACGTATATGCACAATGCGTTCACCATGGCGACTATGAACGTGCTCATGTAATACATAACGTCCCAACCAATAACCCGGTATTAAACCGATAGTACCGGCTATGACGCTGACCACGATCAAACCAGGCAGTGCTAAAATACTGCCAGCCGCGATGAGCAAATAGCGAATGCCTGGAACGCCAATCGCGGTGACCAGCGCATAGACCAGCCCAAACAACATATAGGCCTGAAGCGGCGCATCGTAATAATAACTCAGTAGCTGCGCATAAAGCTGTTGGAGGCCGACTAAAAAAACAGGATCGTAACATAAGCGCGCCACCAGCAGCAGCGCAACGATGGCTATTATCCATATAATGCTATTTTTTCTGGTGCTCATTGACCTTCACAACCGCCGATATAATACCAATATCATCTAGCATATATTTGACCAGATTATCCCTGTTGGTGCTGCAACCAGGCGCTGTTATTTCAAAAATATATTCGGGCGGCTTGACCATGGTTTGGTCGCTCATTTTCTTCAGCCGCAATATTAATTCACCGTATTCTTTTTGGGTTGGCAGCGGTAATTGGCGGGCCTCTAGCACATAGATGCTGCCATCGGTTTTATAATTATCCGATGCGGTGCAACTCACATCATGCACGTCAATATCACCATAAATTATTTTTACTTTCAATAAACCGGCTAATTGCCATAGATAGACGGGATAACGCGCGGCCGCATTAATCAGTGTCATTTTGCCGATGGGCTCAGTGGATAGAATCTCTAGCAAAATCTGTTTCTTGGCCGTAATGCGCTCGGCATCTTTGGTGGGTATGGCAACAGTAAAATGCTGATCTATTTTCTGCGTAGCATAGGTAAATTGCCGGCTTCCCCAGCTTGTGTAGATATTGATTGTCGATAGTCCTATAAAAAATGCAAGAAAGGCCAGACCTGCAATGCTCGCACAGTAACGATTGGTATAGGCATATTCCCATACGACATATACCGTCCATAAAAACACGATCAGCACCACATAGTGCAAAGGATTATCATAACGAATCCATTGCGGATGAAGATCTGCAATCCACATAAAGCATAAGGCCGCCGCTATCGATAGAGCAGCAAACACATAGGTTACGTAGCGATGAAAAGACGTAAAGCGTTGCCGGCGCCATAACTGCCATTGCAAGGCGGTATAGGCCGGTACCGCTGCTAATGTCTCAGCGAATAACAGACCGCCATCAAGCACATTACGCAGCACCATAAACGACACCAGCACAAATACAGCATAAAGACCCGGCGATAGGGCGCGATACGAACGCAGCTGAATAAGGCTGCTGATAAAAAATACGATATATACCAGGCTGTGCAGCGCCATCCACCAGGTGGGATAGAAAAGCAAATACGGATAGCCGGAATCATAACCCCATTCATTATGCGTAGTGGAAAACAAGCTCTGAATGAATGCCAACACCAGCTTGGCATTATGAATATGATAAATACTGGTGCTGCTGATAGCGGCGTGATGAAGTGGGTATACCAGCCCTGTTGGGTCATCGAAAAATTGATCGTTAAATACCCAAAACTCACTTAATCCAAAGACAAAAAGCGTAGCCGCCAACAGCCAATTAAAACACGCGAGATAAGGTCGCGATTTAGTGGCAGGCAGGTGTCGAAAGGATAAGATCACCAGCAAATAGGTTAGGAAAAAATAGAGCTTAAAATCACTGCGGCCCGAGGCGAAAATATCGATGACGCATTTAAACAAAAAAGAGGAAAGCGGACTGACGGCGCACCACAGCATCATGCCCCCCAGAAAGAGCTGCCAATGAAGCACCGATTTATTCACGAGAATACGCATAGCTAGCGTGTTATCAGATTATTTGCTGTTGGACTAGGGTTAAGTCCCCGTCTTTGATGGATTCTTTACGAAGTTAGTCACATCCACTTACCGCTATTTAATGTAAAATTGGCTAGGCTATAATTATGGGCACTATCAAAAAATCTACTCATCAGCGCACCGAGCGTAATTACAGCAACCAGAGCCGCCGTGATGTACCTCCTGGCACTGAAGACGGTATACAGCAGCGCACGATTAGCGACAAACGCGATAAAAACCCAGACAATGAATATTCTAGCGAGCGCGCTTCTCTTGCCACTACCCATCTAGCTGATGTGTATGAAGATGAGGACGCGTATCATTTTAGCCGTTTCGCACAGTATATTAAGCGATGAAAAGTAGACGCAATACAGAAATCTGGCCGCTCTTTAAGCTCTTATACGGAGCACGCATGGAAAGACGCACGGTAAAATGCCGCAGCAAAAATACCCACTAATATTATTATACAGTTGATTCAGGACCGGTATGATTTAGTTGGTCTTGATCTTTAGCAATATCTTTAAACCGCACCTGCTTTTCTTGCGGATTAATGACGTGAAAAGCTTGCAGCATTAATTTAAGCATCCAATACGGAATAGCAAGCAAACCGCCGATAAAACAAAGCACAAAGAATGCATTGATGAAATCTGTCTGCTCTGCCAGCGGGAAAAATAAGGTTGATATATAGGATACCGCATACCCAATAATGGGCAGCAGCAGTACGATACCGATTAGAAGCAGAAAATGAGGTTTTTTACGCATCACGAGATTTATGCGGTTTAGGTATAAAAATACTATATGTAAGCGCAGCTATTAAATGCTTTGCCCGTTTTCGGCGCTTCACCAAAAAAATCCGTTAAGACCGGCTCTGGATAAAATGGTGGAGGAGGCAGGATTTGAACCTGCGAACGCTTACGCGGGCAGATTTACAGTCTGCTGCCATTGACCACTCGGCCACTCCTCCACAGGAGCGAATTTGTAAAGTAGGCTGCCTGAGATATAGGCCTATGGCTCTAAAGTCAACTATTGTATGGGCAATCGCGCGGTGCGATGCATTAGTAGGCTGAATTATAGGGACTTTTCAGCGTAGCGCCTCTTTATAGCGGTCCTTGTAAAACCATAAGGCCGTGAGCGAGGCTACATTGCAGGCCATGACGTACCAGGCAATCGATTGATCGGCGCCGGTAAGCTCGATTAACTTCTCGCACACCCAAGGCGCTGAACCGCCAAAAATCGCGGCGCTTAAATTATAGGCGATCGCCATGCCGGAGAAGCGCACGCTGGTCGGAAATAGCTCCACCAACAACGCCGCAATAGGGCCCATATACAGCCCGAGCAATACGGCCAAGGTAAATTGCGCCAGCCCAACGATCATCACATCTTGGCCAGGCTGGAAGGTGGCAAAGATCGGATGGATCGCAAGCATCACCGCCACACAGGCCGTCATCATCACCGGTTTGCGGCCGATGCGATCGGACAGCCACGCCGATATGGGCACGAAGCACGCCATCGCAAGCATATTGATGATGCTCATATTCATCGCTAAGTGACTGGCAATGCCTAAATGGGTTTGGGTGAAGCTGATGAAATAAATCGCTGTCAAATAGAAGGGCATGGTCACGGTCATATAGGCGCCAAAGCCTTGCAGCATTTCCCAGGGGTGATCACGAAAGGCCTGGCGAACCGGCGTTAGTGAAATGGTTTCTTCTTTGCGCGCCTGCTCGTAAATTGGACTTTCTTCGCAGTGATTGCGGATATAAAAACCCACCAAGCCAATGACGATACCCAAGATAAACGGCAAGCGCCAACCCCAGCTTACGAATTCTTCCTGTCCGATAATGCCAATCAGACCGCGCACCACCAAAAGCCCCAAAACAAAGCCAAGCATGAGACTCACCAGCGATGCCGAGCCAGCAAGACCACGGCGATGCGCCGGTGCGTGTTCGACGATATAGGTAATGGAGCCGGAAAATTCCCCGCCGAGTGACAGGCCTTGCAGCAGGCGAATCACGGTGAGCATAATCGGCGCTAGTATGCCGATTTCGTCATAGGTGGGCAGAATGCCGATACAGCCGGTGGGAATGGCCATCATCAGAATCGCAGCCACCATCGCACGGCGGCGCCCGTAACGATCACCCAACCAGCCGAAAAATACGGCGCCTAAAGGCCGCACTAAAAAGCCAGCGGCAAACACGGCAAAAGTCGCCAGCAAATTGGCAACCGGATCGCCTTTAGGAAAAAAGAGTTGCGCGAGCAGCCATGCTACCTGGCCATAGAGCGCATAATCATACCACTCTAGCCCGTTTCCAACCATGCCGGCGATCACGACTTTTTTCATGCAACCCTCACCTTGGAAAATGCGTCATTAGCTGTTACCCAACCAGATTTTTTCACCTTTTTTGCGTTCGGAATCGGATTTGAGCTGGCCGCAAGCGGCAAAAATATCCTGACCACGGGTGGCGCGAATCGGCGAGGAATAGCCAGCATCATTGATAATATTGGCAAAAGCTTTGATACGTTGCGGTTTTGAGGTTTCGTATTTTGCACCTGGCCACGGATTCCACGGAATCAAATTCACTTTGGCATGAATGCCTTTAAGCAGGCGCACCAATTGTTTGGCATCGGCATCGGAATCATTCACATCGTGCAGCATCACATATTCAAAGGTAATACGGCGGGCGTTATTGGCCGCCGGATAGTCTTTGCAGGCCTGGAGCAATTCTTTGATCGGGTATTTTTTATTGAGCGGCACCAGCTCGTCGCGCAATTCATCGCGCACCGCATGTAACGAGATGGCCAGATTCACGCCCAGCTCTTCGCCGCAGCGCTTAATCATCGGCACCACACCTGAAGTCGATAAGGTGATGCGTCGTTTGGAGATGGCGATGCCTTCGCCGTCCATGATGATGGAAAGTGCTTTGGCTACTTGCTCGTAATTATAAAGCGGCTCACCCATACCCATCATTACGATATTGGTGAACAGGCAATCGGTGCGTTTTTTATCCCATTCCTTCAGCCCGTCACGCGCCACTAATGCTTGAGCAATAATTTCCCCGGCGGTCAAATTGCGCACCAGCCTCATGGTGCCGGTATGGCAAAAGCTGCAGCTCAGCGTGCAGCCAACTTGCGACGATACGCACAGCGCCCCGCGATCCTCTTCGGGAATGAACACGCTTTCCACTTTGTTTTTATCGTCAAATTCCAGCAACCATTTGCGCGTGCCGTCAAACGACACCAGGTCTTTAGCAAGACCCGGACGCTCCAGCGAAAAATGTTCAGCAAGTAATTTTTGCTGGTCTTTGGCGATGGTCGACATAGCGGAAAAATCGGTCGCGCCTTTGACATAGATCCAATGCCAGATTTGTTTGGCACGAAAGGCGGGCATGCCAATAGCCGCGAGCGTTTCAATCAGCTCTTCGCGCGACAGCCCAATCATATGTGTTTTCGTTGTCATAATCCTGTTAATGCGTATCCATTTGCTGTCGCTTCAATTCCGACTTTGCTTTCGAGTTCACGCAATTTTGTGCGTAACCGTGAAATATGCGTCTCCAGCGTATGGGTGTCGAGGGCCGCTTCAATGCCCCAAATTTTTTTAAGCAGCAACTCCTTATCCACCCCCTGCTTTCCTGCTTCATAGAGCAGCACGAGCAGCTGCGCCTCTTTATCCGGAAGCAGGCTGATAGCATTGGAATGCGCCGATGTCAGCTGTTTTTGCAAAGGAGAAAAGCTCAAATCACCAATTGTCAGCACTTCTTTTGAGCTATCGGCCAATATATTCCTGATATCGCTGATGATTTTTTGCACTGAAAACGGCTTATACGCCGGGTTTAACAGGTAGCGCGGCTCCGGCAGCGAAGCGGTATCGGCAAGGGTGGTGACTACAATATCAATTTTATGGGTAACCTGCGATTTTATATCGGAAAAATTGGCCAGCACCTGGCAGTCTTTCTTTAATTCCAACTCGATCTGTTCACACAGCACGCCGGTGAAATGGCTATCATCGCTTAGAATAAGAATCATAAAAAATCCTTTATTTTCCTAGGATAGCTGTAGTATGGATGGGGCAATTTCGCAAGCTGTACCGACGACATTTGATTTATGAACGACATGCTATCGTCCGACCCCTACCTCGCTTTTGAGCGCGCCAGCGATGAGCTGCGCCGCCAGATGGGTATTGCCGTAGAGCATAACGGCCAAGCAACGCTTTATTATCCGACCGAGTTTCTAAGCGAAGCACAGTGGCAGGCATTTCGCACATCCGTTACGTCACCGGCGCTGATTCTAACCACAGCACGAGCGAAATCGCTGGGCCTTGCCGCACAGCATCACGCGCCGATTGCGATTGATGCCATCGGCTTATCCTTAGCGCAATTACAGCATCTAGCCGATCCTTTGGCAGGCGTTATCACGCTTCCTGATTTATCGGTGACGGCAGCAAGCGCGCCCGCACAACAGGCCTTGCAGCTGGCCAAACAAGCTTCCGTATTGCCGGCACTGGTCACCGGCAGCGCTATTACTATTCCTGCTGATTGGCAGCGCATTTCGCTCCAGGATTTGCAGCACGCATTGACGCATCCGGTGATCGATGTAGTGCAAACCGCCTCGGCCGCATTGCCTCTTACCATTGCTGAGCAAACGCGTATCACCAGCTTCCGTTTGCGTCACAGCAATGTGGTTCATTTAGCGCTGATTATCGGCACACCGACCGATACGCCGTTAGTGCGCGTGCATTCTTCCTGCGTTACTGGCGATATATTAGGAAGCCTACGCTGCGATTGTGGAGGTCAGCTGCAACAGGCACTCGCCGAAATCGCCAAGGCTGGTTCGGGCGTATTGCTCTATCTACATCAAGAGGGTCGCAATATTGGTATCACCAATAAAATCCGTGCCTATGCGCTCCAGGAAAAAGGCATCGATACCTATGACGCCAATCGCTTATTGGGCTTTGAAGAAGATGAGCGCGATTTTTCCATTGCCGCCGCACTGCTTAAAAAGCTTGGCATCACTCAGGTGAAACTGCTGACCAATAATCCGGAAAAACTAGCCATGCTGGAACAAGCAGGCATCAAAGTTGTTGAGCGTATTCCCCTGGTGACCGAGGCCACCGCGCATAATCATCATTACTTACAAACCAAAGAAAAAAAGGCCGGGCATTTATTTTAAGTTGCGACTTAGCTGCCGCGCATGCCAATCGGTAAATTTAGAAACTCTTCAGTGTTTAGTTTTTTTTTAGGCGTGGGCTCGGGCTTTTCCTGCCAGGCGCAATTATCGCGTTTCCAGCCACCAGCCTTAGCGTTGAGGTTTACCTCTTTCCATTTCATATGGCCGCTTTCTTTCAACTCAGAAAAATTATTGCGGATAATATCGGCAAGTTTGCCAATTTTTTCACAGCGCGCTTTTTCATCGTTTTTTGAAAAATCATAGGACACTAATATCGCCTGGACCGACACTGTGGGCACCGGACTACCGATGAAGCTATAATCATCATGGGTCAAATCGGCTGGCTTATATTCTTCCAAAATTTTGGGATCATCGAGCGGAATAAAATGCGTATCTTCCAGCATCGCTGCATAGCGTTTATTTTCAGGCAGGCCAAAATCTTCCAAGTTTTTAAACAGGCGCACCGGTTTTCCCGCCACGAAAATCACCGCATCTAATTCGCCTTTTAATACCGCAACCAAACCTTTTTCCGGCGATATTTTAATGGTGTCACTTGGGGTTACGTTCATCATCGAAAACAAGTTGATGGCCGTTAGCAAATTGCCGCTACCTTCTTCACCTACCGCCACTTTCAAACCTTGCAGATCGGCAAAATTCTTGATCGATTTACGGCCGAAAATATGCACTTCTTCATGATAGAACGGAAACACCATACGCAGGTTACCCGCCATGCGCACAGAATCCGGATTTTTCGAACGGCTCAAGAACCCAAGCACATCGGATTGCACAATACCGAGTCCGGCATTTTCGGAACTATTCAAACGGCGGATATTTTCTGTCGAACCTTCGGATGATTTGATCTCGATTTTAAAATTCGATTTCGCCGCCATGCGCGCGATGTCTTTTCCGAACGCATAATAGGTTCCGGTTTTAGGGCCAGTGACAATGCCCAGCGGCTCATCGGCAGTTTTTGCCCAGGCTCCTTGCGCCAGAACGAGGACAAACAGCAAAGAGGGGATGATGTAAAAACGACGTGCTTTCATTGCGCCCTAGTATTTACTGACAATGGAAAGCAATTCACGATTCGCGTCCCTGTCGAGTTCCGACATGGTTTCGATACCGCGTATTTCGCCTTGTTGATCGGTGGGCATTTTGGCCATTTGTCCGACAATGCCGTGCGATTCACCATTAATGACAATGGATTTTTGCTTATCACTCGCGATGGCCGCTATCGGCTGCAAAATCCCGCGGCTGGCCACCTGTTGGGATAGTAGCGACGTAAATCCGTCAAAGAGCAACACCACCACCGCTACCGACGCAACAACCGAAGATGCATAGATAAAAGAGCGTTTGCGGCGCTGTTTGGATAGGCGGGTTGCATAGGTAACGTCAGGGGCCACCACAGATTTGGGCAATCTATGGACTTTAGGCCTCGATAGGTTGGGAGCAGCAGGGTCTGTATTAGTCATAAGTCCCTAATATGGTTAATGAATCATTAATACTCAATAAATGGCAATTTTACAACCGTATTTCCAAAGAAAAACCGATCCTTGTGGTTGTGTCAGCGGCTAACTTGCTCTAAGACTCTGTAATTATGACATCAAATCTTGATCTCCTGGATTGGTTGCTGGATAAAACGCGCAGCTTTGGAGCCGATGCGGCCGATGCGGTGATGTTTGAAACCACCGACATCAGCTGTTCACGGCGCATGGGCAAGCCAGAAGGGCTGGAGCGATCCGAAAATGAGGCCATTGGCCTGCGTGGTTGGTGTGGAAAAAGCCAAGCCATTGTATCATCTACTGATTTTAGTAAGGATGCCTTGCAGGAACTGGCCGAACGTTGTGTGGCTATGGCCAAAATCACCCCGCCCGATCCTGATAGCGCTTTGGCCAGTGAGCAGGAGTTCGCCACCCAATTTGCCGATCTGGATTTATGCGACAATCAAGAGCCGTCTTCCGAATGGATGGTCGCACAATGTGCCGAGGCAGAAGAGGCAGCCCTTGCGGTAAAAGGCATTACCAATTCCGAAGGGGCCGATGTTAATTACAGCAACAGCAAGGTGCATCTAGCGATTGATAACGGCACGTCGCGTTTCAACCAGCTATATCCTGCCAGCCATTTTTCACTGTCCGTGTCAGTATTAGCCGGCACTGGCGTCGACATGCAGCGCGACTATGATTACAGCACCACCCGTCATAAAGCCGATTTAGGCAATGGCAGCGCTATCGGCAAAGAAGCCGCCGAACGCACCTTAAAACGCCTGCACCCTAGAAAAATTCCCAGTAGCCAACAGCCGATTATTTTTGACCCGCGCGTAAGCCGTCAGCTGCTTTCGGTGTTTGCCGGCGCTATTTCCGGCAGCGCCATCGCGCGTGGCTCCAGCTTTTTAAAAGACGATATGGGCAAGGCGATTTTCTCCAACCAAGTCACCATTATCGATGACCCGCACCGTGTTCGAGGCCTAGGTTCGCGGCCCTTCGATGCCGAGGGTGTGGCCAATCACAAACACACGCTGGTGGAGCACGGTGAGCTCAAAAGCTGGCTGCTTGATATTCGCACAGGCAATAAGCTCGGATTAAAAACCACCGGCCATGCCTCACGCGGTTTGGCTTCTCCACCCTCACCTTCTACCACCAATCTCTATATGGAAAACGGCAGCATCAGCCCAGACGAGCTGATTCGCTCGGTAGGCACGGGGCTTTATGTCACCGAAACCTTTGGTATGGGCATTAATTCCGTCACGGGTGATTACAGCCAAGGCGTCAGCGGCTTTTGGATTGAAAACGGCGAACTCGCCTATCCGGTCTCCGAGATCACCATTGCTGGACATTTAAAAGCAATGTTTTCCCATCTGGTAGTAGCGAATGATTTGGTTTTCCGTTATGCAACCAATGCGCCTACCGTTTGTATTGAATCCATGACTATAGCCGGCACATGAGTACAACCTATTCCAGCTTCACTGTTATCAAACGCCTTTTCCGCGAACATATTGCGCCTTATCGCCGCTCGCTGATTATTGCAATTCTGTGCATGATTGTGGTAGCAGCCACCACCGCAACCAATGCCTGGTTGATTCAACCGGTCCTTGATCAAATTTTTATCGCTAAAGACCGCACCATGTTGCTCATCATACCGCTTGCGGTATTTGCAACGTCACTGGCCGGTGCAGCCGCCAACTACGGCAATACGCTTAATATGCGCTATGTCGGCACGCGCGTAGTAGCCGATATGCAGATTCGCCTGTTCGAGCATGTGATGAAAAGCGATGTCGGCATGTTCCAAAGCGAGGCATCGGGCAAATTGATTTCGCGTTTTACCAACGATGTGAATTTACTGCGCAATGCTTTTTCAAACGTACTGACCGCCATTGCTAAAGAGTCGCTCAGCATGCTGTTTCTGGTGGGGGTGATGATCTACCAAAACATGGAATTAGCGGCCATTGCCTTTGTTGCCTTCCCGATTGCGATCTATCCGATTATCCGCCTGGGCAAGCGCATGCGCCGCGTGTCGGATTCCACGCAAAATCAACTGGGCGAATTTTCCGCTACGCTCGATGAGGTATTCAAAGCCGTCAAAATCGTCAAATCCTATAACCGCGAAAGCTACGAAGCCAACCGCGCGAAGAACATGATCGAAAAGCTTTTCGGGCTTTATTATAAATCGCTGCGCATCCAAGCCGCCGGTGCGCCGATTATGGAAATCTTGAGCGGTCTTTCGATCGCAAGCGTCATTTGGTATGGCGGTCTGCAAGTGCTGGACGGTGAGACCACCCCTGGTGCGTTTTTCTCCTTCATCACCGCCTTTTTAATGGCCTATAAGCCAGTGCGTTCACTCTCGGGCCTCAACACCACTTTGCAAGAAGGTATTAGTGCAGCCGCGCGTCTGTTTACGGTGCTCGATTCACCACCACGTATTATCGATAAACCCGGCACTAAAGCGCTGGTGGTTGATAAGGGCCATGTGCACTTTGACAATGTGCATTTCCAATACCACACTGATTCGCAAGGTGTCTTTGGCGTCGATCTGGAAGTGCCAGCCGGAAAAACGGTTGCACTGGTTGGGCTGTCAGGCGGTGGCAAATCCACACTGATGAGTTTGTTGCTGCGCTATTATGACGCTAATAGCGGTTCGATTTCCATTGATGGGCAGGATATTCGCAACGTGACGCTTAAAAGCCTGCGCGATGCGATGGCGTTTGTGCCGCAAGAATCGATGCTGTTTGATGACACGGTGCGCGCCAATATTGCCTATGGTCGCGATAATGCCTCAGATGAGGATATTATCTTGGCTGCGAAAAACGCCGCTGCGCATGAATTCATTGAACTTCTGCCGCAAGGCTATGACACCATGATCGGCTCGCACGGGATGCGCCTGTCCGGTGGCCAACGCCAACGTATTGCCATTGCGCGCGCCATGCTGAAAAATGCGCCGATTTTACTGCTGGATGAAGCGACTTCCTCGCTGGATAACGAGTCGGAACGCGCCATTCAAGAAGCATTGGGGCAGCTGATGAAAGACCGCACCACACTCGTGATTGCGCATCGTCTCAGCACCATTGTTAAAGCCGATGTGATCTATGTCATCGCCAAAGGCCGCGTCGTAGAAAGCGGCACCCATCAATCTCTCATGTCGCAACAGGGCAAATATTATCAGCTCTATGCGCAAAGCAGTTTGTCGGAATAATGTCGCTGCTGAAAAAGACGCTCAAACATCCTACGACTCAGGCGCTGCTTAGTCAGGTGCTTGCCTGGTATATTCGCCTGGTGTTTTTGACCAGCCGCAAACGCAGCCATATTGATCCGTTGGCAGCACCTTATATGCGCGGCGAACATAATAGCATTTTTGCTTTTTGGCATGGTCGTATGATGATGTTGCCACTGTTTTGCCCGCCTAACCGCCCAATGCATGTGATCATTTCTTTGCATCGTGACGGGCTACTTATTTCACGGGTGAATCATCATCTTCGGCTAAGAACCATTCACGGCTCAACGAGCCGCGGCGGACGTCAGGCTATGCGTGACACGTTAATAGCTCTGAAAGAGGGCCATAATGTCAGCATTACCCCGGATGGGCCGCGTGGTCCGGCCTATCAGGCCAGCAAAGGCGTGGTGGTGGTCGCGCGATTGGCAAAAAAACCAATCATACCGGTGACATTTAGCAGCTCTCGGCACAAGCGTTTTCGCAGCTGGGACCAATTTATGTTGGCCTTACCCTTCGGAAAGATTGAATTTTATGTAGGAGCGCCTATCATGGTCCCGCCTGATAGTACCGATGCTTCACAAGAAGAGACGCGGATGCAGATAGAAAATGCGATGAATCGCTTGGTAGAAACAGCCGATGGAGCCGTGGCCCATGGATAAGCTTTATCTGTTCCTGACCTCCTTAGTGGCACCACTCATGCCGCTGTGGCTGCATTATCGCCGCCGCATTGGCAAAGAAGACCGCGAGCGGATGCAAGAACGCTTTGGCATTACCAATCTAACGCGCCCCGAAGGCACGTTGGTATGGTTACATGCAGCAAGTGTTGGCGAATCCAATTCGATGTTGCCGCTTATTCATAAAATCTGCGCACAGTTTCCCACCATTTGGGTATTGATTACCACCGGCACGGTTACCTCGGCTCAACTGATGAAACAGCGCTTGCCGGAAAGAGCGGTGCATCAATATGTACCGATTGATACACCGGAAGCCACCCGGCGTTTTATTCGCCACTGGCGGCCCGATATTGC
Organism: Rickettsiales bacterium; assembly: GCA_033762715.1. Lineage (GTDB taxonomy): Bacteria > Pseudomonadota > Alphaproteobacteria > Rickettsiales > SXRF01 > JANRLL01. The sequence continues at coordinate 77,075 of JANRLL010000006.1, read as the reverse complement.
GTTGTGGGTGGAATCGGAATTCTGGCCCAACCTGGTGCGCGAAGCCAACGATTATCAATGCTTCATGGCGGTCATTAATGGCCGCATGTCGCAACGCTCTTTTCTGTTTTGGCAAAAGCATCCAACGCTCATCAACAAAATGCTGTCGAGTTTTGATTATGTGTTTGCACAAAGCGAGCAGGATGCCACACGCTTTAAAATTTTAGGCGCCAAAGAAGTCTTGCATTTGGGCAATATGAAATTCGACGGCGAATCGCTACCTTGCAATGAAAATGAACTGTTCAAACTCAAAGCAGCTGTGGGGGCGCGTCCGATATGGCTCGCAGCCAGCACCCACCCGGGTGAAGAAGAAATTGTTGCCAGCGTACATAAATCTTTAATTCTAAAACGCCCTACCGTGCTTACGGTGATTGTGCCGCGCCATCCGGATCGCGGCGCCGCTATCGCCGATACGCTGGGTAAATATTTTCGCGTAGCACTGCGTTCGCGCAAAGACCCCATCACGCCCGATACCTCTTTTTATATTGCCGACACGCTGGGTGAGCTGGGACTGTTTTACCGCCTATGCGAAATTGTATTTATGGGCGGTTCGCTGGTACGCCATGGCGGGCAAAACCCGTTAGAACCAGCGCGCTTAGCCTGCGCCATCATCAACGGTCCCTACACCTATAATTTTGCTGAGATCTATAGCGATATGGAACAAGCAGGCGCGAGCGTATTGGTATTGGATGCCAAACAATTGGCGGACCGTGTAGGCATTTTGCTGAATAATCCGGCGATGGCAGATTCGCTACAAACACGTTCGCAAGAATGGGTGGAAAGCAAAACCGGCGCAACCGATGAACTGCTTAAATTACTGGCTCCTTTGTTGCGACCCGGCGATAATAATCCATGAAAACGCCGTCTTTTTGGCGCCGGCGCGGCATCATCTCCACCTTATTACTACCGGCAGCGATATTATATGAAGCTATCTTCATTTCAAAACGCTGGCTGACTAAAGCGCAGCGCGTGGATGTGCCGGTCATTTGCGTTGGGAATCTAACGGCCGGCGGCGCAGGAAAAACGCCCATTGCGCTTTATATCGGCGATTTGCTTAGGCCGCATGCGAAGGTGTTTTTTCTCAGTCGCGGCTATGGCGGAACACTAAGTGGCCCGCTGCTGGTAGATCCTTCCATTCACCGTGCGCATGATGTAGGTGATGAGCCGCTATTGCTCGCAGGCTTGTTGTCAACAGTGGTTGCAAAAGATCGTGTAAGTGGTGCGCGCTTTGCCATTAAAAATGGCGCCGAGGCTATTATTATGGATGACGGATTCCAGCATCACCGCCTGCACAAAGATCTCTCATTTGTAGTCATTGACGACACCATTGGATTCGGCAATGGTCGCTTATTGCCAGCAGGGCCTTTGCGTGAAGCGCCAGAAGATGGCTTTAGACGCTGTCAAGCCGCCATCATTATGAATGGGGCGAGCAACTCTCATTGGACGCCCAAATCCCTGCTTACTTTTAATGCCCAAACCCATACGCAGCTGCCGCTTAGCAAACAACAGCCTATCGTTGCTTTTTGCGCGATTGCTTACCCTGAGAAATTTTTTGCCGCACTAACGCAGCTCGGCTATCAGCTTGTTGGAAAACACATCTTTCCCGATCATTATCGCTATCAGCAAAAAGACTTGGATTTACTGAGCAAACATGCCAAAGAACTCGGAGCTATCTTAGTTACCACTCGAAAAGACGCAGTAAAACTACCCGCTGATTTTCGCAGCAGCATCACCGTGGCCGATTTACGAGTGCAGTTAGAAAAGAAAGAATTATTAAGCGCGATGCTATATCGAGTTTTGCAATCATGATCCGCACGATCCGCTATGGAATAGAATTGTTAGCGCTGCGCCTATTTTTTTTGCTACTTAGGCTGCTGCCGCTGGATGTTGCCTCCTGGTTGGGCGGTAAAGTCATCGGTATTATAGGACCGCTTTCCAGTGCGCATCGCACTGCCGTTCGCAACCTGCAGCGCATCATGCCCGATACAGCCCCCGACGAAAAATCACGCATTCTATCTGGTATGTGGGATAATTTAGGACGGGTGATGGCCGAAATGGCGCATATAGCCAACGATGCGCTGATGACGCGTGTTACGTGCCTGGGCAACGAAACCTTTACTGAACATAAAGATAAGCCCGTATTGTTTTTTTCAGGCCATTTAGGCAATTGGGAATTACTGCCTTATACGGCTGAATCCAGAGGCGTTCCCCTGGCTCTGGCCTATCGCTCGGCTAATAATCCGCTGGTGGACCGCTTTATCTGCTCGCTGCGTGCCAAGCGCGTAACCACCATGTTTCCTAAAGGCCCTACCGGTTCGGTACGATTGCTACGCGCGCTTAAAAATCAGCATTCGCTTGCTATGTTGGTGGATCAAAAAATGAATGACGGCATACCGGTACCATTTTTTGGCATTGATGCGATGACCGCACCGGCTATTGCTCAGCTTGCTTTGCGACATGATCTACCGATTATTCCCACTCGGGTTATTCGCAAAAAAGGCGTGGCCTTTGATGCGATTATTTATCCGGCACTCACCATTGAAAAAACGGGTGATAATCAAAAAGATACACTTGCTATCATGACGCAGATCAATGCCATACTTGAGTCATGGGTTCGCGAATACCCCGAGCAGTGGTTTTGGGTGCATAACCGCTGGCCGGCTAGCTGACAGGTTTTACCGCCACATCGCCATCATTAAAACTCAGGTTCAATGCCTGTTGTTGCAGCGCTAGTTTGCTACTGCTAATTACATGGCCCTGCGCATCGCGCACCAGCGCATAGCCGCGCTCTAACACGCGTTTATAATTCAGATTCTCCAGCAGCGATGCTTGTGCCTGCAGACGTTGGGCATGACGTTCTATCATGCGTTGTGTTGCGGCTTGCAGCCGTTGTTCATGACTGAGCAACAGCGCCTGGGTTTTTCCTATATCTGTAAGCAGGCGTTGCGGGCGCAAGCTTGCCGTTGCTAGTTGTAATTGCTGCTCTTTGCGCGCGAGTAACGCAGGTAGCACTGTAAGCAAACGTTCACTGCGATCATCAAGGCGCTGCATTGCCACTTCGATTAATTGCACGGGTTTGGGCAAGCCCAGGCATAAGCCTTGCAAGCGTTCAGCGCGTTGCGTGACCAAGCGCTGCATCGAAGCAGCCAAACGCATCGCCAGCTGGCCGATGGTCAGGCGCAATTCGTCACGAACCGGCACAGCCATTTCGGCGGCGGCTGTAGGGGTCGGCGCACGCCTATCGGCCACATAATCGATCAAGGTCGTATCGGTTTCATGCCCCACGGCAGAGATAAGCGGAATGTTGGAGCTAGCGGCCGCACGCACAACTATTTCCTCATTGAACGCCCATAAATCTTCGATCGATCCACCGCCACGCGCTACGATCAGCACATCCGGCCGCACTAGGGTGGATGTTATGCCATCAGCAGGCGGCATCAGCCCTGAGCTTGCCTCATGCGGCGCGCAGGAAGCGCGTTGCGGAGGCAAGTTATTAAACCCAGCAATAGCGGCAGCAATTTGCTCAGCCGCACCCTCACCTTGCACCGCCACCGGCCACACCAACACTTGCACGGGAAATCGATCTTCCAACCGGTGTAAAATATCGCGTATCACTGCGCCCGTAGGTGAAGTCACCACACCAATCACCTGCGGTAAAAACGGTAATTTCTTTTTGCGTTCGGCCTTAAACAGCCCTTCTTCTTCAAACTGCTTGCGGCGTTTTTCCAGCAACGCCATCAGCGCGCCCACACCGGCTGGCTCAATGGAATCCACCACAATTTGATAAGACGACTTGCCTGGATAAGTGGTGATCTTACCGCTGCATATTACTTCCAGCCCATCTTCCACTTTGAAATTAAGCTTGGATGCCGTGCCGCGCCAACATACGCCGTCAATAACCGCATCGCTGTCTTTCAGGCGGAAATACACATGTCCTGAGGTGGCTTGTTTCCAGCCGGACACTTCGCCACGTATGCGGATAACGCCAAAGCGGTCTTCGACCATGCGCTTGATGGAGTGCGCAATGTCGCTGACCGAATAAATCGGCTGGTTGTGGTTGAAATCTTCCATGATTTAGAGCTTAGCAGCTATGGACGAAAAATAAATAGAATGCAGGAGAAAACTCCTTTATAGGTGGCAAGTATAAGGCGCAAACGCGCGCAGAACCGCAAGTGTAGCTTGTACTACATGCGGATTTGAGCACGTTTGCAACGTGGTAATTGCCACCTAGAAAGAGTTTTATATGGCAAATGTTCTGGTAATTGGATCAGGTGGGCGTGAGCATGCACTCTGTTGGCGCTTAAAACAGTCATCTAGTGTGAGTAAGGTATTTTGCGCACCGGGCAATGGCGGCATTGCGCAGGAATTCACTTGCGTCAATCTCTCCAAACCTGATGACATTATTGCATTTTGCCGCACAGAAGCCATTGCGCTGGTGGTGATTGGCCCCGAGCAACCGCTGGTAGAGGGCCTCGCCGATCAGCTAGAAGCCGCGCAAATCACGGTCTTTGGTCCCTCAGCCTTGGCTGCGCGCCTGGAAGGCTCGAAGGATTTTACCAAAGCCATCTGCAAAAAATACGGCATCCCCACGGCAGCTTACGAAAGCTTTACCGAAGCGGCCGCAGCAAAAGCGTATCTGGCAGGCAAATCCTATCCGATTGTAATGAAAGCCGACGGTCTGGCCGCCGGTAAAGGGGTGATTATTGCTGAAAATGAGACCCAAGCGCTCGCGGCCGTCGATGAATTGCTGCCCATGAATGGTACGCTGGTCATTGAAGAATTTTTAGTGGGCGAAGAAGTGAGCTTCTTTGCATTAAGCGATGGCAAAACTACCATCGAATTTGGTTATGCGCAGGATCACAAGCGCGCCTTCGACGGCGATACCGGTCCCAATACCGGCGGCATGGGCACCTATTCACCCGCGCCTATTTTTACCGATGGGCTGCGCGATATCACCATGCGCGATATTATCGCACCCACCGTTATTGCCATGCAAAAAGAAGGTTGCCCTTTCAAAGGCGTCTTGTTTGCCGGGCTCATGATCACCCAAGACGGCCCTAAGCTGCTGGAATATAACACCCGTTTTGGTGATCCCGAAACCCAGGTGCTGATGGCTCGCTTTTCCGGCGATCTGTATCAGCTCTTGCTTAGCTGCGCACGTGGCCAGGTGGAATCGAAGCATGTGGCCTTCAGCAACGATGCTGCTGTCTGCGTGGTTATGGCTACCCAAGGTTACCCTGGCGCGTACCCTAAAGGCTCTATCATCCGTAAGCTCGATGCTGCCGGTGCGGTGAGCGGGGTGAAGATCTTTCATGCCGGTACCCAAGCGCAGGGGGCTGAACTGGTTGCCAGCGGTGGCCGGGTATTGGGCGTCACGGCCCTAGCCGGTAGTATTGCCGAGGCAAAAAGCGTGGCATATCAATCGGTTGACAAGATTGACTGGCCAGAAGGCTTTTGTCGTCGTGATATTGCCTGGAGAGCGTCTAAAAGTTAATTTTACTTAATTTTTCTCTTCTGTTATTATCCACTTACATCATAAGGGAGGATGATATGGGTTTAGGGGACTGGTTTAAAAAGAAACCAAAAGAACTAACGCCGGAAGAAAAAGAAAATCTTCGCATCCAGCAAGAATTACAAAAACAGCTCAATAGAGAAGGCAAAGGTCAAAGGCCGAAAGCCGATCCTGCTATGTCCGTGGGTATGCAAGTGAATGCCGGTACGGTGCGTGAGCATGTGGGCCCTAGCGGCAAAGAACAAATGGCAGCCGAAGTGGCTGAAAAAAGAGCAGAACGCGAACAACGTCAGCAATTGCGTGGTTCCGGTATGAAACCTCATGAAGTCGCCAATAAAATTGCAAAAGATAAATTAGCCGCAAGCCATAAAGGCGATAAAAGCTGGGAACATTTCCACGGCGGAGCTGGCGATAAAAGCAAAGGCGGTGGCGGCGGAATCGATTTCTAGTCGCTTTTTTCTTCGATCCAATAACGCTTCATCAACGGGATTTGGCTGACGGTAAAGAACATCGTCAGGGTAAACATGCCGAATACTTTGAAATTCACCCAAAAATCGGTGCTGAAATGGCGCCAGATTGCTTCATTAAGCGCTGCCAAGAATAAAAAGAAAATCCCCCAGCGGTAAGAAAGCTTCATCCATCCTTCTTCTTGCAGGATAATGGCATCGGCCAGTAGGTATTTAAGCATCGGTTTTTTAAACCACACCCCACCCAGCAAAATCGCAGCAAAGATGCAATTGACGATGGTGGGTTTCATTTTAACAAACAACTCATCATGTAAAATAAGTGTCAGGCCGCCAAAAATGGTGATGGCCACACCCGATACGAGCGGCATGATGGCAATACGCTTTTCAACCAGATAGCTTACGGCCAGCGCCGCCAGCGTCGCTACAATAATGGCGGCCGTTGCTGGTAATAAACCTGCAAACCGGTACATCAGGAAAAAGACGGCCAAAGGCCCTAAATCCAGGACGAGTCGAAGTTTTCCTTGCATGTTTCACGAAATATTAAGGTTTTTCATAGAGATTATTGCCTCAGCTTCTGTTTATGCTAGAGTGAAAGCATAAAAGCAAAGAAAAAGGGTGTTTACTTGGAAACGTCAGTACTTATCGTTGAAGATGAAGCAGCCATCGTTACCTTGCTGCGCTACAATCTAGAACGTGAAGGGTTCAAAGTTTATTCCACAGGCGATGGTGAGGAAGCCGTCACCATGGTGAAGGAATATAAGCCCGATATTATCGTGCTGGATTGGATGCTGCCTTCCATGTCGGGTGTTGAAATTTGCAAGCAATTGCGCTGGAGCCCGGAAACGAAAGCCATCCCGATCATTATGTTATCTGCGCGCGGCGAAGAAGGCGATCGCATTCGCGGCCTTGATGCCGGTGCGGATGATTATATCGTAAAACCTTTTTCACCGGCTGAATTGATCGCGCGTATTCGCGCTGTGTTCCGCCGCTTCCGCCCCGCCTTGTCGGAAAAAATCATGAGCTTTGCTGGTATTAAAATGGATGTGGCCGCGCATAAAGTGACGCGCAATGACGCCGAAATTCATTTAAGCCCAACCGAGTTTTCACTGTTGCGTTATTTGATGGAACATCCAGGACGTGTGTTTTCGCGTGAGCAATTGCTCGATGCCGTCTGGGGCCATGATATTTACGTTGAGCTTCGCACCGTAGACGTGCATGTGCGTCGCTTGCGTAAAGGCCTGGATTATGATGGCAAGCAACCGGATTTGATTCGCACCGTGCGTTCGGCCGGCTATGCGCTGGAAGAAAACCCGGCTGGCGAGAAATTTGTCGACGAGCCGGCGGAAGCCTCAAAGTAATTCTTTGGCGCGTGCGATCAGCTGTTGTTGGCTGAGCGTATAATCGCTTTCTTCCCATTCCTGCTCAAGCTGATGCATTCGGCGCCCCAGGGTCTTGCCTTGATGATATCCGGCGGCAATCAAATCTTCCCCTTTGATCGGAAGTAGTGGAATATCCCAATGTTCTGCTATAGTGCGCGCTTTATCTTGCCTGTTTTCGTGAACCGCTTCACTTAGCGCCAATAACTCTAAGAAAGCTTCTTTGCCTAATTTACGCAGCAATTGTTTTTGTGCTCGCTCGCCTTCTGCCTGCTGCAATGGCTCGATATGAGAGAGCAACACGCGCAACATCCTATGCATCGCATTAGAGAGTTTCAGGCGCTCTACCACACGCTCCAAGGCAGCAAGCGGCTTAGCAGTAGCATAAAGCAAAGCGGCAAACTTCACATGGAAGTTCAAACCCTCCATGCGCGCTAATACCTGGCAATCGAATATCTCAATTCCGAGTGCATGAAATAAAATATGATGCGTACGCATGAGCTCGAACGCGCTCACACAAGCTGGCACATCCAGCAGTTTAAATAATTCTTGCTGAATACGCTCACCCGATAAATGCGAAAGATGCGAAGCCCATACCTGACAGGCGTGTAAGGCTTGTGCGTCGGCAGCCCCTTGTCCGAAGCGAGCATAAAAGCGAAAGAAGCGCAAAATTCGCAGATAATCTTCTTGAATGCGCAAATCGGCCTGTCCGATAAAACGCACACAGCCAGCACGCAAATCCGAAAGCCCATCATGATAATCAAACAGCTCACCTGCTGGCGATAACGATAGAGCATTGATGGTAAAATCACGCCGTGCGGCATCTTCTTCCCAGCTTTGGCTAAAAACAACCTGTGCATGACGGCCATCACAATATTCATCTTTGCGCAGCGTGGTGATTTCGAATTTTTTTTCGCCAATGAGCGCGGTCACCGTACCATGCTCGATGCCAGTGGGAATGGCTTTGATGCCCGCTTGCTCGAGCAATTTCTGCGTCCGGTCAGGATGATGCAGCGTGGCCAGATCGATATCGACCACCGCGTGCCCCGCTAGTGAATCGCGTACGCAACCTCCGACAAAACGAATGGCATCAGGCTCAGCGAAAAAGGCCGCAAGTAAGCGTTGCGTCTCCTTCCATTGCAGCCAGTCTGGTTGTAGCGTGTGGGTCACTTATTTGTCCTGAGGGTTGATATGACCTGGCACCAAGACGCCTTGTTCTTCGTGGGCCGGCACATAGGTGCCTTTTTGCGCTTCAATGGTAAAGCTCATATAAAGAAAGCACAGCACTGCAATCGACAAACACGCGATAATCATCCAAAACCATGGGCCCTCGCGAAATTGCGGTGGTGTTTCGCCTTTGCGCAAGGCACGGCGTTTTGTAAGCCCATACCACAGCACATAAATAACCAACGGTAAAACCACCGGCCAGAAACGAAATAGGAATAAACTCATAAACCCATCCTCAATTTTGCAGTGGCAAACGAATAATCACCCGCAAGCCGCCGCTAGGTGATGCATCGAGCGTAATAGAGCCGCCATGCGCTAAGATAATATCACGTGCGATGGTAAGCCCAAGCCCTACCCCGCCGGTTTTGCTGTTGCGTGAGGGATCGAGGCGACTAAAAGGCTTAAACACTTCTTGGTGTTTATCGCTTGGAATCCCTTGCCCTTCATCATCAATCAGGATCTCGCAAGCGTTGGTTTTTTTGACCAACGACACGTTGCATGAAGTGCCATAACGTAATGCATTATCGATGAGGTTATGCAGCATGCGCCGGAAACTAATAGCACGAATATCGACCATCACCGTTTCGCTGTCGCTAAAGGTTACGGGTGCATTCAAGCGGCGGTAATCTTCGACCACATCTTGAAGCAATTCGCCAACCGGCATGCGAACCGCCACCTCGCCGCCTTCCCCGCGGGCAAAATCCAGATATTCTTGGATCATATGCTCCATTTGCTGCACATCATCAGACAGCTCTTTGGCCGCTTCGCTGTCGCCTAACATAGCCAATTGCAATTTCATACGCGTAAGCGGGGTGCGCAAATCGTGAGAAATGCCAGCCAACATTTCCGTGCGCGTGCGCAATTGCCGCTTGATGCGTTCACGCATAACAATAAACGCATGCGCGGCTTTGCGGACTTCACTGGCGCCGTGCGGACGGAAATTCGGCGCATCCACCCCGCGGCCAAAACTATCGGCCGCTTCGGCCAGTTGGCGGATGGGGCGCACCTGATTGCGCAAGAATAAGAGCGCTATACACATTAGCACAATCGAAAGCCCCACCATCCACAGGATATAGATGAAGGTAGTGCGGCTTTCTAGGCGTTTGACCGTCGTTTTAATGGTAAGCGTATGGGTATCGAGCAACACCGATACTTCGATCGTACTGCCCCCATCGATTTTGCGCACCACATTGGGCAGCCCTAATATCTCATCCAACTTTTCACGAAATTCAGGAAAGTCATCGCTGGAGCGGCGGGTCTTAAACATCTCGAGCGGCTCAAATGCCACGCGCATGCTGGTAGCGTTTTCAAAGCTTTTTTCCACCGCCAGCCGCTCTTGGGCAGAGGCCGTATGAAGCTGATCCACCAAAAAGGATATTTCGCCGGCCATGGAATGAGCCATATAGCGCGAGACATTCTGCCAGTGGCGATCAAAAAAGATATAGGCCATGATCAACTGCGTGAGCAACATCGGCAGCAGCAAAATTAGCAGCGCGCGACCAAACAGGCTTTTCGGCAGCAGGGATTTTCCAATCATACGGCTTTCCTTGCCACATTGGCATAGAGCACATACCCAGACCCACGCACCGTTTGTAAATAGATAGGACGGCCTTCATTGGGTTCAATTTTTTTGCGCAGGCGCGTGATTTGCACATCGACGCTGCGTTCACTGCTGCCACCTGAAATCAGTTTGGACAAAGCCTCGCGCGACACCGGCTGGCCACTTTGCTCCGCCAGCGAGCGCAGCATTTGCGCCTCATTAGGTGTCAGATAGATATGATCATTATTGAGCGTAAGTTGGTTGGTCTCCAAATCAAAACAATAATCGCCAAAGCACACAAGCTTGTCTTCCGGCTTGCTGATTTGGATACGGCGCATGATGGTTTTCAGGCGCAGCACTAGTTCCTTGGGCTCAAACGGTTTGGCCAGGTAATCATCGGCACCGAATTCCAATCCTTTAATGCGATCTTCCGCCTCGCCCATAGCAGAGAGCATCAGCACCGCCGGACGTCCTGCTTTCGGCAATGAGCGCAGAAACTCCAGCCCATCTTCTCCAGGCATCATCACATCCAGCACCAGCACATCCACCATAAACCATTCCATCACTTGGCGCGCATCCTGCGCACTGGCCACTACCGTCACCATGAATCCTTGGTCGCGCAGAAATTTTTTAAGCAGCGAGCGCAGACGATCATCATCATCGATTACCAGCACATGTATCTTATCGTCGATCATCCGCGTTTTCTTCTCAGCAAAATATAAAAAGCGCCCGCGCCGCCATGATGCGGCTTGGCTGTGTCAAAAGCAAGCACCATTGGCCGAAGCACGTCTTGTTCTAACCACTGAGGCAGCAATGTTTTAAGCACGGCTGGTGCTTCGGGTTTGCCCTTACCGGTAATGACCAGCACGCAGCGATGCCCTTGCTGATAATGACCGGATACGAACTGCTCTAATAGGGTCTGCGCCCGTTCACGATTATAGCCATGCAAATCCAGCATTGCATCCACCGGGTATTGGCCGCGCTTGAGTTTGCGCGCGGTCATACGGTCCATATTATCATAGCTGCCTTGCGCTAAAGGCTGCAAAGGCGCAGCTGGCAACACTGGTTTAGGCGGCCGTAAAACACTTTTGATTTTGACGGCTTTGGACACGGCTGGAAGCGCAGGTATAGCTAATGGATTTGATGGTTCCAGCGGCGTTACCGTCGATTGCAGCTGCTGCCACAGCCGCTCTTCTTCATCAGACAAAAAACGAATATGGCGTGTCATGGCCGCAGCTGGTCAGCAACTTCTCGGGGTACGAGCAAGCTATAGACGCCACGCCCCTTCATATAGCCGGCCATATATTCAGCTTCATCACCGGCGCCGAAGAATATATCGCCGCGCACCGGTCCGCGAATTGCACCACCTGTATCTTGCGTAACCATGAGGCGCTGAAAATTCACCGCTTCACGCGCCGGCTCGGCTGGCAATTTGGTTTCCAAATAGACCGGCAAGCCATACGGCATATAGCGATTATCCACCGCGAGCGATCGCCGTGGTGTGAGCGCCACCCCAACCGATCCGATCGGCCCCGGGCCTTGGTACTCTTTGAAAAACACATAAGACGGATTGCGCTGCATCATAGCAATCGCTTGGTTGGGATGATCGTAGAGCCATTGGCGCAGGGTAAAGAAATTGATCTGATCTTTAGGAAGCAGACCCTCCTCGCCAAAGAGCTTGCCGATGCCGACGTAGCCATGGCCGTTTTGGTCGGCATACCCTAAGCGGATTTCAGAGCCATTGGTCAGGCGAACCCGTCCGCTGCCTTGAATTTGCATGAAAAACAACATCACCGGATCATCCACCCACACCAGCTCTAAGCGCCGACCAGCCAGGCGCCCTTCATCGATCTCTTGGCGGGTAAAATAAGGTTTGCTGTTTTTAAGCTCGGCGGGTGCCGCGTATAGCGGATAGATAAAATCGCCACCTTTATGACGCGAACCATAAAGCACCGGCTCATAATAGCCGGTAAAGAGTCCATGCTCTTTGCGGTTGTTGCTGATACGAAACGGCACGAAACGCCGTTCAAAAAACTGGCGCGCCTCAGCAGGAATGATGGCCGATTTCACCGCATCTTGGCACAGTGATTTCCAGACAGGCAGTGGAATGGCAATATTGCTGCCGGTGGTTGCATTGCGTGAGGTTTTGCTGAGTGCAGGACAAGACATCAAAAAGCTTTGTAGCGCTTCGCTGTGATTATCGCTCGGCCAGTTATTCAGCTCAGAAAATGTTATTTCTCGGGCTTCAAAATGATCCGGTTGTTGAAAAAAAGAGCACGCGCTCAGCGTTATAAGACAGAGTAAGGAACCAAGGCGGCGAAACATCAGGTTTCTATAATTTTCCAATTGGGATTTTTAGAGGTCACATCGCGCTCAAAGGTCCAGCTGTCATCTACTCTTTCAGAAGAAGATACATTGCCTTCGATCACATTGCCTTCGCTATCGCGCACGACGGTGATTTGCTCGCTGGTAAAATCAACGGTAATACGCGCCATGTTTTTCTGCAGGCTGGCCGATGAGATAGTATTGGCCACCACCGACAGCAAGGTGGTCTCGGTGCGGTTGGCCTGCGCTTGAAGCGCATCGATCGCATCGGTAAAATGTTTGAGTGTATCGGAAGATAGCAACATCATAAGCGTCTGCTTGTCGCCCTTAGCAAAGGCATCAAACACCATTTCATACGCCATTTTAGCTCCACTCATAAAGCCGGTGACGGTAAATTGCGCGTCTTTTTCTTTCAGCGCCAGAATCGTTTTGGCGATCTCGGCATCGGTGATGCGCTCAGCCAACGGGTCATACTCCTCTTTGGCTTTTGTTTTGTTGATTTTATCCGGAGCAGGTAAAAGTGCTTCGGCGAGTTTTTGTTCGGTTGTTGGGGCGCTGTTCTTTTTGAACATCCCGCCCTCATCACCTGAATTTTGACCCAGCACACTGCGCAGGCGCAATAATATAAAGCCTGCAATCAAGGCCAAAATGACAATATCCGCATAGGGAATTCCGTCCGACATATCCTTCTTTCTTTTATGCTCGTATTTATATAATGAAGAGTATTCGTTTTTTGTATATATCGATCAACAGTAGTCAACCACAGATCATTTTTGCTTACAAAGGAATTCGCTAATGAATGAGTCCGCAAATCCCGTTCCCCATCTCCAGCAAAGTTTTGCCGTCAAAGGGCAATACATCAAGGATTTATCATTTGAGAATCCGCATGCGCCGCAAAGCTTGCTTACCAATAATCAAAAACCCAATATTGATATTAGTGTCAATTTAAAGGCCCAAAAACTGCAAGAAAATATCTATGAAATGACGCTGCATATTGTCGCTCATGCCAAAGTTGAATCCAATACGTTATTTTTAGTGGATCTGGCTTATGGCGGTATTTTTCAAATCGCGAATGTGCCGGAAGATAAAATTGAGTCGCTCATTTTGATCGAATGCCCATTTGTGCTATTTCCATTTGCACGGCGGGTCATTGCCGATGTCACACGCGATGGCGGCTTCCCACCTCTCATGCTTGATCCCATTGATTTTCATGCACTTTACTTGCAAAATCAGGCACAGCAACAAGCGCAGGCTCAATCCTAAAACCCCTCGCTTTAACAGCTGTGGCAATCTAGCATCACTTGTCTAGTTTTATGCAACGCATCGCTTCGCACTCAGTGATTTTTATAGCATAACATGCTGTTATAAATTGATAATTATTGATAGTGTGGACCAAGGTTGCGGTTGTATTTAGAGATTGCGCTAGTGGGGCCAATACATTATTTTCCCAATTCATATAGGGAATACCGAAGTTTAATGTATTAACTACTAAATAAGGATATGGATCATGATTAATTTGAAAAAAGCCTGCATGATTGCTTCTGCTTTCGCAGTGCTCGCTCCTGCAGCTGTTTATTCAGCACCGCAGCTGGCTAAAGACATCGTAACTGATAAAAACGGCAACCAAGTGGTTAGCAGCAACGGTAACTGCGTTGTGACCAAATGGGATTCTAGCTATGATAACTGCCATGGCGCTTTGCTCACTAAAGAACAACGCACCGTATATTTCGATTTTAACAAATCGACCTTGAACGCTAAAGAAAAAGCGAAACTCAACGAAGTAGCGAAAATCATTAAAGGCGCTAAAGAAGTTGAAAGCGTTGATATCGTTGGCTTTGCTGACAAAATCGGCACTTCAAGCTACAACCAAAAACTCTCTACCAAACGCGCTAACGCGGTTAAAGCATACCTGGCTACCAAAGGTCTGAAAACCCGCAAAGTAAGCGTTGAAGGTAAAGGTGAAAACACCTCTGTTACCAAATGTGACGAAAAAGGCGACCGTGCAGAGCTGATTGCTTGCTTGGCGGCTGACCGTCGCGTTGAAATTAAACTGAACGTAAAGAAATAACTCAGTTTAACTACCGATACAGAAAAGGGCCCCGTTCGGGGCCCTTTTTTTATGTCACAGCAAAGATGTAAGAAAAAGCCGATTGGCTTTTTAAGCCTGCCAGAGTGGGTTTTTTAGTTTGGCCAGCATAGCCATATGTGCTGCCATCTCTTCTTGTGAAGGGGCAAAGCTACGCGGTGGATGCGAAACGGCTAAAGTTGCCGCCGCTGCTTCAGATGCCATAACCGCCGCTTGTTTGCTATCGAGCCCTAATGCAACCTGTCTGCCGCCCAATAATTCCAAATACACATCAGCAAGTAATTCCGCATCCAACAACGCTCCATGCTTGGTACGTGCCGACAGATCGATTTCAAAGCGCTTACAAAGTGCGTTCAAGCTTGCCGGTGCACCAGGAAATTTTTGGCGAGCCAGCGCTAAGGTGTCAACCGCCCTATCCATAGGCAGAGCTTTAAAGCCCAGGCGCTCTAATTCAGCATTAATGAAGCGCATATCAAAGCCAGCATTATGAATCACCAGCGGTGAGTCGGCGATAAATTCAAGAAAAGTATCCACCACTTCCATAAAAGTGGGATGTTTTTTTAGAAAGTCACCCGAAAGGCCATGCACCCGAAACGCCTCTTCCGGCATATCGCGTTCGGGATTTAGGTAGCAATGGTAAAATTCGCCGGTGCGGATACCGCCCATTAGCTCGACACAGCCAATTTCAACAATACGGTGGCCGCTGAGCGGATCCATACCGGTGGTTTCGGTATCTAATATAATCTCACGCATGTAGCGTTTCCATAATCTGCCTTATCTGGTCTCTAACTTGTTCCAAATCACAGGCGGTATCAACGATAAAATCCGCGCGCTGGCGCTTTTGTTCATCGGGCATCTGTGCCGCTAGAATCTGCTTAAACCGCGCTTCACTCATGCCGTCGCGTGCCATCACCCGCTGCCGTTGCGTCGCCGGATCACAACTCACCACCACCACCTTATCGCAGCGCGACTCTGCCCCTGCCTCATATAATAAGGGAATTTCCAGCACGATAAGCGGGGTTTGCGCTTGTTGGTGCTGTTCGATAAAGGCAATTTCTGCCGCGCGCACCTGCGGATGAATAACGGCCTCAAGCGCTTTGCGTTGCGCAACATCTGCAAAGACTATCGCACCTAAGCGCTTGCGGTTGACGGCGCCATCTTCCACTACCTCAGGAAATAAAGCGCGGATCGGCTCGACCGCCGCACCATTTTTACCCAGCAGCTGATGCACAATCGCATCCGCATCACAGACCGGCACGCCTTGCGCGGCAAAAGTTTTTGCTACCGTGGATTTACCCATGCCAATACCACCGGTAAGACCCAGCGTAATCATAGGCCTTCTACTATAAGCTGTTTAAGCTCAGCCGTTACCTGCGGCCGTTGGCCAAACCAGGCTTCAAAGGCCGGAACCGCCTGATGCAAGAGCATGCCCAGCCCATCCACCGCCTGTAACTTGCGCGCTCGGGCCTGCCGCAGCAGATCCGTCTCAAGCGGCGCGTAAACAATATCATTGACCACCGCATGCGCAGGCAGCGCCGCCAAATCGATGGTAAGCGGTTCTTTGCCTTTCATGCCTAAGCTCGTAGTATTGACCAGCAAATCGGCGTCCGCCAGCAGCGCATTGCGCTTTTCCCAAGCCGCCACCTCTATAGGATCGCCTAAACTATCCGCAAGCAGCTGCGCTTTTTCCTTCGTCCGGTTGGTAATGATAATCTGGGCAAACCCTGCTTGCTGTAGCGCATAGCATACGGCGCGCGCGGCCCCACCGGCTCCAAGCACCACGGCTTTTTCGCTGCGCAATTCAGCCGCAGCGCTGTGAATATTGGCCATAAAGCCATACGCATCGCTATTCATGCCAAGCAATTTACCATGGCCGATAACAACCGTGTTGACCGCGCCAATGGCGCGCGCCGTATCATCTATCACATCCAGCAATTCGATAATGGGTTCTTTGTGGGGAATGGTAATATTGAAACCGACATAGCCGGCATCAATTAGTTTACCCACGCCGCCTTTGAGCGCATTCGGCTCAATAGCAACCGCCTCATAACTCGCATCCAGCCCATAATGCTCGATCCAATAGCCATGCAATTTAGGCGAAAGGCTATGTGAAACCGGCCATCCAATAACGGCTGCTTTCTTAGCCATGCTCTGCCTGTTCGCTGCGTTTTTCTTGATGTTTTTTGAAATACTGCATGATGGTAGCAGCCGTTTCTTCCACCGAGCGCTTGGTCACATCAATGACTGGCCAACGGTGCTTATTGAACAATTTTCTCGATTCCGCCACTTCGCGCTGCAACTGTTCCATATCCACATAATTCGTATCTTCTTCATGCTTGAGCGATTGCAAGCGGGTTTTGCGGATTTGCTGCAAGCGGTCTGGGCTAATGGTGAGGCCAACCACCAGCGGACTTTTGAGTTCTTCTAAAATGGGCGGCAGCGGGCATTCAGGTACAAAAGGAATATTGGCTGCCTTCAGTCCTTTATAGGCTAGATAGACGCAAGTCGGTGATTTTGAGGTGCGCGAGACACCCACCAATACAATATCCGCATCTTCCAATTCCCAATGCGCCTGTCCGTCGTCATGGGTAAGCGCATAGTTGATCGCATCCACCCGTTGGAAATATTCTTCATTCAGCTCGTGCTGCTTGCCAGGCTGCGCTTTGCTTTCCAGGCCTAAATGCGCCGATAGTTCAGAGATGACATTAGCCAGTACTTCGATGCAAGGCAGTCCGCGCAAGGCACATTCTTTTTTCAATAGATCGCGCAATTCGCGGTCAACCAATGTATACATCACCACACCCGGATTTTCCTTGATGCTCTCGATCACTTTTTCCAATTGGGTTTTGGTGCGCACTAAGGTCCAAGTAAAATCTTCCGCCTCGACATCTTGGAACTGCACCAAGGCTGCGCGTGCAATACTACCCACCGTTTCTCCGGTGGAATCTGATACTAAATGCAAATTGAATTTTTTCATTCTGCCAATAACTCTGTGAATAACTCTTGTAAGAAAGCGGTGTGAAACGGTGTGTTAAACTTATCCATCTATCCCACTTTGTTATTACTAAATTATACACATGTGAGCAACGTTATACCGCGCTTGGAAAAAAGGGGATTATTTTTTAGAGTAACTACTTATCCCCATTTTTCATAAACCGTATGCTGCCTGCTATCATTTCAGTGGCTTAACCAGGTTGCTTATTATTTTATCCTCGCTTAATTTTGGCATGGCGTTATATATCATAAGCTGTGGATTAGATTTCATGCACTTTATACCGTCTATCCACTACTACCACTACCTTTGTTAAATATTTTATTATGTATAGTAGTCATAAGATTTTAGTCTCGACTTTGATGGGAAAGCAGGGGGAAAGAAATCCTTTCTGGTTTATGCGACAAGCAGGGCGTTATTTACCTGAATATCGGGAATTGAGAAAAACCAAGAAAGATTTTTTGGCATTTTGTTATTCACCGCAAGATGCGATGGAAGCAACCTTGCAACCTATTAAGCGCTTTGCAATGGATGGAGCGATTATATTTTCTGATATTTTGGTAGTGCCACAAGCATTGGGAGCAAAGCTGTGGTTTGAGGAAGGTCATGGGCCTAGATTAGAGCCTATTCGTGATGCAGAAGGGCTTGCACGATTATCAGCAGCGAAGGTGATAGAATTTCTCTCACCGGTGTATGAGGCATTGCGAATAACTAAGAAAGCCTTGCCAGAAGAAACTAGTTTGATTGGCTTTGTCGGTGCACCATGGACGCTTGCAAGTTATGTGGTCGAAGGAAAATCAGGCAGTGATTTTTCAATTTTGAAAACACTTGCTAAGCAGGATACGGTATTTTTCTCTCAGCTGATCGATTTGCTTACTGAAGCGGTGATTATGCATGCAAAGGAGCAAATTAAATCAGGTGCCGAGATTATTCAGTTGTTTGACTCTTGGGCTGGGGTGATTCGAGGTGGTGATTATGATCGTTGGGTTATTGAGCCGACTAAAAAGATCGTTGCCGCGCTGAAGACTGATTATCCAGAAATTCCTTTGGTTGGGTTTCCCCGTCAATCGGCAGAATTGTATAAACGGTATGTGGTGGAAACCAAGGTGGATGCGGTGAATGTAGATAATTCCGTATCGCTTAGGTGGGTGCGAGAAGAGTTGCAGCCGCTTTGTGTAGTACAGGGCAATTTGGACCCACAGGTATTGGCTGGCGATAAGGAAAAACTAGTGGCGGAAGCGGCACATATTTTACAGGAATTATCATCAGGCCCGCATGTGTTCAATTTGGGACATGGCGTTATTCCGCAAACACCGGTAGAGAATATGTATGCGCTATGTGAATTTCTAAGAAAAGCATCATGAGTAAATACGCAGTTGTCATGTTTAATCTGGGTGGTCCCGATAATTTGAAAGCGGTAAAGCCGTTTTTATTTAATCTATTTCATGACCCTGCTATTATTCGTCTGCCCCAGCCATTCCGTTGGATGCTGGCTAAGTGGATATCGTTTAAACGTGATCGAAAAGCGCAAGGTATCTATCAAGAAATGGGTGGGAAATCGCCGATTTTAGAGCAAACCTTGCAGCAGGCGCAGGCATTAGAAATGATGCTTAAACAAAAATCGGAGGACGAATATAAAACATTTGTCTCGATGCGTTATTGGCATCCGATGAGCCAGACGGTGGCAAAAAATATAAAACAATATCAGCCCGATCATATTATTTTGCTGCCGCTTTATCCGCAATTTTCAACAACAACTACAGCATCTTCTTTTGCTGATTGGCAGCAAGCGGCAGAAGCCATTGGGCTTGACGTACCGACCACGCGCATTTGTTGTTACCCCACCGAGCGCAGCTTTATTGCCGCGCATGTAAAATTGATTAAAGACAGCTACTGGAAAGCGGCCGAATTTGGTAAGCCCCGCCTGTTATTTTCGGCGCATGGCCTGCCCAAGAAGGTGATTGCAGCCGGTGATCCTTATCAATGGCAGGTGGAAAAAACCGTTGAGCAGGTCTGCCAGATTTTGACCATTGATAAGCTCGATTATCGAATTTCTTATCAAAGTCGGGTGGGTCCGCTCGAATGGATTGGGCCGTCGACCGAAGATGAAATTATGCGCGCGGGCGAAGATAAAGTACCGCTGGTGGTAATCCCAATTGCCTTTGTATCAGAGCATTCCGAAACGCTGGTGGAGTTGGATATTGAATATCGTCAATTGGCGCAGCGCAACGGTGTGCCGAGCTATCAGCGTGTGCGTGCGCTCTCGGTAGAGCCTCATTTTATTGAGGCGCTCGCTAATTTATGTTTAGCGTCGGGCAAAGATACAGCGCTATGTTCGTTTCAAATTACCCGGTATTGCCCTAAGAACCTGAGTGCTTGCGCTCACAATATAATGGAGAAAGCCGCATGATTGACCAGCTCTATCTCTGGGTGAAAGCCTTGCATATTATCGCGGTATTATCCTGGATGGCCGGCATGCTCTATCTGCCGCGCCTTTATGCTTATCACAGCAGGGTCGCACCTGGCAGTGAGGCATCGGAGCTGTTTAAGGTGATGGAACATCGCCTGCTGCGTATCATCATCAATCCGGCCATGATTGCCGCCTGGTTACTTGGTGCGTGGTTGCTTTATATCACCCAGGCTTACCAAAACGGCTGGCTCCATGCCAAGCTCACATTGTTGGTTATTATGCAGATGACCCATGCACTTATGTCTCGTTACCGCAAGGCTTTTGCCCGTGACGAGCGCCCTAAGAGCGAAAAATATTTCCGTATTTTCAATGAGATACCAGCAATCTTAATGATAATCATCGTGCTGTTAGTGGTACTTAAACCTTTTTAAGCTAGGCTATATTACTCTGGGATTGGCCCGCTCAAGCTGGCCAGGATCAAGCGAAGCACTGAAAAAGATTTCCTAGACCTAGGCGGCGCGTGAGCAGCTTGCCGTAGAAGATGAACTTGGCTGGACGGGAAAAGTGAAGATAATACTGGGGTGATGGAAGTGCGCCTAAAGCCAGTAGCGCCGAATGAAGCCATGCTGTCTCTGAGCGCAAGCTCGAAAGCCAGGAAGTAGCACAAAAAGGCGATGTGCAGCGCCGTCGTGGCTTTAAATTATGGTAAATGGCTGTCGAAAGCCTATTGACGCCTGGGCGTAATGTATTTATAAGAATAAACATATGTGCCGCGCTCATATGCCTTCCTTCCGAGCGCCAATGCCAAATACCCAGTATTTAAATACCCGCGTATTTTCGTATTAGCCATCCTCCTTCTCTCAACCTTTTTTCCAGATTTCCTTTATGAAAATTCAAGATTTAAAACTCAAAACCCCCGCTGAATTATTGCAATTGGCGGAAGAAGCTGGCGTTGAAAACGCAAGCACCTTGCTCAAGCAGGAAATGATCTTTGGCATTTTGAAAAAGCAGGCAGAAAAAGGTGAAGCCATCACCGGCGAAGGCGTGATCGAAGTATTGCAAGACGGGTTTGGTTTCTTGCGCTCGCCGCTGGCGAATTATTTAGCTGGCCCTGATGATATTTATGTATCGCCTAGCCAAGTGCGTCGTTTCAACCTGCGCACGGGTGATACGGTATCGGGTGAAATCCGCGCACCGAAAGATGGCGAGCGTTATTTTGCGCTGCTTAAAGTAAACACCATCAATTTTGATGATCCCGAAGCGGTTCATCACCGCATCAATTTCGACAATTTGACCCCGCTTTATCCCGATCGCCGTATCAAATTAGAGATTGAAAACCGTCCTGACAAAAAAGACGTCTCGATGCGCGTTGCAGACATTGTATCGCCACTAGGCTTTGGCCAGCGCGGCTTGATTGTCGCGCCGCCGCGTACGGGTAAAACAGTTTATCTGCAAAATATCGCCCATTCAATCACGGCTAATCATCCAGAAGCCTTCCTGATCGTATTGCTCATTGACGAGCGCCCTGAAGAGGTAACGGATATGCAGCGCACCGTAAAAGGTGAAGTGGTATCATCGACATTTGATGAGCCGGCAACCCGTCACGTACAGCTAGCTGAGATGGTGATTGAGAAAGCCAAAAAGCTGGTTGAGCATAAAAAAGACGTAGTGATTCTGCTCGATTCGATTACGCGATTGGCGCGTGCTTACAACACCGTGGTGCCATCATCGGGTAAGGTGCTCACCGGTGGTGTGGATGCCAACGCGCTGCAACGCCCCAAGCGCTTCTTTGGTGCTGCGCGTAACATTGAACAAGGTGGATCGCTTACCATTATCGCAACCGCGTTAATTGAAACCGGCTCGCGCATGGATGAGGTGATCTTTGAAGAATTCAAAGGTACCGGCAACTCCGAGATCGTGCTCGATCGTAAACTGGCTGACAAACGTACCTTCCCGGCGATGGATATTACCAAGTCTGGCACGCGTAAAGAAGATCTGCTGGTAGATAAATCGACACTGACCAAGATGTGGGTCATGCGCAAAATCCTGGCGCCGATGGGACCAATGGACGGCATCGAATTTTTGTTGGAAAAGCTAAGCGACACCAAAACCAACAGTGAATTTTTCGATCGGATGAATTCCTAGAGGCGCTTGGGTTTATTAGGTAATTGGCGCAGTCGCGAGCAGAGCTCGATGCTATAGATGAAAAATCCGATAGCGATATAGCATTCCTTATATTCCTGTAGCTCCCATTTGCGCTCCAGCCAATCGACATAATACATAAACAGCCCTTGGCTTACCAAATAGGCTATGAGAATCAGCAGCCACGGGTATTTTTCGCGCTCATGCACCAGGCAAAAGACCATAACCATGGCCGCCAGTAAAAAAGGCAGCTGAGCAAAAATGCCATTCCAATAATGGGTGAGAAACCCTGCGGCAGTAAGCCCCATAAGCAATGTATAGGAGCGGCCGATCAGGATAGATAATTCAGGAAATACGGCGCTAAATACGCGCGTATAACGATGAAAAAACGGTATCAGCACCAGAAAACAGATGCTCAGAAAATAGAACCATAAATTCATGGTCGTCGATGCTAAATTGTGAAAGTTGAGCTCTTTTTGCATATTATGCTTTTCAAGATAAGCCGGTGTTTGAATGCCGAATATGCGCTGCATCCAGGAGATTTCTTCCATGGCGCAAATAAAAAGCCCAAACGCAATAGCCAGGCAAGAAAGCGTGCGCCAGAGCCGTGTTCCGGTCTTTAAAAAGGAAAGCCAGGCGCCATAAAAACACAGCAGCGCCGCCGCTAAAAGACCGAAGAAACTTGCATATTCGATGAAGTCATCTTCATAGGAAAGCACCGAAAATAGATGGGCGCTGATGAGAAAACACAGAGCCCATCCGAAGACTGACCCCATGGCGCCGATACCAAAAAAAAGAGCGCGCCTAGAAAAGGGCTCGACCTGTTCGTTGGCTTGGCAAAAGCGGGTGGGAATAAAGGCAAAGCGAAAGACAATGAGATAGGCGGCTACGGTTAAATAGGCCGTTGCAATCCAGAAAGCCGCCTCCAAGCGCAGACCTTTGCCGTAATAAGGCCAAATACCTAAATCCGCATTGAAACCGATCACGGCACCTAGAATGCTGATGGTGGTAATGGTTAAGGAAGGAAAGTATCTCATATTACAATGCATTAGCAGAGTTGTTCCGATGATGAGATTTATAGTGCAATAAGCTTAATAGAGATTTAATCTCCGGCCCATTATGAGCCATTAACCCTACATTAAATAGTTTGAAACTATAACTAATCTCTCTCCATCATTATTACTCACTTTCAAAAGGACATTTCTATGGCTGCACGTAAAAAGATAGCGCTGGTTGGCGCTGGCATGATTGGCGGAACGCTCGCGCATTTGGCAGAACTTAAAAATCTGGGCGACGTCGTATTGTTTGATATCGCTGAAGGATTGCCGCAGGGTAAAGCGCTTGATATCTCGCAAAGCTCAGCCGTAGACGGCGCCGACGTGCATATCAAAGGCACCAATGATTACGCCGACATCAAAGATAGTGATGTGATTATCGTAACCGCTGGTGTGCCGCGCAAGCCTGGTATGAGTCGCGATGATTTGGTGAGCATCAATACCGGTATCGTTAAAACCGTAGGCGAGAATATCAAAAAATATGCACCGAATGCGTTTGTGATTGTGATCACCAACCCGCTAGACGCGATGGTGTATGTGATGCAAAAAGTATCCGGCCTTCCTGCCAATAAAGTGGTGGGCATGGCGGGCGTGCTCGATAGCTCGCGCTTCGCCTTTTTCCTGGCTGAAGCGCTGAATGTCTCCATTGCGGATATTAATGCCTTTGTGCTGGGTGGGCATGGCGATACCATGGTGCCGGTTGTGGATTACACCACCATCTCGGGTATTCCTTTGCCGGAATTCGTGAAAATGGGCTGGCTCAAACAAGATAAGCTCGACCAAATCGTACAGCGCACCCGTGATGGCGGCGCTGAAATCGTGGGTCTGCTCAAGACTGGATCGGCCTATTATGCGCCGGCAGCATCGGCTATCCGTATGGCAGAAGCCTATTTATACGATAAGAAACGTATCCTGCCATGTGCGGCTTATTTAACCGGTCAATATGGGGTGAAAGATCTCTATGTGGGTGTGCCGGTAGTGATTGGTGCTGGCGGGGCCGAGAAAATAGTTGAAATTTCCCTGAAACCGGAGCAAAAAGCGATGTTTGACAAGTCTGTTGCTGCGGTCAAGGGTCTGTGTGACGCAGTAAAATTATAATGCGCCTGTTATTTCCAGCAGTGCGATAAGGAGCGTTCGATGAATATACATGAGTACCAAGCCAAGCAAATTTTGGCGAAATATGGTGTACCCGTACCGCAAGGTCATGTGGCCTATACCCCGAAAGAAGCGGTGCGTGCAGCGCAAGGCTTGGGTGGTAAGCTGTGGGTGGTGAAAGCGCAAATTCACGCCGGTGGTCGCGGTAAAGGCGGCGGTGTGAAATTAGCCAAATCGCTGGATGATGTTGAGAAGCTGTCACTCGACATGATTGGCATGACCTTGGTTACGCACCAAACTGGTCCTGAGGGCAAGCTGGTGAAGCGTGTCTATATCGAACAAGGTACTAGCATTAAAAAAGAGCTGTATTTAAGCTTGTTGGTTGATCGCGCGACGTCGTATGTCACTTTTGTGGCTTCGACCGAAGGCGGTATGGATATTGAAGAAGTGGCCGAGCATCATCCGGAGAAAATCGTGAAACTATCGATCGATCCGGCCGCGGGCATGCATCCGTTCCATGCGCGCAAATTGGCGTTTGGTCTGAATATTCCTAAAGAACTGCACGGCAAGTTCGAGCAGTTCGTCAACAGCATCTATAAATGCTTCTGCGAAACCGATGCGTCGCAAGTGGAGATCAATCCTTTGGTGATCACCGAGGATGCGAATTTGCTCGCGCTCGATGCGAAATTCAATTTCGATGATAACGCGCTGTTCCGTCATCCCGATGTGCATGAATTGCGCGATCCCGATGAAGAAGATCCGCTGGAGCAAAAAGCGGCGAAATTCGGCCTCAGCTATGTGAAAATGGACGGCAATATCGGCTGCATGGTCAATGGCGCTGGTCTTGCAATGGCGACCATGGACATCATTAAACTCTATGGTGGCACACCGGCTAACTTCTTAGACGTAGGTGGTGGCGCTAATAAAGAAAAAGTGGGTGAAGCGTTCAAGCTTATTCTCTCTGATCCGAACGTGGAAGGCATTTTGGTGAATATTTTCGGCGGCATTATGCGCTGCGACATCATCGCTGAAGGCATTATCACCGCTGCGCGCGAAGTGAATTTACACGTGCCGTTGGTGGTGCGTCTGGAAGGAACCAACGTAGAGCTCGGCAAGAAAATGCTCGCCTCTTCGGGACTCGCGATTAATCCGGCCGATAATTTGGCGGATGCTGCTGAGAAAATTGTAAAAGCCGTTAAAAGAAAGGCAGCCTAACCATGTCTGTGCTTGTAAATAAAAAAACCAAAGTCATTTGCCAGGGCATTACCGGTCGCGAAGGCACCTATCACTCGGAGCAGGCAATTGCGTACGGCACCCAAATGGTAGGTGGCGTGACCCCAGGTAAGGGTGGCACCACCCATATCGATCTGCCGGTATTTGACACGGTAGAAGAAGCGGTGCACACCACCGGCGCTAACGCCTCGGTGATTTATGTGCCGCCGAAATTCGCTGCCGATGCTATTTTAGAAGCAATCGATGCGAAAATTGAATTGGTGATTTGCATCACCGAGGGCATTCCGGTGCTCGACATGGTGAAAGTAAAACGCGCGCTTTCTGGCACGCAAACCCGTTTGATCGGCCCCAACTGCCCAGGTATCATCACGCCAGGCGAATGCAAAATCGGCATTATGCCAGGCCATATTCATAAAAAAGGCAAAATCGGTATCGTGTCGCGCTCGGGCACCCTCACCTATGAAGCGGTGGCGCAAACCTCAGCGGAAGGCTTGGGTCAATCCACCTGTATCGGTATTGGTGGCGATCCGGTCAATGGCACCAACTTTATTGATTGCTTGGACATGTTCTTACATGATGATGAAACACAAGCGATTGTGATGATCGGTGAAATCGGTGGCAGCGCCGAAGAAGAAGCAGCGGAATTCTTGAAAAAGAGCAAAGTGAAAAAACCGGTTGTTGGTTTTATCGCTGGCCGCACAGCCCCTCCGGGACGCCGCATGGGTCATGCTGGTGCGATCGTATCGGGTGGCAAAGGTGGTGCTGAAGATAAAATCGAAGCGATGAAAAGCGCTGGTATTGTGGTATCGGATTCACCGGCAGCGCTGGGTAGCACCATGGTGCAATTACTGAAGAAAAAAGCGGCGTAACATTCAAGATACATAGGTTGGTTATGGTGGGCTCGTTTGAAATTACCTCTCCTTTTTTTGGCGGCAATGGCGCCTATATTGAGGAGTTATTTGAGCGCTACCTCACCAATCCCGCCTCGGTAGATGAATCCTGGCGCCAGCTGTTCCAAGAAGCAACGGGCGGTGCGTCGGCATCGGCACGTAAAGCATCTTGGACCAAAATCACTACCCGCGTCATTGGCGCTGAAGAGCCTAAAGACGAAAAACCGGCTGCGAGCAAAGATAAAAAAGCCGCACCTGCCATAAGCCAAGAGCAGATTGAAAAATTTGCGCATGACTCGATTCGCGCCATCATGATGGTGCGTGCCTACCGCGTGCGCGGTCATTTGATCGCCAATCTCGATCCGCTGGGTTTAGAGGTCAATGCCTACCATCCTGAACTCGATCCCGCGACCTATGGCTTTAGCGACAAGGACATGGATCGCGAGATTTTTCTGGATGGCAGCTTAGGCATTAAAAAAGCCAAACTGCGCGAAATCGTTGCTATTTTGCGTCAAACCTACTGCGCCAATATCGGCGTAGAGTTCATGCATATTCAGCACCCCGATCAAAAAGCCTGGATCCAAAAACGTTTTGAGCAGGATCGTGGTGACTTCCGGTTGAGTACGGAAGATAAGAAATACACCTGGAACACATTGGTGGAAGTGGAATCGTTTGAGCAATTCCTACAGCTGAAATACCCCAGCACCAAGCGTTTCTCGGTGCAGGGTGGTGACGCGATGCTGCCTGGCCTGGAAGCTATTATCCACACGGCATCCAAACTTGGTGTCAAAGAAATCGCGATCGGTATGCCGCATCGTGGCCGCATGAACGTGCTGACTACTGTGCTTGGCAAACCGTATGTTGAGCTGCTGTCTATTTTCCAGGGCAATGTTGATTTCCCCGAATGGGTGCCGACTTCCGGTGACGTGAAATACCATTTAGGCACATCGGTTGACCGCGAAACGCCGTATGGCAAAATCCACCTGTCGCTGCTGGCCAACCCGTCGCACTTAGAAGCCGTCGATCCGGTGGTGGTGGGCAAGGTGCGTGCCAAACTCGATATTCTAGGCGATCCCGAAGAAAACGGCAGCGTCATGGGTGTGATGATGCATGGCGATGCGGCCTTTGCTGGCCAAGGCGTGGTGGCGGAAACCTTGGCACTGTCGGAGTTGCGCGGCTATCGCACCGGGGGCTCGATCCATATTATCGTCAACAACCAAATCGGCTTTACCACCAGCCCGAAATATTCGCGCTTCACCCCCTATCCGACCGATGTGGCGAAGTCGGTACAAGCACCTATTTTCCACGTCAATGGCGATGATCCGGAAGCGGTGGTGTATGTGTGCAAGCTCGCCGCTGAATTCCGTCAGATGTTTAAGCGCGATGCGGTGGTCGATATTTTCTGTTACCGCAAATACGGTCATAACGAGTCGGATGAGCCGATGTTTACCCAGCCGCTCATGTATCGCGAGATCAGCAAAAAGCCGCTGCCAGCCGATATTTATTCGCAAAAATTGATCAATGATGGTGTGCTGACGCAGCCGGATGTGGATGCGAAATTCGCCGAGTTCCGTCAGTTTTTTGAAAAAGAATTTGAAGCAGCCAAAAGTTTCAAGCCGAATAAAGCTGATTGGCTGGAAGGCAATTGGGCTGGCTTGGAGAAAGCCAAAGGCGAACACCCAGACGGCGATACGGGCGTGGAATTGGATCGCTTGAAACAAGTGGGTCTTGCCATTTCCAAAGTACCGGCCATTAAGATCAACAGCAAGATTGTGCGCCAGCTTGAAGCGAAGCGTAAAATGATTGATGAAGGTCAGGGTATTGATTGGGCAACCGCCGAAGCCCTGGCATTTGGTACTTTGCTATCGGAAGGTCACCGCGTGCGCCTGTCGGGTCAAGATTGTGGCCGTGGCACATTTTCGCATCGCCATTCGGTGTTGGTCGATCAAGAAACCGAAGAGCGTTATTTGCCGCTCAACAATATTGCCGAAGGCCAAAAACCCTATGAAGTTATCGACAGCTCGCTGTCGGAATTTGCGATTCTGGGTTATGAATACGGCTATAGCATCGGCAATCCTAAAGCGCTTACCTTGTGGGAAGCGCAATTTGGTGATTTCGCAAACGGTGCGCAGGTGATTATCGATCAATTTATTTCGTCCGGTGAAGTGAAATGGCTACGCATGTCGGGCTTGGTGATGTTGCTTCCGCATGGTTATGAAGGCCAAGGCCCTGAGCATAGCTCAGCACGTCTGGAGCGCTATTTGCAGCTGTGCGGTGAGGATAATATGCAGGTGGCCAATTGCACCACGCCTGCGAACTATTTCCATATTTTGCGTCGCCAGCAAAAGCGCAACTTCCGCAAACCGCTTGTGATCATGACGCCCAAATCATTGTTGCGTCATAAACTTGCTGTATCGGCTTTAGCGGATATGGCAAAAGATACCCATTTCAAACGGGTGATTGGGGAAACCCAGCAGCTGGTGAAAGACGATAAGATCCGCCGCGTAGTGATCACCAGCGGTAAGGTGTATTACGAGTTGTTCGAAGCGCGCGCTGCGCAAAACATCAATGATGTGGCGATTATCCGCACCGAGCAATATTACCCCTTCCCTGAGCGCGAGATTAAAGCCGAGCTATCACGCTATAAAAACGCTGAGATCGTATGGTGCCAAGAAGAGCCCAAAAACATGGGTGCCTGGAGCTTTATTTCGCCGCGCATTGAAGATGTGATGGAAGCCATTGGTCGCACCGACCGTTTACGCTATACCGGACGTCCGGAAGCGGCTTCACCGGCAGCGGGCTATCTCAAAATTCATGAGAAAGAGCAAAAATTGCTTGTAAGTCAAGCCATTGATGCCGATAGCGTGTTGCAGAAAAAAGCGGCTAAAGCGTAGCGCTGCACCAAAAATTAATCTTTTAATGGCAGACTTAGGTTTTTCTACTTAAGTGGTAAATTCATATGTCGCAAGCAGCCAACGTAAAACTAGAAGACCTCAAGCAAGTCTGTATAGAGGGTTATCAGGTAGACCGCCTGCTTGCCGATGTGCTGCGTGGAAAAGATGTGCGTTGGGAAGGCCCGCCTCCGGCACTGGATGTCGCTAGTGGAAAAAGCCTGATGGTAGGCGCCGGCAGCTTAGGCCCCCATCTATCCCATGCCGATACCGAGCGTCTGTTTACCTCAGGCATTGTGCATCTGCGCCCCGATGAAAAAGGCCTGTACGGCGAGCGGGTGCAGGCATTTCTCAAAGCCCATCACTTCACCCGCGATGGCTTGCAGGAAAAAACCGCAAGCAACTAATAGTCAATCTGACAAACTATAAAAATCGAGGCCGGAAGCCCGATTTTTCGCCGCGAAGCGAGCTATTACCAACTAAAACCAAACAGTTTTTAGTTGGTTTAATTATAATTGCAGTGTCTGTGAACTGCGCTAATCTGCCACCCCTATGAATAAAACAAAATCGACTATTGCCGGCTTTTTAGCGCGGTTCGTTCTGTGTTTCGTGCTGTTTCCGTATGTATTGGCGCTGCTTTATGTTGTGGTGCCGCCGGTTTCGACCTGGATGCTGGCCGATTGGCTGGCTGGCGAGAAAGTCACGCGCGAATGGGTGCCGCTCAAGCAGATCTCTCCCTCCTTGATTGCTGCGGTTATGGCTTCGGAAGATGATGCGTTTTGCGATCATTGGGGTGTGGATTTCACCCAGCTGGAAAAATCATGGGAGCGCTCGGAAGCCAGGGACAAACCGTTGCGCGCCACTTCTACCATCACCATGCAGACGGCTAAGAATCTATTCCTGTGGTCGGAGCGTTCCTGGGTGCGCAAAATGCTGGAAATCCCCCTCACCTTTTGGTTGGAACTCACCTGGTCCAAGCGGCGTATTTTGGAAGTATATTTAAATATCGCTGAATGGGGCCCGGGTATTTACGGCGCGCAGGCGGCGGCTAAATATCATTTTGGCACCAGCGCGCGTGGTCTTTCCTTGCAGCAGGCGGCACTGCTTGCTACTTCCCTCCCTAACCCAATCAAGCGCAATGCCTCACACCCAGGGCCGGCTCAACAGGCAATCGCGGCGCAATTGTTAACCCGTATTCATAAAGCTGCACCGAATACCACCTGCTTAAAGTAGAATTTTATTTTACAACAAGCGAATACAGGATTAAAAGCGGGGCTCATACCTTTATGTCCGCAGGAGTAATTATGGCTGGTGAAATCGTTGTTCCATCGTTAGGTGAGTCCGTTAGTGAAGCAACGGTGGCCAAATGGTTTAAAAAAGTAGGCGATGCTGTCGCGCAAGATGAAGCGATTGTCGAGCTCGAAACCGATAAAGTGACGCTGGAAGTTAATGCACCCGCAGCGGGCAAACTCAAAGACATCAAAATTCCTGAAGGAAAAACCGTGCAAGTTGGCACGGTTTTAGGCTCTATCGAAGTAGGTGCTGCTGGTGCGAAATCAGCGCCAGCCGAAACTAAAGCCGCTCCTGCTGAGGCCCCAACGCCATCTGCTGCACCGGCTGACAAACAATCAGGTCCCGCTGCACGTAAGCTGCTGGAAGAAACCGGCATTGCAGCATCATCTATCAGCGGCAGCGGCAAAGATGGCCGCGTGACCAAAGGTGATGTGCTCTCTGCGGCAAGTGCGCCGAAATCAGCGCCTGCAGCAAGTAACCAATCTGCTGCATCGGGTCCGCGTGAAGAGCGTGTGAAAATGAGCAAGCTGCGTCAGGTCATCGCTAAGCGCTTGAAAGAATCGCAAAACACAGCCGCTATTCTCACCACCTTCAACGAAATCGATATGAGCAATCTCATGGCGATTCGCAATGAGTATAAGGATGCGTTTGAGAAGAAGCACGGCGTGCGCATGGGCTTTATGTCCTTCTTCGTTAAAGCGGCGGTCAATGCGCTGAAAGAAATTCCCGAAGTGAATGCGCAGATTGATGGCGATGAAATCATCTACAAAAACTATTACGATATTGGCGTAGCGGTAGGCACCGAGCAAGGGCTGGTGGTGCCGGTTATTCGCAATGCCGATCAGCTGAGCTTTGCCGGTATTGAAAAAGAAATCGCGCGCCTGGCCGGAAAAGCCCGTGAGGGCACGCTTGCTATGAGCGATTTAAGCGGCGGCACCTTTACCGTATCGAACGGTGGTGTTTACGGCTCGCTGATGGCAACTCCTATCATCAATCCCCCGCAATCGGGCATCTTAGGCATGCATAAGGTGGAAGAGCGTCCCATCGCCATAAAAGGCCAGGTGGTGATTCGTCCGATGATGTATGTGGCGCTGTCATACGATCATCGCATCATTGACGGCAAAGAATCAGTTACCTTCTTGGTGCGCGTGAAAGAAGCGCTGGAAGATCCGCGTCGCCTATTGTTGGATTTGTAACCCCTGACGAAAGGGTCGCTCAATGACGGACGATAAAGAAAAGATAGAGGACAAAGACGATAACGAAGTTACCGTCGAGCAGATCAGCAAGCAAACACCGATATGGGGCATCTTATCTATTGTGTTTGGCGGCATCGCGCTGTTGCCGTTTTTAGGTGTGATTTCGCCCATTGGTGTCGTGCTGGGCATTATTGCGCTGGTTAAAAGGCAGCGTATCACTGGTGTGATCGGTACCTCGATTTCCATACTCGCAGTTGCCACCAGCCCGATTTTATGGGCGTTGGTTGTCTGCAGCATTAGCTCGGATGCGAAAATGTGCCAGTCCAAACCCACCAGCAACGAAAGACTCGATTCAGACATGAGCGCGTTTGAACGCAAGCTCGATCAAAAGATGGATGAGCTGCGTTTGGAAGCCAAAACCCCTATTCAGCCACCCGCGGTGGAGCCGATTGCGCCCGCGGTAGAAATGCCTGCCATGCCTGCGGCTCCCGCAATAGCAGCACCGGCGCCAACACCAACCGTAGCACCGGAAACAACCACGGCTATAGCGCCGCAACCTGTCGCTCCCGCCGTTGATCCCTTAGCGGTACCTGTTGTGACGCCGGTCGAGCCGGTGGCTCCTGCCGTAGAGGGCAC
Organism: Rickettsiales bacterium; assembly: GCA_033762715.1. Classification (GTDB taxonomy): domain Bacteria; phylum Pseudomonadota; class Alphaproteobacteria; order Rickettsiales; family SXRF01; genus JANRLL01. The sequence goes on along the minus strand of JANRLL010000006.1, from coordinate 44,670 downwards.
ACCCACAGCGGATGCGGTGAGCCCGCCAGAGCCCGCTACCGAAGCGGCCTCGGAAGCAGCAAGCGAAGGCACCGATACGCAGGAAGATGTCGAAAAACCGGTTTACCGCCGTTCGGTGATCAAATCGAGTAATCCGGGTCAGTTTGTTCCCCTCACCCCTTCACACTAACATTCTAAGCACGACAGAAAGGCACTTCATTCCCATGGCTGATTTTGATCTCATTGTTATTGGCGGCGGTCCCGCTGGTTATGTGGCGGCGATTCGTGCTGCTCAGCTAGGAATGAAAACGGCTTGCGTGGAAAAGCGTGGCGCGTTGGGCGGCACCTGTTTGAATGTGGGCTGCATTCCTTCCAAGGCGCTTTTGCACTCCTCGGAGCTCTATGAGCACGCCAAGCATGATGGTGCCAAACATGGGCTTAAATTCTCGGGCCTGAGCATTGATCTGGCGGCGATGATGAAACATAAAGATGAAATTGTCTCAGGTCTGACCAAGGGCATTGAAGGTTTGTTTAAGAAAAACAAAGTGGAATACCTCAAAGGCCACGCAACCATTACCGCGCCAGGCAAAGTGGATGTCGATGGCAAGAGCTACAGTGCGGCGCGCATTTTAATCGCAACCGGCTCGAGCGTCACCCCGCTGCCAGGTGTGATCATTGATGAGAAGCGAATTGTGTCCTCGACCGGCGCGCTAAGCTTGCCTGAGATCCCCAAGAAACTGGTGGTGATTGGTGGTGGCGTCATTGGTTTGGAGCTGGGCTCGGTCTGGCGTCGTTTGGGCGCTGAGGTCACGGTGGTGGAATATCTAGACCGTGTATTGCCGACGCAGGATATGGAAATCAGCAAGCAGTTCCAGAAGATCATGGAAAAGCAAGGCATGCAATTTAAGCTCGCCACCAAAGTCACCTCAGCTAAAGCCGGTGCTAAAGATGTGAAGCTGACGCTTGAGCCTGCTGCCGGTGGCGCGGGCGAAGAGCTGGTCGCTGATTATGTATTGGTGGCTATTGGCCGTAAACCCAACACCGATGGTCTATTGCTCGACACAGTGGGCGTGAAGCTCGATGAGCGTGGGCGCATTCCGGTTGATCATCATTTTGAAACCAATGTGAAAGGCATCTTTGCTATTGGCGATGTGATCCCTGGTCCGATGCTTGCGCATAAAGCCGAAGAAGATGGTGTGGCCGCCGTGGAATGCATGGCAGGCCAAAAAGGGCATGTGAATTATAATCTGGTGCCAGGCGTGGTCTATACCTATCCGGAAGTAGCCGCCATTGGCCAAAGCGAAGAGCAGTTGAAAGCAGCCGGTCGGGCCTACAAAGTGGGCAAGTTTCCGTTTCTGGCCAACTCGCGCGCCCGCGCCATGGGAAGTGCTGACGGCTTTGTGAAAATCCTGGCGGACGCGACCACCGATTTAGTGTTGGGTGTGCATATTATCGGCCCACAAGCCGGCACACTAATTGGTGAGCTAGCAGTTGCGATGGAATTTGGGGCGTCGTCAGAAGATATTGCCCGCACCTGTCATTCACATCCGGACCTTAATGAGGCAGTAAAAGAAGCCTCATTGGCTGTATTAGGCCGCGCTATTCACATCTGATAGATAATACAGTCCTTTAGTAGAGAAATCCTGGGGAAAACCGGAATAACCCCTTGAATGAGTAGACATTAAGCTCTATACTGCTTGCCTTCAAGGAGACCTATGACCAAACCAGGTAAACAGCTTCCCGTAAAAGCGGTTGCTTTGCCCGTTCCTCTCTCACCGCAGGATGGGCTGCGTCGTTATTTACAAGACATTACAAAATTTCCCGTACTTGAGCCGCAGGAAGAATATGAGCTATCTAAGCGTTGGCGCGAGCAGGGCGACGTAAACGCCGCACACCGTTTGGTGACTAGTCATTTGCGCTTGGTGGCCAAGATCGCCTTTCGTTACCGCGGATACGGCTTGCCGATGGGCGAGCTGATCGCCGAAGGCAATATCGGTATGATGCAAGCGGTGAAACGTTTTGAACCCGATCGCGGTTTCCGCCTGTCGACCTATGCGATTTGGTGGATCAAAGCCGCTATTCAAGAATATATTCTACGCAGTTGGTCGCTGGTGAAAATCAGTTCCAGCGCCACGCAAAAACGGTTGTTTTTCAATCTGCGCAAACTGAAGAAAAAAATCGGCGCTGTCGAAGGTCAGCTGACCGATGAACAGGCAGGCGATATTGCTCGTATGCTTGATGTCAGCCAAGAAGATGTTCGTGCGATGGATCAGCGCATGACCGCATCCGATGTCTTTCTCAACAGTACCGTGTCTGCCGATAGCGATGATCAGAAAATGGATTATCTGGCCGATACGCGTGATGATCAAGAAACCATGCTGGCTGCGCATCAGGAAAGCTCGAATAATCACCTGCTGCTTCAGCAGGCGCTGGCTACCTTATCTGACCGTGAGCGCGATATTATCGAGCGCCGCCGTTTGAAAGAAGATCCTGATACATTGGAAGACCTAAGCCAGTCTTACAATATTTCGCGTGAGCGTGTGCGCCAGATCGAGGTGCGTGCCTTTGAAAAGCTGCAAAAAGAAATGACCACCATCGCTAGTCAGCCTGCCGCGTGATAGTAGCTGCGTTAAAACAACTCTTTGCTTCCGATAACCACCAGCAGGCGGCGCATAGCCTTTATGTCGCGCTGGTGAACCAATCGCGCAGCCCCTGGTTTTATGCCGAACAAAAAGTACCCGATACGCTTGATGGCCGCTTTGATGTCATTATGCTGCATCTGTTTTTAGTGATGCATCGGCTAGGCGATGCCCAGCCAGAATTGGTGCGCGCGCTGTCTGAAACCTTTATCGCTGATATGGATCGCAGCTTGCGTGAAATGGGTGTGAGCGACACGGGTGTGGGCAAGCGCGTTAAAAAAATGATCCAGGCTTATTATGGCCGCATGAAAGCCTATAGCGATACGGTAGATAATCGCGAGGCCTTTACCCAAAGCCTGACGCGCAACCTATATCGCAGTGAAGCCCCCATCCCCCAAGCAGCGGCACTTTATGCGTACATGCAGTCTAACCTTTTGTATCTAAAGGAACAATCTGTAGAGAGCTTGTCATCGGGCCTGGTTCAGTTTAAGGCCCCCTAAAAAATATTACCAAACATTAAGGATTTGCTGCTAGAATATGCCCCATCGTGCATAGCATTAGGAGGGTATGATGGGATGGAGAAGTGTTCTAGGGCTGAAAGAAAAACCAGAAGGCGTAACCTTTGATCCGCCATCGCATTTAGCCGCTAACACCGATCCCGTTAAACCAGCCTCCAGCGCCTATCGAGCTGAAAAAAACCCCTAACGCCGCAACAGGTCGCGGCCTTCTATAAGCAGCTTTATACCGAGGCTAGAAAAGAACTGGCGAAATCCTTAAAAATAAAAGAGGAAGAAGATGTGCCCGCAGAGGCCATTTCTGACCGCGTAAAAGAGCTGATTGAGGATAAATATCCTGAACATAAGGAGGCTATCGAAGCCTTCATGAAGGCATTGCTCGAGAAAGATAAGCAAAAAGAAATTCCGCTGGAGCGTGACACGGAAGATCGTGAGCGCGACAAACGCCTATTGGAACGCCAATCACGAGAATTTGGCGAAAAGATTAAGCGTCCGCTGGAAACCTTGCTGGGTAAAATCAAGCCTTATATTGACAGCACCTATGACGAGCGCAGCTATCCCATCGATGGTGATGTGATCAAGAAAGAGATGGTTGCTATTTTGCGCCGTGAAAATAATGTTACCCATCCGATTAGGGCCGATGAGCCGGTAGCGACGGTATCGAAATCCGAAGCCCCTCTTGATCAGGGTATACAGTTTTCACCGGAGGCAGGTATGTATAAGATTGCGGAAGAAGAAGTGCCCGCTAAGCCAGCCGCGCCTGCTCATCAAGAAACGATGGATTTAGATGGGCGCTCGGGTTTGCTCAAGTCGTTTGACCAGTTGCCTGCTATGGCCGATGACCCCAGTAAGCTTGCGGCGCTACGCGCTTCTTTCCGCCAGGTCTATGCGTTTATGAGCGTAAAGGCTATCGACGATGCGGCGCTGAAATCGGATGATAATTATACGTCACGTCATCTGGCTGAAATCGCCGGTATGATGAAGTTGATTGATGATGCGTTTGATAGTCCGCAATTTAAAAAATCGGAAAATGCTTACCATGAATTAGGCAAGGTCGAAGCGGCAGGTAAAAATGTTGATCGTGGGGTTAAGAAGAGGGAGCTTCTGGATCACGCAACTCGCTCGGCAGAGCGGGATCTGGGGCTGAAGCTCTAACGGGTGCTTCTAGCGCTTTGGCGTTTCGTGCTGATGTTGCCGCATAGGCAGATGCGGCAAGTGCAGGCACCGGTGATTTCACTAGGCTTACAATTTCATTTTCGTTGATAAAAGATTGGCTCGCTGCACGATTTTCTTGCGCGACTTCAAGCAGCTCTTCTGTCGGCCTATTATCGACTGCCGGTGCACTATCTTGTTGTTGCAGCAATACGCTACCTAATATGCCAGGTGGCGGTGGCGGTGGCAGGGTAGCATTGCTAGGCTTATATTTCACATAGCTGCGCACGACGATTTTTTCATATTGCTCAAGAATGCTTTTCAGTACCGCGGGGGGTTGTGCGGCAAGTTCGTCTTGGCTGAGTATCTGGGTAATAAAACCGGTTTGCGCATTATCGTGACTGCCGTTGGATAGTGAGCGCGCCGTGGGCACAATAAAGGCATCGCCTTCTGTCGTCGTTGCAGTGGCTTGCTCAGCCTTTATCACTACGGCATTGCCGTTGCCTCTTGTGTTATTGTTGATTTGTGCGTTAGAAACAGATGGTGGCACATTATCGACCGGCACGCGCAGCGCGGTATTGTCAGGAATAGGTGTTGCCACCAAATTCGTCTGAACAGGAGTAGGGTTTACAATATTGGCAACAACAGGCAACATAGTCCCCCAACTACGGTATGCGCATTTCGTCTATTCTAGGCAGTATAGGTGAAAATATAAAAATGTCAAGTAAAAACAATAACTAAGCCGAATATTGTGGGGGCAATATTCCCACTACCATGTTCTTACCAAATGAATTATAAGGATTTTCTATGCAACTGCGTCTTCCACTTCTCAATGTTCTGATTCTAGCGCTAACCATTGCGCTGGTATGGAGCCGTCCTGGCATTAACCCTCTAGCCCCCCAAGACCGTTCGGTAGGTGAAGCGGCGATTGGCGGTCCTTTTGTGCTGACCAATCAAGATGGTCAAACAGTGCGCGAAGAAGATTTCCGTGGCAAGTTGATGCTGGTGTTTTTCGGCTTCACCCATTGCCCCGACGTATGCCCGACTTCGGCCGCAAGCTTATCGCAGGTGATGAAACAATTGGGCGATAAGGCAACGCAAGTAGCGCCTATTTTTATCAGCGTAGATCCCAAGCGTGATACGCCGGCGGTTGTCAAAAGCTATTTTGCCAATTTCGATCCGCGCATTGTTGCGCTCACCGGCGATGATGAGGCCGTCAAACAGGCCGCCAGCGCCTATAAGGTGTATTATGCCGCTGTTGCGATGGATGGCGGCAATGACTATATGGTCAATCACTCCAGCTTCATTTATCTCATGGATAAGAAGGGCAAATACCTGCAGCATTTTGCCTATGACGCGCCGGCCGATGACATTACCAAAGCCGTTAAAACCCGTCTGAAGTAATATGTCTGTACAACGCCATATCGAGCTGCATCGCCGCGGGCTACTCTTCATCCTCTCCTCTCCGTCAGGTGCGGGTAAAACGACCTTGTCGCGCCGTTTGCTCGATCGTTATAATAATGCTGATGCACATGAGACGATTGAGATGTCGGTATCGGTTACCACGCGCCCGATTCGCCCAGGCGAAGTGCATGGCCAAGATTATTTTTTCGTATCCGATACGCAGTATAAATCCATGGTTACAAATGGCGAGCTGCTCGAATATGCGGAAGTATTCGGCAATCATTACGGCACGCCTGAAGCCTTTGTGCGCGAGCATATTGGCCGCGGCACCGATGTGCTGTTTGACATTGATTGGCAAGGCACGCGTCAGCTGTCGGAAAAAATGCGTGATGATCTGGTTAGTGTGTTTATCTTGCCGCCTTCCATGTTGGAGTTGGAGCGTCGTTTAAAAGTGCGCGCGCAAGACAGTGATCAGGTGGTAGCCCAGCGTATGAGCAAAGCCCAAGCTGAGATCAGCCATTGGCAGGAATATGATTATGTGCTGGTCAATCAAGATCTCGATCAAACGCTTGAAAAAATCGACGCCATTTTGAAAGCCGAGCGCTTAAAGCGCGTACGCCAAGAAGGCCTAGCTCAATTTATCAGCAGCTTGTAATTGCGTGTAGCAGGCGGCTAATTCGCATAAGCGTTTTACCTCAATTTCTTCGGCCCGCGCGGTGGGTGCAATGCCTGCTTTTTCCAATAGTATTTCAGGTGGCACCGCTAGCCCCTTAAGCGCTCCGCGTAGCATTTTGCGGCGTTGGTTGAAGGCTTTGCCCACCACCAGCTCTAATATCTGCTTTTCCACTGCAACCAGCGGTTTGGCCCGCGGCGTTAAGGTCACTACGGCCGAGGTGACTTTCGGCGGCGGCGAGAAGGCGCCAGGCGGCAATTCATAGTCGTAGCGGCATTCGCATAGCCACTGGCATAACACTGACAGGCGTCCATAATCTTTGGTGCGCGGCACGGCGATGATGCGCTCGGCCACTTCTTTTTGAAACATAAGTGTCATCGAGGCAAAGGCCGTTGGATTTTGGTATACGGCCTCCAGCCAATTGAGCAGCATTTGCGTACCGGCATTGTAAGGCAGGTTGGCCACGATCTTGCGCGGTGCGGGTGTCAGGGCTGTCAGGTCAATATCCAGCGCATCACCGGGCACGATATGCAACACGTCGCCCACGGCGGTTTGCAATTCGTGCAGCGCCGCCATGCAGCGTTCATCCATCTCCACCACATAGAGAGGATTGGCGCCGGCCTTCAGCAACGAGCGCGTAAGCCCGCCCGGACCTGGGCCAATTTCAATGACATGAAAGCCAGAAAGCGGACCCGCATAGCGGGTAATGCGATCGGTGATATTACCATCCAGCAGGAAATGCTGCCCCAGCGCCTTGCGCGTGGACAGGCCGTGCATGTCGATGACTTCTTTTAAGGAAGGCAGCGTGGAAAGAGATTGCAAAAGCGTCATTTGCCAGCGATTATACGCAGCAGCTCTCCAAAATGACAGGGGGTTTTTGTGGAACACGCCATCCTGGCCTTATGCGCTATTTTGCTCAATGCGGTCCTTGTCGGTCCGCGGCGCTTCTATACAAATCTTCCCCTTTTTCTGATCACCCGTCAGCCCGCGCAATGGATTCGCCATCTCGAGCGTAAGCTCAATCGCGATCAACGTAGCGCCAAGGAGCGCCAAGTTCGCGGGATAATTTTGCTCGGTGGCGCGGTGGCCATTAGTATTTTTCTAGGTTGGTTTATGGGTCTCCTGCCGGAGTTTTTTGAATTGGCGGCGCTGGTGTTGCTGCTTCCTATTCGTCCGAGTTTTGATACGGCGATCGATATTCGCAAATATGTACAGGCCGGTGAAATGGTCGATGCGCGTAATGTGCTCTCCGGCACGGTGTGGCGACATCATGCGCTCCTGGATGAGCCAGGTGTATTGCGGGCGGCTATGGAATTACTCGTGATGCAGTTTGCGGAAAAGATTCTGTGTCCGGTGTTTTGGTATGTGATTTTCGGCCTACCAGGATTGCTTGCCGCTCGGCTGATTACGCTTATGCATGAAACCATCTCGCCAGGTGCCTCCGAGCAGTTTGGCCTGGCCACCCGGGTGGCCTATATCGCATTGCATTACGTACCTGCGTATATCACGGCTTTTTTCTGTGTGATGGCGGCATTCTTTTTGGGGCATGGCAAAGCGGTTGCTAAACATATCTGGGAAAGCATCCAGCTGTCCTTGCCGCTGATGATACTATCTACGGCGGCCAGCGCCTTGCAAGTAAGCTTAGGCGGTCCCAGCTCACCTTATACGCAAGGTGTGTGGGTAGGCAGTGGCACGCCCAAGCCGACCACGCTGGATATTCGCCGCGGCCTATATCTGTTTGGGCTTTTGAACATGTTTCTTTTTGTGCTGCTTGGCCTTTTCGTCTGAACGCGGGCAGACCGCATCGCTTTTGGCTTTGTCAGGACGGTTGAGGAACTTGCTGCGAATGTCGAGCGTCGATTTTTTGCCCAGCGCCCCCCAATTTTCTTTGAGCCATTGATCGGCAGACTTGCGGCCCTGCTCTTTGAGATAATGCAGAAAATCCCAATCGGCGTTCATTTTACTCGAGGCGTTGAGCTCGTGGATATTGTCAGCGGAATAAATTAAATGCATATACATTTTTTTGTAACGCTTGCCGTCGAGCGAGCCTTCATCCAGCATGCGGGTGACAAAATGGACTGCCCGCATTTCGGCAATCAAGCTTGAGTTAAACGAAATCTCATTCAGCCGGTTGATAATATCTTGCGTGGTTTTCGGTACTTCGTCGCGGTGAATGGGGTTGATCTGCACCAACATCACATCCTGACTCTCGCAATGGTAAATCAGCGGCCAGATGGCTGGATTACCCATATAGCCTCCATCCCAATAATGCTCACCGTCAATCTCGATGGCTTGGAATAAAAACGGAATGCAGGCCGATGCCAGCAATACATCGGGTGTGATTTCATGGCTTTTGAATATGCGGGCTTGCCCGCTTGCCACATGGGTGGCGGCGATGAAAAGCTTGATAGTGCTATAAGCCTGAATCGCATCCGGATCGAGAATGTCATCAAGCACCGCGCGCATAGGGTTAACGTTGAGCGGGTTGAGGTCATAGGGCGAGAACATGCGGCTCATCACATCGATCCAGCGATAGAAAGGCGAGTTATCCAGATTCCAGCCGGTGAGTAAATGCTCCATCGGCAATTTATGCAAAGGGCTATAGGCCATGATGTCGCTGATGCGTTTCCAGAAAGTATTGAGGTGATCCCTCGCCCCTTCCCGCCCACCTTGAATATAGCCGCTCACTAGCATGGCCGCATTCATGGCGCCAGCGCTGGTGCCGCTGATACCTTCGATGACTAAATCCTTTTCTTCCAGCAGCCGGTCCAGCACGCCCCAGGTATAGGCGCCGTGCGAGCCGCCGCCTTGTAAGGCCAGATTGATTTTTTTAGGTGCCATAATCCTTACATTAAAAAATTCGGTCAGCAGGCATTCATGTAGCTGTAGATTACTGTGCGGTCCAGCCGCCATCCATGGTGATAATCTCGCCGGTCATCGAGCTTCCATGCTCATCACATAAAAAGACAATCATGGCGCCAATTTGCTCGGCATGAATGAAGCGCTTATTAGGCTGCTTTTCACCGAGCAAGCGGTCGGTGGCTTCTTCGTTGCTGATGCCTTGCTCTTTGGCTTTGTCCTCGATTTGTTTTTGCACTAGCGGCGTGTGCACCCAGCCTGGGCAGATGGCATTGCAAGTGATGTTAGCGCTGGCATGCTCCAAGGCGGTCACTTTGGTAAAACCCACGATGCCGTGCTTGGCGGCAACATAAGCGGACTTGTTGGTAGAGCCTACCAGGCCATGCACTGAGGCGATGTTGATGATGCGGCCGAAATCGCGTTTGGTCATGCCGGCAAGCGCTGCTTTGGTGCTATGGAAGGCAGCGGATAAATTAATGGCGATGATGGCATCCCACTTGTCTTCGGGGAAGCTTGCAATAGGGGATGTGTGTTGGATGCCGGCGTTATTGATCAAAATATCGACACTGCCAAAAAGACGCTCGCCCATGGATACCATCTCGGTGATTTCTTTGGGTTTGGTCATATCAGCAGGCGAGTAGTCGGCTTCGATATGGTAGGTTTTGCGGAAGTCGCTCACCAAGGCACTGATAGCAGCTTTATCGCCCAGCCCGTTGAAGAGGATGTTGCAGCCAGCCTTAGCCAAACAATGAGCGATAGCTAAACCGATGCCGCTGGTGGAACCGGTCACGATGGCGTTTTTTCCTTTAATCATAAAAATCTCCTTGTTGCTTGGGCAGCAGTTTAGGGTTTTGACGCTAAAAATGAAAGCCGCACTTTAAGGCCTGGGTTATTATCGTCGAGTGCGATGGTGATGTTGTGGATACGCGCGATGGCAGCAACCATACTCAGGCCCAAGCCATTGCCTTTGGTGTGGCGGCTTTGCTCTAAGCGGAAGAATTTCTCGAACACCTTGTTGCGGTAAACCTCGGCAATGCCCAGGCCGCTATCTGCGATCACGATGTCATCGTGGTCTTCGAAGCGCTCCATCGACAAAGTAATGGTACCGCCTTGCGGGGTGAATTTAATCGCATTATCGATCAGGTTGGAAAAGGCCTGGGTGAGCAGGTTTTTCTCGCCGTCGATGATAAGGGTGCCGTCGATAGAGTTGGTCAAGGTGATGTGTTTATCTGTGGCGTAGGGTTCATAAAACTCTACCAGATTGTCGAGGATGCGATGCAGGTCGCAAGGCTCGAATTGGCGAAATTCCGTATTGGCCTCGAGCTCGGTAATTTTCAAAATGGAGTTGAAGGTGCCGACCAAATCCTCGAGGTCATGAATGTTTTTCTCCAAAAGCGTATGGGCCGGATTGGCGCGCTCAATAGAGCGCAGACCCGCATCCAGCCGATTGATGATGCGGTTGAGCGGACCGCGCAAATCATGGGCAATATTGTTGGCAAATTGGCTCAGCGACTCGAGCAGATTTTCGATGGTGTCTAGCATCAAATTCAAATTCGCCGACAGATCATCAAACTCATCGCCGCCGCGCGTGTATGGAATACGCGCTGACAAATGCCCATGCATGATGGTGCCCGCCGCGCGGTTGATAATGCTCAGGCGGCGCATTACGCTTCGCGTCATGATGATGGCACCGATAAAGGCCATGATCAATGTCACCGTCAAGCTCGCCCAAAAGGTCTGCACAATCGTTTGCTCAATGCGCTCGTTGCTCTGCAAGGTTTGGCCGACGATAAACCACCGCCATTTGGACAGCGGCGCCATGATCGCCTTCACCTCGATGCTGCGCCCGCGCCCGCGAGGGTCCTCAATCAGAAACCGTACCCAGAATCCCTCCTTCTCAAAGATGGCTTCCTTGACGATGTCTTGCGGCCAGGCAGTCAATGTGCCGGCGAGCGGTTCGAAATCGCGGTTGGCGAGGATGTAGATACCGGTACCCTCTTCGTCTTTGGCGATCAGCTCTTTCACGCGGTCTTCCAGGCCATCCGAGCCGTTGGTGCGGTATTCGTTGAGCAGGTAATAATATTGCAGCTTGAGCGACTCGGTAATTTGCGTCTGCAAATAATTCATCGCGAAGCTGTAAATAAAACCGAACAGCAAAATCACCGACAGGCTGAACAGCCCGACATACACCAGCGCCAAGCGGAAGGTGAAGGTTTTGATGATACGCGCGAATTTGGATTCCATGCAGGGCAAAATAACGGATTTTCTCCGGCTCCGCTAGATGCTGTTTCAGACCGCTTTGAACCTGCTTTCCTCCCGCTTTGGACCGCTTCAGACCCGTTTCAACCCCATTTCCCACCCGCTTCTGACCGATTGCTTTTGTTATTTATCAGTCGCTTACGAAAAAACGGCCGCTTTTTTGGCCCATCATGTGACATTGCATGACCTGCCACCCTTTAAGGGTAAGGGAAATGGTGTAAGCCGGTAAGGGAGAATTTTAGGCCGCCAATCGGTAGCCAGCACCGCGCAAGGTTTGAATCAGGCTTTTGTCAAAACCCTTATCGATTTTTTGACGCAGACGCGAAATATGCACGTCGATCACATTGGTTTGCGGATCGAAATTATAGTCCCATACATTCTCAAGCAGCATGGTGCGGGTTACCACTGTGCCCGAGTTGCGCATCAGATATTCGAGCAAGGCAAATTCGCGTGCTTGCAGATCAATCACTTTGTCGCCGCGCTTGACGGTGCGCGAAAGCAGATCCATTTCCAAATCGCCGCAGGATAGTTTGGTTTCGGTTTTGCCGGAGGATTTGCGGCGGGTGATGGTCTCAATACGCGCCATTAGCTCGGTGAAGGAATAAGGCTTAGCCAGATAATCATCAGCACCAGCCTTGAGGCCTTTTACGCGCTCTTCCACCTTGTCGAGCGCGGTCAATATAATAATCGGCGTTTCGTTTTTAGAGGCGCGCAATGTTTGAATGATGGTGACGCCGTCTACCTCCGGCACCATGCGGTCGATAATCATCGCGTCGTATTTTTCCGATGCGGCTAAAAACAGCCCATCTTTGCCATTATCGGCGTGATCCACCACATAGCCCTGTTCTTTTAGGCCTTTGACCAAATATTTGGCCGATTCTTTATCGTCTTCGATTAACAGTAATTTCATATAACTATCTTATGATTGCGACCTTATTAGCGTCCCATTTCGCGCTTGGTCTCTTTCATAGCATTTTCTACGAACTTGCCTACCAGGTTCAGGCCTTGGCCCGCCATTTTTTTGAGCATGTCGCGCGACTCTTCATAGAGTGCCAATTGCGACATGGCATAATGCATATGGGCGTTATCGATGGATTTTATGTCTTTATCATATTGTTTTATATGAATCTTCAGGAATGCCACCAGCTTGGTAATGGCGTCTTTGCTTTTGTATTTCTGCTGCTGAATGAACATGGATAGCAGCTGATGCAGCTCTTTATCTTCAATATGGTTGCAAGCCGTGACCAGCTCGGTCAAATCGCCCTTGCCCTGCGCGAATTTCTCTAGAATTTCCTGCACGGCATTTACATCCACCACATCCTGGTTCAGATTATCGGTGCGCTCGATAAAATCGAGGTCAGCTGTGGGTTTGAGCAGCGCCGCAAACAGCACGCCGTAATGCTGATAAAGCTCCGCTAGACGTTCGCGCGTGACGCGGTCGGGCCGTTGCGGCTTGGGGGCTAAGCTGTCAGGGGTAACCGCCATCACCTCGCCGCTTGCGGCCATCGTGCGGTGTTCGGGGGCAAGATGCATCAGCGGCTTGGCTTGCAGTTCGCGCAAATATTTGACGTCAATGGCCAGTTTTTCGATGGTCAGGCGCTCATTGCTATCGCTATTGCCAGGGTGCTGGTCGGAAAAAGCGCGGATGGCATCGTGGAAAAACTCGATGCGCGGGCGAAAGTCGCCACCGCCCACGGTCAGTGAGAATTCGGTTTCGATCTCGCGCAGATCCGTGTAAATCCTGGTAAGCAGGGCGACGATGGATTCTTGGTCTTGTTGAGCTAGCTTCATACGGCAATATTATAGAAAAAAAATGCAGACACAACCGTTAGCCGTCTATATCCACTGGCCTTTTTGCAAATCGAAATGCCCCTATTGCGATTTCAACAGCCATGTGCGCGAAGCCGTTGATCAGGAGCGTTGGAAAAAAGCCCTGCTGACCGAATTGCGCCATATGGCGGTGCGCACGCCAGGGCGGGTGGTGACCAGCATCTTTTTTGGCGGTGGTACGCCCTCGCTAATGCCGCCTGCCACCGCGCAAGCGCTGATTGATGAGGTGCAAAAATTATGGAAGCTGGATCCCGCGGCTGAGATTACGCTGGAGGCCAACCCTACCTCGGTGGAAGCCAATACGTTTCCTGATTTTGCAGCCGCCGGCATTAACCGCGTGTCGCTCGGTGTGCAGTCATTACGCGCGGAGGCATTGAAGTTTCTGGGCCGCGAACATAGCGCCGATGAAGCGCTGCGTGCCATTGATCGCGCCCGCAGTATTTTCTCGCGCTATTCGTTTGATTTGATTTATGCGCGCCCCGGCCAGACAGTTGAGGCATGGCAAGAAGAGTTGGGCGAAGCGCTGCGCTATATGGGTTCGCATCTGTCGCTCTATCAACTCACCATCGAACCCAACACGGCCTTTCATCATGCCTATGGCAAACAGGCTTTTGCCCTGCCCGATGATGAGACGGCCGCGTCGCTCTATCAACTGACGGAAGATACCATGGCTGCGCACGGGCTTGTTGCCTATGAGGTGTCCAACTATGCCAAGCCAGGCGAAGAGAGCCGGCATAATCTTACCTATTGGCTGGGCGGCGATTATGTGGGCATTGGCCCGGGTGCGCATGGGAGGGTGGTAGAAAATAGTGATAAAACACGCATCGCTACGCAAACGCTCAAAAGCCCCGAGCGCTGGTTGGAAGCTGTCGAGCGCGAGGGACATGGGTTGGAGATATGGCAAGAGGTGCCGGCGCGTGAGACAATTGAAGAGCGGGTGATGATGGGTTTGCGCCTCACTGCAGGCATTGAACATGCGCGCTTTGCTGAACAAACCGGCACAGCCTTATTAGCAGTGCTGTCGCCTAAAGCCTATCGTCTGGCCACCGAACAAGGCTTGCTGGAAGATGATGGAAAAAATCTGCGCGCTACTCTTTCGGGTCGGTTGGTGCTGAGCTCTCTGACGGCTGAGCTTCTTTCGTAGCCTTCTTCGGCTCGAGTGACGGCATTTCCGGCTCTTGGCCTTTTTCATAGATACGCGGTGCTGGGTCGATGACTTTAAAACCGCCCGGGGTTACTTCCATAATAGCGAGCTTGCGATCGGAAATACCGCTGGGGCGCAGACGCACCAGACCGTTGGCGAGTCCTTCAAATCCATCATCGCGCGTAAGCGCTGTATCGCTTAGACCATGCGGATTAGACATGGTGAGGCGAATGGCAACCGTGACTGCATCATAGGCAAGGCCAGCCAAGCGCATGGGCTTATAGCCAAAGGTGGTGGTGAAGCGTTTTTCAAAATTACGATACGCTTCAGACGGTGAGCTGGAAAACCAGGCGCCTTGCATCTCAGGAATTTTAGCAATCTCAGGATCGTCCCAGAGACCCGTGCCGAAGAGTTTGATTTTGGTTAAATCGATATTGGTTTTCTTCAGCGCCGCGATGATGGTTTTAAGTTGCGGTCCGCCATCGGCAATGAAGATGGCTTCAAAGCGCGTGCTTTGGGTGGAATTATTATAGGCTGCTAAACGCGCCACGGCTGCTTCGATGTTGGCAGGGTTGGGCGCATAGAGTTCAACAGGGGCAACCGTGCCACCCTTTTGCGCGAACGCTGGCACCAGGCTTTCTTGAATTTTAGTGCCATAGGAATCGTTCGGTGCGAGCAAGGCCACGCGGGTGTAATTGCGCAAATAGGTGTATTCGGCCATGCGCGCTACTTGCTGCTCGGGCAAGAAACCAAAAGTATAGATACTAGGTGCTGCGACTTGGCGGTTGTTAGAAAAAGTCAGCATGCCCAAATTATTTTCACGCGCTAGCGGTGTAATGGCGGTTACCGATTGGCTGAAAAGTGGGCCGATAATAAATTGTGCGCCCTGGTCGATCGCCTGTTTGGCAGCGCGCGCTGAATCGGCGGCGGTGTTACCGGTGTCTTTTAAAATCAAGACGACTTGCGAGCGAATATCTTCCGGCGGGGTGGAGAAATAATTATCATACAGCGCCATGGTCGAAGCATCGAGCATGGCTTTGCCGACGGTCATCGACTCACCGGTCAGCGGCAGCAGCAGCGCAATTTTTACCGGCGGTACATTCATCGGAATGGTGCCGATGGGAGGGGGTGCTAAGGTTTGCTCCACCACCGGCTGCGGTTTGGCCAAAGGTGCCGTTGGGGCGCTGGTGGGTTGTGATGGAGGCATACAGCTGGTGGTTGCCAGTAGCAGCGCGCATAATATTGGGCGTTTCAACAAAGACCGTACCACGCTATACTCCTCCTAAATACACCACCGCAAACTACTTCTAAACCACCTGTCAGTCAAATCATGTCTACGCAACACACACCACCAGGGCTTTATATCGTCGCCACCCCCATCGGCAATTTAGGCGATATTACCTTGCGCGCGCTTGAGGTGCTGAAGTTGGTCGATCTGATTATCTGCGAAGACACGCGAGTGACGGCAAAACTATTGCAGCACTACGGCATTGAAAAACCCACCCTCTCTTATAACGATCATAACGCCGCTGCTCGCCGTCCGCAGATACTGCAAGCGCTCGAACATGGTCAGCGTGTGGCGCTGGTGTCGGATGCTGGCACACCGCTTATTTCCGATCCTGGCTATAAGCTCGCGCGTGAGGTGCTGGACCGCGGCCTATATGTGACCACTTTGCCCGGAGCATCGAGTGTGCTCAGTGCGTTATGCTTATCAGGTCTTCCCACCGACCGTTTTTTCTTTGCCGGTTTCTTGCCGCATAAAAGCGAAGCCCGCCGTGCTGCTTTGCAAGAGGTTTCCACTGTTGCCGCCACGCTTATCTTTTTTGAATCGGCTAACCGGCTGGAAGATAGCCTCGCCGATATGGTACAGCTATTGGGCCATCGCGATGCGGCGGTGGTGCGCGAAATCAGCAAGCTCTATGAGGAATCACGGCGCGATTCACTGCCGGCTTTGCTTGCGCATTACACCGAACATGGCGCGCCTAAAGGCGAAGTGGTCATTGTGGTGGGTGCGCCGATGGCGGAGCCCATGGATGATTCCACCATCGAATCGCATCTGCGCCTGCTGCTTGCCACGCATGGGGTGAAGGAAGCCGCCAGTATCGTGGCTGAAGAAAGCGGTAGAGCCCGTAAAGAAATCTATAGCCTAGCTTTGGAGTTGATCAAACGCGATGCCCGCTAACGCCAAATTAAAAGCCTATCGCTACGGCATATTCGCTGAACAGTTGGCCGCCTATTATTTGCGCGTTAAAGGCTACCGGATTTTAGCGCGTCGCTACCGCAATCCGCTGGGTGAAATCGATATTGTAGCGCGCCGCGGTAACACGGTGGTGCTGGTGGAAGTGAAAGCGCGCAAACGCATGGGTGATTGCAACTACACGATTACGCCGCGCAAACAACAAATGATCTTGCGCAGCGCTGAAGGATTACTGGCTGGTTACGGCAAAATTACTGGACTTGCTAAACGCAACGCCCATAATATACGCTTCGATGTTATCTGGCTCGCACCCTGGTGCTGGCCGGTTCATATAAAGGATGCGTTTCAACTATGAAATTTCTAGGGGTCTTAAGTTTACTCGCCATCGCGCCGCTTACCAGCGGTTGCGTCAGCGCTTTATTCGCCGCCGGTACGGAGACGGCTGTGGTGGTTGCGCAAGAGCGCTCGGTGGGCGCTGCGGTCGATGATGCCGGTATTTATTTCAAAATCAAAGACGCCTTTGCCAATCAATCCAACTATAAGGAATTATTGACCGGCATCGATGTGAAATCAGTCGAAGGCCGCGTGCTGCTGACCGGTAACGTCTCTAAAGTGGAAACGCAGATCGAAGCCGTGCGGCTGGTGTGGCAAGTAACGGGCGTCAAAGAGGTCATCGATGAAATCAATGTCGATGATAAAAGCGGCTTTTGGAATTATACGCGTGACGTGTGGATCAGTGCGCAGCTGCGCTCCCGCCTACTCTTTGCCAAAGATATTCGCTCGATCAACTATTCGGTGATCACGGTGAATCAGGTTGTCTATCTGATGGGTGTGGCGCAAGATTCGGATGAGTTGCGCCGCGCTACCTATATCGCCAGTACCACCAGCTATGTGAAACAAGTGGTGAGCTATGTTCGGTTCAAAGATGACCCGCGTCGGGAGTAAAAAATCCAGCGCGTCTTCACGCCGAAAAAAAGCGGTTGCCATTCAGATGGATCCGCTGGATTCGCTCAATCCTAAAACCGACTCGACCTTGCTGCTTGGCTTAGAGGCTCAGCGCCGTGGCTATCAGCTTTTTGTCTATACGCCCGACAAGCTCACCTACCGTGAAGGCGCCATCACCGCGCGTGCGCATGAAGTCACGCTGCATGCTAATCCCGCGCATTATTACGACATCAAGGGCGATGTAACGCTTACCCTTTCAGATATGCAAGTGGTGCTGCTGCGGCAAGATCCGCCCTTTAACATGGAATATATCAGCACCACCTATTTGCTAGAAATGCTGATGCCAAAAACGCTGGTGGCTAATCATCCCGGCTTTGTGCGTCATCATCCGGAAAAATTATTTCCCACCCTGTTTAAACACTATGCGCCGCCGACATTGATTACGGCTGACCCTACCGAGATCGAAGCCTTCTGGCGCGATTATAGCGATGTGGTGATGAAGCCGCTATATGGGCATGGCGGCAATGCCGTGTTCCGCTTGAAAAAAGGCGACCAAAATATTCGTGCGCTGATGGAGATGGTATTTTCCGTTCATAAAGAACCCTGGGTGGTGCAGCCGTTTTTACCGGAAGTTGCCGAAGGCGAGCGCCGCATTATTTTAATCGACGGTGAGTTTGCCGGTATCGTCGGACGCATTCCGCCAGCCGGTGAGATTCGCAGCAATCTGCGCATCGGTGGCACCCCGCGCAAAGCCAAACTCACCAAAAAGCAGCGTGAAGTTTGCGAAGCGCTGCGACCGGCGCTCAAAGAAAAAGGGCTGATACTTGCTGGTATCGATATGATCGGTGATTATCTGATCGAGGTGAATCTCACCTCACCCACTACGCTGGTCACCATCAATAAGCTTGAAGGGCTTACACTAGAACGTGATGTGTGGGATGCAATAGAAGCGCGGCTATAATAGTTGCCTCCGAGATTGCAAGACCTCACCCACCAAAAGCAATAAAATGCGGATTTTCAAAACCAGCCTTGCCATAGACCAGTGGTTTGCCTTGAGCGGTTTCGACGCGTCCGCCGGCCGCTTCTAAAATCGCATGCCCAGCCGCCGTGTCCCATTCCATAGTGCGTCCAAAGCGTGGATAAATATCGGCGCTGCCTTCTGCGATCTGACAAAATTTAATCGAGCTGGAACCGCTGATGATAGATTTGATCGGCAGTAAATCCAAATAGGATTGGGTGGCAGGTGACGGGTGCGATTTGCTGCGCACGACCACTAATCCGTCGGTTGCAGGCTTTCGCACCTGGATGGCGCTTGCCTCGCCGCCTTTAATCTGGCGCCAGGCCCCGACACCGATTTGGCCAAAATAGAGTGTCTGCAAGGGCGGCACATAAATAATACCCAGCCAAGGTTCGTTGTCGCGAATCAAACCGATATTGACCGTGTATTCCGCTTCGCCACTTACAAAACTGCGCGTGCCATCGAGCGGATCGACCAGCCAGAATAATTCACTCGCTCCTGCCGGTTGATTGGTACTTTCTTCGGCGACGATAGGAATGGACGGTGTTAATTGCTGCAACGCAGCGCAAACATAGTCGTTGGCGGCGACATCGGCGTCTGTCACAGGGCTTGCGTCGCTTTTGCGCTCAGTATGGAATCCTTGCGCCACATAGCCCATGATAATTTCGCCGGCTTTGGCGGCAATCTGGCAGCAGGGGGCTAGATATTCGTGTGCAGTAGTGCTAATCATAAGAAAAATTTAAATAACTGACTACAGGGCGTATGAAACACAGTTACCAGCAATCGCATGCGACGCAAATAAAAAACATTCTGGCGGCATTGCCGAAGAATGCCAGTGCCAATCTTAAAAGCTTTATTCAGCAGTTTTATGACAAGGTGCCGGTCGATGATATGGCCAGCTGGGACAAGCGTTATGCGGTGGGGCTTGCAAGCTCGGCTTTCGATTTTATTCAAACACGCGATGTGGGCGCTCCCAAAATACGTATTTTTAGCCCCAACCACAAACAAGATGGCTATGAATGCAAGCATACGGTGGTTGAAATTGTAAATGATGACATGCCGTTTCTGGTCGATTCGCTCTCGGCCGAACTCACGCGCCAGGGTCTTAAAATTCGTGAAACCATCCACCCGATTCTAACCGTCACGCGCGATAAAAAAGGTAAGCTACAAGAAGTAGGCAGCAGTGGCACACCCGAATCGCTGATTCATTTTGAAGTATCGGGTACCATTGATAAGCAAAGCCAGGCGCAGATTATTCAAGATTTGCACTGGGTGCTGACCCATATTCGCTACAGCGTTGAAGATTGGCACGCCATCGAAATTAAAACCAAAGAACGCGTCAGCAAGCTGGAAAAAGCGCGCGTTTATTTCGACGGCCAAACGATTGCCGAAGTGGCTGACTTTTTGAAATGGCTGCTGAATCGCAATTTCATTTTCTTGGGCTATGCCGAGTATGATTTCTTTGATAAAAAAGGCCGCGAAGCTTTGTCGATTGTGCCAGGAACGGCGTTGGGCGTACTGCGTGTGCCTGATGAGTCAAGCCCGCGCGGGCTTGAAATTCTGCCGCCGGAATTGCGGCATTTCCTGCTGGTGCCGCAACTGATTGAAATCACCAAATCCAACCGTCCGTCGCTGGTGCATCGTCCGGTGCTGATGGATTATATCGGCCTGAAACGCTTCGACGCCAAAGGCAATGTGGTGGGTGAAGCGCGCATCTTGGGGTTGTTTACCTCGAACGTGTATTACCAAAGTACCGAGGCTATTCCCTTCTTGCGAACCAAGGTGGCGGAAGTATTAAAGCGCTCCGGTTTGAGCTCGACCAGCCATGACGGCAAATCGCTGAAAACCATTTTGGAATTTTTGCCGCGCGATGAGATTTTCCAAATGACGGTTGATGAGCTGTTTGAAATCGGCATGGGTATTTTGGCGCTGGAAGCCAAACGCAGCGTGCGCGTTTTCATGCGCCGCGATGCGTTTGAGCGTTTTGTCAGCCTGATGATTTTCGTGCCCAGAGAGCAATTCTCCACCGATCTGCGCCGCCAGATCCAAGTGATGGTGGAACAAGCCTTCAACGGACAGGTCAATAGCTTCTCGACACAAATCACCGAAGCGGCCATGGCACGTCTGCATTTACTGATTAAAACCAAGCCAGGCGATATCCCGCAGGTGGATGTAACGGCGCTGCAAAATGACATTGCTAAATGTGCCTATCAATGGAGTGATCAGCTGCTTGAAGCGCTTGCCGGCAAATATGGCGATGCTGAGGGTGAGCGCCTGCACCGTGTGTATGAGCGCGCCTTCCCGCAAGATTATATTAATGTGAATGATGCCACCGGCGCAGCGTATGACATTCGCAAAATCGAAGAAGCGCTTGCTTCGCAAAGCCTGGTGCTGGATTTATTCCATGACCGATTCCAGCCGGAGCATTTCGTGCATCTGAAAATCTATAACCCGAACGAACAGATTGCATTGTCCGACATGTTGCCGATTTTGGAGAATGCCGGTTTCCGCGTAATCGAAGAACATCCCTTTGCCATCAAGCCTAAAGATTGCCCGAGCGAAGTGTGGATTCGTGATTTCAAACTGCAAATGCCAGGCCCGATTGCTGCCAACTTTACCGAGGTAAAAACACAGGTCGAGGCAGTCATGCTTTCTGTGTGGCAAGGCACCATGGAAAGTGACCGTTTCAATGCGCTTACCTTGCGTGCTGGCATTGCGCCCAAACAGGTGGTGATGCTGCGCGCCTACGCGAAATATTTGAAACAAATCGCCTTCCCGTATAGCCAGGCGGTGATTGAGCAGGTGCTTACTCACTATCCGCATATTACTCAGTTGCTGGCGCAATTTTTCCTTGCGCGCTTCGATCCGAAGGCAAAAACCCGTGATGCTTTACAGGCGGTGCTTAAAGCACAGATCAAAGATGCGCTATCGGCCGTCAGCAGTGCCGCCGATGACCGGATTCTAAGCCGCTATCTGGAGCTGATGGAAGCAACCCTTCGCACCAATTATTTCCAAGATAACAAACCTGTCCTGTCATTTAAATTCCGCTCCACCCAGGTGCCGGAATTGCCAAAGCCGCACCCGTTTGCTGAGATTTTTGTTTATAGCATTCGCGTCGAAGGCATTCATTTGCGCGGCGGTAAGGTGGCTCGCGGCGGACTGCGCTGGTCGGACCGCCATGAGGATTTCCGCACCGAAATTTTAGGGCTGATGAAAGCGCAGATGGTAAAAAATTCGGTGATCGTGCCGGTTGGTTCCAAAGGTGGATTCGTAGTGAAAAAACCGCCAATGGCTGCCAGCCGCGAGGCGCTTCAACAAGAAGGCATTGCCTGCTATAAACTCTATCTCTCGGGCCTGCTTGACATTACCGATAATATTATCAATGGGAAAGTAACGCCTCCTTTGCAGCTGGTACGCCATGACGTGGATGACCCGTATCTGGTGGTTGCGGCCGATAAAGGCACGGCGAGTTTCTCTGATATCGCCAATAGTGTGTCGCTGGATTATGGCTTCTGGCTGGGCGATGCGTTCGCCTCCGGTGGCTCGGCCGGTTATGACCATAAGGAAATGGCTATTACCGCGCGTGGCGGCTGGGTATCGGTGACCCGTCATTTCCAAGAAATGGGCATCAATATCGCTGAGCAGGATTTTAGCGTGGTGGGTATTGGCGATATGTCGGGCGACGTGTTTGGCAATGGCATGTTGCTGTCGGATCATATTCGCTTGCTGGCGGCCTTCAACCATATGCATATCTTTATCGATCCAGCACCGGATGCGAAGAAAAGCTTTGCCGAACGCAAACGCTTGTTTCATCTGCCACGCTCCAGTTGGAAAGACTATGATGCAAAATTGATTTCCAAAGGCGGCGCCATTTATGAGCGCAGCGCCAAAAGCATCACCGTGAGCAAAGAAGCGCAAGCCGCATTGGGTCTTGCTAAAACCACCTTCACCCCCGATGAGCTGATTCAGGCGCTTTTACTGGCGCCGGTGGATCTGCTGTGGAATGGCGGCATCGGCACCTATGTGAAAGCCGAAGAAGAAACCCATGAGCAAGTTGGCGATCGCACCAATAATGCTGTACGTGTGAACGGCAAAGAGTTGCGTTGTAAGATTGTGGGCGAAGGCGGCAATCTGGGCTTTAGCCAAAAAGGCCGCATCGAATATGCGCGCAGTGGCGGACGTATCAATACGGATGCGATTGATAATTCGGCCGGTGTGGATTGCTCGGATCATGAGGTGAATATCAAGATCGCGCTGAGCCGTGAAGTAAGTCGCGGTAATTTGTCGCTTGCCAAGCGTAATAGTTTCCTCGAGTCGATGACCGATGAGGTAGCACGCCTGGTGCTTAAGGATAATATATTGCAGACACAGGCCATCTCGATTACGCAGCAACAAGGGGTGGCACAGCTCGATGCGCAAAAGCGCTTAATTCATAAGCTTGAGCGCGAAGGTTTGCTCGATCGCGCTATTGAGTTTTTGCCCAGCGACCGCCAAATCGCAGATTTGAAATCAGGGCAGCTGGGCCTAACGCGTCCTGAAATTGCAGTGTTGCTGGCTTATAGTAAAATGTCGCTGTACCGCGAATTGCTGGATTCGAAACTGCCGGATGAAGCTTATTTTCGCGATGATTTGAAACGCTATTTCCCCGCTGCTATGGCAAAGAACTATCCCGAAGCCATTGCCGCCCATCCGCTCAAGCGCGAGATTATTGCAACCGTGGTGACCAATAGCATGGTCAACCGCGCCGGTATCACCTTCTGCAACGATTTGTGCCAGGATTTAGGTGCGCTCGCCTGCGATGTGGCCCGGGCCTATACGGTGGTGCGCGATGCATTTGGCCTGCGCGATATTTGGAAAGCGATTGAACAATCGCAAGCAACCATTCCTGCCGCCGCGCAAGCGGCTATGTATGCGCAGGTGACGAATTTCCTGGAGCAAATGACCGGCTGGCTGCTACGCCATTTGCCCCTGCCCTTTAACCTTGATGCGGTGGCGCAGGAATTAATGCCAGCGGCCGCGGATTATCAGAAGCAAAGCGCGCGCATGTGGCCTGAATCCACCCGCACGAGCCTGGCGCTGGTAACGCAACAATGGGTATCACAAAACGTGCCCCAGGAACTCGCGCAACGCGTGAGCGCCTTGCCGCTTTTAGCACCGGCTTTGGATATTATTGCGGTGGCGAAAAAGAATGCGCTGCCGATTGTAGACGTAGGCCGCACCTATTTCGTGCTGGGCGAACGGCTGGAGCTGAACTGGCTGCATCAGGCGATTGTAAGCGTGGGTCGTCAATCCTCTTGGGATCGCTTGGCGCTGCAGGCCTTGTCTGCCGAATGTTATGATGAACAGCGCCGCCTACTCGATGATGCTGTGACCCATAAAGGCGGGTTTGATGCCTGGCTTGTCCAGCATGCTGCATCGGTTGATAAGCTGGTGTCGTTTATCACCGAGATTAAAAGCGCCGGCAATACGGATTTAGCTAAGTTGATGTTGGTTTTGAAACACGCCCGCGCGATTTAATACCTGCGTAAAGCAGCAATCCAAGCGACGTCAGTAGCGACAGGCCTGCACCCACTTGCTCTGGCCATAGGGCCTGTAAGCGTAGGGTAATCACATTCATATCGCTAGGCAGGCGTTCTGGCAGCGCGATGCGGATTTTGCCGCGTGCCATGCTGGGTTCGGTAACTAGCAACTCGCCGTCTAAGGCAGCTTGCCAGCCTGGGAAATAAAATTGCCGTATCTCAATCACGCAGCTTTGCATCGCCCGCGGCACGCTAAGCTTGATCTCTCTTGCATCCCATTGGAGGATTTTGATGGTGGCCGGATCAGAATAGGCGCAGTTAATCGGCAGCACCTGCTCGTGCGCTTCATAAAAGCGGCGGAGCTTCTGACTGTTGAAGGTGGTGAAATTATCATAGAGCTTTTCATGCGGTACGGTCTTGGGCATGAAGGCCGGCGCCAGCTGTGTTTTGGTATCGAAAATATAGGGCATATCAGCCGGGCGAATGAGCTGAACCGTGGTGTGGAAATGAAAAAAGATAGTGGCACTGATTACCAATGTAAGTGGCAATAGCCGTGTCCAAATTCGGTGGAAAGCCATCTCCCATTTCTTAGCAGCGCTGGCGGGCTGTTGGCCCCAGCTCGTGGCAAATAAGGAGGCGGAAAACAGGCATAGCGGCACAAAGAATCGCCAGGGACGCTGGGTCGTTTGCAGCAGCGGAAGCGTGTCCCATAGCGGCTGACTGATGGGCAGCATCATGATTATGCACACACCACATAGCCCCAGCCAGCGCTTGACAATAGGTGACGTATTCCGGCGTAGGCGAAGCCCGGCCAGCGCGATGATAAACAGAATCGTGAAGAAGGAAATAATTACATATTCAGGAGTGAGATCCATATCGGTGCGATTTATATTCATACCGATAAAGCTGTGGCTGTAGTGAAATGGATAGGCTGGGTTTTTCCAGATATCGGTGCTGCTGATATAAGGCAGGTAGGCTTGTTGCGGCAGCCAAAAAATAGCAGACAAGCCCAGCGCAATCAGCAAGGCAGTTACAATCGGCCGTACCAGTTTAGCATAGCGCTGCCACGGCGTGATCAGCGCAGCGTATAGCAGCGGCAAGCCAGAAAAAATAATGGTGATGGGTACGCTGGTTAAGATTAGAAGCCCTTGGAAAAAACCGTAGCGCATGATGCCGCCTTTGCGGCCGGCGAGCAAATCTTCCATACACATCATGATCAGCGGCAGCAGGATATAGCTTAGATGCTGCGAGTACAGAAACACGAAGCTATATTCGAACCACATGCGCGAGGGAAACCAGATATAAATCAGCGCGCCAATTAAGGCGGCTTTGGGTGTGGTGTGGCGGATGAGCCAGTGATAGCAGCTGACACCTGAGAGAAAGAGCGCCACCAGACCGGCCGTGTTTAGCAGCAGAAAATCGGTGGGATCCAGCTGAGCGAGCGGGTAAAACAGTGCGGTGAACCAATAGGCGATCGGCGGGTAATAAAAAAAGACCGGATCGCCCATGCCATCATAGAGCCCCTGCAGCCATCGCGGATAGAATTCACCCGACCAGAATTGTGCCGAAAAACTCGAAGACCAGGAATAGTGATAGAGAAAATCGTAATAATGGCGCTCGGGTGCAAGCAGTACAAAGGTCATCCACAGGCAGCTGAAGATCGCCAAATTAATGTAGGCTTTGTAGTTGCTACCAAAGAGGCTCATACAGCAGCCTTGCGCCGTGCGTAGAGGTAACACAGCACCAGTAGTGCTATGGTGGTAAGCGAGAGCATGGCGCCATAACGCTCGGCTGGTTGCGCTTGCAGCAGCAGGCGTACGGGTGTTGGGGTTTTAGATGCGGGTATGCTGATGCTAATTAGCCCTTTGCTGTTGGCTTTGGTTTCAAGCGCTCCTTTTGGTGCGTATGCTTGCCAGCCGGGGAAATAAAATTGGCGCAGCTCCAGAGAGCAGCTTTTTGCATGCGGCTGAACCTCGAATGTGATTAGGCGGGATTGCGGTTGCGAGAGGGTGTTGGGGGAAAGCGCGCAGCCTTTGGCGATGACCGCTGGGGTGGAGCGATAGAAACGCGCCAGGCGTTTATTGTCGAGCTCATAATAGCCGGCATAGAGCTCAGTATAGGGAATGGTTTTGGCCATATATTGCGGAGATGGCGGGGTGCGTGTGTCGAAATACAGCACCAACTCAGCGTCGCGCGTATTGAAGAACGGATGGGCCGCTTGGGTATAGATGAAAGCCGTAAGCGCTACGGCAAAACACAGGCTCACGCGTTTGCCGAGCGCATGTCCGATGACGGCGAGCAGGCTTTTGCTCTGCGGTGTTTTTTTCTCCATCCACAGCGCAATAAGCAGGCTTAAACACAAGCATACCGGCACAAAAAACCGCCATGGGCGCTGCGCCACTTGCAAGACGCTTACGTGATCCCAGATGGGTTTGCTGAGGGGCAGCATCATCAGAAAACAAGCAAGCCCTACCCACCACCAGCAGCGTATAAACGGCGTGCGTTTTTTCCATAGCAGCGCGGTGAAAATCAGATAGATGGTAAATAAAATAGCAAAGGCCGCTAGGCTGTATTTAGGCAGGATGCCTTGCGAGGCTTCATAGGGACCGGTGCTAATAAAGCTATAAGCATAATGCACCGGGTATTGCTCGGGGTTGTTCCAGATGTCACTGCTATTGATATACGATAGGTAAGCTTGCTGCGGCAGCCAGAACATGGCCGATAGTCCCAATGCAATCAGCAATGCGGTTGCAATCGGCAGTATCAGTTTAGGATAGCGCCGCCAGGGTGTAGAAAGCGCTGCATAAAGCAGCGGAATGCCGGAAAATACGATGGTGATCGGCACGTTGGTCATGATCAGTAAACCCTGGCAGATGCCATAGCGCAGGATGCCGCCTTTGCGGCCGGCGAGCAGGTCTTCTATACCCATCATGATCAGCGGTAGCAGGATGTAGCTTAGATGCTGCGAATAGAGATAGATGAAATTATATTCAAACCAGATGCGCGACGGAAACCACAGATACATCAACGCGCCGATGAAAGCGGATTTTAGTGACACATGGCGCAAGAGCCAGTGATAGCAGCTGACACCCGAGAGAAAAAACGCAACCAGCGCTGCGGTATTGAGTGTTAGAAAATAAGTGGAGTCGAGTGCCACCAGCGGGTGAAACAGTGAGGTGAACCAATAGGCAAGCGGCGGGTAATAAAAAAAGACCGGATCGCCCATGCCATCATACAGCGCCATAAGCCAGCGCGGATACCACTCACCCGACCAGAATTGCTCGGAAAAGCTTTTCGCCCAATGGGCATGGTAAAAGATATCGACAAAGAGATTAAAACGGCCTGAGAGCGCCGCCATCCAAAAGCAGCTAAATGCAGCAAGCCCTATATAGGCGCTGCGGTTAGGACTGGCGGCGGCCCTTTGCATCATTAATGGCGGAAATGGCGGATGCCGGTAAAGACCATTGCGATCTTATGCTGATCGGCCATGGCAATCACCTCGTCATCGCGGATGGAGCCACCCGGCTGGATGATGGCGCTAATGCCAGCGGCGGCTGCCATCTCCACATTGTCGGCGAAGGGGAAGAACGCATCCGATGCCAGTACGCAGCCTTTAGTGTCGAGACCGGCTTCTTTGGCTTTCCAGCAAGCGATGCGGGTGGAATCAATGCGGCTCATCTGGCCAGCGCCAATACCCACTGTAGCCCCGTCGCGCGCGAGCACGATGGTGTTGGATTTCACATGCTTGGCAATGGTGAAGGCAAAAAGCAGATCATCCATCTGCGTGCTGCTGGCAGCTGTTTTGGTAACGGGCTTGAGCGCATCTTTGGTGATGATGCTATCTTCTTCCTGGTATAAAAAGCCGCCGGAAATGGTTTTGATGGTCATGGAAGGGGCAGGCTTAGGTACTTCGCCGCTTAGCAATAATTTAAGCTTTTTGCGCGAAACTAATTGCGCCTTGGCTTCATCGCTGGCGTCGGGTGCAATCATCACCTCTAAGAATAATTTTCCGAGCGCCTCGCAGAAGCTTTTATCGAGCGGGCGGTTGGTGGCAATGATGCCGCCATACGCGCTCACCGGATCGCAGGCGAGTGCCTTTTTGAAGGCCTCGGTAATGGTAGCGCCTACCGCTACGCCGCACGGGTTGGCGTGCTTGATAATGGCCACGGCTGGCTGATCAAATTCGCGCACCAGCTCAAAAGCAGCGCTCACATCATTGAGATTATTATAGCTAAGCTCGGCGCCTTGCACCTGCTTGGCAGTCGCCAGGGACGGCGTGCTGGAGGTGGCATAATAGGCCGCTTTTTGGTGCGGGTTTTCACCGTAATGCAGGCTGCGGCTCAGCGTACCCGATAGGGTGATGGTTGCGGGAAACGGCTCGCCCAATTGGCCAAACAGCCAGCTATTGATGGCGCTATCGTAGGCAGCGGTGCGGGCAAAGGCTTTGGCAGCGAGCAGTCGGCGCGTTTCTAACGTGGTGGCGTTCTTATTCGCCTTCATTTCCTCGATCACTTTAGCATAGTCAGCCGGATCGGTGACAATCGTCACATACGCATGGTTCTTCGCCGCTGAGCGCACCATGCTGGGGCCACCAATATCGATATTCTCAATGCAGTCTTCGGGACTGGCGCCTTTGGCAACCGTTGCTTCAAACGGGTAGAGATTAATCACCACCAGATCAATCGGGGTGATGGCATGGTCTTTCATCGCCTGCTGATGCGAAGCTTCGTCGCGCACGGCTAAAATACCGCCATGAATTTTCGGATGCAAGGTTTTGACGCGCCCGTCCATAATCTCCGGCGAGCCGGTATGGGTGGAGACATCGGTGACGCTGATGCCGGCATCGCGCAGTGCCTTGGCGGTGCCACCGGTTGATAGAATTTTAACGCCTGCTTGTTGCAAAAACTGCGCCAATTCAATTAGGCCGGTTTTATCAGATACCGATAGTAGAGCTTGCTTAATCATTGCGCGTAAATTCCGGTACGAGTTCATGTAAATACTGGCGGGCTTTGGCGCTATTTCGCGCTTGGCACGCCTCGAACAATCTATCCAGCTCACGGCGTAGAGACGCCATATCGGTGCTGCGCGGCGAGGCTAGAAAAATGCTTTCGTGCGAGGTTTTAACCGCATTTTCGGAAAAGTGAAACAATTCTTCATATAATTTTTCGCCAGGGCGCAGGCCGGTATAGCGAATCTGCACATCCACCTGCGGGCGCAGTCCGGCGAGCTTGATCATTTGCAGCGCCAAATCGAGGATACGCACGGGCTGGCCCATATCGAGCACGAAAATATATTCCTGCTTTTGCATGGTCTGACCCAGGGCTGCTGCTTGCAACACCAGCTCAACGGCTTCGCGCACGGTCATGAAATAGCGGGTGACATCGGGATGGGTAACGGTGAGCGGCCCGCCCTTGGCCAACTGCTTAGTAAATAGCGGTACCACCGAGCCGGTCGAGCCCAGCACATTGCCAAAGCGCACAGTGACAAAACGGGTGGTCTGGCTTTCCGCTCCTAAGGCCTGGCAGATGCTTTCGGCCAGACGCTTGGTAGCGCCCATCACATTGGTGGGATTGACCGCTTTGTCGGTTGAAATCATGACCATGGTTTCGCTTCCAGCGCTCATGGCGGCTTCGGCGACATGGCGCGTGCCCAGCACGTTGGTAACGATAGCCTCTTCGACATTATCTTCCGACAGCGGCACATGCTTGATGGCGGCAGCATGGAACACCAGGCTGGGGCGGTGCTGCGCAAAAATATGGTCAACATAACGCTTATCGCGTACATCGGCCAAAATGGCTGTCAGCGACAAGGCGGGATAGGCTTCGCGGATCTCAAGTTCAATTTGGTAGAGATTGAATTCGCTAAGCTCCACCAGAATCAATTTGGAAGGGCCATACGAGGCGATCTGGCGCGTAAGCTCGCCGCCGATGGTGCCACCGGCACCGGTGATTAACACGGGCTTGCCGCTGACCAGCTTGGCCATGCTATCGCGGTCGAGCACGTTTTGCGGACGGCCTAATAAATCCTCCAGCGCGATGGGCTGAATGGTGGGCTTTTCTTCAATGCCGGTTTTAACTTCGCTGGCTTTGGGCAGGCGCGCCAAAGGAATGCCCAGCTCATCGCTGCGGCTTAGTAAATGGCGCAGCGAGCCGCCAGTAAATTGCTCATCGGCAATGATGATCTTTTGCGGCTTGCGGGCTTTGCGCTCCAATTTGCGCACGACGGTGGAAAGCAAATCAGTGGCGCCATAAATTGGGATATGGTGAATGGTGCGGTCTTTGCGCTTGGGGTCATCATCCAAAATACCCACTACCTCGTAGAGCGCTGCGGGATCGCGTGCCATATCGCGGATGAAGCGCTCACCCATATCGGTAGCACCTACTAGGACCACTGGAATTTTAGCGCCTTCTTGCAGGCTCATGCGCCAATGCAAGGTGCGGTCTTTCAGCGCGCGGTAAATAAAGCGCGGGCCAGCGAGCATGCCCAGCAGCAGCATCCAATTGATGAAAAACACTGAGCGCGGCACATTCTCTAAGCGGTTATAGAGGATCATCGCCATAGCAAACACGAGCATGGAAAGCGTTACTGATTTCAAAATGGCCACCATGTCGCGCATAGAGGCATAGCGCCACAGGCCACGATATTGGCGCATGCCGATGAAAATAGTGATCGAGATAAGGGTAAGCAGGATACTGCCTGGCAGTAAATACGGTGTTGCCATATCCATGCGCTCGTCGCCTAAGCGTATGTAGACGGCGATGTAAAAACTCGCTGCCGCCATCAAGGCATCATGCAGTACGGCAATGACGTTGCGATTGAACGGAAAGCGTTGCACTAAAACAGCTCTTGTTGAGGGTTGTGCTTGGTATGGGCGAAGAATTTAAGCAGCATCGTAACCGCTAAGTAAGCGGCACACAGAATAAAGGGTGCGAGCTCCGGCAGGAGTTCGGCATAAATCGCTAAGCATACTAATATGATATTAAGGCAGGTGATATAACGCACTACCGCGCCATGGCTTCTACCGCTGCGTACGGCCTTTTGGTAATAATGCTCGGAATGCGCTACCCAGATTCGCTCGCCGCGTGAGATGCGTTGGAACAACGTGATGCTGCTATCGGCGATATAATAAGCGGGTAGAATCAGCGCCGCGTAGATATGGCCATTCAAGCTGGTGAGCAACAATAAATAGCCGAGCAAAAAGCCAATCGGAATGCTGCCCACATCGCCTAAAAAGATTTTGGCCGGTTGCCAGTTCCACCAGATGAACCCGCAGCCAGCGGCAGCGATAATAATGCCGTAAAGCGACAAGGACGACGGAAACGCGCCCATCATCACCACCACCAAGGCAGCTCCGCCGCCAATGGCCATCATCTCGGCCGCTGATATGCCGTCAATGCCGTCCATGAAATTAAAGGCGTTGGTAAACCAGATCCACAGCAACCCCAGGATGCAGCGCTCCAACCAGATGGGCAAGATCCCGCCGAACAACGGCGTGTCGATGGTGATTAAGGCAATGGCAACCGCCATGATCTGCACCAGCAGGCGCACGCCCGAAGGCACTTGAATCAAATCATCAAGCAATGAAATCGCAGCCAGCAGCAAGGCCGATAAGATAATGGCGAAATGAATATCGGCAATCGACATGCAGATGATGATGGCAAAGGTCACGGCAATGCCGCCACCGCGCGGGGTCGGGGTTTTATGGTTGCCGCGCAATTTGGGCATATCCAGCAACAGGCTTTTGCGCCTAAGCGTGATGATCAAAAGACGCGTGCCGAGCAGCGAAATCAAAAAGGCCGATAATCCTAGCAACACATAAAATGGCATCAACGTCTCCCAAAGAGCTTTTCGATATCTTTGCGTTTTAGCTCAATATAGGTGGGGCGTCCATGATTGCATTGACCGGCTAGCGGGGTTTGCTCCATTTGGCGCAAGAGTGCGTTCATTTCGGCGATGGTAAGCGATCGTCCGGCGCGCACACTGCCATGGCAGGCCATCGTGGCGGTGATGTGCTCAATACGCTCGCGCAGGCTGAGCGCCTCGTCGCATTCGCTAATATCATCGGCCAGCGCCTGGATCAGGGCGGTGACATTCATATCGCCCAAAATAGCCGGTGTTTCGCGCACCACCAGCGCGTCGGCTCCAAAGGATTCAATCACCAGACCAAAGGCAAGCAATTCGTCTTTGCGCGCCAGCAACGCCTCTAAAGTGGCCGGTGCCAGCTGTACCACTTCGGGAAGCAATAGTTTTTGCCGTGCCATGCCATCGGCGGCCAAATGGGTTTTCATTGTTTCTAACGTCAAACGCTCATGCGCGGCATGCTGATCGACAATCACCAACCCGTCAGCGGTTTCGGCAATGATGTAGGTTTGGTGCAATTGCCCGCGAGCCGCACCGAGCGGATAGCGCGTGTCATCGGCATTGGGTGCTGGCATATCGGTTGGGCGCGCCATGGGCGGAAATTCATGGGTGAAAGCCAGCGGCTCAAAAGCGCGCATGCTAGTCTCGGTCAGGTTGGGCGCATAGGCCACATTGCCGCTATAGCTATAATTCGCCGGCGCATAACGCATGGGCGGTTGTTGCTGCTGGAGGCTATGGGCCAGCTGATCGAGCGCATTGCTTGCTACGCTGGTGGAGGCACGAAATCCCGCTTCCGATAGTGCATGGCGGATGCTGCCGATGATAAGCCCGCGCACGCTGTTGGCATCGCGAAAACGTACTTCGGCTTTAGCCGGATGCACGTTCACATCCACCTCATCGGGCGGCAATTCCAAAAACAGCGCCACCACTGGATGGCGGTCATGGGCGAGCACATCCTGATAGCTGGCTTTTAAGCAACCGAGCAACAGACGGTCGCGCACCGGACGGCCATTGACGAATAAATATTGGTCAGCCGAAGTGCCGCGATTATAGGTGGGCAGTCCGGCAAACCCGCGCAGGCTGATGGCCTCGCGCCGATGATCGAGCGGCAAGGCGTTATCGCCGAAATCCTTGCCGATTAATTCGCGCAGACGTGCCAGGCGCTGATCGAGCAACTCGCCTTGCGAGCCATCCACGCGCAGGCTTTGCTTGCCATCGCTGTTGAAGGAAAAGGAAATATGCGGATTGGCCATGCTAAGCCGTTGCACCACATCGAGCGCTTGCGCGGTTTCGGTGCGGTCGCTTTTCAAAAACTTCAGACGCGCCGGTGTGGCATAAAATAAGTCACGCACCTCGATGCGCGTACCCTGCGCCAGGGTGGCGGGCTTGGGCTCATAGACCTCGCCGCCTTCAATGGCAATTACCCAGGCATCATTTGCGCCACGTGCTTTACTGGTAATACTCAGGCGGCTGATCGAGCCAATGGACGGCAACGCTTCGCCGCGAAAACCTAGGAAGCGAATATCGAGCAAATCATCCGACGGCAGTTTCGAGGTGGCATGGCGTTGCACGGCTAGTTGCAGCTCGTCTTTGCTCATGCCCTTGCCGTTATCTTGCACCAGGATGCGGTTTTTGCCAGCCTGTTCAATGGTCACATCAATCTGGGTCGCGCCGGCATCGATGGCGTTTTCCACCAGCTCTTTAATCACCGAAGCCGGACGCTCCACCACTTCGCCGGCGGCGATGCGGTTAATCAGCGTGGGCGGCAATACACGAATGCTCATAGCGTGCCTTGCAGGAGGTAGTTGCGCGCCAGCACTTTGCCTTCTTCTACGGCAGGTTGGTCAAAAGGATTGACCTGCAGCAAGGCGGCCATGAAAATAATTTCCAGCGTCATATGGGTCAAGAGTGCGCCGATATGTTCTTCGGCGAGCGATGGCAGAATAAACATCCGCACCGGACATTGACTGCGTACCAAGGTTTGCAGCGTCGCTTTCTCTTCCGCCACCATCACATCGGTCAGGGTTTTGCCTTTGAGGTAATCAAGATCGGCGCGCTCGGGCGCATTGATCTGGTGTGCGTTGCTGGTGCGCTGGACCGTGATCAAATGAAAGAGCTTGTCTTTGGGCCCATCGAGATAAAGTTGCAGCTGGCTATGTTGATCGGTGGTACCCACCGCGCGAATAGGCGTGGAGCTTTTGCCATCTTTGCCCAGGCTTTCCGACCAGCTTTGGCGGTACCAGCTGGAAAAGCCGGAAAGCCTGCTTGAATAAGGCAGCATGACGCTGATATTGCGGCCCTTCTGCAAATAGGCATATTGCAGCGCGGCTCCTACAGCTGAGGGGCAGTTTTGCGCGGTCTTGGCTTGATCGAGCGCGCGAATAATGGGCTGCGCACCCTCGCGGAATTTGCGAATATTCAAACCACAAATGGCCGCTGGCAGTAAGCCTACATTAATCAAGGTCGAAAAGCGCCCACCAATATGGTGGTCATATTCCAGTCTGCGCATGCCCAGTGCGGCGGCGCTTTCATAAAGCGGGCTGCTGCCGGTGGTGGTTATAATGATAAAATGCGCGGCTGCTTTCTTGCCTAGCTGCGCTTTCATGCGCTCATACAGCACATAAAATTGGCTTAAGGTTTCCACCGTGCCGCCGGATTTGCTGATGACCAAAAAACAACAGCTGGTAAGCTCAATTTGCGCCAGGCAGTCATCAAGCGCATCGGGATCGATATTATCGAGATAATGCATGGCAACGGGCCACGGGCGAGGTTTGAGTTGGGTGAGCACATGGCCACTTAAAACCGCACCACCGGCGCCAACAATGACCACATGTTTAAAACGCGCCTGTATCTCGCGGGCGACGGCTTCAATCTCGGCCAGATCATCGCTTCGAAACGGCACATCGAGCAATGCGCCAGCCATGGGATCTTTTCGCTGCTGCAAGGCGGCAAGCACCCCATCAAGTTGCGTGCAGATGGCAGCAAGCTCCTTGGGGTCTACCCCTTTCTCACCCACGGTTTCGCGAAGACAATATTCGATCGTATGCTGCATGGGCTAGGGCTGGGTTGGAGGTTGCGGCGCGCGTTTGCCAATGGTGGCAATGAGCAGTGAGCCAGGTTGCAAAAATCGCGTGGCTAAGGCTTTTATATCATCTTTGCTCACCGCTTCAATCAGCGCGTTGCGCTTGTCGATATAATCGCGCGGCAGTTGGTGCAGCTGCAGATTGGCTAAGAAATCGGCCAAGTCGTTATTGCTATCGAGATGCAGCATAAACGAGCCGGTTAGGAAACGCTTAGCATCGGTGAGTTCTTTGTCAGTGGGGCCAACGGCTGCAAAACGCGCCAAGGTATCGCGCAGGACTTGCAAGGATTCTTGCGTTTTTTCGCTGCGGGTGGAGAATTGTCCGCGCCAACTGCCATTATGCAGCTGTGGTATCAAGACTGTGCCGGCGCCATAGGTAAGACCGCGTTTCTCACGCAACTCATCGCCTAATAGGGAATTCAGTCCGTTACCGCCGATAATTTCATTCATCACATGGGCTGTAATATAGCTCGGATCATCGCGCTTGATGGCTTGGGCGCCAAACATAATCATGGTTTGCGGAATATCAAAGGCGATCTCCTCCACCTCGGTTTTGGGGGTGACGGTAATGTCAGGCACGATGCTGTCGGGTTTAAAGCTGGCCGGTAGATTGCCCAAATGTTGATCAAGCAGCGCGCCCAGCGCTTGCGGGGTAATGTCGCCCACGACGGCCACAATCATATTTTCTTTGGTGAGATAGGCTTTCGTGTAGGTGAGCAAATCCTCTTTTTGCAACTCTTCTACGCTGGAGACAAAGCCTATTTGCGGACGCGCGTAAGGGTGGGTGCCATAGGCTAGCTGTTGCCAGCGGCGCATCAGCAGGTACCCAGGATTTTGCTCCTGCTGTGCCAGCACCGCTAAGCTTTGCCGGCGCATGCGCTCGATCGCATCGGGGTCGAAGCGCGGCTGGTTGAGCACCAAGCCTAAATAGTAAAAAGCCTGCGCATTATGCTCGCTGAGGCTAGACAGCGAGATTTGCATCGTGTCGGTATCGGCGGCTAGTTGCAGGCGGATGGCTTTTCCTTCCAGCGCTTCGGTGAACGCGCGGCCGCTGAGTTCACCGGCGCCTTCGGTCAGCATGCCCGCGGTCATATTGGCGCGGCCTTCCTTGCCCGGCAGATCGTGCGCGTAGCCCGCTTCTTTAAAGAGGATTTTAGTCGACACCAGCGGCAGGGCGTGTTCTTCCACCAGCCAGGCTTTAATACCGCCAGGCGAGGTGACTTCCTGAATGGTCACCGCTTGGGCGGCGGTGGAAAAGCTCAGCAGCATCCAGCTGATGAGAAGCGCGGGAAATCTCATGGCGCCTCCGGTGGCAACAAAATGCCGGTAACGGATGCGTTGGTATTGAGTGCGCGGCGCAACACATCATTGACCTGTTCTTTAGTGACAGCATCTACCATATCGGGCCAACGGTTGAAGGTTTCTTTATCGAGTCCGACCATGCGGATCCAGCCCATGATATGACCGAGGCCGCTTAAGCCGTCGCGCGCATAAATCGCTTCGGCGCGCAGCACGGTTTTAGCGCGAAGCAGCTCATCATCATTGACCCCATTTTTAGCCAGTGCGGCCAGCTCAGCATCGATGGCTTTTTCGAGCGCTTCTGGCGATACGGTTTTCTCAGGAATGGCTTCAATGGCAAAAATAGCCGGCCCTAAGGTGAAGCCGTTATAGCTGGCATCAATAGCCGAGGCGATTTTCTGTTCCACAATGAGTGATTGATACAAGCGGCTGGATTTGCCGCCACCTATAATTTGCGCTAGCACGAATAGCGGCATGGCATCGGCGCTATTGCTGTAGCTCAAGCTTGGTACGGCATAGGTGCGGTTCCAGCTGGGTTGTTTGACCGTGACGTGGCGCATGACAATGTGGCGCGGCGCGATATGCGGCGGCTCTAATTTCCACTGACGCGCGGGAATAGGTTGGCTGCGCAAATTGCCATAATATTTTTGTACCAAGGGCTTGGCTTCCTCAATGGTGATGTCGCCGCTTAGAATCAAAATCGCATTGTTTGGATGGTAATAGGTTTGGTGAAATTGCAGCACGTCTTGCTTGGTCAGCTGCTCCATTTCCTGCATCCAGCCAATGAGCGGCGTATGATATGGGTGGTTGCGAAACAAGGCGGCATTCATCTGCTCGGCCAAGAGCGCATCGGGATTATTTTCCACCCGCTGACGACGCTCTTCGATGATGACTTCTTTTTCTTTCTGCGCATCGGCGTCACTCGGTTTAAGACCACGAATACGGTCGGCTTCCATCTCCATCACCAGCGGCAATTTATCCTTGGCGATATTGACGAAATAGGAGGTGGCGTCATAGCCGGTAAAAGCATTTTGTTGCCCGCCTAGGCGTCCAATTACTTCGCTGAATTCACCGGCTTTGATTTTGGCCGTGCCTTGAAACATCATATGCTCGTGGTAATGCGCTAAGCCCGATTTGCCAGGCGGATCGTCCGCACCGCCAATGCGAAACCACATCATATGACTTACCGCAGGCAGGCGGTGATTGCTCAGCACGATCACCTCTAAGCCATTGGCCAGCGTGAAGCTTTCAACAGGGGTTTTGCTGTCGGCACGCGCAGCACTTGCCGCGCAGGCAAGACATAACAACAAAGCGAGGCGTAAACGCATGGGCATTAATCTCCGAGGATACGGCCTAAGATGCCTCTATTGCGCGCTTTGACTTCAGGGGTATCGCCTTCAGTAACAGGCTTGCCTTCGCTTTGATTGGTCTTGATGCGCTCTTTCTCTTTTTTGGCATCGACCAGCGGATCTTTAGGGGCTGGATTGGTGGTCCAGATATCCCACCAGGATTCTTCCTCTTGCTTTTGCAGCACCTGTACTTTTTCTTCTTCCAGCTGGGTGCGCACACTAGGGTCGGCGTTTTGCGCACCGGCATTCATCAGCAGTTGCGCTTCACCGGTTGAGCCGGTTGTGGCGGTAGCAGATGAAGATTTCGACATAATCTCCACCGGTTTCACGGCTGTTTCCGCCTCGCCGTCTTTGAGCATAAAGGTATTGGTTTTAGGATCGCGTGCAGCAGGTGTTCCTAATATCAGCTCGGATGCTTTTTGGTCGGCCGCTTCGGTTTGAATCACATCCGCACCGCTAGCAGGCGGGCGTAAGTTAAATTCCGGTGGCACCGACAAAGGCGGGCGGGTTACAACGCGGAATTCATCCGGCGGTTTGCGGTCGATGCCGAGCGTTTCTTTCACCGTGCCGCCACTGCAGGCAGACAGCAAGCCCGCAAGCGAGAATAGTACGATCGGATGCCAAGACTTCATGACAGCGTTTCCTTACGGCTTATGTTTTGTTTCGGCCAGCATAGTCTCTACGCATAAAACTACAACCCCTATGAAGATAGCGCTATCGGCAATATTAAAGGCCGGCCAATGATAACCTTGCCAGTAAACATCAATGAAATCCACCACCGCGCCGTAACGCACGCGGTCGATGACATTGCCTACCGCACCGCCAATAATGGCGCCCAATGCGACCGCCAACCATAGGCTTTGCGCCTCCATCAGCCAGCGAAAGACAATGGCGATAATGAAAAGCGACACGCCGATTAAAATAAGTGGCTGGTTATGGCTGGCAAATAAGCCAAAACTTACGCCGCGATTCCACACTAGCACCCAATTCAAAAATGGCGTCACCGCGACAACGCCTTGCTCGCTGCTATAAAAATAATCCAGTGCCCATTGTTTGGTCAGCATATCGATGGCAACCACTACGAGGCTGATTCCCAATCCGGCAACTACAGAACGAATGGACATAGTCAGCTTCCCATGCTTTTGACCAGGACGCGTGCCTGGCGGGCGTCAGCCGTGATTTGAGAACGTAGCGCATTGAGCGTGTCGAATTTTTTCTGGTTGCGAATAAACTCGCCCAGCTGCACCTCGATATAGTGACCATAAAGGTTTTTATTCATGTCGAAAGCGTGGGTTTCCAATAGCGGCTCGGTGCTGGAAAAGGTTGGTTTAATGCCTAAATTCGCCACCGCATCATAGAGCGTATCGCCTAGTTTCAAGCGCGCTGCATAGACGCCGTAACGCGGCTTAAACAAGCCGGCAAGCGACAGGTTGGCCGTAGGAAAACCCAGTTCTTTGCCGCGCTTTTGACCGTGGCGCACATGACCGCCAATGGCGTAATTGCGCCCGAGCATTAGCGAGGCTTTTTTTATATCGCCCTGCTCAAGTGCCACGCGAATGGCGCTGGATGAAATGATCTGCGCGTTGCCATCAACGATAGGCTCCATGGCCGTATAGCCAAAGCCCAACGCGGCGGCTTGGCTGGTGAGCAGCTCGGTGTTGCCTTGGCGGTCTTGGCCGAAGGCGAAATTCTGACCGGTGATGACCTGGCGCGCCTTCAAGCTGCCGTGCAAAATAGTTTGGATAAAGTCCTGGGCGCTTAAGGAGGCAAACTCGCTATTAAAGCGCGCGAGAAATAACGTGTCGATACCGCATTCACGCAGTAGCGCTAGTTTTTGCCGCAGTGAATAAATACGCAGCGATGAGCTTACGGCTGATTTTTTGCGATTAAAAAATTCGCGCGGATGTGGCTCAAAGGTCATGGCGGCTGCTTTGCAGCCCATCGCTTTGGCTTGCTCCACCGTGTGGCGCAAAATGGCTTGATGCCCCAGATGCACGCCATCAAAATTACCCAGCGCAACAACTGCGCCTTGGGCACTCTCAGGACAATTCTGCGTCGTGCGGATGATGCGCATGTGGTGAATTAGCGGCTTGGCACTTTGATTAAAGCTTCGCCTTCAATCACCAAAGTGTCTTTGACGAAACAGCGTGTATCAAGCAGCACGCGCTGCTTTTCCGGCATAAGCGTTTTGACGGTGACCACCGCATAAACCGTATCGCCTACATAGACCGGCGCTAGGAATTTAAGCGTCTGGCTCATATAGATGCAGCCAGGGCCAGGTAGCTTGGTGCCGATGGCAGCCGATATCAGGCTGGAGGTGAGCATGCCATGCACGATGCAGCGGCCAAAGGGCGTGTTTTTGGCAAATTCTTCATTGAGATGCATCGGGTTGGTATCGCCCGACACACCGGAGAAATTACGCAAATCCGTTTCGGTGATGGTGCGGCTTACGGTTGCAGCCAAGCCCGGTTTTAAATCTTCGAAACGATAGCCGTAAAGCTCGGGATGTTGCATGTCAGGCCGCTTGTGCGAGAGGTTGTTGCGGGCGGATATTTAAATAGATCAGCGTCGGCGCTGAAATATAAATGGAGGAATAGGTACCGGCGATCACGCCAAAAACCATGGCAGCCGAGAAGGAATGAATCACCTCGCCACCAAATACCAGCAAGGATAATGCGGCAAGCAACGTAGTGGATGCGGTGAGAATGGTGCGCGACAAGGTTTCGTTGATGCTGAGATTGAGCAGCTCAAACACATCCATTTTTTTGAAGCGGCGCATATTCTCGCGGATGCGGTCATAGATCACCACCGAGTCGTTGATGGAATAACCGATAATGGTAAGCAGAGCTGCAACGGCGGTTAAGCCAAATTCGATTTGGGTGAGGGCAAAAAATCCCATCACCATGATGGCATCATGAATCAAGGCTAGAATGCCGCCAAGCCCATATTGCCATTCAAAACGAAACCACATGTAGCACATGATGGAGGCAAAGGAGAGCATTACGGCAAGGGTGCCGGCTTGGATCAGCTCATCGCCTACGGTCGGGCCGACATAATCGATTTTGCGGTAATCAATAGCATTTGGCATCTGCTCGGCCAGCAAGGTTTTGACCTTATCGATAATTGCAGCCTGTTCGCCTTCGCCGCTGGATTGAATGCGAATCATCACATCGTTGGGGCTGCCAATATTTTGCAGCGACACTTCACCGAAATCTTGGCTGCTCAGCAAGCTGCGCATGGTGGCTAAATCAGCTGGCTGCTCGGTGTGGATTTCCATCAAAATACCGCCGGTAAAATCGATGCCCAGATTCAAGCCCTTGGTAAATAGCAGGCCAATCGAGCTCAAGGTAAGAACGATGGAGAGGATAAAACCAATCCAGCGCTTACCCATAAAATCGATGGAAGGTCGGTTAGGCAGCAAACGAATGGGCATAGGATTTCCGATTAGTTATTAACGGCTTCAACGGCGATGACTTCTGGCACATAATGCTTGAGCATATTTTCAATGCCGTCTTTGAGCGTCATGGTAGAGCTGGGGCAGCCAGAGCAGGCGCCGTGCAATTCGAGTTGGACCACGCCATCGACAAAGCCACGGAAAATAATATCGCCGCCATCTTGCGCAACCGCAGGGCGCACGCGCGTGTCGATCAACTCGCGGATTTGTGCTTCGAGTTCGCTATCGCCACTGGTGTTGGCTGCTGCCTGCGCGGAGGTGACGACGGGCTTTCCCTCCACGAAGTGATCCATGATGGAAGTCAGCAACAGCGGTTTCAGCGTTTCCCAGTTGGCCGCTTCGGCTTTGGTGGCCGTGATGAAATCAGATCCCAAAAAGATCGCCGTGACTCCTTCAATGCGCAACAAGCTTTGCGCGAGCGGAGAGGCCTTTGCTTCGTCGATTGAGGTAATAAAAAGCGTGCCGCTTTCCATCACTGCTACGCCTGGAATAAATTTCAGGGTCAGCGGGTTAGGGGTGGCTTCGGTTTGTATGAACATAAAACGTCCTTTTTTCTATCCCTATCCATATAGGCGTTTACGTAGGAATTTCAATTGCTATATTAGGGGCGCCCACCCACTAGGAGAGTTGTGACATGAAACGTCGTTTTGCTGCTTTTATTCTAGCTATTACCGTACCTTGCACCACATTGGCCGCGCCGGTTGAATTATTCGTAACCAGTCGCTCGTTTGGCAATGGCGAAGCCATACCCCCCGCTTTTGCGTTTTGTGCACCCGATGGCGCTGGCAAAACCACCGATGGCGGCAATATCAGCCCACAACTAAGTTGGACGGGAGCGCCCAAAGGTACGTTGTCTTACGCTATTATAGCAGTGGATCCCGATGTGCCCAGCAAATTTGACGATGCCAATAAACCAGGCCGCGTGATTTCCAGCAAATTTCCACGCCAAGATTTTTACCATTGGGTGCTGGTTGATATTCCGGCCCATGTCAATGGGTTGGCCGAAGGTGTCGCCAGCCATGGCATCACCAAAAGCGGCAAGCCTGTCGGTGAAACCAGCTACGGCTTTACGCTTTCGAATGATTACAGCAAATTTTATAAAGGCAGTTACGGCGGCTATGATGGCCCCTGCCCGCCTTGGAACGATGAGCGCATCCACCATTATCACTTCACCGTTTATGCGCTGGATGTGAATAGCTTGGGCCTGAAAAAAGATGCCACCCGTAAGCAGCTGCAAGAAGCGATTTCCAAACATGCGATTGCGCAAGGCGAATGGGTCGGTACGTTTTCCAATTACCAAGCGTCCGCTAAAGCCAAGCCCTAAGGTTTTTCTTTCATCAGGATGACGGTGTTTTTGCTTTCAAACACCTGCTTCCAACCTTGGCGATATTTGAAACGGTCAATGGCCAGCGTGTCGCGCTTGTCAAGAATTGCGCCATTAATGCCGTATTTGGTCAGGATGGATTCCCAGCCTTCTTTGGCATGAAAATAAGCAGCAAAATCTTTCACCACCTGATCGGGGTAGGCGGTTTCAACACGCCCGTCGATCCATACCGGCACGCTACCTCGGCCGTAAAAAATAAGCGGTCCGCCGAGCCCATAGGTGTTGAGCAGCCGGCGCTTAGGATAATGCTGTTTTAGAAACGCGACTTCTTTCG
The DNA here is from genome assembly GCA_033762715.1 of Rickettsiales bacterium. Lineage (GTDB taxonomy): Bacteria > Pseudomonadota > Alphaproteobacteria > Rickettsiales > SXRF01 > JANRLL01. The sequence continues at coordinate 1,835 of JANRLL010000006.1, read as the reverse complement.
ACAAATCCGGCTCAGGCACATAATCTTGCGCGTCGTACCATTTCGCGGCGGCCGGTGTGGTGAGTGCAACGCTGGCGCCTAAACACAGCAACACGGCCAACACTGCAGTTGCGCGGCGGGTGACGATGCGCAGGCTGTAATCCGCAATGGTTTGCGCGAAGGCGGGTATGGTGGGTGGCTCTTGTGTTTTGCGCACCAATAGATCGCGAATGCCTATGGTCATGAGCGGGGCCGTCAGCAGGGCAAAGACCGGTATATGGCGGATGGAAAGCGTGGCCATCACACATAAAATGATGCCCATCAGCTTGTCACTCAACGGTAGGCTGCGATAATATTTCACGATAAATACCAAAAATAGCAGCCAATACACATGCGCGATGGAGAGTTTGTCGAAATGCAAACCATTCCATTCATTGATGATGGAATTGGCCGAACCGCTCAGCGTGGTAACAATCAATAGCAGCGCATCGATACCAAATGGATTGAGAAGACAGGCCGTAAGCGATGCCACACCACAAAGAAACAAATAACCAAACAGCCGCATATTTTTGCGCTGTAAATTCTCCAAGCCATATACACCCAGCAGAAACAGCGCGATGATATAAAGGCCGTGTATATTGACCCAGAGTATCATGATGGGCGGAAAATAGATGAGCCAGGCCGGGCTTAAGCGGCCGCTATTAATCTGGCGCAGCAGCAAGTAGCACAGCGCTATCAACAGATAGCTGATTTCAAAAGGCCTGATATGCGGCTCGAAGGCGCCGGCTGCGATGAATAATACGGTGATAAAGGATGCAATGCCGTGGCGCGAATGAATGAAGCAGAGGGCAAATACCAGTGCCATTACCAAAGCGATGGTGACGCTGTTAATCGCAATCAACCCAAACCAGCTTGCGCGCTCGAAGAAGTAGCTTGCCGCTACATCCCAGCTCCAGGCAACATTGATCCAAGCTGTGCTGCCACCGCTAAACGACCAGGGGTCATATGTGGGAATAGTGCCGCTTTGCCGGATCACATCACCTGCGGCCACGTGCCACCAGGTGTCGGGATCATTGAACATCGAATCCGGATTGGTTGGCAACAATAGCAAAAACAGTAGAAAAATACCGCAGGATAAAATGATGGTTTGATTCATGTGCTCCTCATAAAAAACGCCTGCCAGTTACCCGGCAGGCGTTCTTTTCGATACTAAACTACACCATTAGGTGGTGCAGGTGGTAGCAGCGTTGTTCACGCCACCGTTCATTGCATCTACGATGCCAGCAGCACCGAATACGATAGCAACACCGATACCCACGATCATAGCCATACCCCAAGATACTTTACCCAGGAGCGCGCCAATACCGATAATGGTGATGGCGATGGTCGCCAGACCTTTACCAGTGTTACCGGTGAACCATTTTGTTACCGTACAGAGCACGTTGCCCATTGGAGTGTCGGCACCAGCTAATGCCATATCTGGCATTGCGACAACCAGTACCGTCAGCACGAACATGGCAAATACTTGCCAAGCTGTGCTGAGATCTTTTTTAGAAGTTGTCATAATTAAAGTCCTTCTTCAAAGTTGATAAAGTGTATGTCCCTAGGTGAAACACCGTCACATACCACCAAAACCCACCGAGGATTCCTCAGCGGATATGATCAGTATAAGGTAAAATAACGGTTAAAGAGGCAATATTTTTGTGAACTTATTATGACAAAAAACCCGCCAGCTTTGGACTGGCGGGTTTTTATAGTCATAGTGATTAGCTATTAGCTGCAACCAGACGCACCAGCGCCCATCGCAGTCACGATGCCAGAAGCACCGAATACGATAGCAACACCGATACCCACGA
>JANRLL010000005.1:0-64713 GCA_033762715.1 Rickettsiales bacterium | reverse complement strand
ACGGGTGAGTGGTCGTTTTTCCTGTGGCGATTGCAAGACCGGCTATCATGACGAAACCAAACAACCAAAAGTAGAAAATACTTGTGATAATTGTGGTGGTCATAACTTTACCCGTCGTAAGGACGACAATCCTGAGACGATGAAATCACGTTTGGCAACGTATCATGAGCAAACCGAACCGGTGCTTCCTTATTATGAGGAAAAAGCCGTACTCAAGACACTTGATGGCATGGCCGGTATTGATGAAGTAACGGCTGAAATTGACGCTATTGTGGCCGGTAAGCATACGAAACGGGCTGTTGGCGATAAAAGCACTGCTGCTCTTGGAAGCGGGATTGTTTAAAAACCGTAAAAAATGTGCGAAAAGTGGTTGACGCAGTGATAAATATCACTAAAATCTCCGCTCCTTTGGAATAAAATACTTGTAACCTATTAAAATACTGAGGTTTTTTGTGGCTCGTATCGCTGGTGTAAACATTCCGTCTGCTAAAAGACTGGATATCGCTCTTACCTACATCCATGGCATTGGCCGTGTGAAATCTGCTGAAATCTGCGAAAAAGCAGGTCTTCCGCCGGAAAAACGTGTGCATCAATTGGCGGAATCGGAAGTTATCCGTATTCGCGAAATTATTGACCGCGACTACGTAGTGGAAGGTGATCTGCGTCGTGAAATATCGATGAGCATTAAACGCCTGGTGGATCTGGGTTGCTATCGTGGCTTGCGTCATCGCAAGCGCTTACCGGTTCGTGGCCAACGTACTCATACCAATGCGCGTACGCGTAAAGGTAAAGCGGTGCCGATCGCCGGTAAGAAAATGGCTACAAAATAATTAGTGGAAGAAGTAGGAACATACCATGGCTGCAAATGAAGCTGGCGCTGCACGAGTTAAAAAGCGCGAACGTAAAAATATCTCTACCGGTGTTGCGCATGTGAACGCATCGTTCAACAACACCATCATCACCATCACCGATACTCAAGGCAACACCGTTGCCTGGTCGTCTGCTGGTCATCATGGTTTCAAAGGCTCGCGCAAATCGACGCCGTATGCCGCGCAAGTAACGGCAGAGGATGCTGGCAAAAAAGCGCAAGAGCATGGTATGAAAACGCTGGCAGTCGAAGTTAAAGGCCCAGGTGCTGGCCGTGAATCGGCTCTGCGTGCACTGCAAGCGGTAGGCTTTACTATTACGAGCATTAAAGACGTGACCCCCGTTCCACATAACGGTTGCCGTCCGCCAAAACGTCGCCGCGTTTGATGTAAGGCATTTCGTCTACTGTTGAATTGATCTCGATATTTTTTTAGGAGCAAAAACGTGTTAGCAAAGAACTGGCAAGACCTGATTAAACCCAATAAGCTCGATATCGCTGCGTCGAAAAGCAATCCTAACCAAGCTGTGATTGTAGCAGAACCATTAGAGCGCGGATTTGGTCACACCTTGGGTGTTGCGCTGCGTCGCGTATTATTGTCTTCGCTGCAAGGCGCGGCGGTGACTGCTATTAAAATCGATAACGTATTGCATGAGTTCTCGTCTGTTCCAGGCGTGCGTGAAGACGTAACAGACATTATCTTGAACTTGAAAGACCTGCGCTTGCGCACGGGCAGCACCGAGAAAAAGCGCGTTACCTTGACCGCAACCGGTCCTGGCGAAGTAAAAGCAAGTGCTATCACCACCACCGGTGATCTCGAAGTGATCAACAAAGATCTGGTAATCTGCACCTTGGATAAAGGCGCAACGTTCAACATGGAAATGACAGTTGAAACCGGCAAAGGCTATGTGCGTGCAACCCGTCAAGGCGATGCACCCATCGGCCTGATTCCTGTGGATGCATTGTTCAGCCCAGTCGTAAAAGTATCGTATAAAGTAGAAAACGCTCGCGTAGGTCAGATCACTGACTATGACAAGCTGTCTATGATTGTTGAAACCGATGGTTCGGTTACGGCAGAAGATGCGGTGGCATTTGCTGCGCGCATTCTGCAAGATCAACTGCAACTCTTCATCAACTTTGAAGAATCGAAAGTTGAACGTAAAGAAGAAGCTAAACCAGAATTGCCATTCAGCCCATATCTGCTCAAGAAAGTATATGATCTGGATGAACTCTCCGTTCGTGCGACCAACTGCCTCAAAAACGATAACATCGTTTATGTAGGTGATCTGGTGCAAAAAACCGAAGCAGAAATGCTCAAAACACCAAACTTCGGTCGTAAATCACTGAACGAAATTAAAGAAAAACTGGCAAAAATCGGCCTGCGCTTCGGTATGGAAGTTCCAGGTTGGCCGCCAGAAAATATTGAAGAACTCGCTCGTAAGTACGAAGATCCGTACTGAGCATAACGTAGTAGTTGAAAGGATAGTTTATGCGTCATGGAATGAATGGTCGCAAACTGGGTCGTAAAAGCGGTCACCGCAAATCGATGTTTTCGAACCTCGCTGGCGCATTGATCAAGCACGAGCAAATCACCACCACTTTGCCAAAAGCGAAAGATCTTCGTCCGCTGGTAGAAAAACTGGTGACACTGGGCAAGCGCGGCGATCTGCATGCTCGTCGTCAAGCGGTATCGATGCTGCGCGATGCTGGATTGACTGAGAAATTGTTCTCGACGCTTGCTGCTCGTTACAAAGAGCGTCAAGGCGGTTATATCCGCGTATTGAAAGCAGGATTCCGTCATGGTGATAAAGCGCCAATGGCAATCATCGAATTCGTAGACCGTGATCCAGCGGCAAAAGGCCAAGATTCTGGTCCAACTGCTGAAGCACCAGAAGCAAGTGCAGCGTAAGTTCGTTGCGTAAATGAGATAGAAAAAGCAGCCTCTCGGGGCTGCTTTTTTATTGATAATAATACCGAAAATGGCAGATTGTCCCTAGATATAACAATCTGCTGCCTCCTTTGTTAAGGATAGAACCATGTCATGGATAGGTGCGATGTATGTAGTAGCTGGCGGCGCGTTTGGCGCTTTATGCCGCTATCTGTCCTTGGAATGGGTGGCGCGCTATAATCTGACCGGTTTTCCTTACGGTACTTTTGCTGTGAATATTTTGGGCTCGTTTTTACTGGGGGTGTGGATTGCTTACGCTGCTCACACCTTGCCACCCAAAATGAAAGATTTGCATTTGCTGCTGGCGGTTGGCGCGCTTGGCGGCTTTACCACTTTTTCTACCTTCGCCTGGGATACGTTTGATCTGTTGGATCGTGGTGCCTTTGTGCAGACGCTGATCTATGTCGGTGGTTCGGTATTTTTATCAGTGCTAGCTTTAATGGGCGGTATGTGGTTCATACGGTTACTGAACGCATGAATAAAGAACATACCATTACTGCTGATGACGATGCCATTCGTCTAGACCGCTGGTTTAAGCGCCATTATCCAGGTCTACCGCATGCGCTTTTGGAAAAGCAATTGCGTAAAGGCGCGATTCGCGTCGATGGCAAGAAAGCCAAATCGTCAGACCGCATTCACGAAGGGCAGGTGATTGCCTGTCCCGATATAGCGCAGGATACAACGCCAAAGCCTCGCTCAGCCATTAATCCCGGTGATGCTGCTGAAGTAAGAAAATGGATCTTGTATCAAGATGAGCGCATCATCGTGGTGAATAAGCCAGCAGGGCTTGCCACGCAAGGCGGCAGCAAGATTGTCAAAAGTTTGGACAGCATGGTGGCGGGCCTAAGCGATGAGCAGGGACGTCCGAAGCTTACGCACCGGCTGGATCGCGACACGAGTGGCTGTGTGGTGCTCGCGCGCAATGCCAAGGTGGCCTCGCAGTTGATGAGTTTATTCAGTCACCGCAAAATCGAGAAAACCTATTTGGCGCTGGTCAATAACGTGCCGCAACCTTTGCAAGGCAGTATCAATTTGCCGATTCTCAAAAAAGAAAATCCCAAAGCAGCCGGCGTCGCAGGCGGGCCGCAGGGGCGCGATTACGAGATTATGATGATCGACGATGAAGGGCAAAAATCCGTCAGCGATTACCGTGTGATCGATGCGCTGGCACGCAAATTTGCACTGGTGGAACTCAAGCCTCATACTGGCCGCATGCATCAGCTGCGCGTGCATATGCAGGCGATAGACTGCTCGATTGTAGGCGATCACAAATATGGCGGTGGCGGTAGTGCTGCCATATCGATGGGCGTGGAAGACCGGTTGCATTTGCATGCCTGGAAAATTGCACTTCCGGCTTTTGCCGGTGGTAAGGCAGTAACCGTTAAAGCGCCACTTCCACACCATATGCAACAGAGTTTCAAGGCGCTAGGACTCGATATTCCAAAGTAATATATGACGACAGTACCTACCCATACCCCTGGTAAAAAGCCATTCACTGTGGCGGCGCGCTTGCACGAGGCCATTGAAGAAGAATGGCGCACACAAAAGCGTTTCAGTCCGTTGGCGATGCCGCTGACCGCGCTGGCCTATACGGCAATCGATCAAGTCGATGGTCATCAAGATATGATGGTGGAGGTGATGGCAGCCTTCGTCGATACCGATACGCTGACCTATCGTTCACAAACGCCTGGCTTGCTTCAGGACCGCCAAAAAGCGCAGTGGGATCCGCTCTTGCAGTGGATCAGCAAAGAGTTTGGCGGCATTTGGCATACCACACAAGGCGTTATGCCTATTGAGCAAAGTGAGTCGATTCATCAGGCAATAGCTGCCTATCTACGCACGTTGAGCAATTTTGAGTTGGCCGCAACCAGCTTGCTGGCGTCGTTATGTTCGTCCTTAATTCTGGCTATTGCTGTGCAGAAAAAGCGTCTTTCAGCGCAGCAAGCGTTTGAATTGTCACGTTTGGAAGAAGACACGCAAGCTGAACAATGGGGGGTCGATCCGCAAGCCGCTCAAAGAGCTCAAAAATTGCAAGAAGAAATAGTTGCTGCTGGCCGCTTTTTACACTTGCTAGAGACCCACTAACTTGCTTAATTCTACACGTAAAATAAAAGGATACCCCATGTCCCTTGCCAAAAAGAAAATTCCGCCACAAGAGGCGCCTTTGACGTCAACAACAGTAGGAAAACCTATGGAGACTAATAGCGTAATTGCTGAGCTAGAACATAAACGCGACCGTGCCCGCCAAGGTGGTGGTCAGGTGCGTATCGAAGCGCAGCATGCCAAAGGCAAACTCACCGCGCGCGAGCGTCTGGAAGTGCTTTTGGATCCGGATTCATTCGAAGAATACGATATGTTCGTTGAGCATCGTTGCACCAATTTCGACATGGAAAAAAACAAAGTGCCTGGCGATGGCTGCGTGACCGGACATGGCACCATCAACGGCCGCTTGGTATTTATCTATAGCCAAGACTTCACGGTGCTCGGCGGTTCGCTGTCGGAAACCAACGCGCAGAAGATTTGCAAAATTCTGGATATGGCCATGAAAATGGGCGCACCGGTGATTGGCCTGCTCGATTCGGGCGGCGCGCGTATTCAAGAAGGCGTGGATTCGCTTGGCGGCTTTGCCGAGATTTTCCAACGCAACGTGCTGGCCTCGGGCGTGGTGCCGCAAATTTCCGTGATCATGGGGCCGTGCGCGGGTGGTGCAGTGTATTCACCAGCACTGACCGATTTCATCGTGATGACGCGCGGTAGCTCCTACATGTTTGTAACCGGCCCTGACGTGGTTAAAACGGTAACGCATGAAATCGTAACCCAAGAAGAATTAGGCGGTGCTGATACCCATACCAAGAAAACCGGCGTGGCGGATTTGGCCTATAACAACGATATCGAAGCCCTGCTTCAGGTGCGTCGTTTGTTTAACTTCTTGCCGCTGAACAACCGCTCGGGCGTGCCACAGCGTCCAACCTACGATCCGGCAGATCGTATTGAAATGTCGCTCAATACCTTGGTGCCAGAAAACGCTAACAAAGCTTACAATATGAAAGAGCTGATTGAGCGCGTGGTAGACGAGGGCGATTTCTTTGAAATCCAACCCGACTACGCCAAAAACATCATCATCGGCTTTGGCCGTATGGAAGGCTCAACGGTCGGTATCGTGGCCAACCAACCCACCCAATTGGCGGGCTGTTTGGATATTGATGCCTCGCGCAAAGCCGCACGTTTCATTCGTTTCTGTGATGCGTTTTCGATTCCGCTGGTCACCTTTGTGGACGTACCAGGCTTCATGCCAGGCACACACCAAGAGCATAACGGCGTTATCAAACACGGTGCGAAACTCTTATTCGCTTACGCAGAAGCGACGGTGCCTAAAATCACGATCATCACTCGCAAAGCGTATGGCGGTGCGTATGACGTGATGAGTTCAAAACATTTGCGCGGTGACGTTAACTATGCCTGGCCATCCGCTGAGATTGCCGTAATGGGTCCCAAAGGCGCGGTGGAAATCGTATTCCGTGGCAAATATAAAAATGAAGAAGAACAGCAAGCGCTGATCGATGATTACCGCGCGAAATTTGCTTCTCCTTTCGTTGCTGCATCCCGCGGCTTCTTGGATGATGTGATTCGTCCGCAAAATACGCGCTGGCGCATTTGCCGTTCCTTGTCGATTCTAAAAAGCAAAGACATTCAGAATCCGTGGAAAAAACACGACAACCTGCCTCTATAGGTCATACATATGTTTGAGAAGATTCTAATTGCCAACCGTGGCGAAATCGCTGTGCGCATCATGCGCACATGCAAAAAAATGGGCATTAAAACTGTTGCGGTCTATTCCGAAGCCGATACGAACGCGCTGCATGTGCGCGAGGCGGACGAGGCGATCTATATTGGCCCGAGTCCTTCTATTAAAAGCTATCTGAATATCGAGGCATTGATGAATGCCATTGATATTAGTGGTGCTGATGCGGTGCATCCTGGCTATGGCTTCTTGTCAGAAAATTCAGAATTCGCACTGCGCTTGCAGCAAGCGGGTGTCACCTTGATTGGCCCAAGCGTGGAAGCGGTCAAAAAAATGGGCGACAAAATTGAGTCCAAAAAAATTGCAGTAGCAGCGGGTGTCAGTACCGTACCAGGGTATCTGGGCGCGGTGTCAACGCCGGAAGAAGCAAAAAAAATCATCGATGAAATCGGTTTTCCTGTAATGATCAAAGCTGCTGCCGGCGGCGGTGGCAAAGGGATGCGTATCGCGCGTAGCGAAAAAGAATTGCTCGATGGCTTAAAATATGCTGCCTCCGAAGCGGCCTCTAGTTTCAAAGATAGCCGCGTATTTATCGAGCGCTTTATCGAAAATCCGCGCCATATCGAAATTCAAATCTTGGCCGATAAGCAGGGCACGAGCCTGTGGCTGGGCGAGCGCGAGTGTTCGATTCAGCGCCGTCACCAGAAGGTGATTGAAGAAGCGCCAAGCATATTTCTCGATGATAAAACCCGTCGCGAGATGGGTGAGCAAGCCGTCGCGCTGGCAAAAGCTGTAGGCTATTACTCAGCTGGTACGGTGGAATTCATTGTGGACCAAAATCGCAATTTCTATTTCTTGGAAATGAACACCCGCCTACAGGTGGAGCATCGGGTGACCGAGCTGATCACCGGTATCGACCTGGTAGAGCAGATGATTCGTATTGCCGCGGGCGAAGAATTATCTTTCGGTCAGAAAGATGTAAAATTTAGTGGCTGGGCCTTTGAATCACGTATTTATGCGGAGGATCCAAAGCGTGGCTTCTTGCCATCTACCGGCCGTATCACGCGCTATCTGGAGCCTGAAAATCTCGACAATATTTTGATCGACACCGGCATTTATGAAGGTGGCGAAGTCAGCATGTTCTATGATCCAATGGTGGCAAAAGTATGCAGCTTCGGCGAGACGCGTGATGAATCGATTGCCGTGATGCGCTCGGCGCTGTCGGCCTTTATCATCGAAGGCATTTCGCATAATGGCAGTTTTTTAGAAGCTATTTTAAGTCACCCGCGTTTTGCGGCTGGCGATATTTCGACCAACTTTATCGAGCAAGAATATCCAGGCGGCTTTATCGGCGCTGAGCTCACGCAAGAAAGCACCAAGACGTTCTTGGGCACTGCTGTTTCGATCTTCCTGCGCGATGCTGAGCGTGCAGCTAAAATCAGTGGCCAATTACCTGGCCGCGAACGTGCGATTGGCGCGCGTTGGGTGGTCAACGTTGATGGCGAGGATTATCCGGTTTACGTGCGTGCTGACCAAGATCAAGGCTATTTCATTACCCATAACCGCAAACTGATTGCGGTTAAAACCAATTGGAAATTGGGTCGCCGTTTGTTTCAAGCAACGGTCAATGGTAAGCCGGTGAGCGTGCAGATTAAGCATCTCGAAGAAGGCTATGTGCTGACTTATGGTGGTGCCGATGTTCGCGTGAAAGTACGCACGCCGCGCGTGGCTGAGCTGGCGCAATATATGCCCTTGGTCAAAGCTGGCGGTAAAGGTGACAATCTCACTGCACCGATTGCCGGTCTGATCGTGGGTATCCGCGTGAAAGAAGGCCAAGAAGTAAAAGCTGGCCAAGAGCTTGTAGTGATCGAAGCGATGAAAATGGAAAACGTGATCTATGCCGATCATGATACCAAGATCAAGAAAGTTGCGGTGGCTGAGAAAGAAAGCGTTGCCGTCGACCAAGTCTTGCTTGAGTTTGCTGCTTAATTTATCGCTGCCCAGAACCAGGATTAGTGCACGCCGAAAATGCGCTCGAATTCCTGTTTGAGCGCCTGATCTACATCAGCCAAGCTGACCGATATGCCTAAGGCGTGTAGGGAGGTGACGCCATGCTCCTGGATGCCGCAGGGGGTAATGCCGCTATAATGCGAAAGCTCTGGCTGTACATTGAGCGAGATACCATGAAAGGTAACCCATTTACGCATGCGGATGCCGATGGCTGCGATTTTGGCTTCTTTGCCACCGCCTAATTCAATCCACACACCCACACGTCCTTCACGTATATGGCCGGTAAGGCCAAATTGCTTGAGGCTTGCAATGAGCCAATGTTCAAGCTGCTGGACATAGTGGCGCACATCCATCATCTGCCGCTGCTTCAGATCGAGCATAACATAGGCTATGCGCTGTCCTGGTCCGTGATAGGTCCATTGGCCACCGCGGCCGGTACGGTAGATAGGAAATTGTTCGGCCAGCAGATCAGAGTCTTTGGCGCTGGTGCCGGCCGTATATAGCGGTGGATGCTCAAGCAGCCAGACCGCTTCGGGAGCATTACCGGCGATAATCTGATCCACACGCGATTCCATCTGCGCTGAGGTTTCAACGTAGTCGGCAGGGCGGTTAAAATGGGTCCATTGCAGCATAGCGTTCATCAAAACGATTTACAGGGCTAGAGTTAGACGATTTTAAGGCAAAAGGATAGAATCATGACTTGCCAAAGATAGAATATTTGCTACATATCACGTCCTTGCAAAATATTGCTAGATTCCTGCGGTTTGCGGGAATGACAATGAGATGCGGCCGTGGCGGAATTGGTAGACGCACTACCTTGAGGTGGTAGCGCCGCGAGGCATGGAAGTTCGAGTCTTCTCGGCCGCACCATTAGGAAACAGAGCATGGAAAACGCAAGTCGGATCCGTCCTACGGTCACGCCGCAAATAAAAGCGGTGGTGCGCGCGTTTGAATTGCTCTGGTATGTAGATGAAGAAAGCGGCCATGTGCGCGTCAGATTCGCACCCTATGTCCCAGAATTATTGGGGTTTTTGAAGGGTAAGGGGTTTGCCATGCATGACTTAAGCAGCTTGAGCGACATCCAAGAACTAAGGAAGCAGGCAGATTTCCTGACCTATGTTGAATTAGAACCGGATCATTTAAGACGGAATGATGAAAAATCATTCGTTGAAATACTGCATCCTGGATTGAATGCATTTATCAAAGCAGAGATTTTAGGGCTTAAGCAGAAATCAGGCGGAGATTTTCTAGCACATTAACGCTGCTGTCGGGCTCATTATAGATCAAGGTGCTATCGCTGCTGCCGTCCGATATTTTATCGGTGCGTTTGAGCTTGCCATCAATGAAGGCGCCATCCTCAATGGTGAGGTTCTCATGCATAATTATGCCTTCGATGCGAGCGGTAGCATATAGATGCACCGAGCGAGCGCGCACCAGGCCGTTAATTTTGCCATATACATGAATGGTATCGGCGATTACTTCGCCTTTGATGCTGGCGCGACCGCGTACGGTGAGGGCTTTGCAGCGGATATTACCATCGATGGTGCCATCAAAATCCAGCACGCCGTCACTGACGATATTACCCAGTACGCTGACATCTTGTGCCATGATCGAGGGAATGGTTTCTCTTTTGGCTTGTGGTGAATAGGGAGACAGCAGACGGGATTTGCTATTCTTTAGAAACATATTCCCCCACGCGCAAAAAGTTTTTTGGGTTAAGCGGTTGATCGCGGTAACGCACTTCGTAATGCAGGTGTGGGCCGGTGCTGCGGCCAGTATTGCCTTGAACACCAATGATCTCACCTTTATCAACATTCTGGCCTTCTTGTACCAGGATTTTGCTCAAATGCGCATAGCGCGTCACCACGCCATATTGGTGCTGAATATCAATGGCATTGCCATAAGCGCCATTGCGACCAGCGGCAATCACCTTGCCTTCGAGTGGTGCGAATACTTCGGCATCATCAGCGGCTGAGAAATCCATACCCGAATGAAAAGCCAAATGCTTGGTGAAAGGATCCACGCGATGGCCAAATCCGCTTTGCAGTTCGGCATTGCGAATAGGGGGTGAGATAGGCAATGAGTTGGCGATGTTGAGCAACATATCCAAATCGTCCATGGCTTCGATCATTTCCTCAGCATCAGGCACCATCGACATTTTGGTTGGGATGTAAGGGCCACCTTGGGCATTGGTGCGGCGATAGCGATTCGCTTGTTTTTTGATGGTGTCGACATTCAAGCCGGTTTGGCGAATCATCGACTCGATTTCAGCAATGCGGCCAGAGGTGCGCTCACGCACGGTTTTAACGATAGCGCCATTAGCTTCTTGCAGCTGATTAACCATACGCTCAAGGTAAGCCACGCGCGCATAGAGCTTAATGTTATCCAAGGTGGATGGGTTGAACATTAGGTTGGCGGTAGCATCTTGCAGAATATGATCAGATTTTTTGTTATTAGAGGTGGTGAGGCGGTTATTGGGAACCAAGCTTGCGAAGCTGGTTTCAACACGCTCACTGGCCAGGTTTTTAATGGCGTGCGATTGTTCTTTGAGCACATGGCGCGAAGCCATGAAACGACCGGTTGAATAAGAGGCCCAACAGACGCTGCCAACAGCAAGTGCTAAAACGGCAAACTGAATGGAGCCGCTAATATGAAAATGGCGGACTTTATGTTCGGAGACGACAATGATGTTGCGCCGATGGAACCAAAGACTGAAATAATGGCGTAGTGCAGCCAAAAAATACGCGATCTGCATGATAACTCCCGATAACTATGCGCTCTTAGGATTCGTCGGCGACGCGCTCGAGCACCGCAGCAAAGAATCCATCCGTCCCGTCTTGATGCGGGGTTAACCAAAGATAGGAAACTGAGTCTCCAACTAGGGCTGATTTGTTATTCCATAGATTTTGGGCACAGACAACCCTGAAATTACTTACTTCCGTTAAGAATTTCTCGATTTGCTCCTCGTTTTCCTGCGGAAACACAGAACAGGTGGCGTATATCAGGCGCCCGCCTTTTTTGACCAATCGGGCAGCGCTATGCAAAATAGATCGTTGCAGTACCGTAATCTCTTCGAGATCGTGCGGGGTAAAGCGCCATTTTAGGTCAGGATTGCGTCGCCAGGTTCCGCTGCCGCTACAAGGTGCATCAACCAAAACGCGGTCTGCGCTTTGTTTGTGGCGTTTAATAAAGCTGTCATGCTCGGATTCAAGTGTTTGGATTTGTACGTTATCGACGCCTGCGCGCCGCAGCCGCTCTTTGATTTGGCTCAAGCGCTTCTCTGAGGTATCCCAGGCCAATATCCGGCCTTTATTCTCCATAGCTGCGGCAATGGCCAGAGTTTTGCCACCGGCACCGGCGCAAAAATCGATTACCCGCTGCCCTGGCGCCGCATCGGTAAGCAGGGCGATAATCTGCGAGCCTTCATCCTGCACCTCAAAACATCCTTCTTTGAAATAGCGCGACGTGAAAATCGGCCCGCGTTTACTCAAGCGCAACCCCACCGGAGACATCGGAGTAGTGCTGTTATCAAACCCTTCTGCCGCCAAGCCTTTTTGTAAGGCTTCACGGGTCGTCTTAAGCGTATTGACGCGTAGATCGGTGGGAGCTTGCTCATTGAGCGTCCGCATCGCCGTTTCAAATTGATCGCCAAAACTCTTGCGCAGGCGCTCATCTGTCCATTCAGGGTAGTTCAGACGCACATGATCAGGCATGCTTCGGTTTTCAACGGATTTTCCTGCCAATATATGCAGCAATTTCATCTCATCCGACGTGATGGAACTGGGAGTATATTTTCCGTCATCGCTGAGGTGATTGAGCCCGTCTTTATCATAATCGCCGCGCAGCATGAGTGCGGTAAAAACCAGGGTGCGAGCGGTGACAGCGGTTAGGGGGGTGATATACCACTCGAGCGCAGCTTTATGGCGCAGTACCCAATAGATTAGCTCGCTGATAGTTCCGCGGTCTTTCGAGCCAATATAGCGGTTGGCTTTAAAATGGCGATCCAGTGCTTTGTCCGCTGGAATACGTTTTTCCGATTGCCAGGAGGACAAGATAGAATCGAGCAGCTGGATAGCGGCTTGGATGCGTGCGGCAGGTGTCATGAATGATAATTAGCTGTCCATGCGGTAGTTCGGTGCTTCACGCGTGATGGTAATATCATGCGCATGCGACTCGCGAAGACCAGCATTGGTGATACGGACGAATTGGTGATTGCTTTGTAGTTCAGCTAGGGTTTTGTTGCCGGTATAGCCCATGGCCGCTTTCAAGCCGCCAATCAACTGATGAACAACGCCAGCCACCGAGCCTTTAAACGGTACGCGGCCTTCTACCCCTTCGGGCACCAGCTTCAGTTTATCATTCACTTCTTCTTGGAAATAGCGGTCAGCCGAGCCACGCGCCATAGCGCCCACCGAGCCCATACCGCGGTAAGTCTTATACGAACGGCCCTGATACAGCACTACTTCGCCTGGGCTTTCTTCGGTGCCAGCAAAGAGAGAGCCCAGCATCGCGCAATCAGCGCCAGCAGCGATGGCTTTAGCCAAGTCGCCGGAGTATTTAATACCGCCATCGGCGATAACGGGGATGCCATGTTTGCGGGTGAGGGCGACGACTTCCATGATAGCCGAAAGTTGCGGCACGCCAACACCGGCTACGATACGGGTGGTGCAGATCGAGCCAGGGCCAATACCCACTTTCACTGCATCGGCACCGGCCTTAATCAGTGCTTCGGCAGCCTCGGGGGTGGCGATATTGCCAGCAATCACTTGTAGATCGCCCATGGTGGATTTGATGGCTCTGACGGTATCGATTACGCCTTTGGAATGGCCGTGGGCGGTGTCGACAATCACCACATCGACTTCCGCCGCATAAAGCGCTTCAGCGCGTTTGATGCCTTCGGCGCCAGTGCCAACGGCAGCTGCCACACGCAGGCGGCCGCGGTTGTCTTTACAGGCGTTGGGGAAGGCTTGCGCCTTTTCAATGTCTTTTACGGTGATGAGGCCGATGCAGCGATAGGCTTTATCGACCACCAGCAGTTTTTCAATCCGGTGCTTGTGCAGCAGTTTCTTGGCGTCTTCACGCGAAATGCTTTCATTTACCGTGACCAGATTATCTTTGGTCATCAGCTCGCCAATGGGCTGTTTCATATTGGAGGCGAAGCGCACGTCGCGGTTGGTGAGGATGCCCACCAGCTTGCCGCTGCCTTTTTCCACTACAGGGATGCCCGAAATATGGTGCTTGCCCATGATCGCCCGTGCTTCAGCTAGCGTGGCCTCGGGATGGATGGTGGTCGGATCGACAACCATACCCGATTCAAATTTCTTCACTTTCTGAACTTCTTGCGCCTGTTCTTTGACGCTCAGATTCTTATGGATGACGCCCATGCCACCATTTTGCGCCATGGCAATGGCCAGGCGGGATTCGGTGACCGTGTCCATGGCCGCAGAAATCAGGGGAATGCCGAGCTCAATCGTGCGTGTCAGGCGGGTGCGGGTGTCAGCGTCAGCCGGAACGATACTCGAAGCTTGGGGCTTCAGGAGAACATCGTCAAAGGTTAGTGCTTCCGGTATGACTTTCATAAGTGGCCACTTTTCTAGTGATTTTGGGGCCAGATGTCCAGTGCGATTATTGGCAAAA
Organism: Rickettsiales bacterium; assembly: GCA_033762715.1. Classification (GTDB taxonomy): domain Bacteria; phylum Pseudomonadota; class Alphaproteobacteria; order Rickettsiales; family SXRF01; genus JANRLL01. The sequence continues at coordinate 50,511 of JANRLL010000005.1, read as the reverse complement.
TGATCCCCCAGGGCGCCGGGGTGCATTTTCTTGTAAAAAAACACTTATATGTTGCATGATTTTGCTTTATTATGTCCTTGATTCTTGTTAGTAGAATCACATCGTTAACAACGAATAGGATCTATATGTTTACTGTAAACCAAGAACAACGGGGCGTTGGAAAGTCTGAAGCTTTCTTACTCCCAGAAACTTAAAGTGTTTAACCGTTAACTATATGGATTTACTTGATGAAAAACAGCACTTCCGAGCCTCCAGGCCGACCCCAACGATCTAACGTTCTCTCCCTCAACAGACAAACCGCTATTAAGCTGAAACGCCCCGCGCGTAATCAGTTGCCGATCAATTACGCGTATCGTTCGATTGACGATATGGTGCATGATCTGCGTCCAAGCGAGCCGGTGCAATGTTTGCGCCCCGCTACCATCACATCGACAGCTAAGTGGTTTCTGAGGCAGTTCCCTGGGGATGTGCTATTTGCTGTAAAAACCAATCCTGACCCACGCGTGCTCTATTATCTGGCGCGTGCAGGTGTGCGCCATTTCGATGTGGCGTCCCTAGCCGAAATTAAGCTGGTAGCGGACACGTTGCCAGGCAGCTCGATGTATTTTATGCATCCGGTTAAAAGCCGTGAGGCCATTCGCGCGGCTTATTTTGATTACCATATTCGTGATTTTTCGCTCGATACCCATGAGGAACTAGAAAAAATCCTCGAAGTAACGGGCCATCCCGATGATCTGAACCTCTATGTGCGCTTAGCGATGTCTAGCGATAAGGCAGCTATGAGCTTGGCTGGCAAGTTTGGTGTGCCGCTGGAGCAAGCATCGTCGCTTTTGGTCGCTGCGCGTCAAGCCAGCAACCGCTTGGGTGTATGCTTCCATGTGGGTTCGCAATGCATGAATCCCGATGCGTACCAGCTCGCCATTGAAATGGTAGTTGATCTGTTGGTGCAAACCGATGTGCGTTTGGACATTCTCGATATTGGTGGCGGTTTTCCGTCCATCTACCCGGGCATGACACCTCCGGCGCTCAGCGATTACATGAAGACCATCAAGAAAGTGCTGAAAGCCGAGCCTAAGCTCGCGGGTTGCCAAATTCTGTGCGAACCAGGCCGTGCGTTGGTCGCTGAAGGCGGTTCGGTGGTCGTTCGTGTGGAGCTTCGCAAGGGCAACGCGTTGTACCTCAATGATGGTACATATGGCGCGCTGTTTGATGCGGGTGTTCCAGGCTTCCTCTATCCGGTGAAGGCGATTCGCCCGGCGGGTATGTTGGCTGACAACACCGAAGCCTTTAGCTTCTATGGCCCGACCTGTGATAGTATGGATGTGATGAAGGGGCCGTTCCATTTGCCTGCCGATATTCGTGAAGGCGACTGGATTGAAATTGGCCAGCTGGGCGCATATGGCGCGACCATGCGGACCAAATTTAACGGTTTTTACTCCGATTTTACGGTTGAAGTGGGTGATAAGCCGCTGCTCAGTATTTTTGGCGTTAATTGATAGAAAGACTATTCAAAGGCAGCCGCGCAGAGTAAAAGCTGTGCGGCTGTTTTTCACTTAGGAAAGAAAAAGACATGAAAACGACTGCAAAGAAAAAACCAAGCGCAAAACATAATTTGCTCTCCAAACCTGTTGAGCATATCGACATCACTTCGTTTGATGCGCGTCCTATTATTGCGCAAATGGCGGATATGTCGTTTACCTCGCGCGATTTGGCAAAAGCGACCGAGATCTATAACATGATGCTTAAAGACAAGAGCTGCTCGGTGTTCCTGACGCTCGCGGGCTCCACCTCGGCTGGCGGTTGCATGCAGCTCTATGTTGATCTGGTGAAAAACAACATGGTCGATGCGATTGTCGCCACTGGCGCTTCCATCGTCGATATGGATTTCTTTGAAGCGCTGGGTTTCAAGCACTATCAAGGCAGCCAGTTCATGGACGATAAGACGCTGCGCGATAACTATATCGACCGTATCTACGATACTTATATCGATGAAGAGCAGCTGCAAGCTTGCGATCACACGATTAAAGTCATTGCTGACTCACTGGAGCCCCGCCCGTATTCTTCGCGCGAGTTCATCCACGAGATGGGCAAATGGCTGACCAAAAACTCGAAGAAGAAAAATTCGCTGATCGAAACGTCGTATAAAACCGGTGTGCCGATCTTCTGTCCTGCTTTCACCGACAGCTCCGCTGGCTTTGGCTTGGTGGTGCATCAGGTGGAACGCATGAAGAAAAAGAAGCCGTATATGACCATCGATTCGATCGCAGATTTCCGCGAATTGACCGACATTAAAATCAAAGCGGGCACCTCGGGCTTGCTCATGGTTGGCGGCGGTGTTCCGAAAAACTTCGTACAAGACACGGTGGTGTGCGCTGAGATTTTGGGCGTGGATGCTGAGATGCATAAATATGCGGTGCAAATCACGGTAGCTGACGTGCGCGATGGCGCATGCTCGTCTTCAACCCTGAAAGAAGCATCGAGTTGGGGCAAGGTCGATACCGCGTATGAGCAGATGGTATTTGCCGAGGCGACCAGCGTTCTGCCGCTTCTGGCTTCCGATGCTTATCATCGTGGCTATTGGAAGAAACGTGCAAAACGTAACTTTGCCAAGCTTTTTGCTTAAATTCCACTAAGCCGGTAAACTTGCTTGCTTTTTTGGCTTCCGTTGCTGGCGTATTTGTTATACCCTGCGCTACGGTTTCCATGAAGGCTGCGCATTTTTACGCGGCTTAGCGAATTTATAAGTAAGGTTAATGCTATGAAAAAAGCCGCTCTCAAAAAAAAGCCTGTCGCAGTGAAAAAACCGGCCGCTAAAAAGCCATCAGCGCCGAAGAAACAAAATAAAGCCACGCAGCAGCTAATCACTGCAGGCAAAACCTATTACACCCACGCCTATAAACCGCGCGAAATGATTATCGACCGCGCCAAGGGTTCGAAAGTATGGGATCTTGACGGCAATGAATATATTGATTTGGGTGCGGGCATCGCGGTGTCGAGTTTGGGGCATCACAACGATAAACTTATCAAAGCGCTCACCAGCCAGGCTCAGAAAATCTGGCACACCAGCAACGTTTATTACACTGAGCCACCGATCAAACTTGCGGAAGAGCTGTGCAAAGCATCCAAATTCGCGAAACGCGTATTCATCACCAATTCGGGCGGTGAAGCTAATGAGGCGGCGATTAAGCTTGCACGCAAATATGCCGCAGACAAAGGCCGTCCTCCAGAAAAACGTAATATCATCACCTTTACCGGCTCATTCCATGGCCGCACGATGGCAACTGTTACCGCAACTGCGCAACCGAAATACCATGTCGGATTTGAACCCATGCCGGGTGGTTTCGTCTATTGCATGTTCAATGATTTCGATGCGATCACCAAAATGGTTGATGACAACACCTGCGCGGTCATGCTCGAAGTGGTGCAAGGAGAGGGTGGTATCACACCGGTAAAACCAGGGTTCCTGAAACATATACAGAATCTTTGCCATAAACACGATGCATTGCTGATTCTCGACCAGGTACAATGCGGCATGGGGCGTACCGGCAAATTATTTTCGCATTTTGCAGAAGAAGGTGTAAAGCCCGATGTGGTTACGCTCGCTAAAGCACTTGGCGGCGGTATGCCAATCGGTGCATGCCTCATCGGCGAGCGCGCAGAAAACACATTCCAGTTTGGCAGTCACGGCTCGACGTTCGGCGGCAACCCTCTGGCCTGTGCGGTTGCGCGTGTAGTGCTTAAAGAACTGCAAACGCCGGCATTGACTAAAAACGTCACCGCGCGCGGAAAACAACTCACGGCAGGGCTAATTAAGATTGGTAAGAAACACGATATGTTCACCGAAGTGCGTGGGCGTGGGCTGATGATCGGCGCGGAGCTTAAAGCTGAATGCCATGGTAAAGCGGGTGAGATCATGGAGTTGGCACGCAAATATGGCCTGTTGATTTTGCAAGCAGGACCCAATGTGCTGCGCTTTCTGCCACCACTGGTGATCACTGAGCGCGAAATGGCACAAGGGCTCGTGCGCTTGGAGAAAACCATTGATGCCTATATCGCAGGCGAGAGGTAATTGCCCATGATGCTGGTACGCCCAGTTGCGACATCCGATCACGCTGAGCTGTTAACATTAGCTCAGGAAGCAGGTATTGGCTTTACGTCGCTGCCGGCCGATCCCGACGTGTTGGAGAAAAAAATTCAACGTTCAGTGGCAAGCTTTGCGCTAGCACCAGGTGGTGAGCGCGAGAAGCGCTTTCTCTTTGTGTTGCAAGATACCAAAACCGGCAAGCTGGTAGGCAGTGCAGGGATTGTAACACATGTGGGGCTTTCGCACCCGTTTTATTCTTACAAGTTGTCGACCATTGTGCAGGCCTCGAATAATCTGGGCATCTATTCACTCCAGCGCGTGTTGCACATGGTAAATGACTATACCGATGCAACCGAAATCGGTTCGCTTTTCGTCATGCCGGATTATCGCCGTGATGGCATTGGCCGCTTCTTATCGCGCTCACGCTACCTGATGATGGCGGAGTTTCCTGACCTGTTTTCCGACGTGGTGATTTCTGAAATTCGTGGCGTGCAGGATGATAATGGCGAATCGCCTTTCTACCAAAATCTCGCGCGGAATTTTTTCCAAATGGATTTCAAGCGCGCTGACTTTATCAACGCTACGCAAGGCGGCCAGTTTATCAGCGACTTGATGCCTAAATATCCGATCTATGTGAATCTACTGGATGAGAAGGCGCAGGCGGTTATTGCGCAGCCGCTGGAAGCATCACGCCCTGCGATGAACTTGCTTGAGCGCGAAGGCTTTAGAAATCAAGGGTATGTGGATGTGTTTGATGCAGGCCCCACCATGGAAGCCGAGCGTGCCCGCATCCGCACCGTGCGCAAAAGCAAACATGCTACGGTAAAAGACATTATCGCCAATATCGACGGTACCTTGCATATTATCAGCAATACGACCATTACGGATTTTCGTATGGCGTATGCATCGACACAAGAAGCAGGCGAGGGCGTGATTCTAAGTGCAGCCACCGCTGAGGAGCTGCGAGTGAAGAAAGGCGACCCCATTCGCTTTGTTGAGATGTAATGATGCTAGGCCCAATTCAACAATTTACACAATGGTTTGAGGAAGCTAAGTCGCATCCAGCGATTGCCGATGCTACCGCGATGTCGCTGGCTACCGCCAGTCGCCAAGGCATACCTTCGGTACGCATTGTGCTGCTTAAGGCTGTTGAGGAAGATGGCTTTGTGTTCTACACCAATTTAGAAAGCCAAAAGAGCCTGGAGATTTTAGATAATCCGCATGTCGGTTTATGCTTTTATTGGGCACCACTGGGCAAACAAGTGCGCATAAGCGGTGAGGCGGTGATGGTAAGCAGTGAGCAAGCCGATAGCTATTTTGCTTCGCGTCCGCGCGACAGCCAAATCGGTGCTTGGGCCTCGCAGCAATCAAGGCCATTAGAAAGCAGGGACAAGCTGATGCAAGCGGTTGAGCAGCTTACTAAGCAATATGATGGAAAGCCTGTGTCACGGCCGCCTTATTGGTCTGGCTGGAAAGTGATCCCGCGGACGATAGAATTTTGGCAAAACGCGGAGTTTCGCCTGCATGATCGCGCCCGCTTTACGCGAATAGGCGATAATTGGCGGGTGGAAATACTATATCCCTGAGACTTCAGCGTAGCAATTCGGGGTTTCATATAAACGCAGTAATACGCAGCTAACACCGGCATCGGCAAACAGCCTAGGGCAAACATCTTTGAATAAATAATCCGCCATGTTTTCTGCCGTAGGGTTGGCGCTCAAATAAAAAATTTTCTGCTGCGTGTGTTGAGCGATCGACTGTCCTAGCGGAGCATCTTTTTGGTTGAGAATGGTTGCATGATCCCAATGTTCATCAATCCAAGTACCAAGCTTTGTTTTAATGACACCGAAATCCACCACGCGCCCTAGCGCATCTAGATTGCTTGCGGCAAAGGTTGCTTCAATTGCGTAGCGATGGCCATGCAGATCTTTGCATTTGCTTTCATGCTCCATTACACGGTGAGCGGCGTCGAATTCGATACGACGCGTGCAGGTAATATTACTCACGATCCACTCCACGTTCGAGTAGCGGGCTGTGCTCAGACGGACAGGCTGCAGGGCGCGGCGCATCGGGCGCTGCGCGTAAGCGCTGTGCACATTCTAGGTCGCATGCTTTCGCACGTGATGCCGCAACGGCAGAATTGGCAGCTGATTGTCGTGCGAAGTTACATTCGCTTGAGCGTGTGATGGCGGCTTGCTGTTTGTATTTCTCGGTGAGCGATTCGGCTTCCGACTTCTCGTCTTTAATTGCTTCTTTAGCCAAGACAGCGGCGGAAGGCTTATCTTTGCCGTCAGGCACAGTCCAGCCATTTTTTGCCATGCATTCGCTGAAGAGGGAGACTAGCTGTGCCTTCTTGCCTTTATCATCACCACCAGGCGGCGCTTTATACCCAGTGTCTAGTTTTAGCTGCGCGTATTCACGGCAGTTATCACGCACTTCAATATAGTCATTTTGGATACCGGTTTGGTCGTTGCAAAAAATGTAACAACGGAAACGATAACCGGAAGTGCTGGCAAGAATGAGGACCAAAAAGAGTAATTTTACACGAAACATGATGCGAAAAAACATGAGTTAAGCCGTTATAATATCACAGTCTTATCCACAAAGACAGCAAGCATTCTGTATCAAAATAAAACTAAAGGTTGATTAATTACAAAAAATATTCAATTAATAAATCGCAAATTATTTCACTAGTGATGTCACCTATGTCCGATAGCATACTTATTATCGATCACGAATTAGCGCAGCGTAAGTCCAAAGAACAGCTGATTAAAAGCCGTCTTGGTTATGATGTATATGCGGTGGATATCAAGCTCAATCCACTGAAAGAATCGTTTTCCAGCTTCACTACCCCCCCCAAATTAGCGTTGATCGATATTGGCGGTGATGTTGAGTCCATAGTGGCCTTAGTGCAGGAGATCAAGTCGCTGCAACTGAATACTAGCATATTGGTCATGTTGCCCTATGGCAGACAGTCTATTATCAACCGTCTCACCCAAGTCGATGTCGATGATTTCTTAGAAAAACCAGTCACCGCTGAACGCTTGCAATGGTCGCTGCGCCAAATGATCAAAGTCGCACGCATGCAAAACTATACGCGTTGGCTGGAACATAAAATTTCTGGCTATGTCAGTGTCGGCGATATCATCGGTAATCACCCCTTACATAAAACCGCCATTCGTGAATCGATTCGTGCAGCGGCCAATACTGCGCCTGTGTGGATTGAAGGTGAGTCTGGCACCGGCAAAGAATTACTGGCGCGCGTGATTCACGGCAGCAGTGATCGTGCTGGAAAACCGTTTGTGGTGATGAATTGCGATATGCTGCCTGAGCATGTGGCCGAATCAATGCTTTTTGGACAGGATAAAGCGCTGGAGCCAATCAATACGCATTTTGTGCTCGGCAAAATACGCGAGGCCGAAGGCGGCACATTGCTGATTAAAGAAGCCGATGCATTAAATCCGATGCTGCAACAAAAGCTGCTGCATTTCATAGACCAATCGCTGTTTACCACCAGTGGCAGTGTGGTTCCTATGCGCGGCAATGTTCGTATCATTTGCAGCAGTAAATATACCGTTGGCACTCCATCTGCTTTGCGCACCTTATTGCAACAGCGTGCGTCGTGCCTGGTTATTCATATGCCCACGCTTGAACAGCGTCTGGATGATATTGCTGTTCTTGCTGAACATTTCACGGCGATGTATAGCGCTTCAGAAAATAAATATATCCAATGTATCAGTAAGCAGGCCCTACATTGGCTCTCGCAATGCCAGTGGCCCGATAACGTACGTCAATTAGCCGGTGTCATTTGGCGCGCGGTGATGTTGTGCGATGATACGGTACTAGATCTAAAACCTGTGCAGCTCGCCTATAAAAATAAGCCTATCTATCTCTCCGATATGCCGTCTGGAATTGCTTCAGCACCTGCGCAAGGCTGGATTGATGAGCGTGGCAATGTCAAAACACTACGCGTGGTAGAAGAAGAAGCTATTCGTTATGCTCTGGTGCATACAAAAGGTTGTATGACGCGCGCTGCTAAGCAATTGGGCATCGGCCGTTCAACCTTATACCGCAAGGTGAGCGAGTTATCGATTGAAGGTTATATTTCGCGTGCAAACCAAACGACTCTGCCTACCACAAACGTTTCATCAGCTAATCGCTCATAAGTCGTATATTGCATATTATCGGAAATAATCCGCGTCTTTTGCGGCGAAGTGCCGGCGATATATTCTAGCCGTTTGGCCATCAGACCAAAACCATCAAACACCACGAACAGACCTGGCGGTGACGGAATTTTCTTGGTGGTATCGACTAAAATAATATCGTTGTGACACAAGGTGGGTTCCATACTGTCACCGCGGACATGAAGCATTCTAAGGTCGGAAGGGGTGACGCCCAAATGTTCACGAATCCATTGTTTGCGAAAATAATATTGTTCGCCTTCTTCTTCACGCGAAACAATGGTGCCGCCGCCAGCAGAGATATCAACTAACAGGCGCGAAATAGTGACATAGTCATTGTCTTTATCGTGCGAAACCGGTTTTACCCCCTGCAGGGGGTTATCGGTTGTGCCTACCAGATAGGCTAAGCTGATACCCAGTACATCTGCCACGCGCGCGAGTTTAACTGTGGATGGATTGCTCGATTTTCCGCTGATGACATCGTAAATGAAGGAGGTTTTGACATCTGCTTTTTGGGCTAAATCCGCTACGCCTACATCCTGCCTTTTCATCTCGGCCCTCAGACGCATACCGATAATATTGGAAAACTCAGACGTAATGGGTTTCATGGGCCGCAGGCTTTGTATTTTCATTGGGTTTGCTTGTATAGCACGCAGCCTTAACAAGTCAAAAACTAATCCAAGTAATTATTAATAAAATCAAAGCACTAACAACCGTATCATTATGACCCAATTGGCTGGGCATGCACAATTATCTCTCTATATTTACTAAATTTTTATCTTTGTGGCCAATAGTTAGCAGATGATCTCACATCCATTGCTCGCCTTCTGTGGGAATGGTGTATGCAAAAGAATAGGTTACTCATGAATGAAGAATTACGTATGGCGGAGTTGTTATGCACCCGTTTATGCCATGACCTAACGGGGCCAATTGGTGCCGTTAATAATGGTGCAGAATTTCTAAGTGAAGACGGGTTTAACATGCAAAACCAGGCGATGCAGCTGATAGTCAGCAGCGCCTTTTCAGCAGTTACGCGTTTGCAGTTTTATCGTATCGCGTACGGTCGCGTCAAAGAACATGGCGAAGCCAACTTGGCCGAACGCCAAAAACTCGCGCTTGATTTCTTCACCGATACCAAGATCAGCCTTGATTGGCCAGATTCACACACGGATTCAGCCGGTGTTTCGATTAGCCTTAAAATGTCACGCTTGATTTATAATTTGCTCATTATCGCATCATCGGTCTTAATCCGTGGCGGTAAAATCACCATTCGCATCACCATGAGTGAGCCCACTACCAAAAAAGTTTCGCTTATTATTGAAGGGGCTGGCTTAAAATGGGACGGCGATATTGATAAGATTTTCAAGGGCGAATTCTCAGCTTCAGAACTGACGCCGAAAACCATACAAATTTACCTAAGCAAGCTATATGCTGATGACCTGAACGCAACAATCGACTATACTGTGTCAGAAGAAAGAGTGGAGCTGCAAGTATTGCAGCCCATAAGTCCCAACGGCTTATAACGCAAGATGCAGGTAGCATATGGATGATCTTATTGGTGAATTTATTACCGAAACGGTCGAAAGCCTTTCCGTATTAGATGGTGAGCTAGTCAATCTGGAGCGTAATCCCGATGACAGCGCTATATTAGGCAATATTTTTCGGATCATGCATACGATCAAGGGCACGTGCGGATTTTTAGGTTTGCCACGTTTGGAATCGGTTGCGCACGCATCTGAAAATGTTTTAGGAAAAATTCGCGATAAAGAGCTCACCGCATCGCCAGAAGCGGTGAGTCTTGTTTTGGAATCGCTCGATCGCATCAAAGGACTTATCGATTATTTAAGTGAGCATGGCTCTGAACAGGCAGGCGATGATAGCAACTTAATCGCACGCCTGAATCATTTTGCGGACACCGGTACCGTAAGCAGTGCGCAAGCTGTCACTGTCATGTCAGAAGCAGCCAAGCCCCATACGCCAGCGATTGAAATAGCTCCTCTCGAACAGGAATTTCCGCATTTCCGTGGTGAAGATGAACCCGAAATTAAAGCAGCGCTTGAGGCGATGGCCCAAGCGGCTAAAGTTCAAGCAACACCGGTTGCTATGGAAGAATTGCCTGCGCCAAAACCGGCTCCTGCTGCCGTTGATATGGCTCCTGCCGAACATAAAGAGGGCACTGCGGCTAATGCCAATCAATCGATTCGCGTCAGCATTGATGTGCTCGAAAACTTGATGCAGATGGTGAGCGAGCTGGTGCTCACGCGCAATCAATTGATGCAGGTTGTACGCACAAAAGAAGATAAAGATTTCCTCTCGCCCTTGCAGCAACTCAGCCATATTACGACGGAATTGCAAGAGGGGGTGATGAAAACCCGCATGCAGCCTATTGGCAATGCTTGGTCGAAATTCCCGCGCTTGATACGTGACTTGTCATTAGAGCTAGGTAAAAAAATCGAACTTAAAATGGTCGGTGCTGAAACCGAGCTGGATCGACAACTGCTGGAAGTGATTAAAGATCCGCTGACGCATATGGTGCGTAACTCCTGCGATCATGGGCTGGAAACACCGGCTGAGCGTGTTGCTGCCGGCAAGCCTGATTTCGGAACAGTGACGCTTTCTGCCTATCATGAAGGCGGTCATATTATCATCGATATTATGGATGATGGTCGTGGCATCAATATCGAGCGCGTCAAACAGAAGGCCATTTCTAATGGCCTGGTAACGCCGCAGCAATGTGACGATATGAGCGAGAAACAGCTCGCGCAGTTTATTTTTGCACCAGGTTTTTCAACAGCGGAAAAGGTGACCAGCGTGTCGGGCCGCGGTGTAGGTATGGATGTAGTGAAAACTAATATTCAGAAAATTGGTGGCACCATTGATTTAGATTCCAGCTGGGGCAAAGGCTCAAAGGTGAGCGTAAAAATTCCTCTGACGCTGGCGATCGTCTCGGTGTTGTTGGTGGAAGCATGCGGCCAAAAATTTGCGCTGCCGCAGATTAATATTATTGAGCTGGTGCGGGTAGGGCAAGGCTCACAGTTGATGCTGGAAACCATCAATGATGCGCTAGTAATACGCTTGCGCGATAAATTACTGCCAATCACCATCTTGTCGGAAGCGCTTGGCATGGCTTCAACACGCGAAGGGTTGCAGCAAAAAGAAAAATATATCGCTGTGTGTAAGGTCGGTGGCTATGATTTCGGTATTCTGGTGGACCGCGTATACAATACTGAGGAAATCGTGGTGAAGCCGGTTGCTGACATTCTCAAACATATTCAGCTTTATTCCGGCAATACCATTTTGGGTGATGGCAGCGTCATTATGATCTTAGATCCGAATGGCATTGCGCGCACCATTGGCGATATTGATATGGCAGCCGCACGCAGCGAAGAAAATGCTAAGGCGCTCGCGCATGCGGAAGACGACGATGCGATTGACCTCCTGCTCTTTAGTACCGGCAATGGAGCTCCTAAAGCTGTTCCGCTTGAATTGGTATCGCGCCTGGAGGAAATCGATGTGAAATCGATGGAGATAGCGGATGATTATCCGGTGGTGCAATATCGCGGTGATCTGATGCGCCTAATAGCGCTCGATAACCAATTCAAAATACCAAATGAGGGTATGATGGATGTCATCGTATTCAGCTATGATAAAAAAGTGGTCGGGCTAGTGGTTCAGGAAATTTTGGATATTACCAAAGCCAAGCTCGATATTAAATTGGCTGCGAAAGAAGCCAAGGCGCATAATCTGCTAGGCAGTGCGGTGATTGAAGGCAAAGCCACCGATATTATCGATGTGGGTGCCTTGCTTTCGGACTTCATCAATCAACTGGTGAACGATATTGGTGGCATCAAGAAAGTAGTTGAGCACAACAGCATCCTATTAGTGGAAGACAGTATGTTTTTCAGAAATCTGACCGTGCCGTTTCTAGCGGCTGCGGGCTATAAGGTGCAAGCCGCTGAAAATGCGCAGCAGGCGCTTACGATCTTGGGAAAAGAGCAGTTCGATATGATCGTAACTGATATTGAAATGCCAGGCATGAACGGTTTTGACTTTGCCGCTACCTGCCGTAAGAATCCTAAGGTGAACGGCATCCCGATTATTGCCTATACCGCCTCGATCAGCCATGAGGTGGTCAAGCGTAGCAAAGATGTGGGCATGAATGACTGCATCGTAAAAACCGATCGCGTAGGTTTGCTAGAATCGCTGTTGCATCACATGGTGGAATATAAGGGAGCGGTCGCATGAACACAGCCGGCACCCATGCTACCGAACATCATGCATTCGATGCCGATACTAAAATGTATGTGGCTATGCGGGTTGAGCAGCAGCTGTTTGGTATTCCCGTAGAGCAGGTACGTGATGTATTGCGCCAGCAGATGGTGACACCCATTCCTATGGCACCTGCAGAAATTGATGGCTCGCTGAATTTGCGCGGCCGTATTGTGACGGTGGTCAATGTACGTAAGCGATTGCGTCTGCCGGTGCGTGCCGAGCATGAAAAGAATATGTTTGTGGTGGTAGAAAACCATAAAGGTGATTTGTATAGCTTCGTGGTAGATAGTGTAGGTGAAGTGCTGACCGTACCATCGGGTGCTATAGAAAAAATACCAGCAAATCTCAATGGCGCATGGAAAGATGTTGCATCTGGCATCTACAAAATGTCTGGCGAGCTGCTAGTGATTATCGACGTACAAACAATGTTAACTTTGTGAAGGCTGTATGAATTCTTGTTTAGTGGTTGATGATTCCAAAGTAGTGCGCAAACTTGAACGCAAAATCATGGAAGGCCTGGGATTTGAAGTAACAGAAGCTGAAGACGGCAAACAGGCGGAAGATTATTGCAAAAATACAAAGCCTACCTTGATTTTGCTAGACTGGCATATGCCGGTTATGAATGGCCTGGAATTTCTAGAAGCACTACGCGCTATGCCCGAGGGCAATAAACCAAAAGTGATTTTTTGTACTACTGAGAGTGAAATGAATCACATCGTGGACGCCTTAAACAAAGGTGCCGACGAATATATCATGAAACCGTTTGATAGTGAGATTGTTAAAGGCAAGCTTCAGCAGATCGGGTTGATGTAGCATGCCGCAGGCATTGCCAATCAAAGACGAGGCCTATTGTGCCTATTAATGTATTGCTGGTAGATGATTCAGCGATTGTGCGCGGCTTGTTTGCAAATGCGCTTACGGCCGATCCTGCCATTCAAATTTGCGGTTCAGCCGGTAACGGCGAAGTAGCCATCAGTCTTGCTAGAAGCACGCAGCCCGATATTGTGATCCTTGATATTGAAATGCCGGTGATGGATGGGATCACGGCGCTACCACAGATTCTAACTGTCTCACCTAAAAGCAAGGTCATCATCGCCTCGACCCTGACGCTGCGTAATGCCGAAATCAGTCTCAAGGCGTTGTCACTGGGTGCATCGGATTATTTAGCGAAACCCTCACTGCGCGATAAGCAAGACAGCCAAGATTTCTTTGCACAGCTAGTTAGCAAAATAAAAGCGCTTGCAACCGATACGGTACCACACGCTACGAATGAGCCGGCTAAGCCACAAGTTTATAATCAAATACCCTTGCATGTCATGGGCGTGAAAGCATTAGCCATTGCCTCATCCACTGGTGGGCCACAAGCGCTGTTGGATTTATTTGCGCAGATTAAAGGGCGGCTTAAAAATATACCGATTTTCATCACGCAACATATGCCGCCTACCTTCACCACTATATTGGCTGAACATATTAGTAAAGCAGGTGATCGTTCGTGCATAGAGGTTAAAGGTGGCGAAGTGGTGCAGGGGGGGGCGGCCTATCTAGCGCAGGGTGACTATCATATGATCCCTGAGAAACACGCGAATGGTGAGGTGCTGATCCGGATTACGCAGGATGCGCAGGAGAATTTTTGTAGACCTGCGGCTGATCCAATGTTTCGGGCGCTATCGGCCATTTATGGTAGGCAATTGCTCGCTATGGTGCTAACAGGCATTGGCCAAGACGGTATGCAGGGCGCTAAAGCTATCGTAGCACAGGGCGGACACGTGATCGCGCAAGATAAAGAAAGCTCAGTGGTATACGGTATGCCCAAAGCGGTGGCCGAGCAAAAACTCTGTCGCGCGATCTTACCGTTGTCGCAGATGGGCGGCTATTTGCTTGAACAGATAGAAGGGCGTAGCTGATGCGCACCGATGAATTTCAATTTTTGGTGGCTCTTCTAAAACAGCGTTCGGGCTTGATGCTGACGGATGATAAAACCTATTTGATCGAAAGCCGCCTGCTTCCTATTGCGCGCAACCAAGGAGTGGCAGATATCTCTGCGCTATGCGAATTGCTACGTAAATCACCGCGTGAGGAATTGCTGATCGAAGTGACAGAAGCGATGACCACCAATGAATCGTCATTCTTCCGCGATATTAAACCGTATGACTCGCTGCGTAAACTGGTGTTCCCGCGCATTATGGAAGCAAACCAAGCGAGTAAAAAAATGCGCATATGGAGTGCAGCCTGCTCAACAGGGCAGGAGCCTTACTCTATTTCCATCTGTATTCAAGAAGACCAGGCAAAAATGCCTGGCTGGACGTTTGACATTATCGGGACGGATATAGCGCAGAAGGTGATAGAAAAAGCACAACGAGGCATCTATTCGCAGTTTGAAGCACAACGCGGCCTACCGATTCAGCTGCTGATTAAATATTTTATGCAACAGCCCGATACCAGCTGGCAACTCAAAGATATGGTTCGCTCGATGGTGCAGTATCGTACCTTTAACCTGCTTAACAGCTATAGCGCGCTTGGCATGTTCGATATTATCTTCTGCCGCAACGTGCTTATTTACTTCGATGAAGGCAGCAGAGCGCAGGTCACTGAGAAAATGGCTCGTTCCTTAAACCCCAAAGGGGTGTTGATCTTGGGCTCTACTGAAACATTGATTGATCCAAATGGCTATTTCAAGCCATTGCCCGATTTTTACGGGGCTTATCAGTTGGCATAAAAAAAGCCAACCCGAAGGTTGGCTTTTTCCTTTTCATTACCTTGTGATGATTAAGCGACTTCATCCGCAGTAGCGCGCTCTGATGCGGTGCCTTCTGCTTCTGGGTCTTTGAGCACATAGCCACGGCCCCATACGGTTTCGATATAGTTTTCGCCGCCAGCTGCGGTAGAGAGTTTCTTACGCAGTTTGCAAACGAATACGTCGATAATTTTCAGCTCTGGCTCATCAATGCCACCATAGAGGTGATTGAGGAACATTTCTTTGGTTAAGGTGGTACCTTTGCGCAAAGAGAGCAGCTCGAGAATGCTGTATTCTTTGCTGGTCAGATGCAATGGCTTGCTGTCTACTTCTACCGAACGTGTGTCCAGATTAACAGCTAGCTTGCCGGTACGGATGATCGATTCCGAGTGACCTTTCGAGCGACGCACGATCGCTTGAATGCGGGCAATCAGCTCGCCTTTGTTAAACGGTTTGGTCAAATAGTCATCGGCGCCATAACCCAGGCCTTTAATTTTTTGGTCAGGACCAGACAGGCCAGAAAGAATCAAAATAGGGGTGGTCACACGAGCAGCGCGGAAACGGCGCAATACTTCATAGCCATCGATATCTGGCAACATAAGGTCCAGAATGATAATGTCATAATCGTATAATTTACCGATTTCTAAGCCTTCTTCACCCAGCTGGGTTGTATCACAGATGATACCTTCAGAGGCAAGCGACAGCTCAATAGCTTTAGCGGTTGAGGAATCGTCTTCTACCAACAACACACGCATATAATTATCTCCTCGTTATCACGTTAATAAGGTCGCCCCTATAGAAAGCATTAACATCTTAATTTTCAGTTAACCACAAAAAAGCTATTTAAACAATCTTTATGTGACATTTTAAATATAAAAGGCGTATAGTGAGTTCTAGGCGAGTTATACTTATATGTCAAATGGTAAAGGCTGATGGTGTCGCAACTCCAGCTGGATGAAATACAAAATATACAAGATGTTACTGCGTCAGGCACGGTGACAGCCGTGATGGGCATGTTGATCGAGTGTACCGGTATTGAGCGCTTGCTCAGCGTGGGTTCGCGCTGTCGCGTAATCGGCGCAAAGAGTTTACAAGGCATTCAGCCAGAAGTGTTAACCGAGGTGGTCGGTTTTAGGGATAATAAGGCTTTATTAATGCCCTTTTCCAACTTGGAAGGTATTGGGCCTGGTGCCAAGGTGAGCTTGGAATCTAATATATCAGCCTGCTATCCAAGTGATGCTTGGCTGGGGCGTGTGATTAATGCGCTAGGTGAGCCCGTCGATGGTAAAGGACCGCTGCCCAAAGGCACAGTTCCTTATTCATTACGCAATAGTCCGCCACAAGCGCATGAGCGTATGCGGGTTAAAGGCAAGCTTGATGTTGGGGTGCGCGCACTCAACACATTTCTGACTACCTGTCATGGGCAGCGGATGGGTATTTTTGCCGGCTCGGGTGTGGGCAAGTCCGTATTAATGTCGATGCTAGCGCGAAACTCCCTAGCCGATGTCAACGTGATCGGGCTAATCGGTGAGCGCTCACGTGAATTACAGGAATTTATCGAAGATGATTTAGGCGAGGAAGGCCTCAAGCGCTCGGTTATTATTGTGGCCACCTCCAGCGAGTATGCGCTCTTGCGTAAACAGTCGGCACTCATGACTTTGTCGGTCGCCGAATATTTCCGTGATAAAGGGCTCGAAGTGCTGTGCATGATGGATAGTGTGACGCGCTTTGCCATGGCTCAACGTGAAATCGGTCTATCTGCCGGTGAACCCCCCACCAGTAAAGGCTATACCCCCACGGTATTTGCAGAATTGCCTAAACTGCTTGAGCGTGCAGGGCCCGGGAAAAAGGGACAGGGTAATATTACCGGCCTGTTTACCGTGCTCGTTGAAGGTGACGATACGAATGAGCCGATCTCGGATGCTGTGCGCGGTATTTTAGATGGGCATATTGTGATGGAACGCTCGATCGCTGAGCGTGGACGTTTCCCTGCCATCAACGTTTTAAAAAGCGTGTCGCGTACGATGCCCGATTGCAATACCGAGGCTGAAAGTATGCTAGTGCAAACCGCGCGTACCCTAATGTCGACCTATGAAGATATGGCCGAGATGATTCGCTTGGGCGCTTACCGTAAAGGCAGTGATGCTGGTGTGGATAAAGCGATTCAATATTATCCGGCCATTGAAAAATTCTTGGCGCAGCGTATGGAAGAAAACACCTCGCTGGAAGAAGGCTATAACAAGCTTGCCGAGGTGCTGGGCATCAAAGACTGGAAAAATGCCAAATGGTGAAGGGCATCCATACGCTAATCAAGCTGCATAAGCGTACTTTGGATGAACTGCGTCGTAAAATGACCAATTTGGAAAATCAAAAAAATCAGCTGCGCACGTCGCTGATTAATTTGCAAAAAGAATTGGAGCAGGAGATGGCGCTGGCCGGGCAGCAAGCGGAAATGGCTGGGTTCTTTGGTGATTTTTCAAAGCGTATTCGCAAGCGTCAAGAAACCATCGTGTTTGAAATTCAGGCGCTCGATATACAAATAGTCAAGCTATCCGACGAAATCTCAGTCGCCTTTGCCGAACTTAAAAAATTTGAAATCGCACGTGATAATGCCAAAAAGTGCGAGCAGGCTGCACAAAATCGTAAAGACACAATTATGCTCGATGAAATCGCTATTCAACAACACCGCCGTAAAGAAGACGTCTAGTAACTAGCTTGCTTGTTTAAACAGCTCTTCGAGTTGTGCTACTTTTTCAGCGCGATTCTTTTTCTTTTCATTTTTGGCAATGTCATCAAGCGCAAGTTCCAAATGCGAACGCAATACGCGTGACTCAATGGATTTGAGTGCCGAATGGATGGCTTTGCATTGGATTAAAAATGCGTCCAACTTACGGCCATTTTCCAGCATTTTGCGTATACCCTCTAGCTGACCGATAATACGGTTCAAGCGTTTGACCTCATCGCTGTGGTCAATGACAGTAACTTCACTACGTTGCTTATCTTTTTTGGTTTCTTTTTTGCTTTTTGCCATATGGCCTCCATGCCTAAGTGGAATACCTGTATAGGGTATATCAGCCGTTTTGACAAGGCGCGCTATTTGTCCTTGTGTAGGGTATTGAATAGCTTGAGATATTCGCCGTACCCTTCTTTTTCTAAATCCTTAAGAGGAATAAAGCGCAGCGAAGCTGAGTTAATACAAAAACGCTTGCCGCCTTTTTCCCGCGGGCCGTCATCAAACACATGGCCTAAATGCGCAGCAGAATCAGACGACTTTACTTCCGTGCGCTGCATACCGTGGGAGCGATCAGTGTGTTGTGTTACCATGCTATCATCAATTGGCTTGGTGAAGCTGGGCCAACCGGCGCCAGAGTCGAATTTATCGGTAGAAGAAAAGAGTGGCTTGCCGGTAATTACATCGACATAGATGCCAGCTTCTTTATTATTCCAATAGGCATTTTCAAAGGGGCGCTCGGTGCCGCCATGTAAGGTGACATATTCTTGTATCGGAGTTAACTTTGGTTTGTCGGTCATAGTTTGTTTCTCCTCGGCATAGGTCGCGCTTGCCAGTGTTATCAAAACGGCCCATAGGCTAAAACCCGCGCGCATACCCACCTCATTTTTGTGTTACACCTATAATATGGGGCAGAAACCTGCTTATAACAAGGGACTAGAATCGGTAGCCTAGGCCGATTGCACCAAATAGATCAGGGCGGTCTTGGCCATGAAACTCTTCCGAGCGCCAGTTGAGCGTATAGGTCATTTGCGTACGGCCAAAGGTAAGGGCTAGTCCTATATTAGCATCCCCCACTGCATATTTTTTATCGACGGATGGACTGTTTTCAAAGCTATTGCCATCGAGGAAAATATTTCGCGCTACGGCACGCCCTTCTATACCCGCAAACACCGACCAGGAAAATTCATTTTCTGGCACTGAGAAATAGCCGCTGCCTGGCATGGCAGGGCGTACGCGTGGTGGCAGGCTTTGCCACTTATATTTACTGGGAACGAGCTGAAAAATAACGCCGGTATTAGAATAGGTATAGATATTGCCCAGCGTACCACCCACATATGGCGAGGTGCGAAAATGCAGATTGCCGATCTCGGCTTTATACAACTCTGGCCACAACCGTTGGGTAGACACCATCAGTCCTGGCTCATTTTCCAGCTGATGGCTCCAGCCGGCAGGATCATCGCTATCTACCACACCATGTACAAACTCTTGAATGCCTTTACCCATCGCCGCTGGACCAATCACACCGGCCGTGAGTTCCACGCGATCTTGATGGTTATCAACAATCGTAGACATACCCAGCGAACCATATAAAAATGCGGCATAGGGCCGATCGCGAGAATCCGGTGTAGTTGTTTGAATATTGCGAGGAGT
The DNA here is from genome assembly GCA_033762715.1 of Rickettsiales bacterium. Lineage (GTDB taxonomy): Bacteria > Pseudomonadota > Alphaproteobacteria > Rickettsiales > SXRF01 > JANRLL01. The sequence goes on along the minus strand of JANRLL010000005.1, from coordinate 30,856 downwards.
ATAGAGGTTATGGCCCACCGCATAATAGACGGCAGTGGTGTCATTCACCGAAAACATCGGCAAAAACTCATCCACATATTTGCTAAGCTTGGGTGGATTCGTAGCCGTATCTAGCCAGCTTAAGCGTACCCCGCTGGTATAGTTGCGATCCGATCCTCCGCCAAACATATCGTTTTCAACGGTGAGCGTCAGAAATTGCTCGCGGGGTTTTTTATTGAATTCGCGTGTGGCTTCTTGCTCAAAACTTTCCGCATGCGCAGCTGTTGTCATCAAAGCTGAGACAAGGAAAACTGGAACCCATTTAGTCATGCGCTTTGCTTTCTCCTATTATTGTCAATTGGCCTAATAATAAGGCTGGTACTATAATAGGGATCATTATTGCTATCGTTAAACGTATAAATTTTGAATGCGTTTTTACTTCGCTGGCGCACTTAGATCGCTAGCTTCTTTCAATTTCATATCAAGCAGTTCCTGCTTGGACAACGAACCGTCTTTATCTTTATCGCCATCCGAGAATTTTTTGTCACTGCCTGCCAAGAATTCTTCTTTGCTCACTTTGCCGTCTTTGTTGCTGTCGAGCACAGCGTGGCGCTTTTCAACCATAGTTTGAATGGTGGCTTGGTCTACCAATTCTGCGGCCATGCTAGCAGAGGACAAAGCATATAAGCAAAGGCTAGTAAGTAATGTATTTTTCATAAAATTCCTTACAGGTTATAAGTAATTACTAAAGGTTTCAGGGCTATGTGGCAAGTTTAGTGAAGGCGAACCACGCTCATGATTTGGGTAACTTCCATTGATAATGGTAAGCGGCTATTCTTAAAATCACGCCCACTGTAAAGACACTAAGTAGACCCATTGATGTAAGAATATGGTTTATGTATAGAAGGTAAATAGCGAGTGCAACGAGAATGGCAATACTGCCATAAAAGCCACTATGCAGCACCTCTGGAATATTATTCACGAGAATATCGCGCAGTATGGCGCCACCGACAGCAGTCAAAAAAGCGAGGGTTATAAAGCCAAAAAACGGAGCGTTTATTGCCAATGCTACTAATGCACCTGTAATAGCGAATGCTACAAGCCCAATCGCATCGCAGATTACAAAAAGCCACCGATTCTCAACAGTGGTATCACGCCCTAACTTAAACAGACTGCCTAACAACGTTACCGTAAGTGCAATTAGGAAAGGTTCATTGCTGAGTAAAATGACAGGCGGCCGGTCGGTAAGTATATCCCTTAAAATGCCTCCGCCATTAGCGGTCAAGAATGACAGGATAAACAATCCCATCCAATCAAGATTCTTTTTGGTTCCAGCCAGAAATCCAGATAGCGCAAATGCAATTCCGCCTGTTAAAGAAGCAAAGTACATCGCTTGGGACTGTATTAATTCTTCCATGCCTTGATTCCTGTAACTACATCCTAGTTGAATTGAGTCATTTTATTTGGTGGTGGACTAGTACAAGAGCTACCCCACCTTTCACTATTCCCTGATGTAGGGCACAATACAGAGAACCAGGAATTTAGTTATCTGATTTTATCGAGCTTGCGTTGCAAGGTGCGTCTGTGCATTCCTAATTCACGGGCAGTGGCGGAAATGTTTCGGGAATTACGCTCATAGGCCGTAAGAATATGTTCGCGTTCTGCCGCGTCCAGCTTTAGGTTTTCCGGCAAAATAGCGACGGTAGGATCGCCTTCTTGTTTATGGAAAGCGGCGATGATTTCTTCGGTGGATACGGGTTTTGAGAGATAATGGATCGCGCCGAGCTTGATGGCTTCCACGGCGGTATTAATATTGGCATAGCCGGTCAATACCACGATTCGCGTTGCCGGATCGATGGCGAGTAGCTGTGCAATGAGTTCAAGGCCGGATGGGCCTGGCATATTCAAATCGACCAGCACCCATTCTGGATTAAAGTGTTCGGCTACCTGTAGGGCCTGCGTAACATAATGTGCTAATTGGCATTCATAGCCGCGCTTAATGAAGCTATCGCATAGCGCTACGCAAAAATCCTTGTCATCATCCACGATGAGAATGCTGTTCATACTGTTAGCTTCTTAATGGGTAGGGAAATAGTTGCAGTAATTCCTTTGTCGGGCGTGTCTTCAAGTATCAATGTGCCGCCAAGTCGGGTGACAACGCTTTTGGCGATAAATAATCCTAATCCCAAACCGTATGCTTTGCTGGTGACGCCTGCAACGCCTAGCGACTCTTTTATTCCATCCGCTATTCCGTTGCCCTTATCCTGAATCTCGATAACCAATAGTTGCGATGTGGATTCGGCGGTAAGTTTTACATAATTAGGCGACGCATCAGCTGCGTTGTTGAGCAAATTGATAATTGCCTGTTTGAAGCCGTGCTCGACAAGAATGCGCTCTTTTCCTAACGATGAGAAATCGGTGTTAAACATAACGGCGGCATGATCTTTTTTCCATTCCTGCGTTAACTGTGTGAAGAATGTATCGAGTTGCACGGGTGCGCTGCTTTCTGCGCGGGCGACACCTCCTGCGGTAGTAATGCTCGATAAGATTTGTTTGCAGCGTGCTATTTGCTCAAGCAGGCGGCTAGACGTTTGCGTGTCGCAATCGCCAGCAAGTACCGATATGGTGGCTAGCGGCGTGCCCAGCTCATGCACTGCGCTGGTGGCCAGCGTTCCAAGCGCGGCGACTTTTTCAGCTTCTGCAAGCAACGCATCCTGGCGGCGGATGGTGGCGTTCATACGCACGACGAACCATGCCACAATGCAGGCAAGCAAAATGAACGATACCCACATGCCTTGCACATGCAGGCTGAAAAAATCGCCGATATGGTGATGTTGCAAATAAGGCACTTGAATATTCCAGAACATCAGCGCCGTGTAGATACCGATGGCAATTGCCGCAGTGATCCAGGTATAAAGGGCAGGGAGCGTCACCGCCGCGAATACCACTTGAAGAATAAAGAGCGAAGTAAAAGGATTAGTCGCGCCGCCGGTGAAATATAGCAAGCCAGTCAAGGCAAGCATATCCAGCAATAGATGGATGAAAAATTCGCGCTCTGTGATAACGGCCATGTGCGAGATTCTCCACCATGTCAGCATATTTAGCGCGGCAGATAGGCCAAGGATCAGTGATAAGGGGGTGAGTTGCAGCGGAATGGACAGAAGCTGTGTCACAACGCTAATCGCGATCACTTGGCCTGCGATGGCGATATTTCGCAGCCACCATAACAGTTTTAAGTTTTTGTAAGTCGATAATGTTTCCATTTCGGGATATTAGTCCTTTTTCTCCGAATGTCCCTGCGACATATTGTCGCATTCTCAAAGCATGATTATGCGTGTAAATAGAGATTTATCCATACAAAAGGGATCAGATGAAGAAGAGATTTACTGTTTTTGCGTTTATCACTCTGCTGCTTGCAGTATTGGTTTTCCTACCTAAAATGCAAGGTTTTAGCTCAGTCAGTAGCGGCAAAGTTGCGATTGGCGGCGCATTTTCATTGACCGACCAGAATGGCAAGCGCGTCACCGAACAAGACCTCAAAGGCAACTATTCGCTAGTGTTTTTTGGGTTCACTAACTGCCCGGATGTATGTCCTACCACCTTGGCGGTCATCACCAGCGTCATGGAGCAGCTGGGTAAGGTGGGAAAAATGCTAACGCCTGTCTTTATCTCGGTTGATACAGAGGATGACGTCGATGGTATGAAATTATATCTGAGTAATTTCCATCCTTCTATTGTCGGCCTCACCGGTACGGCCGAGGAAATCAAAGCCGCTGCGGAGGCCTACAAAGTGTATTACGCAAAGGTAGAGCAGCCACAAAGTACCAAGGGCTATACCATGGATCATTCAGCGTTTGTTTATTTCATGGACAAGGAAGGGCATTACATCGCTCATTTCTCACACAATGAATCCGCTGAAAAAATGATCGAAATCATTAAACCCTATTTGGAGAAATAATATGAAAAAATCGTTGATCGCACTTGCGCTATTACTGACTTCCACATCCTTAGCACATGCAGCAGATATCGAGATTTCCAATGGCTGGGTAAAGCCTTCGATGCCGGGAAAAAACCTTACGGCCGCCTTTTTTGACCTGAAAAATAATAGTGGTAAGACCAAGGTGTTACGCTCGGTGCAGGCCTCGGAAGGTGTCGCTGAAATACACAATACCATAGAGGAAAATGGGGTGATGAAGATGCGGCATATGGATTCAGTGGAATTACCTGCTGGGGGAAGTGTTTCCTTCAAACCTAGGGCCAAGCATATCATGCTGATGGAGCTGCCCCAGCCTCTCAAGGAAGGCGACAAGGTGTTGCTGACCCTACAGTTTGACGGTAATGAGAGCGAGAAAATCACCTTGCCGGTGATGGCAGAAGCCGCGCCCGCTGAGTCTGAGCATTCCCACCACTAAAGATGCGACAATATGTCACATTCCCAAGGATAAAAACTGCTTATATATAGATGGCCTCTTTAGTAAAAACCAACCAAGAGGCTATAATGAAAAACTCACTTCTCACATTGCTGGTATGCTCTAGTACGCTGGCGGCGGTTCCCGCCGTTGCTGCTGACAAAAAACCATCGAGCCAAATGCCGGCGGTTGTGGTGACGGCGACTCAGGAAGGCTCTTTAACCGTTCCTGATAATGCCACTGCTAACCAAGAAATTCAGAAAACGCCAGGTGGTGTGGAAGTGGTCGATGCAAAAGACTACGAAGATAAATACAGCCTGAATTTCGAGGATACGCTCGCTTACGTTCCCGGTGTCTATGCGCAAAAACGCTTTGGCGAAGAAGTGCGAATTTCGATACGCGGTTCTGGTCTTTCGCGCGGCTTCCATTTGCGCGGTCTTGATTTATTGCAAGATGGCATACCATTCAATCTAGCTGATGGTGCAGCGGATTTCCAGGAAGCCGATTCATTGGCGATGCAGCGCATCGAAGTGTTCAAAGGTGCGAATGCGCTGCAATATGGCAGCTCGACGCTGGGCGGTGCGGTGAACATGGTGAGCAAAACTGGCCGCAGCAATCCGGGCGATCAGGTGCGCGCCGAAATCGGCTCGTATGACACCTATCGTTTCAATGCGCAGTCAGGCCGCAGCTTCGGCGATTACGATATGTTCCTGAGTCTCACCGGCACATCCGGCGAAGGATTCCGGGAGCACAGCGCGCAGGAAAATATCAAATTCAACAGCAATTTTGGCCAGAAGATTTCAGACAAAGTAGAAACGCGCTTTTATGTGAGCGGGAATATCATCAAGCAGGAATTGCCGGGAAGTGTGAGTAAGGCAGCCGCGCTTCATAACCCCAAAGCCGCCGATCCTTCCGCTATCACGGCGGATCAGCACCGCGATATGAATTCGTTGCGTGTATCGAACAAAACAACATTCAGTCTGGATAACGGCGATAGAATCGATGCAGGCGCCTTCATCAGCCTCAAAGAGTTATTCCATCCCATAACGCCATTCGTAGGGGTGATCGATCAAGCCAGCAGTGATTACGGCGCATTCGTGCAGGGTTCGGGCGAATATTCACTCGCCGATTATCGCAACCGCTATAAGCTTGGCTTTACCCCCCATTTGGGGGATGTGAACGCCAAAGTATTCCAAAATATCAATGGTTCGCGCGGCGCACTTACCTCCAAGGCCGATCAAAGTTCACAAAATGTGACGCTGTATGGTGAAAATAATTTTTACGTCGTGCCTCAGTGGGCAATGGTTACAGGGGCGCAAGCAACTTGGTCAAAGCGTGATGAAAATAATCAATTATCACCTGCCGAAAGTGCAAACGATACTTACGCTGCCATTAACCCCAAAATCGGGGTGCTGTATGAGCCGCGAAATGATCTTCAGTTCTTTGCCAATGTTAGCAAAAGCTTCGAGCCACCAACATTCTCTGAGCTCACTCAAAGCGGTACCGTAGGATTCACACCGGTCGATCCACAAAAAGCCTGGACAGCGGAAATCGGCAGTCGTGGCAGCTATGGCATCGCGGCGTGGGATGTGAGTTTATATCGCGCATGGATTCATGATGAGATGCTGCAATATACGATTGGTTCTGGGATTCCTGCTAGCACTTTTAATGCGGGTGATACAATTCACCAGGGGCTTGAGCTTGGTCTGGATTTGCAGGTTGCTCAAAATGTGGTGTCTAAAGGCGATCATGTGCAACTGCGCAATGCCTATACCTACAGCGATTATTATTTCGAGAATGATCCGCAATATGGCGATAATGATATTGCCGGTCAGCCTAAGCATTTCTTACAAATAGAACTTCGCTATGATCACGCGGATGGCTGGTATGTCGCGCCGAATATTGAGCTTGCGAGCGATGCCGACGTAGATTTTTCTAACACAGTTACGTCGCCCGGTTACGGACTTCTTGGGCTTGGAGCGGGTTATGAGGTCAACCAGAATCTCGACCTGTTTGTAGATGGTCGCAATCTGCTTGATAAACGCTATATCTCAACCTTTAGCACCACCGTCAGTGGGGGCGGCAATGTCTTCTATCCGGGCGATGGCAGAACATTTTATGCAGGCATGAGGCTCAAACTCTAATATGGCGGCGAAACCTTTATACTACAATTTCTTCTGGCGCTGGCATTTCTATGCAGGACTCATCGTAACGCCGATCATACTGATTATGGCGATGACGGGCGGCGTCTATCTGCTTCAGCCCCAGATCGAAAATTGGCTGTATGGGAATCGCTTCTATCTGCATGAAGCATATCACGGAGCGGTCAATCATGATGCCATTATTAAGGCGGCTAAAACCAGCCTTGATGCCAAGCAGCTTCACAGCTATCAGCCGCCATTTGCCGCCGATCAGAGTGCACAAATTGTTCTAAGCACCCAAAGCGGGGAAAAGCTCACCGCCTTTCTTCATCCCGGCACACATACGCTGCTAGGTACCGTGGGCGAAAAATGGCGCTTGATGAATGTCGCTAGAGAGACTCATAAAAATCTGCTGCTGGGAACGACAGGTCGCGTTGTCACCGAGCTTGCTGCCTGCTGGCTCATCGTGATGATCGCGACTGGGTTTTATCTCTGGTGGCCGCGCGGCAATAAAGAACGCGGCACGATTATTCCCAATATAAAATCTAACGGCAGAAATCTCTGGCGCGAATTTCATGCGGTTCCCGGCGCATGGACGGGGTTATGGATACTCGCGCTGCTGATTACCGGACTTCCATGGTCGATGGTGTGGGGAGGGCTGCTCAGCGATATTTCAACGCGGGCAGGCGAGGGATTTCCCAAAGCTGTATTTGCCGCAAGACCAATGTCGCAAAGCGATGATATATTGCCGGAAATCTCGATAAATACACTCTTTGAGGCAATTGCTTACAAAGACGTTAAACACGCGTTTAAAATCGAATATCCCCGGGGTCCCAAGGGATCTTACGCGCTGATGCCACTGCGCCATGGCGGCGACTCTGAGAATATCGCCTATCTGTTTTTTGATCGCCGTAGCGGTGTAGTTTTAGACGAATACCGTTTCGATGATTTAGGCAAAGTCGGTAGGCTCACGGCATTAGGTGTGGCCTTTCACGAAGGGCGGCTGTTTGGAAGCGCGAACCAGATACTCAATTTAACCGCTGTATTAGCGCTTATCAGCATGTGCATCACCGGCCCCGTTATGTGGTGGAAGCGTAAGCCTCAACGAGCGCTAGGAGCACCACGGTTACCCGATAATGTGAAATTGCCGAAGCGGCTCATTGCCCTTATTGCACTTGTAGGAATAGTGCTTCCGCTTTTTGGCGCATCCGTGCTGGTTATCTGGCTCGGCGAAACCCTTATTACAAAAGTAAAACGCCATGCAACATGCTAGCAGGTTAGGGCATGTGATTGCCGTTTCCGGCACATTAGCCGTCCATACCGGCCTAGCCGCATGGGCCATGCAGCCGGATTCGCCCATTGCGATCCCACAGCAACAGGTCATTCAGGTGGCGATGATTTCAGCGCCAGTGCCGCAGGAAAAAATAGAATCCGCGTTAGAAGCAACTCCGCCAGTACCCCCTAAGCCAATAGGTATGAAGAAAGTGCTGACTAAAAAAGAAGTGGTGCGCAAGAAGGAATACATAGAAGAAAAGCCGAAACAAATGGCACAACTCGCGCCAGCATCCGGCCCGCAAGCGGCAGAGGCAGATGCGAAAAATGCCGCGTTCACCCAGCCTATTTTCGATGCAGTCTATCTGCGCAATCCTCCGCCGGCCTATCCAGCTACAGCACGTCTTCGGGGTATCGAAGGCAAGGTGCTACTTAACGTCGATGTTTCTAACGAAGGAACGCCGGAGCATGTAACGGTTAGCTATTCCAGTGGCTCTAGCATTCTCGATGCCGCTGCACGCCAAGCGGTCGAACGCTGGCACTTCATACCGGCTCGACGCGGCAGCGAGTCTATTGCCGCGACGGTGATCGTTCCGATTATTTTTAGACTAAAGGATGAGCGATGAATCTGACATATGTATTCCACCAAGGTGACCCTGTTTTAATCAGCGTATTTTTGCTACTCGCGGCGATGTCGTTGGCAAGCTGGTATATTATTTTCTGGAAAATATGGAAGCTAAAAGTGGTTCATGCGAGCATCCACGCATATCAGGCTCATGGCTCAGATGCGAAAGGGGCTGTTGCGCTTTTACTCAAAGAAGCAGAGCGTTTGCGGCCTATGTTGGCTGGGCAAGATCATGCAGATCGTAAAGAGATGGTATCGGTATATCTCGCGCAAACACTGGATAAGATTCGCGTATGGCTCGATCGTGGCCTCACCATCCTTGCATCGGTTGGTAGCTCTGCACCCTTTATCGGTCTATTCGGCACCGTATGGGGAATCTACGGCGCACTCACCCGCATCGCTGTTGAGGGAAATGCTAGTCTAAACGTCGTGGCTGGGCCGATGGGCGAAGCGCTTGTAGCAACGGCAGCTGGTCTATTTGCCGCCATACCTGCTGTGCTTGCCTATAATGCCTTTGTACGCGTGAATCGCGTATTGGTGCAAGATTTGCGGCATATTGCTGAACAGATGACGCTGCAACTTTCCAGTCGCGAGACTCAATAATGGCGCTTAGCAATTTCGATAAGGAAGATTTCCAAGCACCGATGGCAGAGATCAACACCACGCCGCTAGTGGACGTGATGCTTGTGCTGTTGATTATTTTTCTTGTTACCGCACCCATGCTGACACAAGCCGTAAAACTGGAGCTGCCCAACGAAACCGCCACTCAAATTCAAGATGAAAAACCCATCACGTTGTCGATCGATGCCAACGGCCAATATTATTGGAATGATACGCCCATTACCATGGAAACACTAAGCCAGCGCTTCCAAGAAGCCGCCGCGACCAATCCCAAACAACCTATTCACTTGCGCGCTGACAAAAAAACACCTTATGAAAAGGTCAGCCATATTTTAGCCGCCGCGCAGCGCAATAGTTTAAACAATATCGGCTTTATCACCCAGCCGAATTGAAAAGAAGTGGTAAGATTTGGTGGAGCAGGGGGCTGACTGCCAACACCCCTCTCACTATTCCCTGATAATTGCCAAAATACAGGGTAATTTGCATATTTTTCAGGGAATGGGTTGAAGAATTAATCAGAAACGTGAGGAAAGTATGGGCTTATAAGGCTTCTTCACAAAAAACGAAACAGGCAGGTATCAGGGAAATTACACTTTACACAATAGGTTTTATCCGGCTTTCATCAGGATACCTATCGGCGCGATATGTGTGCTGCCTGGAAATATTTGCGAGGAGAGCACGTTGTCTGACAGTCCAAACTGCGCCGCCAGCGTTCCTTTAAGCACGCCGCGCAGATCATTGGCGGGGATAAGGTCGCGGTTTTCGTGGAGCCGCGCAAGGCCTGGCCAGTCGCCGATGACGCGGCCACCATTGACACTGCCGCCCAGTAAAAATGCGACGCTCGCTGTGCCGTGATCGGTGCCGCCGGTGCCGTTGCCTTTGACTGTGCGGCCGAATTCGGTGATGACCAGCACGGCGGTGTGTTGCCACGCGGCGCCCATGTCGGCGCGATAGGCGGCAAGTCCTTCGGCGAGGATTTTGAAATTATTGGCGAGCCTACCGCTTCCAAGCCCTTGATTGGCATGCGTGTCCCAGCCGCCCATATCGATAGCACCGATGCGCGGGCCGCTGGCAGGGGACATGAAGCTCGCGGCTTTTTTCATCATATCCACAAATGCTCTCGGGCCACGTCCGCCACCACCGCCAGCTTTGCCCTGCATCTGTTTTGCTTCGCTGATCGCGCCCAGCAGCAAAGGATCGTTCTGATACATATGCATCACGCGCGTGAGATAATCTTCATCGACATCGGGCAGCACGGACGGTGCCCATGACGTGACCTTCGCATCGCCGCGCAGCACCAGTGGAATCGATGATCCAAGTGCTAGGGCCGAGCCGCCCTGCAGCGCGAGCGCAGCGCGATTGAGCCATCCGGTGCTAAGCAGATGTGGTTTGTCACTACCATTTTCAAGCAGATCCTGTGCATCAAAATGTGAGCGATCGCGATACGGCGTGGCGGTGGCATGCAGAATGGCGAGCTCTTTCTTTTGATATAAATCCGCCAGCGGCTTTAACGCCGAATGCATGGCGAAATAGCCATCGAGATTAATCAGCGTATCACCATTTTGTGGTAACGCCATCGCACCGCGCGCATCGCCGTAAGCGCGGTCACCAATAGGAGGCACCGCCGCCAGACCGTCCATCGCGCCGCGCAAAATCACTACCAATAAGCGTTTGTCACCCGCGCCTGCCGCATAGGCAAAGCGCAGTGGCATAGCCGCAGCCAGGGTACCCATACCCAGTATCTGTATAAAATCTCTGCGTGAATAATCTGACATGGCTATCTCCGCTGAAATTCTGGGCTGGCGAGAAGCAGCCCGATACCGTCAGTGCCAGAGGCGGCGCGTTCGATGGCTTGCGTGGTGCCTGCGCTGAGCGCATTTTTCATCGCAAGCTCAGCCAGCTGCATCGGCGAAGTTCCGGCGGGCAAACGCTGCGCCAACTTATGCCCCCATTCGATGCGTTTCATCAGCGCATCCGGCGATGCCCACGCCTCGGCCACATCGTCAAAACCGGCAGGCGAGGGGGCATTGAACGCCCGAAAATTCAGTGCTTCTAGCCCAATCACTGCTTGGATAGGCGTGGGCTCGACGCCGGTAAGACGCAGCGCAGAAATCACAAACTCATAAGGGTTTTTGAGCTTGGTCAGCGGTGCATTCCATGCATCATCCATCGCAATAATGCTCTGCATAACGCTGGGTATGTGCCCATCTGTTTGTAAAAATACACGCTCAATGGCCGCGATAGAGCCGGCGCTGGGGGTATCGGCGATAAAGTGCCGCGCGAGTTTGGTTGCGATATGTTTGGCGGTGGCAGGATGGGCGGCTAGCATGGTGAGCGCGTCGATGCCCTCTTGCTCGCCCGATTCCGCGAAGTTTTTACCGAGCAATGTTTTTGCGCCCGGCTCATGCGCCAGCTCTTGAAATTTGAAGGCGATTTTAACACCCATTACGCTGCGATCCAGCGTCCAGCCGGTGATGATTTTCGCGAGCGCAATTACATCATTTTGCGTATAGCCGCTTCCTACACCCAGCGTATGCAGCTCTAAAATTTCACGGGCGAGATTTTCATTGAGGCCTTTGCCGCGCCGCGTGCCCGCCCGTGAATTGGCCCCAAAAGATTGCACGTTATCGAGATAAAATAACATGGCCGGATGGCGGCAGACGGCAAGCAGCATATCTTTGAAATAGCCGCCGATATGCGGGCGAATCGCCTCGACTTCATATTGATTGACGATGCCGCCAATAATCGGCTTTTGCACCGACACGGTAAAATGATTACTCCAAAAAAGCACCATCCGTTCAATAAATGGCTGCTCACTACGTACCTGCGCGATCACGCGAGCGCCGGTTTCTTTGATGTAAATATCCCGCGCGGCACGGATTTTGTTTTCTGCTTTATCGAGTTTTGCCGCGCGCAATCCTTCCACCGCCTGCGCCATTAAATCGGCGCCGCCCTCACGCTTTTGCACTTCGCGCGGAATCACAGGCGAGCGTAGTTGCTGCATTAGCCAACCGCGCGGGTCACTGCCGATAGTCGCCAATTCGCCGGGTTTAGCACCCAGGCCAAAACGTGCGCTGGCATGAAAAGCGAGATTATTGCTCATACGGGGGTGGGGTATGTGGTTTGCGTTTCACAAATTCAGCACGCTGCTTAGGTGTGAGCGCATCGGCGATGTCGAGCATCATGGTTTGCGCGAGTTTCTGCGTTGCGTTTGTATGGGCGCGCAGTTCGGCGAAGCGTTTTTCACCTGCTTCGCGCGTATACTCAGCACTACCCATAAAAGCGAACATGTCCTTGCGTGCATCGCGCAGCTGCAATGTTGCTTCGACGATTTGTGGACGCGTCTGCTGGATAATCGCTCTCACCTTTTCCTGCTCGGGTTCAGGCAGCGACTCCACACGCTCAAGCACCATCTCCATTGGCCGCAGTCGCTCGGCGACTGGCGCAGGTACGCTGCGCCCCATCAGCATACCAACCAACGTTGCATTCGCCGCCAACGACACAAACAACACCGCACCTATAAGCCATCGTTTTTTCATAAAGGCGTCCATTCACTCGTAGTAAATGCCAGCTCGGTGACATCAATGATATTATTGGCAGGCTGCTGCATCAGCCCGCCTGAAAACCCAAGGCCGACGCAGAGCATCAGGCTTGCAAACTTATAAGACAGATCATACCCCCACTGGGTACATGCCATTTCGAGCCTACGCTGCACGCGCAGCGTCCACGGCGTATATTGCGGCAGCAAGGTGGCATGGCGTACAATGCGATCTGCCAGATCGGGCGCGGGCGGGGTGATTTTCCATTGCTTCAACACATCATCAGGCTGCATGGCGCTCATCCAATAATTCTCGCAATGTTTTTCGCGCGCGCACCAGCAATCCTTCCAGCGCCTTGACGTGCATGTCCATCACCGCTGCGGCTTCGGGATTGGTCATTTCCTCGAAATAACACAGTACCACCGCTAAACGCTGACGCTCCGGCAATGACTGCACCGCGCGGCATATGCGCTCGCTTTCCATCCGCGCCTCGTAATGCTGATCGTGGCGCGCGCGAGGATCGGGCAGGGTGTGTTCCATCTCGCTGATATCTAGCATCGGCGACGGGCGCTTGCGCAGCATATCGAGGCAGGTATTGCTCAGGATACGATAAAACCAGGTGGAAAAACGCGCTTGCGCTGCATCGAATTTCTGGGCATTCACCCATAGTTTGCTGAAGGCATCTTGTGCTGCTTCTTCGGCATCGGCTTGCGAGGAGAGCATACGCCGCGCGATGGCGTGTGCTTTGGGCAGATGCTGCTCGACCAGCTGACGAAACGCGCGCGTATCGCCCGTTTTCACGCGCTCCATCAACTGACTGTCGGCCGGAAGTTCCAGCATGGCGCCACCCGTAATTATCAAATATTGCCGACATTATCATCTCTCCCATTTATTTTCATATTAAAAATTATGGAAAGGTTTCACCGCCGAAACCACCACCGCCGCCGCCCTCACGCATCTGCTTGAACTTGTCACGCATGGCGCCGCGTTCATCCTGGGTAATCTGCCCGTCGCCATTGGCATCCATCTTGGCAAAGCGTGACTCAGCCTGTGCCATGAACTCGGCTTTTGAAATCGCACCATCGCCATTCGTATCTGCCTCCTTCATGCGCTCTTGCATTTTTTGTTTCATCATCTCACGGCGTTCGCCACCGCCTTCTTCTTGTGCGTTCGCTGTGCCGCAGCTTAATGTTAGTAACGCTGTTAGTATCAAAAGTGATTGATTTTTCATATACTCCCCCAGGGTTTATTCTGCTGTAGCGTTTGGTGTAATACCCACTGAGCCATCACGCACCGTGCCATCGGGATTGGTGACGGTGCGGGTAAAGGTTTTGGTTTCGGGATCGTAGGCGCCTTCTTTGGTGCGTGTTTTGGTTTCACCATCCTGGTTAGTCCAGCTGGTGGTTTTTGAGCGCGAGCCATCGCCGCGTTCTACGCTGCTATTAAACGTGCCGCTTTTGCCATCGCTGGTGGTGTAGGTTCCGCTGCGCTGGCCATCTGCCGCCGAGCCGGTGGTTGTGATGGATTTGCCATCGGCGCCGGTAGTGGTTTTGGTGAAGGCGCCGGTTTCTTTGTTGTAGTTACCGGTGGTCGCGCGTGAGTTGCCGTTACTGCCGGTGACGGTTTTGTTAAAGTTGCCGGTTTCTCTGTCATATTGACCCGTCGCCGTACGACTGCGCGTGGTGCCATCGGATTTGGTGATGGATTGAGTGCGCGTCAGGCCATCCCTGCGATTACCGGTAGCAGAGCGTTCATAGCTGCCGGTTTTGCCTTTACCGGTCGCATAGCTGCCACCGCCTTGACGCTGACGCTCGCGTGCATCCGCCGAATCGGCAGCAATAGAGCCAAACAGTAGCGTGGCGCAGAAAAGGGCAGTGGTATGAAATAAGCTGATTTTACGCATAGGAACTCCATTGATTAAGATGATCACGCAACCTGCGTTACCTCTTATACGTAGCAACCCCATCATCCCCTGCGCGGGAAATGAAAATATTCTTAAAAAGGGCGAATCGAACTTTGGGGTAATGGTAGACCATAGAAGAAAAACATCGAACCAGCTTCTTGAGGAAATGCAAAGGATTGGAACAATGTTTTATTTCTATGAGAAGGATAAGTTAGAAATGGACAATATACGGCGGCAATCTTTGACTTTTAGTATATAACGGCAACATGCCGGAGATAATTATGAGTCAGCAAGCAGAGAAGCGATATAAAGAAGCGAAAGCTATATGCGAACGCATATCCCAAGAGATGTCTTGGATCGTAGCAAATTATGAAATTCTACAGCGTTCAATCAGCGATGATTTAACAAACAAATTTACTGGCACGTATGCGGGAAATGCTTGGCAACCTTTACGAAGAGCATTGCTGAACGAAATCCTTATCAGCATCGCACGAATATTGGTTGATGAGGATGACAGAGTTTCATCGCTTCCAAGACTTTCTGAATATATAGAAGATTTCGAATTCCAAGAGTATCTTAAAACTCAATACACACAGAGTCCGGAAGCTTTCGATTCACGGCTAACAAACTTACGTGAAAAGCTATCGTATCTTTTGCAAGAACTGAACAATCCAAATTCTAAAGTAAAAGCTCTTTTGCGTCATAGGCACAATCGATTGGCTCATGCAAAAACCAAAGCTTATGCTGGCCCAGATAAGCTTCAGTGGGGCGATGAAAAAAGAGCTAATAGAGCTGCTCCATGCTATGATTGAACCAATGGAACATTTGTTCCTAGGCGCTGGTAATATCGCTGGCTCTACCAGGTCTTCTTACAAATTATACGCTACAGAACTCTGGTCTTCATTCGAACCAAAGAAGTAAATAATATTCTGTATTTTAAAGAAAATTGGTGGTCCCTAGCGGACAGAGTTCGAACTTTGCAGAGCAATTAGCCGAGGCAATCTGCCATTCCAATAGTTTGTTCGAGTCTGGTATGGTATGCAGTGAGGTAATAAGAACTATTGCAGTCACGAGAGATGAATAATTTTGAAGTAGCAGTATTTATGGAGTTAAAGGCGCTATGCTTAATGGCGCTTGATGCCTTGCAAGTGGCTGAACAAAATTTGATTCATAAACGTGAGATTAGTGCAAAATTAAATGCCCAATATGCGGCGCTATCACCTGAAGAAGCTCAGACTTTAGTAGCAAAGGCACAGTTAGAAAACGCTAAACTATTCCGTAATATACATTCATTCCTGTCCTGCTGTGGAAACATCTCTAAGCTAATCTGGCTTAATCCCAAAAGTGACATTGATGCACTTAGAGAGCGTAACGTCAGCGAAGAACGGGTCAAAGAAATAGATAGGAAGTTAGAAGATGTCAGGACAAAATTGGGATTGGTCAACACAAGCACATTTCATTGGCGCGAACGCGGACTTAGAAATCACATAGAACACTACAGTGTCAGACTTTTTGCTCTGATGGCCGAAACTGGGAATATGAGTTCTTATAAAACATGTCTCGCGAAGGATATTGATCAGAGATCTATCGGAACCACCGCTAAGAATGACATGAGAACATTCGTCGTCGATACTAAGGAGTATATATTCCAGGGCGAAGCCTTTGATCTTGGACAAATGGAGCAGGATATAGAAGGCTTGTTAAAACTGATTGATGAGAAAGATCCACTCCGGCCACCTTTAAGTTAGAACTTTCGGAACTTAGCTATCACAGCCAATTCTAGCTCAAAATCCAAAATTCCAGTCGTCTTTGGTCATACTGCAACATCGGATTTTTAGAACTACGGGAGATTCTTGCTGGCAGCGGTGTTGGGAGGATTTTGGCCGACCTCAGTCGGGAATGGTGGAGCATAGGAGAGTCGAACTCCTGACCTCTTCCATGCCATGGAAGCGCTCTACCAGCTGAGCTAATGCCCCGTATAAAAGGGAGGGTATTAATAATTCAGCGTCAGAAAGAGTCAACAAAAACCTTGTGATGAGCTCTAGTTAACGTTTTCAGCGCTATAGCGTGCAATCAGGCCGGAGGTTAGGGCATGGCGGTATACGCGTGTGAAGATCCAGCTAGCCAGGCCTATATAAATAAGCGCCAGACCAATGGCCCATATCATGCTGCCATCAGGCGTGGCTTGCTGTAGCCACTGAGCGCGCAGCGCTTCAAAAATATAAGAGGCGGGCACACCGTGCGCGACCCATTGCATCCACTCCGGCAACATGGCAAGCGGGTAAAACACACAGGCAAAGGGCGATATGACAGCAGGAATCGGCCAGACGAACCATTCGGCGGCTGGCCCATAGCGCAGCACAATAGCAGCACCAACAATGCCCAGCGCAATCCCAAACAGAAACAGCGTTAGCAGCGCTGGATACAAAACCCAGCCATATTGCCAGAAAGAAAGCCCGAAGAAACCCGTGGCCACACCCAGCATGAAGGCAAGGCCCATGGCGCTGGTGATGATACTAGAAATCACGAGCCCGCTGACATATTCGCCCGTGGTGATGGGCGAGGCGAACATATTGAGGAAATTGCGCGACCACACATCCTCAAAGAACGCCATGCTTACCCCATGAATCACCCGCACTAAAAACCCCCAAAACACGACAGCACCAAGCATAACCGAGCTGAGGGTAAAGCCGTCGCCGACACTAGCCAGGTATTTGGTGATGAAGCCCCACAGCACCACATCAATGGCGACCCAAAAAAAGATCGGCACAACCCGCGTGAAACTGCCACGCAATAAATAAAATTGACGCAGCAACACGGCGCCGATACGAGAAGGGTTCATGAGGCAACTCCTTCTAGCGAGAGTGGTTCACGTGCAACCGTGATGAAGAGTTCTTCCAGGGTTGCTTTGCCATGTTCCCCTGGCAGTGTTTTGGGATTGCCTTCGAGCAGAATTTTCCCACGCGACAAAAACAGCACGCGGTCGCATACGGCTTCGACCTCATGCATATTATGTGAGGTCCATAGCACACCGCCTTGCGTCCGCGCAAACTGGCGGATACGCTCGCGTATCTGCTGAGCTGTGGCCGGATCGAGCGAGGCAGTAGGTTCATCGAGCAGTAAAAGTTTCGGTTGATTGAGCATCGCTTTTGCTAAAGCAACACGCGTTTGTTCGCCTGAAGACAGCACGCCGCATTTGGTGTCGCGCAAGGCCAGCAAATCATATTCGACTAACAATTGTTCGATACGTTGTGTCAGCTTTTTTACGCTATAGAGCATGCCGAAGATGCGCAGATTTTGATAGACGCTTAAATTGCCGGGTAAGGGGGCATAGACCGCAGCGAAGTTGGTACAAGATAATGCACGTGAGCGCTCTTTTTCCAGGTCTTTGCTATCGATGTTAATGCGGCCACTACTTGCTAAAAGCACGCCCAGCACCATATTGATGATGGTGGTCTTACCCGCGCCGTTGGGGCCGAGCAGGCCCACAATTTCATGCGGTACGACCGAAAACGACACATTATCTACGGCCGTTTTTTCACCATATTGTTTACTGATGTTATCAAGGGTAAGTATAGAAGATGTCATTTTGCTGATCATACCAGCAAAAGCGTTTTACAGGGAATGTTTTATTGCCTATAGCTGCCAGCATGAAAGAATTTATTATATTGATGGCGTCTCTCACCGCCATGGTGGCGCTATCCATTGATGCAATGCTACCGGCCTTGCAAATTATGGGTGCCGATCTGCATGTCATGCGTGCTAATGACATGCAATATGTCATCAGCTTTATTTTTATTGGTATGGCCATTGGGCAGGTAGTGTATGGCCCGCTCGCCGATCATCTTGGCCGAAAACCCACGCTTTTTATTGGGCTAGGGTTATTTATTGGAGGATGTCTATTATCCTATATGGCAACCAGTCTGCCGCTTATGCTGCTTGGTCGTTTTATTCAAGGATTAGGGGTAGCGAGTCCGCGTATTATGACCATGGCGATCGTGCGCGATAAATATGAGGGCCGTGAAATGGCCCGTGTCATGTCGATGGTGATGGGTGTATTTATTATGGTGCCTGCTATCGCGCCGAGCCTAGGGCAGGTGATTATGCATCTGTGGGGATGGCGCGCGATTTTCATGTTCTATATTCTGGCGGCAGTGATGGCATTTTTATGGGCTGCGGTTCGCTTGGAAGAAACCCTAACGCCAAAACATCACCGGCCGTTTAATCTACGCACTATTTTGAGCGGTTTTAAAGAAGCCGCGATGAACCGCGCGACGATGGGTTATACGGCATGCGGCGGGCTTATCTTTGGCGCCATGTTGGGGTATCTCAATTCTTCGCAGCAAATTTTTCAAGAGATCTATCAGGCGGGCGATATGTTTGCGGTGTATTTCGGCGTGCTGGCCGTATGTATCGGCGCAGCCTTCTTCTGTAACTCGGCCTTGGTGCGCCGCTTGGGCATGCGCAATATCACCCGTCACGCGCTGCATGCGTTGGTGATCTGCTCCTGCATATTTCTTGCCTACACATTGATTGCACCGGTGCCGCTGTTGGTCTTCATGCTGGTGATGGGCGTCACGTTTTTCTGCCTGGGATTGATGTTTGGCAATATGACAGCGTTAGCACTAGAGCCGATGGGGCATATGGCAGGACTGGCATCTGCCTTTAATGGCGCCGTGTCGAGTGTGATTTCACTGCTGTTAGGTATGCTTATTGGCCAGGAGTTTGGCGGCACATTACTACCACTTGCCGTGGGCTTTGTTGCTCTCAGTATTGCGACCTGGCTTCTAATGCGCTGGGTGGAGAAGCCTACTCGTCACCCATCTTGAGGGCGGATAAGAATGCGCTTTGCGGGATGTTGACGTTGCCGATCTCGCGCATTTTCTTCTTACCTTTTTTCTGCTTGTCGAGCAGTTTGCGTTTACGCGAAATATCACCGCCATAACATTTAGCGAGTACGTCTTTGCGCATCGCAGAAATGGTTTCGCGCGCGATGATCTTGCCGCCGATGGCCGCTTGAATCGGAATCGGAAACAGATGTTTCGGGATAAGGTCTTTGAGGCGCTCGCATAGGCGGCGGCCACGGAAATCGGATTGTGAACGATGCACGATCAAGGCCAGCGCATCTACCGGTTCGCCATTGACTAAAATATTCATTTTTACCAAATCGCTTTCGGCATACTCGGTCAGCTCGTAATCAAAACTCGCATAACCTTTCGAACAGGATTTGAGGCGATCATAAAAATCAAATACTACTTCGTTGAGTGGGATTCTATAAACTACCATCGCGCGCGAACCTACATAGGTGAGGGTGTCTTGCAGGCCGCGTTTTTCCGTGCATAGCGCCAAGATATTGCCCAGATAATCATCAGGCGTCATGATGGTTGCCTTGATCCAGGGCTCTTCAATAAATTCAATTTTGGTGACATCGGGCATGTCGTTGGGATTGTGCAATTCCAAACGGCTGCCGTCGGTGAGCTGGATGCGGTATACTACACTCGGTGCGGTCGTGATAAGGTCGAGATCAAACTCACGTTCCAGGCGCTCTTGAATAATTTCCAAATGTAACATGCCGAGGAAACCGCAGCGGAAACCAAAACCGAGCGCGGTCGAACTTTCGGTTTCATATTCGAAGCTCGCATCGTTCAGGCGCAATTTGCCCAGCGAATCTTTCAACTTCTCAAACTCGCCAGCGTCGGTAGGGTACAATCCGCAGAATACCACCGATTGTGAGGGTTTGAAGCCAGGAAGTGGTGCTTCAGCTGGACGGCGTTCTTCGGTGATGGTGTCACCAATATTACAATCGGCGACTTGCTTAATGCCGGTGATGATATAGCCTACTTCGCCAGGCGTTAATTTATCTACCGGTACTTTTTTTGGTGTGAAATAGCCGAGTTGTTCGACCGTATGCGAAGCACCGCTGCTCATCATGCGAATCTTAGCACCTTTACTGAGCGTGCCTTCCATAACGCGCACGAGAATAATCACACCTAGATAGGTATCGTACCAGCTATCGACCAGCAGCGCTTTCAGCGGTAGTGATAAATCACCTTTAGGCGCGGGTAGGCGGGTAACGATGGCTTCTAGTACATCTTCAATGCCGATACCGCTTTTGGCCGAAATAGGCACAGCGTCACTAGCATCAATACCGATCACGTCTTCGATTTGCGCTTTGGCGCGCTCAATATCTGCCGCCGGTAAATCAATTTTATTTAAAACCGGCACCATTTCGTGATGGGCGTCCATGGCTTTATAAACGTTAGCAAGCGTTTGCGCTTCCACGCCTTGTGACGCATCAACCACCAACAGCGAGCCTTCGCATGCCGCCAAGCAACGGCTCACTTCATAGCCAAAATCCACATGGCCTGGCGTATCCATGAGATTCAATACATAGGTATTGCCGTCTTTGGCTTTATAATTCAGGCGTACGGTTTGCGCTTTGATGGTGATGCCGCGCTCTTTTTCGATATCCATCGAATCTAGCACTTGCTCACTCATCTCACGCTTTTCCAGCCCTCCGCAATATTCAATCAGGCGGTCAGCAAGCGTCGATTTGCCATGATCGATATGGGCAATGATCGAAAAATTTCGAATATGGGATAAACCAGTCATGGCCGCGTTATTACGGCAAAAAATCTATGAATACAAGCCTTACCGCGTAAAAATACTCGCGATTTCCAAATGGGGGCTATAGACAAACTGGTCGATGCCCACGGCCTTATCTAAGGTAAAGCCTGCTTCCTTGAGGATTTTGGCGTCACGCGACCAGGTGGCGGGGTTACAGGAAATCATGACTATTGATGGTAGTGTCGATTTGGCAATTTCCTGAATTTGCGCCTTGGACCCTAGGCGCGGCGGGTTAATGACAGCAGCGTCAAAGCGGTTAAGCTCAGAGGCGGTAAGCGGTTTTTTGAATAAATCGCGTGTTTCAGCCGTAATTTTTTGCTCAAGCCGGTGCTGCTTAGCCGATTGGATGAGGGTGCTGACCATTTGTTTGTCGAGTTCAACCGCATGCACATTCGTGCGTTCGCTAAGCGGAAAGCTGTAGGTGCCGATACCGCAAAATAGATCGACGACCTGTTTTGCACCTTTGGTGCCCTGCAACGCATAATATGTGAGCAGCTCTTGCCCTTCCAGCGTGGCTTGCAAAAAGGCATCCGGTGGTAAAAACACGTCGTAATTTCCCAGACGAATAGTCAGCGGCTGTTTTTGATAGACGGTGCGTAGGGTGTCATTGGTATCGCGAATGCTCAGGCGCGCTACGGGCAGATGGGTAAGGGGTTCGAACCATTGTTTGTTGGCAGGTATAGTGCGTAGGCTTATTACCATATCGAGGCCGCTTGGAGTTTCGGTCAGGCTGATAGCATCGATGGCATCGTGCATGGAAAGATGAGGCAACACAGCTTTGACGGTGCCAATCGCCTGATCCAGAGCGGGCCGTAAGATAATACAATGATCGATGGGGATTAAATCATGGCTGCGCTGACGGTAAAACCCTAGCGCACCCCCTACGCATTTAAGCTCTACCCGACGGCGCGAGGAGAAGGGTATGAATTCAACGGAAGGATCGGCAAGCGCAAAGCCTGCATGATGCAGTGCATTTATAAATTGAATGCGCTTGAATGATTGGTAGGCTGACTCGTTGATGTGCATCATGCTGCAACCGCCGCAGCCTTCATAGTAAGGACAGGGTGCGCTAACGCGGTCGGGACCTGGTTTGATAATGCTAACAATCTCGGCGCGGATCGCGTCCCCAGTTTCTTTGATTACCCGGACAGAAAGTTCGTCGCCGGCAGCAGATTTAGGAACAAAGACAGGTTTACGTTGATGGCTTGCAATGCCATCACCCAGGCCGCCAATGGTATCAATCGTGATATTAAGGGGAGGATTAAGCAATGATGTCGGGATAGACGAGCTGCTCGAGCTTGATAATTTCATCTCGCAAATGCAGCTTCATTTTTTGGAAGCGCTTACGCGTGAATTCGTCCAAATCGTCTTGTCTAATTTTACCGTCGAGATCACGATGCTGGATCCGGAGTGACTCCAGCTGTTTCAGGAGCAAAATATCTTCATTCATCTTGCGTCGCTCTATTCTTTCGATTCGTATAGTCGACAATACCCCTGAGCCTATAAATAAGCTTTTGATATTTCAGGGCTGTGCGAGAAAAAACTCACAGGGTATTATCAGTTGTAGCCGATAATTATACCAGATTTTTATGATAAGGCCTACAAATTTATAAACAAAATGTTTATGAAATGGATTTTTGTAGGCCATTCCAACGGGTTAATAGCTGATGTTCGAGGTCGAAAAGGTCTAAAACCCGTCCGGTGGTATGGTTAACGATGTCATCAATACAGCTGGGTTTATTATAAAATGCAGGGACCGGCGGGGCAATAATACCGCCCGCATCGGACACGGCAGCCATATTGCGCAGATGAATCGAATGCAGCGGGGTTTCACGCACCATCAGCACCAATTTGCGCCGTTCTTTAAGTACAACGTCGGCTGCGCGTGTCAGCAGGCTTGAGCTGATGCCAGTTGCGATTTCACCTAAACTGCGCATGGAGCATGGCGCGATCACCATGCCCAGTGTTTTGAACGAACCGCTGGCGATACTGGCCGAAAGATCACCGCAATTATGATAATAATTGGCTAGAGAAGGGATTGCTTGTGCGCTAATGTCCATCTCATGCGCCAAGGTGATCTGGCCGGCTTTAGAAACGACGAGATGGGTTTCAATGCCCACATGCTTGAAAGCTTCTAGCAGGCGAATGCCATAGATGGCGCCTGATGCTCCGGTTATGCCAATAATGATGCGCTTATTTATCATGTTGCTACGAGAATATCACACATGTGGGGAAAGAATTTATATCAATACCTTATGGTCTTTACAAATGTAAAATTAGCTGCTTAGTATGCGGTTTATTTTTATAAAAACGGCACATGGATATGAAGCATAACTATATATATGGTTTAATTGCGATTTTGGCATTTTTTCCATCTGTTGTAGTTGCGCAGGCGGCATACACTCCAGCGGTGGATCCAGGCATTATTCAACAGCGCTTTAAAATCCAACAAGCTCCTACTGTTGATCCGAATAGTGCAATCATTACAACGGATGAAGGCGCTGGAAATAAAACGCTTAAGGGTGATTTAACCTTTGTATTTAAGGAAATAAAGTTCGTTGATCTAACGGCGTTTTCTGAAGATGATCTTAAGCCGATTTACGCGTCTTATGTTGGACAAGAAATATCACTTACTACTCTTAATCAGATCGTTTCTAAGATAACCGCGTATTACCGTAATAATGGGTATATTTTGTCGCGTGCTATCTTGCCGCCTCAGAAAATTGATCACGGTGTAGTAACTGTTAGAATTATTGAGGGGGCTGTTGACCAGGTTCAGTTCCAAGGTTTAGCGGTTAACGATGGCATTTTACGTGATTATGCCGATAGAATTCGGGAATCCAAACCCCTTAACGCTGAAACGCTAGAGCGCTATTTGTTGTTGATGGAAGATCTTCCCGGTCTATCTGCACGCGCAGTCATTCGGCCGTCTCCAACTGTAACGGGTGCGTCAGATGTTATTATTACCTTATCTGAGAAGCAATTCGACGGTCAGATCATGGCCGATAATCGTGGCAGTCGATACATCGGTCCTTATCAAACGTCATTGACGTTAGGTGCTAATAACGTACTAGGTGTATATGATCGTACACAGATCAGAGGTATCGTTACCCCGTTTCAAACAGAAGAGTTAAAATACGGTCAGATTCAACACCAAGAAATGCTTGGTTCAGACGGAACTATGCTTTCTCTTTCTGCGTCTACCACCACCACTAATCCTGGTTCTCGTTTGAGCAATTTGGATATCCATGGTGAAGACAGCACTTATTCGGTTGAAGTGTCTCATCCTATATTGCGTTCTCGTAAAGATAACCTTGTGGGGGCGCTTGGATTTGATGTGAAGAATGTTGATGTGGAGCTTGCTAATTCTGACTTCTATCAAGATCGTCTAAGGGTAGCCAGGGCGTCTTTTATGTATGATTTTGTGGACAGCATGCTTGCCATTAACCGTGTGGAGTTCTCTGGCTCTAAAGGTGTTGGAATTGATGATAATACGGATTTGAATATCCGTTCTCGTGCAGTAGGGAACACTTCATTTCTTAAGACAAATCTTCAAGTGAGCCGTCTGCAGCCTGTATTTGATTATTTCAACCTCTATCTAAGTGCTGCGGGGCAGCTGTCTGCTGATCCTTTGTTGTCAGCGGAGCAATTTGGTGTAGGGGGGCCTAACTTTGCATCTGCTTATGACCCTTCAGAGCTCACGGGTGATAGCGGTTGGAGTGGTCGTGCGGAACTACAATATAGCCAGGCGCCTAAATGGGATTTATTAAAATCGTATCAGTTCTATGGGTTCTTGGATTACGGTAAGGCGTGGAAACGTCATGCGTTGCCGGGTGAAATAGAAAGCGATTCTTTGAGCTCCACAGGTATGGGTACCCGTTTGGTGTTGCCTGACGAGTTGTTTGTTAACGTCGAGTTGGCGCTGCCTATTAGTAAGAAGGTGGCTATTGCCGGTGAAGATGGCGATGAGCCTCGCCTATTCTTTAACTTATCAAGAAATTTTTAAATAAAACAATGTGTTAATGCATTTAAACACAAGAAATTGTTGTGAAAATTATTTATTAATAACTGGTTAATTTTATATTGTACTTTATGTATAATATAAAATAGGGTTCTGGCACATTTTTTGTGTCAGGGCAGAGAAGGGACATTATGACTAACATAGCACAACATGACTAACATAGCACAACGTTTGAAGGATGGTTCAACGCTCTCCAGCAAATTGACCTTTGGTGTTAGTATTGCATTGGCCAGTATATTGGTGCCATACCAATCATTGGCATTGCCACAGAGTCCCGACATACAATCCGGCCAAATTACGGTCAATCAGCCTGATGCGACCAATCTGATTATCAATCAGACAAGTGATCGTGGCATTATCAACTGGGGTAATTTCGATATTTTGACAGGCGAAGCGGTTCGTTTCAATCAGCCAGGCGCTAGCTCAATTACTTTGAACCGAATTACCAATGGTAATCCAACTCAAATTTTAGGTAATCTGTCTGCCAATGGTCAGCTCATGATTATCAACCCAAATGGCGTATTGTTTGGTGCTGGTTCTCAAGTGGATGTTGCTGGCTTAGTGGCAACGACCGCTGATATCTCCAATGCGAATTTCAATTCCGGTAACTACAAGTTTGACAAGGCGGGTCGCCCTAATGCAAGCATTATCAACAAAGGGCGCATTACTGCTGCAGAAGGTGGTCTTGTTGCGTTAGTTGCGCCTGGTGTGCAAAACGATGGCGTGATCCAAGCTAACCTTGGCACTGTACAATTGGCATCTACTGAAACCTTCAGCGTCGATTTCTATGGTGATGGTCTTTATAGCTTTGCAATGGGTCAAAAAACTCAAGCAAAAGCGCTGGATGAAACCGGTAAAGAATTGGGTGCAGCGGTTACTAATAATGGCACTATCTCTGCAAATGGTGGCGTCATTCTGCTCACGGCAAATGCGGCGAAATCTGTTGTGGATAGCGCTATCAATACGACCGGTATTATTGAAGCAAAAGCAGCGCGTAAAGTCGGTGGTACTATTATATTAGATGGTGGCAGCGATGGCAGCGTTAAGGTCGCGGGCAAAGTGGATGCATCTGGTAAAGCAGGTGGTCAAAAAGGCGGCAATGTCAGCGTCACTGGCTCTAGCGTTGAACTAAGCGCAGCAACGATCGATGCATCGGGTGCAGCTGGCGGCGGTAAAGTTCTTGTTGGTGGTGATTATCAAGGTGGCGGTACGTTAGCCCATGCGCAGAATGTGATTGTTGATAGGCGCTCCTATATAGATGTAAGCGCAACGGATACCGGTAACGGCGGTGTTGCGGTTATATGGTCTGATAATGCTACAGACTTTGATGGTTCAATAGTTGGTCTGGGCGGCGTTAATGGTGGTAACGGTGGGTTCGCAGAAATTTCTTCGCACAATGAATTAAACGTAGGGGAGAATACCCGCGTAGACCTGCATGCGATTAATGGTAAAAGCGGCACGGTGTTGTTTGATCCATTGAACCTTAATATTGGTCCTATATTTGCAACCGCACTGAATATCTTATTGGCAACCAATACTAATGCTGAAGTAAATAGCCCAACGGGCGGCGGCCAAGCGGGTAATATCACTGTTGCGAGTGACATTAGCTGGTCAACGGCTGCAACCTTAACGCTGAATGCCATTAATGATATTATCCTTACTGCATCAATTACCTCTAACTATGCAGGTGCAACAGGTGGCGATGTCATATTGAATGCTGGCAATAATATTAAACTTGCTGGGCAAGGTGCTAACGGCAACAACGGTAATAACGGCAATAACGGCAATAGCGGTAACAATGGTAACAACGGCAACCACGGCAACCACGGAAATAATGGTGGTGCTGGAGAAAATGCAACCATTTCTACGCAATCTGGCACTATCACCCTGTTGGCCGCCCAAGACATTATTCTTGGTGGCGATGGCGGTAATGGTGGCAATGGTGGTAAGGGTGGTAACGGTGGTAACGGCAATGGTAATGGCAACGGCGGTCATGGCGGCAACGGCGGCAACGGCGGTAACGGCGGTAACGGTGGCAATGCTTCGCTTATCAGTGCTTCGGGTAACATTACACTAACTGCAGGTGCGGATGTTTTAACCGGTGGCAATGGCGGTAGTGGTGGCAATGGTGGCTATGTCGGCAATAATGGCAATAACAATGGTGGTCACCAAGGTGGCAACGGCGGTAATGCTGGCAACGGCGGCAACGGCGGAAATGGTGGCACTGCGTTGATTGAGTCGGGAACAGGTAATGTTACCATCAATGCGCAAGATACAGTGGCCCTGAAAAACACGACCGTTACAACTGACGGGGATGTGGAAATAGACCCAGTGGATATTACGCTAACTAGCAGCGCATTATCGGGTGCTAATGTTAGTTTGGTTGGTCATGACGTAACGCTGACAGATAGTACGATTACGGCATCTAGCAACTTGACTATCGATAATAGCGGTGTTTTTTACAGCGATACTCCAAGTGTATTGTTAGGTGATTCTGTTAGTTTAAAACAAAACCTGCCAGGTAATATTCAAAATGCGATAGATGCCGTTAATGCAGCATCAGGCACTACCACCGTTCAATTGGGCAATGGTGAATGGGATCAGATTTTCAAAATTATTGGCCGCAGTAATGTGAATATATTGGGTAGCGGCTCTACAACCATTAAACCTACATCGTTAGCTACTGCATCTTTGGTGCAGAATGCGCCGTTGTGGACATCACAATATTATGCTCCGATTATCTTAGCTGAGAACGGCAATAATATTAATATCTCGGGCCTGAAAGTAGATGGCTCTGCTGTTTCTGGCATGCCGGTTGGCGCAAATGGTTTCAGCAGCATTGCATACAGCAATGCAGGTGGTGCCGTTGATAACGTCACCGTTTTGAGTGGTGGTGCGTTTGGCGTATATGCGGTAAGTGACTCTTTCTTTGGTGGTTCTAGCGCACATACGGTCAATATCACGAATTCTAATATCAGCGGTAATGGCTGGGCAGCTATTGCTGCAATTGGTAACCTGTTGACGATTAATGCCACAGAAAACGTGATCAATGGTGCAGGTAGTTCGCTTGCGTTTGATTTCTCAAATGGCTCTAAAGGTGCGTTGACGGACAACACCATTCTCAGTGGCAGCATCGGCGGTATTAGCTTGCACGGTGCACATGATGTTTTCATCACAGGTGGTAGCATCTCTAATGGTAATGCTAACTCATTCGGTATTGCTGACGAAGGTCTTGCATACGGTGTAGCTGCAGCTAACAACGTTTCGATCTCCGACGTAGAAATTACCAATGTGGGTAATGGTATTTTGGGTAATGGTGGTAGCAATTGGAATATTGCAGACAACCATATCCACCATTTAATTGGTGCGGGTAGTGCGATTAAGTTGGTGAAGGGTTCTTCGATCAACGTTACGGGCAATAATATTCATCATTCAGGCAATGGTAGCCGTGGTGTAGGCGCAACGGAAGTCACCGGTTTGGTGATATCTAACAACACCATTGATCGTATGAATTATGGCATTGATGTAGGCAAAACCAGCGGTCTGGTAATAAGCGAAAACATCATGAGCAATGGATATAACGGTGTCGTTGTAACCAACTCAGCGGATGCAGTAGTTAATGAAAATACTCTAAGTGGTTATGGTAATAACGCCATTCAGGTGGGCTATAGCAGTCATAACGCACAGATCACCGAAAATATTCTTACGAATAACGGCTCTGGTATTTCGGTAGCTGCCGCTAACGGTGTGCAGGTGAAGGATAATACGATTAATACCACCACGCGTTTGGATGGAACAATCTACGCAGGGATTTATGCATCTGGTGCTAACAATATCCTGATTTCTGGCAACACATTATCTAACAACTTGAACTATGGTATCAAGGTTGCCAACGGAAGTGGTAGCATTCTCAATAACAATCTGACGAATGTATCGCGCAATGCTATACATGTGGATGCTACAAGCCCATATACTGTTCAATCAAATATCATTAACACGGCTGGATGGAATGGTATTTACCTTACCCATGCTGATGGATCATTGGTAAAGCTCAACAGCGTTTCAGGTGCTGTTAGCGATGGTATTCAAATCAGTAACGCAGATAACACTGATGTATTGAACAATACGCTTAACAATAATGCTAATGGCATCCATGTAATGGATGGTAGCAATATGGTTGATGTGTATGACAATACAGTCAACAACAGCAGTGGCAATGGTATCTGGGTTGATGGTAGTTCGAATGTTGCGGTTGTAAGCAATGACTTGTCAAACAATGCGAAGGGCATTCGTGTTAATCCAAGTACTGCAACCAGTTTAATCGAAAATACGATTAGTGGTGGTGCGATAGGTGTTGAAATCGTCGATAGCGATGACAGCTATATTGCGCTGAACAACATCTCTGATACGTCTACCGCGGGTATACAAACCACTGGTTCTACCAATTTAGTGATAGATGACAACACGCTGAACAATACAGGATTCTATGGTGTTTATATAACAGGTGGACCTGCATCTCAGATTACCAACAACATAATTAATGGTGGTGGCCAATATGGTATTCTTGCTACGCTGGGCGCTGATAACTCGCTGATAGATGCCAATACAATCACAGATACTGCAACGGGTATTGCCGTAACATTTAGTAATGCGGTGACGACTTCTAACAATGAGATGTCAAATGTTGGAACTGGTGTGCACTATATCAATGCAGATAATGGCACCATTTCTGGTAATACATTAGGCGTGTCTGGCAACTATGGCGTTAACCTCGCAGGTTCAGACCATACGCTTGTACAAGACAATGATATTAGCGGAGCAACACAAGCGGGTATTTATGTTGGCCTGAGCACCGACAACGTATTGGATGGCAATACGATCAGTGACTCTGTAATGGGTATCAACGTATTCCACGGTGCTAATACAACGATCACTAATAATATCATTACCAACGTCGATACGAACGGTATTCGCATGTACGACGCTCAGGGAAGCACTGTCGATGCTAACACCGTAGATGGCGCTGACTGGGAAGGGATTTACGTATCCAAAAGCTCTGGTACAGATGTTACCAATAACAATGTATATAACGTTATTAAGAGCGGCATTTACTTAAACGCAAGTAGTTCTAGTGTTGTAAACGGAAACACGGTTGAAGATGCTGGCGCTATCGGTATTTCACTAGTAAATAGTGCTGACAGTGAAGTTCGCCGCAATAACGTAACCGGAACCGGTTCTGATGGTATCCGACTGACTAACAGTGGCGATAGCGTTGTTTCTAGAAACGATATTGAAGATGCTGGCGGGAATGGTATCTACCTCATCAATAGTGGTAACAGCCGCGTATCACGCAATGATGTTGTCGATGCAACGCGTGATGGTATCGTGATCAATAATAGTGATGACGTGGATGTTGTGCGCAACGAAGTAGACGGCGCAAATGTTGGTATTAAGCTAGTGAATAGCGATAACAACGATGTGCG
Organism: Rickettsiales bacterium; assembly: GCA_033762715.1. Taxonomy (GTDB): domain Bacteria; phylum Pseudomonadota; class Alphaproteobacteria; order Rickettsiales; family SXRF01; genus JANRLL01. Next base: position 236 of record JANRLL010000005.1, on the reverse strand, counting down.
TTCGAATAAGCTGCGCGATCTTAATAGCACGGGTATTTCCGCAAGTAACAGCAACGGCTTAGATATTGTTGATAACACTGTTCGCAATGCTGCGGGTAACGGTATCTCTATATCGAACTCTGAGGATTTTGGTATCCGCGACAACCGTATTACGGATACGACCTTGCGTGGTATCACGGTGAGCGGTTCGGAAGACTTCGGCATCCGTGACAACCGTATCAGCGATACGGGCAATG
>JANRLL010000004.1:0-168541 GCA_033762715.1 Rickettsiales bacterium | reverse complement strand
CAGCTTTTTGGTCAATGGCAGACCAAGGCCGGTGCCCTCATATTTACGGTTCAGACCACTATCAACTTGCCCAAAGCTTTGGAAGGCTTTCTCAATATCTTCTTTGGTCATACCAATACCAGTATCTTTAATCGATATGTTAAACATAATACCGCCCGTATCTGTTTCTTCGGTGCGCACGGTGAGATTGACACTGCCGCCTGCACCCGTAAATTTCACGGCATTCGATACGATATTCAGGAAAATTTGAATCAAGCGTACGCGATCGGCAACCAAAGATGGCAGCATTTTGGGCACATCAGACGTAATGGCGATTTGTGCTTTTTGCGCGCGCTCAGCAATGATGGTAAGGCATTTGTTGATGGCTTTGCCCACATGCACTTCTTCATAGTTAAGCGCCAGCTTGCCGGATTCTGCTTTGGATAGATCGAGAATATCATTGATGATTTCAAGCAAATGCGTGCCGGATTCGTTGATGTCTTTTGAGTATTCAATGTATTTTTGATCGCCTAGCGGACCGAATAGCTGGTTCATCAAGATTGATGAGAAGCCGATAATGGCATTAAGGGGTGTACGCAATTCATGGGAGATATTGGCTAGGAAATTAGACTTAGCGCGGTTAGCTGCTTCGGCCGCGTCCTTGGCTTTTTCCAATTCTTTATATTGCTTACGCAGCTCGACGTTACGCGCATTGATTTCTTCTAACATGTTATTGAAGGCGCCGGTCAAGGTCACCAACTCGTTCCTTCCATCGGTCAATGGATCACCAATGATTGGCGCACGAATCGTATAATCCTTATCGATCGAGAATTGCCGCGCGGTGTCGGCCAAACCTAAAATAGGATCGGAGATCGTGCGCTGGAAATTGATGGCAAGCAGATAGGAGATAATCAACGCAGCAAGCGACACGGACAAAGCGATGCTGGCTTGTTTGCGGATATAGTTGTTGATGTCCTCCTGGGTGGATTCGATATAGATATAACCAATTGTATTGCCAGCTTCGTCGAGTACAGGGCGCATCAGCTGAATAAGGTCACGCCCAATATCACCGGTAATAACGCGCTCGGATAAATCTGTCGGGCACTCACTGGTATTTCTATAGGCCGTATTGGCATAACGCGCGACCAGCTTGTTGATGATCTCGCCAAACTGTGACTCACGGTCATATAGACAGGCTTGGACAATCGTCTGCTTTACACTGAATACGGCTAAGTTGCTTTCCGCCTGGTCATAGGTGTCGAAGCTTAAAGCCGCGTTGTTACGTGAACCAACGATGGAAGCCGATACGATCAACTCATCGATGATGTTGGAGCGCAAGCTGTAAATACCAATCACCGAGATAGCTAAAGTCGTAATGAGCACCGACACGCAGCTGATGCTCATGATAATGTAGGTTAGGCGTTGGCGGATTGACGTATTTTGCAGCAGCTTCATACGCATCGTCCTTTTTAGCTTATTACCTTAAGCGCGATGGGTAGAATATCGGCAGGCACTTTAATGCCAGCATCACTAGCGGCTTTTTTGTTGATAATAAATTTCATCTTATCATCCACCACCGTAAACTCAATGATGCCGCCTTTTTCAGCAAAGTCTTTAACATCACTGATGGTCAGTACACCCTTACCTTTTACAGCAGCCAGCAGCTGATCAATTTTATCGGATTGCGAGTCGCCAGCAAATACGACATGGCATTTATCTAACGGTGCAGCCGCAGAGCTTTCCTCAATAACGTTATAATTTAATTGAGGCGTAGAGGCTTTCTTAAAAAAATCCTTTGCGCTTAACATCGGGTCATCGCCGACAATGCAAATATTGAGCGTGGACTGACTACCCTTGGCTTTATTGCCAGGCCAATCAATCTTCTTAATAAGCATATTGATAACGGCAGCTTTAACCAAATGCGGAGCCACCTGCGCAAGAAGCACAGATGGAACCACGCCAATCAGCAAAAACAATCCAATAATAGCGTAATAACGACGCAGTATATTCACAAATTAGAACTTCCAGGTAATATTCCCGTAGACGCTGCGTGGAACTTGCGAGCTGTTTTGATAAGCGAATCCATAGTATTCTTGGTGTTCGCCATCTAAGAGATTTTGTCCAACCAGAGACAATTCCAAGCTATCCATCGGCTTCCACGCCAGACGTGTATCAAAGCGCAGATAATCAGATACATCACTAGTTGTATTTATGTCTATTGCCTGTAATTGGTCAACATAATAAGCAGAGGTTGTGAATTCTACGTTGTGTGGCAAAAAGAAAGTCGAGCGCACATTGAACTGATGCTCTGGCGATCTATCACGGAAGTTATAGCCGAGCGGATCTGGCTGCTCAAACTTCATATGCAATAAGGTATAGCTTGCAGATAGCTCTGCCCAGTTAACCGGATTCCATTTGCTCGCCGCTTCAAAGCCCCAAGTATGGGCTCTACCTAGACTTTCAGGAGATATGGGGACCATGGTGTAAGGGCCAACGAAGTACGGCGTGCCTTGGACACCGATGATCATGTTGTCGTAGTCGTTATAAAAAGTAGATAGGTCAAACGATAAGTTTTTCGCGGGCTGAATGCGATAACCCAATTCGTATGCCACCATCTCGATAGAATCTTGGTTGGGATTACCCACTTGCGTATAGAAAGTATCAGGCGCAAGCGCTACGGCGAGTTGTTGTACGTTGCTGGTGCCACCGATATTAGGTGTGCGAACAGAGCGTGATATTGAACTCCATAACGTTTGGCTGTCGTCTACAATCCAGCTTAAACGCGCACTAGGTTGATATTCGATACCGGTAAAGTCGTTATGCTCGAATTTAGAGCCCAGAGTTAAGAAGAACTGATCTTTAACCAGAGCAATTTTGTCTTGGAAGAACGCACTATAAAGATTTTGTTCTTGGTTGTTTGGTGACATGCTGAAATAAGGAATACCAAGTGCGGTACGTGGATTGCTATCCACATCGGTAATTACGCGGCGATAGCCCATGCCCCATACGATTTCATGGCGATCGATAGCAGACCACGCATGTTGCGCATCTAAGTCAAGCGTTTGGATGTTGTGATCAAACACAATATTCTCACGCATCGCCAAGTCGTAATACATTTGGACGGTAAGCTCAGAATCTTTAGCAAATTTCTCATTCCAGCGACCTAAAATATTGCCGCCATTATCGGATTCACGTACAAAATTTGGAACTGTGTTACCTGCGGGTTGTAATAGGTTCAAGATACCATTGGTACCGGCATCATACATATCGCCTTGCAAAGTAAATGAGCGATTATCCGTGGTATGTAAATCGGTGCGAAAGCCAGCCTGTGCTTTATTCCAGTTATCATCAGCACCACGATCAGCCATGGTTTTTGCTTCGGCATAGTCATTATATTTAGCATATGCGCGCACGTAGCTGTTATCATCAATTTTTGCACCATAACGGGTGCTAGCTTCGGCATTAAGATAGTTACCTACTGTCGTAGATGCATACCCGCCCTGTGTGTCTTTAGATGATTTGGTGATAATGTTGATTACACCGTTTACTGCGTTTGCACCCCAGAGCGTTGCACCAGGGCCACGAATTACCTCAATACGCTCAATGTCTTGTAGCGGTGTGTCTTGAATATCCCAGTACACACCCGAATAAAGAGGCGTATATACGGTGCGCCCATCGATTAACACTAATAATGTGTCAGCAAACTGACCGCTCATACCACGTGAACTGACTGACCATTGATGTGATCCAGATTGCGCTACGTGCAGACCTGGCACCATGCGTAACAATTCGGGAATATTGGTTAGACCGCTTCTATGAATATCATCTTGGGTGATTACGTAAATGGCAGCTGCTGCTTCACTGGCTTTCTCTGCTTTTTTTGAAACTGACGTTACTTCAATATTAGTAAGTTCTTCTAATGACAGGTTAAGCAGAGCATCTTGATCAATCTCCTTTGCTGCATAGGCAGGTGACATTTGCATTGCTACGCCTAAACCAACCAGCGTAGATGTTGTAAGCCAATGTTTCATCACGTATTCTCCCAGTAATAAAATATCTGTGACTTCTGCTTAGTTTGATTTAATTAAAATTTTATTAAATTCTTATGTATTTATTATATCTTCTGACTAAGTCGTGGCAAAACTACTACAGGTGCGGCTTTAATAATAAAGGACACATAAAATCTTCTAGCAATTGTTAGGAGCATCTATTATAAGGCGACAGCGAAACACTTGAATAACCACGAGGAAACATGAGTCAGTCTAATAGCTATAAGGCTTTGTTAGAACCCTTACTCGCTGACGTTGACATTCAGTTTAATGGCTCTCGCCCTCACGATATCCGTGTTCATGATGAGCGATTTTATAAACGCGCTTTCATGGAAGCACGTATGGGTCTTGGCGAATCCTATATGGATGGCTGGTGGGATTGTGATGATTTGGAAGGTATGTTCTTCCGCATGTTCAGAACCGATAATCGGCTCCAATACACTGCGAAAAACTGGAAATATATTGCAGCTAAGATTAAAGGCAAACTATTACCTGATGGTTCGATAAAGCGCTCCGATAACATCGGGAAAAAACACTACGACATTGGCAATGACCTATTTACCGTCATGCTTGATGACACGATGATGTATACGTGTGGCATCTGGCAAAATGCGAGCAGCCTGTATGAGGCGCAAATCGCTAAGCTCGATATGATCTGTCGCAAATTGAAACTCGAACCTGGCATGACCCTGCTCGATGTGGGCTGTGGCTGGGGTGCTCTCTCTAAATATGCGGCTGAAAAATACGGCGTTAGAGTGGTTGGTATCTCGGTTTCAGTTGAGCAGATTGAAATTGCTAGGCAGCGTTGTGCAGGCCTGCCGGTTGAAATCCGCTTCCAAGATTATCGCAATGTGACCGAGAAATTTGACCGCATCGCCATTATCGAAATGTCAGAACATGTGGGCTTGGATTATTATCCAACCTTTATGCAGACCATGCGGAATTGCTTGAAGGACGATGGCATTCTCTTGCTACAAACGGGCGGCATCAACGTCTCTAACTATAGCAACTTATGGCTGACCACCTATATCTTCCCTGGCGCGATCTATCCGTCGCTGACGGAAATATTCAAGCCGATGGAAGGGCATTTCGTCGTAGAGGACGTGTATCACATGGGGCCTGACTATCATCCTACCTTCATGACCTGGAATGAAAACTTTATCAAAGGCTGGAATAAAATCAAAAATAATTATGACGAACGCTTCTACCGTATGTGGACCTATTATCTGCAATCCACCGCAGCGGGCTTCCGTGCGCGTCGTGCGCAAGTTTGGCAAATGGTGATGACGCCACGCGGTATCGTTGGCGGCTATACTTACTAACCTTGCCCCTTACTTCGCGCAGCAACCATATATTCCCCTCCCAAAGGTTCGATCGCCTGCATCTCCGCATCGGTGCGCCACGAGCGTTGTAACTCGGCATAGCTCAGGCTTTGTACCACCGTAAACCCACGTGGCTCTAAATAGTCAGCCATCTCAGCCATCGGCATATGCCAGCTGAAGGCCTCGCCACTTACGCGCATGGTGGTTTGCTGTACCTGCGCGCCAACCGAGGATAAATGCTGTTTGGTATTGGCCTGTTCGATGGCTGAAAACAGAATGGTTGCTTGTGGTGACAGCCTACGAATATCGTGTATCAGACTATCCATCGCCGCTTGCGTTAAATACATACTCAGCCCTTCGGCTACAAACACGGTGGGCTTGCCAACCGTAAAAGCGGGATAGGATGATAATGCATCAAAAAGAGACGTCTCAGATAAGTCAACCGGCATGAAATGTAAATTATCTGGCAGCGTTTCCATATGCTCAGTTGCGATCGCGGCTTTATGGCGCTGTGTTTTGACTAAATCAAATTCAAAGCAGATGATATGCGGTTGATGGCGCGCGGTATGCAGTGCTAGCGCGTCAAACCCTCCACCCAACACAACCAGCTGGCTAATCTCATCTGCTTCTATGAGCTTTTTTATATGGCGACGGATAAAATCTTTGCGTAACACATAATGCAACGGCGCGCCTTTGAGTAGAGCGCTCTCGATCAGCTTCAAATGTATGCGTGGCGGTAGCAGCCATTTTACCAGTCGATAGGTCAGAAAATGGCGCTCACAATAGCGTAGCGCTTGGAAATAGAGTTTGGCATCATCCGGCTCAACTAGATGCGCATAACGCGGATCTTGCGATAAGGTTGCCATGCTTAAAAGAACGAGCCAGGCGGTATGACTGATGGGATGGATTGCCATTAGGTGGTTTTAGTTTATATTGAAAAGAAATTCGAGGTTTTTATGCTCCCCACGGTAATCGATATTTTAGTAACGGCACTTTCTATTTATAGCTATGTGCTCATCATATGGATTATAGCGGGTTTGTTGGTAAGCCTGAACATCATCAATCGCCATGAGCCGATGATCGCCAAAGCCCTCTTTTGGTTAAACCGTGTTTGCGAGCCGGCACTACGCCCCTTTCAAAAAATTCTACCGCCGGCAGGTGGGCTCGATCTATCCCCTATTCTGCTAATCATCTTAATTGGCTTTTGCCAAAACCTATTGACTGGGCTGTCGCGTCACGGTGATGTTGTCTATCCACTATTAGCGTTGCTGAGTAATCTGCTGAATCTTTATATGCTCTGTATGCTACTACTCGGCGTGATCAATAGTATGGTCACTCTGAAAATGGCCAATCCGTATCAGCCTGTTATCCAGGCGCTGATTATTGCACTGCGCCGCCTATGTGATCCGGTAGTAAAGCATTTTCGCCGCTTCATCCCGCGCCATAAAGGTATCGATCTGCCCGTATTTACGGTGGTGATCATTATTTATATCGTGGATGAATATGTGCAGCATCTTATGCATGTTGTATGAGCGCCCCGTTTTTTGATCACCATATTTTCTGCTGTACCAATCGCAGAGAAGACACCAATAGCCGCGGCTGTTGTGCGACCAAAGGCGCAGAAGAATTACGCGATTACATGAAATCGCGGGTGAAAAAATTAGGCCTACCTAAAACGCGTGTGAACAATTCAGGATGCCTGGATCGTTGCGAGCATGGACCCTGTATGGTGATTTACCCCGAGGGCATTTGGTATCGCTGTCAGACTAAAGAAGATATTGATGAAGTGATTGCGGAACATTTAGTGAGTGGGCGTGTCGTCAAACGCCTGATGATTGATAATTAACCCTGCTGCAATTCGTCGTCTTTTGTACGGCGGCGGGGCCGGAATCGCTCGGGATCCAGGGTTTTTACCACCAATGCCCCATCGGCATTATGGCCAGCCGTAGGGATTATATGTTCATTTTCTCCCTCACGGGCAGTGCTCACGTTAGGCACCTCAGTAAGCGGTGGTATTTTGGCTTCAACCAGCGCCTCATCTCTCCACACATCATTAAAGACCATTTCAATGGTTTCCCTATGAAACTGCCCATACGGTTTTGCTCCTGAGTTGGTTGGAATATCTTGATCCGACAAGAGCGGATAAAGTGCAAGCAGTGCATTGCGTAGTACGTGCACAGAAATTTTTTGGCTGTTGCTGCGGAGTAATCTACCTTCACCGTCTTTGCTATTGGCGATGAACCCATCGATAATAGCGGCAATCGTATCTACCCGTTGGCGTATTTGCGGATGTAAATGCTCACCTGGGCGCACGCACGTTTCGTCAAACATCTCAGATGGTTTCACCGGACTCGATATATGCTCACCCCTTTTAAGGTTATCGACCGCGATACAGTCATGCAGGTTATTCAAAATTATATTCAGCCGAATGAGCAAATTCGATGAGTCACCCTCACGATTGGGCGCATGCGACTGGGTAAGCGCTTTAATGAGCGCACTCATGGATGTTCTGTTGGCTTCAGCATGCATATCGCCAATCCAGCTTTCCAACATATCAGCCGCTACATCTGGCGGTAGTTTTCTGGTTTCGCGCAATACGTCCTGGAAATTTAGCGCGATCGATTTTCTAAGCTCGCTATCGCGCTGCATCGTGAACTCTTCAATAGCATCTTGCAATCCTTGCCGCATCTCTGCGCCATGTCGGCCTTTTAAAATTTCATCAAGATATGTTTTCCAAGGCTGATGCGCGTTGAGCATCGCTTGCACGTCATCTTTTTGATCTTCAGGAATCAGCGCGCCAATCGGCTCATCGCGCCGCTTATCCCACACGCGGCTTAAGCCTTTATCGACTACCTGCCCAATAATATGCTGATACGCTAAATCAAAATCAGCCACCGATTGGGCCTCTTCAGCCCATACGATATGGTGCTCACGCTCTTCAGCTTTTCGTTCGCCATTATCCAACTGAAGTCCGGCATATGCCAATCCTGCGATGAATCCTTTCGTGGATAGAAAACTGATATTGCCTAGCTCCGATAGCTTTTCACCTAGAAATTCCCCGTCTCGGTTATTGGGGTTATATAGCGGTGGCAGGTTATCTTGAATTTGCGGATTGTCTTGCTCGTGTAAACGCCAGATAATGCGCGAGCGCACATCCGAGCCTTCATAGAGAACTATCATGGGATGGTTGATGTCTTTTTTACGGCCCTGCGTCTCGAACACAATATCCGCCAGCGATATTTCTCCGCGATCTTTCAGACGCGCAACCGTCGTCTCACCATCGTCGCTTAGCAAATAATTTCCACGAATGGAACGCGCCAATTTGGAGCGCGGGAATAACAACCTCTTGCGAATATCATTCAGCCCTGGCGGCCATTTGTCATCGCTAGCTATCTTGACGTCAGGATTATGCTCTAATAGCTCCTGTAGATACTGAAGATAATCATTGCCACATTTGGTTTTATGGATGGTAAGCAAGCCCTCACTCACCCAACGCTTGATCAGCTCATAGCGTTCTTCACGCAAGGCATAGCCCAATTGAATTTGATCGGCGCTAAAAAGTGGGTTTCTACCCTTGAGATCCTGTGCATAAATCGGCGCATTCACACCAAAAAATTCACCAATGACCATGTCGCTGGTTTCTAGTTTTATGATGTGATTCTTAGCAAGAGTTTCTAGTAATTTGGTGTAACCACAGCCATACTTTTTGCTCTCCCCGCCGAGTAATAAGGTCAGCAAGGTTCCGGTATCCACCAATACAGTTGGTATGGTGTTTGGATCTGTCATGCGCTTGAGAGTAATGCCAGCTCTAAATATTAGCAATAATTAATAATTGACCGGTAGAGAGCTAGAAAAAGCATCCTATCTTATTAATTTATCTCATTTTTTATTGGAAGCGCCCTTCCGGACCTTCCATTCCTTCTGCTGCTTTCCGTACCAGGGTATCAACATGGTCTAAAGCTCCCGCGGATAGTTGCCGGTCATGAGCCTTCACCAAGCGCTTGATGGCTTCGTGATCAAAAAATTGGGTGTATTCTTGCAATCGTTTGGTCTTTTCATTCAGTATTTGCATGGTTGCTTCTATGGTCTGACAATGCTTTAGGCCTTCGGGCGTATGATCGCTCAGTAGCTCATGGGCACTTTGTAGAGCCTTTTTTAATTCGCTGAGTGTGATTGGCGTTTCAGCGTAAAGCCCATCATGGTAAGCTCGTGTTGCCTCACCTAATGTTTTGCGGATTTTTTTCATAGCTTCTACCGCCTCAGGCGTAACGCGCTGTTGGTCATCCAGATACCGTCCGTTTAATATGCTCTGCGCGGACCGGATAGGCTTGTAGCCTTGCAACTCTGCGCTACCGATGAGTTGCGCGAAATCATTAGTAATCAGGTCTAGCGCATACACAAACTCATATCGCGCATCCTGTGCATTAGGCAACGTGTTAGGATCAAAGGTTCCGGATGTAAACGCTGCATGCGGCGGACACACCAACATGGTGCAAGTCCAATCATTCGTCACCAGTGGATCGAGGAAATATTCATTAAAGAGTATCTCAATATCGTGCATATGCTGAGCACCAAATTTGGTGTCGGGGGACAACATGGCATAGGCATCGCGCAAGGTGGTTTTTAGCTCACCTTGTGTAATATCAATATCACCTCTGAGTAAGGGGCTTAATGTGTTAAATATTTTTCGGGCGCGGGCAAGCGGAATGGATTGTTCCTGCTCTGCGGCAGTCGCGTTGGGTATATAGTCAATGGGCTTGGTGCCCAGGTTGTTATCGGCACCCAAATAGTCGGGAAGGAAAATATCTTCCGGTTTTCTCCAAGCTGCGGCTTCTACCGGATTATCATGCTTAGCAATGGCATAGGCAAAACTGTTGCCGATGGTTGAAATCATCGCATAGGCGTTGGATACCTGCCCTGCCGAATTTTGGGTATGGAATGATTGCAGGCTACTCTTGGAAACAGTAGGCTGGGTGGAATCTGGATCAGTAGTAGACATGGGCAATGATATCCTTTGCATTGATACTAAGATTGTGCCAAAGGATTGTGAAAACTTGGTGTTGGTATTGTGAAAGTTTTGTGACATTTAGAGATTAGGTTCCGATGTTTTCTGGGTTATCAAATAAGTTAGGCGACATCTTTAGCCGCCTGAAAAAGAAAGGGCTTTTGACGGAAGCCGACATCGATGCGGTCATGCGCGAAGTACGTATTGCGCTGCTCGAAGCCGACGTTGCTTTACCGGTGGTCAAAGACTTTATTGCCTCGCTTAAAACGAAGGCGCTTGGCGCCGAGGTTATCCAAAGCGTTAGCCCAGGACAGATGGTGGTCAAGCTGGTCAATGACCATTTGGCTGAATTGCTGGGCAGCGAACACCAAGCGCTGAATTTAGCGACTAACCCGCCGGCGATCATTTTGATGGTCGGTCTGCAAGGCTCGGGTAAAACCACCTCGACCGGCAAGCTCGCCTTACGCCTGAAAGACAAACAGCGCAAAAAGGTGCTGGTGGCATCGCTCGACATATACCGGCCGGCCGCACAGCTCCAGTTGGAGCAAGTAGCGAAACGTGCCGGTGTGGATGCGCTGCCAATTGTGGCGGGTGAAAAGCCCGAAGCCATTACCAAACGTGCGCTGCAAGAAGCCAAGCTGGGTGGCTATGACGTACTCTTGCTCGACTCAGCCGGACGCCTGCATATTGATGCTGAATTAATGGATGAACTGGCCTTAGTTAAGCGACTGACAAACCCTATAGAAACCTTATTGGTCGCCGACTCACTAACTGGCCAAGATGCTGTAAATATTGCAAAAACCTTCCATGAGCAGATTGGCGTTACCGGTATTATCCTGACCCGTATTGACGGCGATGGTCGTGGGGGCGCTGCGCTTTCGATGCGTGCTGTAACCGGCCAGCCGATCAAGTTTATGGGTGTGGGTGAAAAGATCGATGAGTTCGAGGAGTTTCATCCCAGCCGTATCGCCTCACGCATTTTGGACATGGGCGATATCGTTTCGCTGGTTGAAAGAGCAGCTGAGACGGTCAATCAAGAAGAAGCGCAACAGATGTCTGAGCGCATGATGCAGGGGCAGTTTGATTTCAATGACCTGCTCAGCCAACTGCGCAACATGAAAAAAATGGGCGGGTTTGGTAGCATGCTCAAAATGTTGCCAGGCGTGGGTAAAATCCAAGATCAGCTGGATAAAGCCAATGTGGACGAAAAAATGCTCGCAAGACAAGAAGCTATCATCCTCTCCATGACCCCCAAAGAACGGGAATTCCCTAAGCTTATCAATGGCTCACGTCGTGCACGTATTGCAAAAGGTTCGGGTGTTGAAGTGCAGGATGTGAATCGCCTGCTCAAGCAGCAGATGCAAATGCAGGATATGATGAAAAAAATGAAGAAAATGGGGCAAAAAGGCATGATGCGTGGCGGTTTGGCCAATCTGCTGGGAATGAAGTGATAAAAGATCGGTTTAAATCAGTCTGACTTCATACTGAAATATAACGTTATTTAACCCATTTTTTAATGTGACAGACCTGTCATACTGGTAGTAATAAAACCTTCATTATCTTGGGGCATAATTATTTGGCATAATCAAGACTGTAGGAAACTATATAGCACATCGTAATGTCAGGACCTGAACCACAAGCGCCAACCACCAATCCGCCCAAGCCGACACCGGCAAGCACGGAAGGTGTAATGTCGCGGGTAGAAAATTGGTATGAGAAAGACCTGTCGCATTCGATGGAAGTCTATACGGATCGAGCCGCCAAATTTATCGCAAAAAGTACCGAAGGCAATCTAGGAATCACAGAGGAAGACGCTAAAGGCTATGTGCCGGTTATGGCGGCAGCGGGTGTCGGCCTTGCTGGCTGGGCGCTGTCTGACACGCTCAACAAAATCGGGGGCGCCATTACGCGCCCTATTGAACGGCTGGTCAGAAAAATTCCGTTGATTGGCGATGTGCTGGGCGATGTCATTTCAACGGTTGCAAGTTTTACCAGTGTGATTGTAACTGCCATTGCCGCATTCCTAACCTTCAAAGCATTTGAAAAAACGCCACCTCCACCTGCGCCGCCAGGCTGGGGAGCCAATCATCGTGATACGCCTGATCAGTCGAAAGCTAAGGTGCTTGGCACTGGATTGATCGGCGCCGGCGCAGCGTACAGAGAATTAGCTTCTGCTGGAACATCCGGCCAAGCGGCAGCAAGCATGCTCACCAAGCAGGATGTGTTGCGTACCGGCCTAGTCGATGATGCTGTCCGCAAGCTATCGGCAGGCACGGCAGCGACCGCAGTTGATGATGCGCTGCAGAATCGCCTGGCGCGCAGTTTAGGTGTTGAGGTGGATGACATCAAGGCCCTCAGACAAGTGTTGACCTCAAACGGTGCCAATGCCGCCGCCGATATTAGCGGCGATCAGGCACAGCAATTGATCAAATATTTCAAACAGAATCCACTGCCTAAAGGCACAAGCGTGACAGATCGGATTGCATCCATTCGCAAAGTTATAGAACCTATCAATCGCTCTGAAGAATGGCTCAATGCGACGCTTAAGAGCAAAGGCCTTGTCTTTACTGATGCACAGCGCAGTGAAGCAATCGCTCAATTTTTAAAGACACACGCAACCACTGGTGTCACCGGCAACACCTTCACCGAAGTTGTGGATGCGGTGAAATGGTTGGATGAGACGCTGGTTGCTAAACCCGGCGTTACGATGACGGGCGCACAACGGGCCGAAGCCATTAGTGAATTCCTCGCTAAACAACGTGCCGGCACGGCCAATTATGGCGAAATTGTCGATAATGTGATTGCCGGACGCAGTGGTGCTACGCCTCCTGCTCCTGCCGCCGCCGCTGCATCGGGCGTGGGCGATGCGGCCGCTGCCACCGCAAACTATAGCACTGCTACCTATTTCTCGAATGCAACCAAAGGCGACTGGGTTGCAACCGTTGCGCAAACCCTGGTTAAAAAGCCGCTAGAATTCATGGGTAAAGCTGCGACTGCGGTTATCGAATCTCCTGTGGGTCAATGGACGGGAAGCCTCGTTGGCGGCACCGCCTCTATGGTCACAAAAATCCCATTGATTGGTAAACCAATTGGTTGGGTAGGCAGCAAAGTCGGTGCGCTGGGTGGTGGTGTATTGAAACGCGCACCATTAATTGGAGCTGGGTTTACAGCAGCTAGCGGTATAGAAAACGTAAATAGATTAGCTGATGAAGGCAAAGCAGGTTTGGTTGCGTATGAAACGGTGGCAACAGGTGCTGAGACCTTAACAACCGCGGCACTCGCTGTTCCTAATCCGGTTACAACAGCTGCCTATTTGGGTGTCAGCGGTGTACGCGATATCTTCTTTGGTATTCATAGTCTAGTAGCAGGCAAGCCCGAGTTGGAACGCAGCGGCTTATCGAATTTAGTGGGTGCTGCCGGCGGTGATTGGGTGGCCGATAAAACCATAGGTGCCGCAACAACAGCGGTCTCTAATGCATATCACGGCGTTACCAGTGAAGAAGAAAAACAGGCACGCAAAGATAAACGCCAGCTGATGGCAAAAGCTGTAGGCAGTGATCTGACCGAAGAGCAAAATCGCAAAGTTGATGAGCTGATGAAAGAAGCTAATGAGCGCTTCAAAGGCCGTAACCAAATTGACCGCATGGCGGCTATTGAAATCATGCATCGCCAAGAAGCACGTGAGAAACAAAAAGAAGATCCGCATACGGTCATTCCGCCTATCACCCCGCTGTCTGAATTACCCGACAAGGATAAGAGCAAGCACAGGGGATAACCCATGCCAGAGCAACATATTCCAGGAATGGATTGGGTAGAAAGCAACGTGTCGGGGCGCGCGCAACATGCAACCAACGAAATTGCAGGCTGGGCAAATAAAAATCTCCATATCGATGAAAAAACAACCGCGGGATTAGTGCCCATCGCCGCTGCGGGTGGGATGTTCATGCTGATTAGCTCTTTCCCTAAATTCATCACAAGTACGGCTGAGAAACTCGGCAATTTCATTAAGCGACTAGTCAAACCCATTCCGCTGATTGGTGAGCCGCTTGGGCATCTGATTGATGGTATCGCGTCTGTGAGTCACTATATCGTTGCCGGTGCGGCGGCTGTGCTTGCTTTCTTCGCTTTCAAATCCAGTAAGAATTTTGATAAAGAATCGTTGCCTTCCATCATTAATGATATTCGCAAAAATGACAATCATGTCCAAGAGACTATCCGCAACGCAGCCGAGCCGGATTTCAAACTGTTTAAAAATCTGAAATATTATTCACGCTCCTTTGAATTGCATGAACAGCAAAACGGCAATCCTAACTTTAAAATCGATTTTACCAATACCGCGCATCTGGATAAGTTTGCGCAGTATATTCAAGAGCGCCGTGAACAATTTAAGGCACAGCGTTCGGAAAATTCTTCGGTTACGGATTGGGTGCCGCGCTGGATGAAAATTTTTGCGGCCAATCACGATCGCATTGATCGCTATTACGATGCAGGGCATGAGGTGAATGCGCTAAGTGCGGCCGATGAAGAATTGCGCCGTTTTCGTCGTGAACTAAGCCAACATGGTGTTTCATCTCTTCAACAAGCGCAAGAGAATATTCAGCGGGCAGAAGCCGGTGAACCCAGCGCTGGCGCTACTAGAGCACCCACACCACAACCAGGGCAGGCTCGCGTTTAATACGCCTTAGCTCACTAATCTTTGATGGAGTATTTGAGCTTAAGGACCATGTCCTGAAGCTGATTGATATTTACCTGGTCTGGTGGAATGGCAGGCCCGCATATTAAGGTGATGCGCCCACGCACCCAACGATGCGGCAACCAGCGATACCAGTGCTTAATATCACGCCGTGAAAATATGCTGCCCCATAGTCCCGATAGCGCCATGGGAATTACGGGAACGGGATCACGCTTTAACATCCATTCAATGCCTGGCTTAAAGCGACCGAGTCCACCGGTAAATGTCAGGTAGCCCTCTGGAAATATACAAATCAAATCGCCTGCCTTCAACCCTTCGGAAATAGCATCCATGGCGCGTTCAATGGCTTTACGATTGGGCGCGATAGGAATGGCGCGATCCATACTCATAAAATATTTCACGCCAGGCTGGTTATAAATATCTTCTTCGATGATAAAGCGCACATGTCGCTTAATACCGGCGCTGATGATGGGGCCATCCATATAAGAGACATGGTTGCAAATAAGCAGCGCACCGCCATGTTCGGGGATGTTCTCAAGCCCTAAATAACGTGGCTTATAGACACCGCGCGTTAGGCTATAAATAATGCGACGATAAAGGGGTGCAGGGTCAAAATGCTTTAGTTGGCGTTTGGCCCAGCGGATTCGTTTCGGTAGTGCACTAGACATTGATAATTGCATAACTTTACTCTGCACATTCCTTATCATAGGCCGAAAATATTAATTTTTCGGTAAAATCAGACAGATGTAGGGTTGTGAGCGTTAAGAAAAACCGCTTGTCGGCCGGTAATCGCTATTCCAACCAAGCAATCAAAGTAAAAGTTAGGTTATACAAATGGATATCGTGAAAATAGATAAAATGTCATAAAAACTTAACTTATCATTAAGGAATAAACGGCGTAGGGTGAAGCTATGGGTAGGATACATACCCCAACCGCAGCGAGGAATGCCCGAACTAGTGTTCGCCCTTGCTGCGGTTGAGTCTAAAACCCATCCATTCTACCTCAAATTGCAATATTCTGCTTTACCTTTGCTATAGAGTCTGGTAGAAACCGCCCCCTTAAAACCATTTACGTATTAGCAAGGACCTTATGGCAACCACGATTCGTTTACTTCGCGCAGGCACCACCAAACGCCCATTCTTTCACATTGTTGTGACCAATTCTCGCAGCCCACGCGATAGCAAATTTATTGAAAAACTCGGCACCTATAGCCCACTCTTAGCGGACAGCGCTGAAAAACGCGTGACCATCAATGAAGAGCGCGCAAAATACTGGTTGTCAGTTGGTGCGCAAATGTCTGATCGCGTGCATCTGTTCTTCAACAGAGCTGGTCTGGTGAATACCAAGCCTGCTCAGCGCGTAGCTCGCAAATCTAAAAAAGATAAAGGCGAAGCGCCTGCTGCTGAAGCTGCACCGGCCGCTGAAGCTGCTGCATAAGATTGCAGCCCTCGTCTCTCGTACAAATCGGCATTATTACTTCTGCGCATGGGATTCGTGGCCAGGTGAAGCTGCATAGCTACACCACGCCGCCAGATGCTTTCTTCAGCTGCAAAGCCATTACCAATGCCAAGGGCACGACGCTATATAGTCTGACCAAACAAGGCACCAGCGGCAAATTATTTATCGTCAGCATCCATGGTGTCATTGATCGCAATGCGGCTGAATTGCTCAAGGGCCTCGCGCTCTATGCACCCGCTACCGATCTACCTGAAGACCCGCTCAATGTAATGCTCCATCAAGAAGCACGCCTGAAAGATGGTAGCGCGTATGGCGTGGTGGTGGATGTTGCAAACTTTGGCGCAGGCGATGTGATCGAAATTGAGCGCCCAGACGGTACGCTGGAAATGCTACCTTTTGATGAGCGCTTTGTAGAAAGCAAAGATGGCTACGTGCTGGTGCACCCGCCGGAATATCTCGATCCCGCCGAGTAACTAACTACCTAATGCTAAGCCGGCTGCCGACTTGCTTGCACCCGCGGCACCCGTAAAATGAGCCCCTTCACTGCTACCCGTTTCCAGCATAAGCGAGTGACGCATGGCGTCTTTGGACGGTACATGTTCTCCGTATTGAAGCCCCAGCTCAGCCATATGCTGTTTTTGCGCGTCTTCAAATGGAAAGGCCACACTCTGATGGACAGCTTGCGGGTGCCCAGCGATATGGCCGCTGGCCCAGAGCAATGGCACATCCACGGTGACTTGCGGCTCCACCACCACCGGCACATTAATTCCGTTATAGGGAATAATACCGATGCCATCGACATCAACGTTTTTAACAAATTGCGCATTGGGTAAACCGTGAAATAGATTTTGTACAATCGATGGAACATCACGCTCTGTAATGCCGTAATGTTTCGATAGATCGGGATCCTCTATAATATCCCCCAGGCAGCGCACCTTTGGTAAAATCTCAATAACACCACCATCATAGGCAACCGTTTTGAGGGGCTTGAGCACTTGCGGCGCAGTGGGGCGCTCTGCGGCTGGTTTGTAGGTAATGCGCAGTTGTTGGCCATTATTAGCTTCCAATACGACGACACCAGGCGTGGAGCGAATAAGCACAGAAAGCTGGGTGAATCCTAATTCCTCTACCGCAGCAGAAATTTTTTCAAACTGCTCATCCGATACTAAGCGCGGGTCCGCGCCACGAGGATCGAGCCCAAAAGCCGTGGTCAACACTCGTCGTGATGGCTTGAAAATGCGGGGATTTGCTAATAGTGGTGGGCATTCACTGTCTTCCAACATACGCTCCTCCTAATCGATATTGCTCTGGATTGTAGAAGGCGGTTTCTATAAGTTACATAGGATTTTTGTGACATTTTGATGATAAGCACTTTAGAACTGTAGAATCATGACACTTTCTCAACCGCCCTTTCGCGCCATTGCCCTCACCCTATTTCCCGAGATGTTTCCTGGACCGCTCGGCCAGTCGCTTGCGGGCAAGGCATTGGAAAAAGGCATCTGGTCATTAGAGGCTTTAGACATACGCAGCTTTGCTACTGATAAACATAAAACCGTGGATGCAAGCCCGTATGGCGGCGGCACCGGTATGGTGCTCAAACCCGATGTGGTAGATAGCGCCGTGGCAGCATCCAAGGCGAAATTACCGGCTGCACGGGTCATCTACCCTTCGCCCCGCGGCGTTCCCATAACCCAAAAGCTGGTCGAAGAGTTAAAAACCCAAGATCTGATCTTTGTTTGCGGGCGTTTTGAGGGGTTGGATCAGCGAGTGATTGACCATCACGACATGCTTGAGGTAAGTTTAGGCGACTTTATCCTTTCCGGTGGCGAAATAGCCGCCTTAGCCTTGCTGGACGCCATTGTCCGCCTGCTTCCTGGGGTAATTGGCAAAGAGTCCGCCACCCATGAAGAAAGTTTCAGCACCCTATCAAAATATGCTGGACTCCTTGAATATCCTCATTATACTAGGCCCCCAATTTGGAACGGACTAGCAGTGCCTGATATATTGCTTTCCGGTAACCATGAAGAGATTAACCGTTGGCGGCTTGAGCAAGCTAAAGAAATTACGACTGCTCGCCGACCAGATTTGATGAAGAAAGAAGGATGAGACGATGAACTTGCTGCAAAAATTAGAACAATCGAACATGGAAAAGCTGGTCGAAGGCAAGCGTCTGGATAAATTCAGCGAAGGCGACACCGTGCGCGTAAACGTACGCATCGTAGAAGGCAATACCGAGCGCGTTCAGGCTTACGAAGGCGTTGTGATTGCTAAACGTAATGCAGGTGTTCGCAGCGCATTTACGGTTCGCAAAATCAGCCACGGCGAAGGCGTTGAACGTGTATTCCCACTTTTCTCTCCCCGTCTGGAAAGCGTAGAGCTGATTCGCAAAGGTGATGTGCGCCGCGCGAAACTGTACTATCTGCGTGGCCGTACCGGCAAAGCAGCACGTATTAGCGAAAAGCGCGATACCACCACCGCTGCTGCAGACGCTGCTGAGTAATTCCATTTTACACATGTTAGGCGGAGTAGTTAGCGTCAGCTAATTACCCGCCTTTTTCTTTATCTAATTTCATTCAATTTAGTACGGTTATGGCAAAGACGCTTTTTGATAAAATTTGGGAATCCCATCTGGTCGATCAACAACAAGATGGCACGTGCTTGATTTATATCGATCGTCATTTGGTCCATGAAGTGACCAGCCCACAAGCCTTTGAAGGCTTGCGCGTGTCGGGCCGCAAAGTGCGCCGCCCCGATGCAACATTGGCCGTTCCCGACCATAACGTGCCAACCACGCCTGAACGCAAACAAGGCATCATCAAAGATGAAACGTCGCGCATCCAGGTGCAGACACTGGAAGATAATTGCAAAGAATTCGGCGTGACCTATTTCGGTATGAATGACAAACGTCAAGGCATTGTGCATATCGTCGGTCCTGAAGAAGGCTTTACCCAGCCTGGCATGACCATTGTGTGCGGCGACTCGCATACCTCGACCCACGGCGCGTTTGGCTCGTTGGCCTTTGGTATCGGGACTTCGGAAGTAGAGCATGTGCTTGCCACCCAAACGCTGATTCAACGCCGCGCAAAAAATATGCTCGTGCGCGTGGATGGCGCGTTGGCACCAGGCGTTACCGCCAAAGACATCGTGCTTGCGATCATCGGTAAAATCGGCACTGCCGGTGGTACTGGCTATGTCATCGAATATGCGGGTGATGCGATTATGGGGCTTTCGATGGAAGGCCGGATGACCGTGTGCAATATGTCGATTGAAGCGGGCGCGCGCGCTGGTTTGATTGCACCGGATGAAGTAACGTTTGCCTATATTAAAGGCCGCCCTATGGCACCTACAGGCGATGAGTGGGATAAAGCAGTGGCTCACTGGAAAACGCTGCCGTCTGATAAAGGCGCGCAATACGACACCATCATTGAACTCAATGCTGCCGACATCGCGCCGCAAGTAACCTGGGGAACCAGCCCTGAACAGGTGTTGCCGATTACAGCCAGTGTTCCCGATCCTGCTAAAGAAACCGATGAAACCAAACGTAAAACGCTTGAGCGCGCCTTGGAATATATGGGTTTACACGCCAATCAAAAATTGACCGATGTGATGGTGGATAAAGTATTTATCGGCTCTTGCACCAACGGCCGCATCGAAGATCTGCGTGAAGCGGCTAAAGCTGCCAAAGGCAAAAAAGTTGCCTCCAGCGTGAAGCTGGCGATGGTCGTACCTGGCTCTGGCTTGGTAAAAGAACAAGCTGAAAAAGAGGGCTTAGATAAAGTGTTTTTGGATGCCGGCTTTGAATGGCGCGAGCCAGGCTGCTCGATGTGCCTAGCCATGAACGCTGACCGCTTGGATCCAGGCGAACGTTGCGCTTCGACCTCAAACCGTAATTTTGAGGGTCGCCAGGGTCGTGGTGGACGCACCCATTTACTTAGCCCCGCCATGGCAGTTGCTGCCGCCGTAACCGGAAAATTGACGGATATTCGGACGTTTAGCTAAAATATAGCCCTAATTATGACAATGGTTAATGGCCTGCCGCGCGCGGGCCTTTTCCATTCATAAAAACTTCACATTTGGCTTTCATAATCTTTGGTAGAATAAGCATAATTAGAAATCTAACCACACGATTATATGGCCGATCGCAAAAAGCATTCGCATAGACACCATAGGGGTAAACCCCATGATGACGATCGCCCTGTGTATACGACTGGGAATTATCCAGGCGATCCTGAGCTAATCCATTCTCGCCCCTATCAAGGCCATATGGCTGAAAACGCCGGTGGCATGATGGATTCCATCGGGGGATTTTTTGGCGGGATTTTCCAATTTCTAGGCGACGGCATCAAAGGCATTATTGGCTGGGTCGGCAATTTATTTAAAAAGAAATCACCCGAAAAATCGGTTGCTGCAGCACCTACTCCACCCCCGCCTCCGCCTGCTTCTGACCCAAAGGCACTTTCTAGCGCATCGTTATTGGCGGGCCTTAGCGGGCAGCAATTTGCAAGCAGCCATGTCGACGTAACTGCAGGAATTCAGCCTGGCACCGTATCGGCTGCAGGCACCACCCCGTCTACTATAGCGCGAGGTTAAGATGTCAGTAAGCGTTGCCAGACCCTATCATGAAAGCGCCGGCGAAGAATATGATCGCCTGTTTAAAGGCAACGATAAAATCATCATGTTTGCCGAAACCAATCACTTTGATACCGGCAATCAAATAGCAGAATCATCGGCGATTATTGCCATGCGACGCAATAATCCTAACGGAAAACTAGCTATTTTCTTAGAATTACCACCTGCCGGTATTCAGACTCCAAACGGGGTAGCGTTTAGCCAGGCAAACGTAGATCGCTTTATACAAACAGGTGACAGATCAGGTCTTGGCGATGTTCCATCACTAGTGAATTTATTAGAAACGGCACGGCAGAACAATGTCTCTGTTTTGTTGGTCGATGATGATGCGGCGACTAATCGTAGCATTCGCGCTATCGTTACCCGAGAAAGGCATGCGCAGGAAACCTTTCTTTCTGACATCAAAATCCGTAACGATGTGATGGTCAATCGCGTTGGTGCGTTGATGCAGGGCAACAACCAGGAAACAACCTATAGCTATGCGGCAGGCCAAGGCGGCTTCGACAAAGCGATGATGATCAATGGTGCGGCCCACTTGTCCGATATTGGCGACATGGATGAAGCCATTGCAAATCGCATCGGTGGTAGTGTCAGTGTAGTTGAGCTATTCAGAGATTCGCATCTGTCGGCCATTGAGCGCTCACCTCGTTTTTACCGCGCACCTTCGATGCAAGCAATTGCGTCGGAAATCAGCGTGTATGACAATCCTGATGTGAGTATTAATCTAGCACCCAGTAGCTACGCGAACACAAGCTCTCTACAAGAAAATCGTGGCACACCGATGCACACTCACCCTGTTATCCATACGGCGCCAGGGCAAGAATATGGTGGCGGATGGAGTTTTACTGGGCCTCAAGAGCCTCCCGCACGCAATGTATCTCCTACAGCTGAGCGAACGGTCGTAGCGGCAGAACAACGCCCTGCTTTGCGAAAATTAAGTGAATATATTGAACGCGCAGGTAATCCCAATAATGCTGAATCAAAGGAACTGCTGACACTTATACAAAGCATTGGCAATGATCCCCAGATTGCTCAAAACCCAAGACTAGCACCTATTGCAACCATACTAGCTGAGATTACGCCCGAAATGATGCCTGGCATTGCAGATGGATTTATCCGTGGATTTATCCGTGGAATTAGAAATGCAGAAAATGCCAGAACAGGCGCGACTTCTGCTATTCGAGAAGCGGGACTCCCCCCCGGATGGCAACCAGAAGATCTCAGACAGCTCGAAGAAGCAATTAAGCGCTCATTTGATAAAGCCCCGATTCTTTCTCGGATTATGCAGGAGATACGTCTTTCAACTACGAGTGATGCATCATCACGCGACCTATACGCAGCATCACCAATTGAAGACTACAGGCCGCATAGCCGCGAAGACGACATATCCCGCCGCGTCTATCACATCAGCGATGAGTTGAGCGAGTCGATTGCCGTAATCAATGAACAGCGCAAAGCAGCCGGTCAAGCACCGCTCCAGAATGTTGGTTTTGAGAATCGCATTGATCCCACAACGGGTAATGCGCAGATTATAGTGCATGGCTCACAAGAGAGTTTAAAGCTGCTCCATGAGCATCTTACTACCATGAATAATGAGGCTATTGCGGATCCTGCAATTCGTAGCCAGCTAGCAGATTTAAAGAATATATTTACTGAAACACAAGCAAATTTGCGTTTATCTGGATACGCCCAACAAGGGAATTTTAGCACCATGGTGATGGACTTAAACTTCCCTGCCAATTTAAATACACAGGTTCAATATTCTACCCAAGCACCAAGTGCCGAATCCATCGCAAAGACAACAGAAACCTTAGATAAAATTAAAGAATTTTCTATGCGTGAGGGCTTTGATGCTGGCGACAATGCCTTTAGACTTATGCAACAGGGCGTAAATCCCCTAGCGCGTGAAATCGGTCATATGGCAACCGCTAATACCGATCCGGCTAAATTTGAGCGTGATGTCGCTGCCTTTTTGCAGGATAAGGCAAAACAAGCGCAAACCAACCAAAGCATCGCTATACAACTCGATAAGTTCAATCAGGACTTGGCGCGATTTTCGAGTGACGATTATGTTCCAACGGCGGAAGCCGAGACAAAAAACACATCAGAAACGGTATCTAATGCCGATTTGGTGACGTATCTTAAACGTCAAGGTGTAGAGAATCCAGTGGTGGCCGGCAGCGCTCCCGTGCAGAAAACAGGGATTACCGGCGGTACCGACAGTACCGTTGCTGCGGCTCAAACCATCGGGGGTGCGCCTGGCGTCGCCAAAGGTCCGCGCGTCGGTTAATTATTGATTTACCTAACTATTTTCTATTTGTTACGACCTTCATAATTTCGTAACCCTTAGTTCATCAAAACTTCACATTTATAGCTCATCCTATTTGATAGAATAAACAGTGAGATAACCTCGTTGAACATAGAGACAGTATGGTGGATCCGAATCCATTAGACGAAGCACAAGAAGAAGAGCGTATGAACCGCGCGATACGGCGCAACACGCTCGCAAGAGACATGACACAACTGCTGGGCGTGACGGTGAGCCGCGACCCCAATAATCCCGACGATCTAATTATCCAACGCCCTACCCGCCAAGGCGACCCACAAGAACTTATTACACAACTCAACCGAGCCGCCTATAGCCCCAATTTTGCAACAAAAGCCGACAATGGCGCTATTCGTATTCATCCCGATCAAGTGCCTGGGTTTGACAACGAACAGGATACAGACCGCAAGCAATTGCGCACAAATATGCACAACATCCAACCGGAGCTTTATTGTGCGGTCGGTGAAGCAGGTCTTAAAAATGCGTGGCTTACCCCTGACGCACAACAAACTCTTCTTGCAGCTGCTAATCAACATGGAAAATTTGACGTAGCAGCCGAAGCGGGAAAGGCCTCGATTAATGGCCAGGAATTTACGGTCGTGATGTTAGGGCAAAAAGGCGATACGACCACGACGTTTAGCGTAGCGGCTTTTATCAACAAAGATGGGCAGATTGTACGAGATCATACCGGCAATCCGGTTTTCTCCAGGCAAGAGCCGATAGCGCATCCGGTTCAGGGTAATCAGTTGCTGATGGAGGAAGGCCCCAAAAAAACACTGGCGCAAAACCATTTGGAAACAGCTGCCCGCGGTCTTACACTCACGCGCGAAAAAGAAATTTTGGCCGCTGCCGGCATTGGGTTTGACCAAGGATCTGTGGCGGAATTAGGTCCTGCTACCGTTGATGGAAAAAACTATACGGTGGCTTTGGTTGGCACCAAACAATCTTTCGATAGCGCGGATTACACTGCCGCGGTGCTACTCAATGAACATGGCGTGCCCAAGCAAGATGCTGCCGGTCATATCCAAGTCATCCGCTTACCCGAGGGTGTGGCGCATAGATATGTGGTCGACCATAACCGCATAGCGCTGGATGATACGATCCATCTCACGGGACCAGATGGTAAACCGCAACCGTCGGCACAAGAAAAAGTGATTTTAGGAGTGATTGACGCCTATCATCATCCTAACACTCCTACTATTCGTTTGGATCCGCCTAATCCGCTGGGCGTTAGCGATGCATCGAGTCCTGCTTCTGCCGCTCCTACCCCTGGTATTACCCCCGCGCCCGAGCCTGCGCTTGAGCTAACGGCGGAACAAAAAAGAGCGTTGGATGGAAGCGTAAGCGCCATTACCTATGTTGCAAAACAACATATCAAGGTCGATGAAACCGTTACTGCCGATGAGCATAATGCTGCACGTTGGGCAGCGCTTGCACGCTATGCGCAAGAGCATCCAACCAGCACGATTGGTAATCGTCTTCTGGAATTGAGTGATCGTGATCTCGGTCAGATTGTTTCTGACCCGCAATTAGCGCAAATGGCAGTGGATTTAGACAATAAGCGCAACACCGCCTCTAATGGTAAGCAGAATGCGCTCGAAGATATGAAAACTTATGCGCCACCGCCTATTCCGGAATTCGAGGAATATAAGCGGCATGCGCGCAGTTCAGAAGTACAGCAACCGGTTCCTACACCCGCCATGGAAGATCATATGACGACGGCGAAAGCGGTTGAGCGCGTACGTCAGGAATGGGAAGCGCACGGTGTAACGTTACGCGAAATGAATCCACAAGAGAGAGGTGGATTATCCGCCAAACCAGGTGAAACCCACTATATGATCGAAGGCGGTAACGCCGGCCAAAAATATAATTTTGCGCGGGATCTACAAAAAACTGGTGCAGTCACCATGCTCGCAGGCGGCGGTGATAAATTCATGGTAACTATTGACCACATGCGCAATGTAGACCCTGCATACAAAACACCCGAGCAGATTGCACAAGAGCAACGGCAACAAATTCAAGCAGCGCTTGATGAGCAAAGGCTTACGCCTGCGCAAAGGCAGCAAGCGGCCAATCAACGACTGGATGCCGCTTTGGACAAAGCACCGCTTAGCGATCCGACCCGCAAATTTTTGAAACTGCTAAGAGATCCCAATCACAAAGCCGAAGCGCAGGCTGCACTGAATGCATTGCGTGCAGACAAAACAGCAATGGCTAACCCTCTTATGCGCGAGCTCGGCCGAAATATCGACCTTGAGCATGCTAGCGTGGATCAGTTCCGCCAGGCAGCTGAACAATATTTGTCTAAGCTGGGTGAAGTAAAACATGGCGTGCAGCCTACGTGGGATAAAGAGCATGCTGAGCAGGTATTAAGCGGCCGGCTCCAACAAGTGATGCAAGATGTCGTAACTGCATTGCCACCTGAAAAAGCCGTGGCTATGGAAAGAGAATACGGCCTAGCCGCTCAGGATCCTAATAATGTGGCATTGAAACAAATGTCTGAGCAGCTTGCCAAGCAAATTGAAGGCTATAATTGGGCACTTACTAACATTAGTGGTAGCGAGTTATCTGACTATACAAAAGACATGCTGACCAGAGCAGGCATCGATCCCGCGAGTGTACCTTTGCCCAACGGTAGAGATGAATTAATTACCCGTCCAGATGGTAGAAAGGAACACCCTACCGCCGGCGAAGTAGCCAATGTACGGAGACAATTTTTTGAAGCCAAACTGGAAGAAAGCGCTGAACAATTAGCTGCAGTACGCCGTGCGCAAGAAAGTCCTGACGGAAGAATTGCCATTGCTGTGCGCGATATGACGCGTGATGGAAAATCGCCGACAGAAATTCTAAAAAGCGATACTTTCCACAAGCTATCGGATCAATATGAGCATACTCGCTCAATGGCTGCCTTTGTTGAGCTTGCCCGTAATAATCCGACGGGTCCTGAAATGCGTACGCTGCAGGCCTTGAGCGCAAAGCCTGAAAATGCCGCCATTAAAACAAATGCCATGGCGCTTGCCGAGCAGGTCGATCCAAAACAATTACCAAAAGTGGCGTTGCGTGAAACGGTAGCGGATCTCAAAGATCAAGATCATAAAATTACCCCGCTTATTGACCGTAAAATTCCAAGTGTCGTGACCCAGGCAAAAGGGGTCATGGAGAGCATTACTAAATTGGCTCGCGCCGCTCATGCAGGCGACAAGCAGCGAACTGACCTAATATTTAATGGACTGGCACAAAGCAATAATCCGGTAGCTAAAAGCCTCGCCGGTATATATGCGCAATCAGGCGGCAATATCGACCGCTTTGAGCAGCAAGCAGCAGCATATCTTAATAATATGGCTGCACAACATGGCAATAATCCTCAACTCGACACCTCGTTTACAGCAGTCAGCGCGTATGTAGATCTGTATCACCAAAACACCGACCGCCTGGCGGTGCTTACCAGCAACGTGATCAATTTCTCGAAGCGCGAGGGGTTGGATGCCGGTGATGCAGTGATTAAAGCGCTCGAAGCTGATTCTAATCCCATCGCTAAAGACATTGTCGCTATCGCCAAAGACACAACACTTTCTCCTGAACAAGTGACGCAGAAAGTGACAGCGTTGCTGGAACAACAAGCTCAAAAAGCCCTGGGTGACACAGCTGCTGCCCAGAACTTGCTTAACTTCACCAAAAAAGTCGATAGCCTAGTGTATCCGGCACCGAATGATGCTAATGCACAACAACGCACCGTACAAAGTGATCCGCTGCAACCACCTAAACCTGAAGCGGCTCAAGAGGTATCGCGCGATCAACTGGTGGCCTTTTTACGCAGCCAGGGTGTAAATGACCCCAAAGTTGGCAATGCTCCTATTGCACGCGCTGGCGTTACTGGCGGTCAGGATGCGGGTCATTCTGCCGCTCAATCCGTGGGTGGTGGTGGCAGAACACAAGGTCAGGAACCTGCAGGACGCACAAGCAGTTTCTAATGCCTTAAGCGCTTGAAGTTGGCGCAAAGGCGTGCATAATAGCGCCTCACCCTAGATAACCCAAGCTACACATGATCGAATTCACCATCTCTATGCATCGTAAAAACCCGTATTATGAGGTGCGGTCGATTATTACTGATTCTAAACTCAGACCCAATGATAAGGAATCGCAAGAATTGCTTCAGCAGATGCGCCGAAAACTGGAACAGGTTATTCCAGGCAGCGTGAAGCCCAAATATAATCTGACCCATAAAGAATTAATTGTAGCGATTAAAGCAGAACGTGCTAACCAAGCGCAAAGCCTGATGGCAAAACTGGCGGAATTTATTAAAGAAGCCAGGAATGCCTTGGGTACCAAGGATGATAACTAAGGATCTATTATGCAACCATTTACCACCATCACCGCTATCGCCGCACCGCTTCCGATCGAAAATGTCGACACCGACATGATCATCCCCAAGCAGTTTCTCAAAACCATCAAGCGCACCGGTCTGAAAGAAGGCCTGTTTTATGAAATGCGCTATACGGTTGAAGGCAAACGCATCGATGATTTCGTGCTGCATAATGCGCCATATGATCAGGCGCAAATTATTGTCTCCGGCGCGAATTTTGGCTGTGGCTCCTCGCGCGAGCATGCGCCGTGGGCCTTGCTGGATTTCGGTATTCGTTGCGTGATCGCGCCAAGCTTTGCCGACATCTTCTTCAACAACTGCTTTAAGAACGGCATCTTGCCGATTGTACTGCCCAAGGATCAAGTTGACAGCCTCATGCATGTCGCCGAAGGCGGCCAACAGATTACCGTGGATCTGGAAAAGCAAACCGTGACCGCTGGCAATCATGCGTTTACATTTGAGATCGAACCTTTCCGCAAGCACTGCCTGCAAAACGGGCTGGATGATATTGGCCTGACGCTGCAAAAGCTGGATGCTATCGGCAGCTATGAAGTACAGCAAAAGCAAAACACGCCTTGGTTGGCAAAGCACGCCTCGTAACCATGGGTGCCCACCACCATCACGATGAACTAACACATAATCGTCAGGTGCTATGGGTTGCGCTATTGCTCAATACAACTATGTTTGTACTTGAGCTATGGCAAGGAATCATGGCGGGATCGACAGCGCTGATTGCCGATTCTATGGATTTCCTAAGTGATGCCTTCAGCTATATCATCACCATGTTTGTGCTGACCAAACCGCTGTCTGTTCGCGCCAAAGCCTCACTGACCAAAGCCTTTATTATGCTGCTGCTTGCCGCGGCGGCACTGGCGCAAGGTGGCTATAACCTATGGTTGGGACGCATACCTGAATATACGACCATGGGTTGGGTGGCGGTATTGGCACTCATTGCTAATCTGGCTACCGCGTTTTTGCTCTATAGCACTCGCAACCAAGACAGCAATATGCGCTCCATTTGGTTGTGCAGCCGCAATGACGCCATTACGAATGTCGCGGTAATGGTCGCAGCCGGCTTGGTTTATGCAACCGGCACGCTCTGGCCCGATTTGATCGTAGCACTCATCATCGCCTGGCTCGGCGTGAGCGCGGCCGTGGAAATCATCGGGCATGCAAGAAAAGAGCTGCGCCAGCCGCGTTAGCGGTTCTGTAATTAATACAACGGACCCCAGCTAACCGCGCCTGGCACTGCGCGCTGCGGCATCACCATCTCTACATAGGACGTATGGACAGCCTGATTAAGTGCCGCTTTTCGCTCGGGGGTGAGGAACAGATAGGGGTCGGCGTTGATGCCTTTTTGCCGCGTTTTGAGCATGCCCGCTCCTTTAAAATGCGCATGATCTTCCAATTCACGGGGTAAATACTCAAGCTCGGGCTTCGTGAGAGGGCGAATGGCATGATAGGCTTGCAACAATGATTGGGCGATCTCGGTGTCAAAATGATAATGCGGTTTTTGGCCTTCCGGTGCATCGTTTACGATAGCAAAGGCATTAATGGCATCGGCTATATCTTCAATAAAGACGCCATTACGCGAGGCCTCGAAATCGATGATAGCGCCTAGTTTTCCTTGCTTATCGAATAACACGTTGGATTTATGAAAATCCCCATGCACGATATGCTGAGGCAGTGTTTTCTTTTGATGCGAAGTGGAGCGCAATCTACGCAAGGAAAGATTAGCAAGACTTCCCAGATATTGCGCTTCACCGATTAAGTCTCCTTGTTTCAACACACGTTCCACCATCCCGTCAATTTCACTCAGCGCCGTACCTACCGAGCCCAAATGAGGCGCTGGGGCAAATAAAGGAAGTTCCTTCGATGCCACATGCATGGAGGCAATGGCCGCCCCCAGTTGATGGGCTTGATTGGTATTGATGCTTTGTAGAGGGCGTGCATCCACATATTCAGTTATCTGCAGCTCTTTTCCATTGAACGATTGTATGTCGCCTATCAATTTGGGTGTAGGTATGCCACGCGCCTGACAATGCTGCTGATAATTGCGTATTTCTTGATGTCTTTCTGGGCTGGGGCTATTACGGCGGGGCTCAAAAATAGTCACCACGACCGTTTGCTTGTCGGTGGTTAGTTTATAGACGCTATTGGTGATGCCTTCAGGAATTGGGGCGACGCTTTCAACCTGGGTGCCTATATCCGTACCTTCGCCGCGTAATCTATCGACCAAAACCTGAGCATCCGCCTTGGTCAATTCGGTATAAGCAGCCATTAGCCCCCACGCGTAAATATCTGTTAATATTTACTGCGTTTGTATATAAATGTCAATGAATTGCTTGGCTAATTGGCTTTTTAGCGCTAGAACCAGCTTCTTTTTTATGACAAACGAGTAAAGACATATGAGCACCAAACATATCCTCCTCCTGCCTGGCGACGGCATTGGCCCCGAAGTTGTGGGTGAAACCCAGAAAATCATCGATTGGTTTAGCCAAAACGGTCCCGTGACCTTTACCACCAGCAGCGCGCTAATTGGCGGTGCGGCTTATGATGCGTTGGGCACGCCCTTCCCCGCTGAAACTTTAGCTGCGGCTAAAAAAGCCGATGCGATTCTGCTGGGTGCCGTGGGTGGTCCGAAATGGGAACCATTGGCTTACGAACACCGCCCAGAACGCGGCCTGCTGGGCCTGCGCAAAGAATTGCAACTATTTGCCAATCTGCGGCCTGCCATTTGCTTTGATGAATTAGCCGATGCGTCTACCTTGAAACATGAGGTGGTTGCCGGCCTGGATATTATGATTGTGCGCGAACTTACCGGCGGCATTTATTTCGGCCAGCCGCGCGGTGTGGAAACCCTGCCCGATGGCACCCGCAAAGGCATCAATACCGAAGTCTATACCAGCCCCGAAGTGCAGCGCATTGCCCGCGTCGCCTTTGATCTCGCCGCAAAACGCAATGGCAGGGTTTGCTCGGTGGATAAAGCCAACGTGCTGGAATGCACGGAGATGTGGCGTGAAGAAGTGATCAGCGTGCATCAGCAGCTCTCCACCAAAATCGAGCTGAGCCATATGTATGTCGATAATGCCGCCATGCAGCTGGTGCGCAACCCCAAGCAGTTTGACGTAATGGTCACCACCAATATGTTTGGCGATATTCTCTCCGACATCGCATCCATGCTTACCGGCTCATTGGGTATGCTGCCATCGGCCTCGCTCGGCGCTGCTGGAACGCCAGGCGTCTATGAACCTGTACATGGCTCGGCACCGGATATTGCCGGCAAAGGCATTGCTAACCCGATTGCCACCATCCTGTCTTTTGCCATGATGCTGCGCTACAGCTTCAGCCTCGGCAAAGAAGCCGATATGGTGGAGCGCGCTGTACGCAAGGTGTTAGCCCAAGGACTACGCACCGGCGATATTATGCAGCCTGGCATGAAACAAGTGGGCACGGCCGAAATGGGCGCAGCGATTTTGGAAGCGCTGGAAACCGCAAAAAAGGCAAGCAAGGTCGCGTGAGCGCGGACATTGAAAGATTGTAATGATACTCTATTCTGTTGATGTCAGAGATACAGCCACGAAGAAGCTTAGGGTCAGCGCCTACAAGATAATTTGTCTTGTTGCTGTTTTATTTTTGACAATTAATCGTATTGTCGTGGAATACCAGAAGAACCAAATGCTTAATGCAGAGATTATTGTCGGCACCGCTTTTATAATCTTCTTGGTTACATACGGTTTTTTTATGCATTATCGGCGTCCACTGGAAATATTGCGTCACCCAGAAAGCACCCGCCTTGTTTTAAATGAAAAAAATCTACAAATCGGTTTTTTCATATACTACAGCATAAAAATAATACGCACCGAACCAAATAAGTTTTTATATATAAAAAAAGACCCCTATACAGAAATCCGTTGGGATCAAATCACGAGTTGGACATCATTTAGAATCGGTTCGCTTATAACTATATCTGTAAATGAAAACCCTTTAGACGCACTGAATTTAAATGAAAAGGCAAAAAACAGCACTCATTACATTAATTATTATAAGAATGCTATAAGCGCTGAAAGAATAAATGAAATTGCTAAGGAAAAGCTTGGTGATCGTTATCAAGAAGATACCCTGATATCTCACATGCCAATAACCAAATTCATAAAAAAGCTAGGCATGCTAAATACGAATCAATTAAAGTAATTCGGGCGAGGCGATTCTAGGGGCGCTTAATGCCTCCGCCAAAAGCAAGGCTGCATAAAAATCTCTATAAACTATTGCTTTTTCAGTTAATTGGTCTAGATTTAGCACCCTTTTAATTGGCAACAAGAAAGCAGATCATGAGTTATAAAGTCGCAGTCGTCGGCGCAACCGGTAATGTTGGCCGTGAAATCCTAGAAATCCTGGCTGAACGCCGTTTTCCCGCTCGCGAAATCGTTGCGCTCGCCTCCAAATCCTCCAAAGGCAAACAGGTAAGCTACGGCGAGCAGGATATTCTGACCGTTCAACCCCTCGATGACTATGATTTCAGCGATACCGATATCGCACTTTTCTCGCCAGGTTCAGCCGTATCGAAAATATTTGCGCCAAAAGCAGCCGCGACTGGTTGCGTGGTGATCGACAACACCTCGCATTTCCGTATGGACCCAACCATTGCGCTGGTGGTACCGGAGGTCAATGGCCATGCGCTGAAGGATTTCCGCAAAACCAACATTATCGCTAATCCCAACTGCTCGACCATGCAGATGGTGGTGGCGCTTAAGCCGTTGCATGATTTGGCCACGATCAAACGCGTGGTGGTCTCTACCTACCAATCAGTATCGGGCGCAGGAAAATCGGGTATGGATGAATTATTCGATCAGACTAAATCCATCTATATGAACGATCCGAAAGAACCGGCTAAATTCACCAAGCGCATCGCTTTTAACGTGATCCCGCATATCGATGTGTTCATGGAAAATGGCAGCACCAAAGAAGAATGGAAAATGGTGGAAGAAACCAAACAAATCATGGAAGCCGATATTGCCGTGACGGCGACCTGCGTACGCGTGCCGGTGTTTGTCGGGCATTCGGAAGCGGTGAATATCGAGTTTGAAAAACCGATCAGCGTTGAAGAGGCGCTCGAAGCGCTGGCTGATGCGGAAGGTGTGGTGCTGTTTGATGATCGCAAAGACGGCGGCTATTGCACACCGGTGGAATGTGTCGGTGAAGATGGCGTATTCGTATCGCGACTGCGCCAAGATCCCACCGTGAAAAACGGACTCAATATGTGGGTGGTGTCAGATAATCTGCGCAAGGGTGCCGCGCTCAACGCCGTGCAAATCGCTGAAACCCTGATCAAAGATTACGGCCTCGCTCCGAAGAAAAGCCACTAATCATGGAGAAATGGATGCGCTTATTGAAAGAAAATCCTGCCTTGGCTGCCGGCATCGGACTGCCACTACTATTGATGGTATTTTTTGCCATCGCCTCTACTCTGCCAGGCATGCTGGTGGAACCGCCGAAATACGGCTTGCTGTTTACGCAAAACAAATATGAGGCAGCCAGTGATCAGGATATACGCGTCACAGTGGAAAATAAAAAAGTGAAAGTGCTGACGCGCTTTTGGGACGACAAAAATTATAACCGCCAGCGCCCTCGCCTGTATTATTTCGATCCTAAAACCAACAACACGCGTGAAATCACCATTCCAGTTGATTTGAATAATAAAGACATTCAATGGAAACCCGTTGAATTGCCTGAGATCCAAAACTGGGTGGTTGACGTTAGCACCACCGCGCCAGACGGCTATAGCTTCAGCAAAGATGGCAGCGTGGATAGCGGCTCCTTTCTTTTTAGTGCCCGCAGTGATCGCTCGGTAACTATTTATAAAGACGGCAACATGGTGAAAATTCCCACCCTGAGTAACCGCCGCTATGATTATTATAATGTTGAATTTTTAGGATGGGTGACTCAACCATGAACACACGCCAGGACGCACTCGCTAGTATCGTTGCCCTCGCTCACGAACATCAGCTAAGCAGCGGCGAAATCGCCACCGCGCTGAAAGCGTCCAGAGACGACCGCAACTCCAGCACCACACTCACTAAAGTGCTCGCCTATCTGGGCGGCATTTTTATTTTAGCGGGCATTTGCACCTATACCGGCATGTTCTGGGGCAGCATGGGCAGTTTCGCTCGTGTGCTGATCACGCTGGGCTCCGGCGTTGTGTGCTTACTCATGGGATTGAGCTTCTACCGTGAACAAAGCTACAAGCGAGCCATACCAGTGATGTTTGTCTTGGCGGGTCTGCTCCAGCCAGGCGGCATGTTCGTGTTGATCTATGAATATTTCAGAACAGGCAATGACTGGCATGCGGCCCCCACGCTGGTATTTAGCTTGCTGTTTTTACAACAATTCGCGCTCTTTACTAAATACCGCAGCGCTGTATTGCTATTTTTTAGCCTGACCTATGCCTTTTCGCTCTATTTCACCCTGACCGATTGGATGGGCATTTCCTATAAGCTCTCCGGCTTGGTCGCGGGTGTATCGCTTTTGTCGCTGAGTCACGCGCTATCGCGTTATTACCGCGAGCAGGAATATAATGCGGTGATCGGCCTTGGCTATGCTATTGGCGCCATCTTCTTATTCTGCAGCGCGTTTTCCATGTTCCAGGGCACGGCGTTTGAAGTCGTCTATCTGGGACTGTGTGTACTCATGATTTATTTGAGTACCGAAGTGCGCAGCACGCTATTGCTCGCCATCAGCGTTCTCTCGCTGCTTAGCTATATCGGCTATTTCACCGCCCGCCATTTCGTCAACTCGATCGGCTGGCCGGTGTCACTCATTGTGTTTGGTGTACTGATGATTTTAATCAGCGCCGGTGCGATTAAAATCAAACGGAAATATATCCCCTCATGAAACCACTACCGAAGAGTTACGACCATAAAGAGGCTGAAAAACGCTGGCAGGAATATTGGGTAGCAAACGGCACTTATCATTTTCGCGATGATTTGCCGCGCGAGCAAACCTTCGTCATCGATACCCCGCCGCCGACCGTGTCCGGCCTACTCCATATGGGCCATATTTTTAGCTACACCCAGGCCGATTTCATCGCGCGCTATAAGCGGATGATCGGCAAAGACGTGTTCTACCCGATGGGCTTTGACGATAACGGCCTGCCCACTGAGCGCCTGGTGGAAAAAATCAAAAACGTGCGCGGCTCGGCCATGCCGCGTGCCGATTTCGTGGCGCTCTGTAAAGACGTGGTGGTTGATGCAGAAAATGAGTTTCGTCATTTATTTAAAAGCACGGCGCTGTCGGTTGATTGGCGCAAGGAATACCAAACCATCAATGATGATGTGCGTGCGCTCTCGCAGGCCTCGTTCATTGATTTGCTGAAAAAAGACCAGGCCTATCGTGATTTTAGGCCCACCTATTGGGATTGGGTCGATCAAACCGCCATCGCCCAGGCCGAGATTGAAAATAAAGAACTGCCTGGCACGATGAATGACCTGGCCTTCACGCTGGAAGATGGCAGCCCGCTCGTCATCATGACCACCCGTCCCGAACTGCTCGGCGCCTGCGTGGCGGTCATGTATCACCCTGAGGATCCCAATGCAGCGAAATATAAAGGCAAGCACGCCGTCACCCCGCTTTTTGGCGTGAAGGTGCCGATGATTGCCGATGAGGCCGTCGAGCGCGAAAAAGGCACGGGCTTGGTGATGTGCTGTACCTTTGGTGATGACACCGATAAAGAGTGGCAAAGGAAGCATGAGTTGCCCATCCGCGCTCTTTTAAATTTGGATGGAAGAATAAAGTATGCGGGTCATTTATATGATGGCGCAGAAATTTCTGATGAAAATATTAGTGCAGTAATATTTTTGGCAGGAAAAGAAGGGAAGTTTGACCAATCTCAAGTATGGGAAAGAAATACGGTAGATTTCAAGCAAGCCCTTGCTGTTTATAAAGCAATAGAAGGCCTCAAACCCAAACAGGCCAATGCTAAAATCATCGAGCTGCTGCAAGCAGCCGGTCTGTTGCTCAAGCAAACCCCAATGACCCATACGGTGAAATGCGCTGAGCGTTCGGGCACGCCGATTGAGATTATCCCGACTCACCAATGGTTCGTGCGCATTGCCGATAAAAAAGAAGCGCTGAAACAAAAAGGCGATCAAGTCACCTGGCATCCGGAATATATGCATATCCGCCTCAACCAATGGATTGATGGCCTCAAAGAAGATTGGTGCATTTCACGCCAGCGCTTTTTCGGCGTGTCATTCCCCGTATGGTATTCCAAACGCGCCGGCGAAGAAGGCAAAATCCTGTTTGCCGATGGTGATCAGCTTCCAGTAGATCCCACAGTGGATCTACCCAAAGGCTATTCGCGCGAGGAAGTGGACGGCGATAAGGACGTGATGGATACCTGGGCGACCTCTTCCATCAGCCCGCAGATTAATGCGAGATCGCTCGGCCAAGGCAAATTATTCCCCGCCGATATGCGCCCGCAAGCGCATGAGATCATCCGCACCTGGGCGTTCTATACGATTGCCAAGGCGCATCTGCACACGGACTGCGTGCCGTGGAAGAATATCGTAATCTCCGGCTGGTGCTTGGCGGCGGACAAAACCAAGATGAGTAAATCCAAGGGTAATGTGGTGACCCCCGTGGCATTGATCGAAGAAAAAGGCACCGACGCCGTGCGTTACTGGGCATCAACCTCGCGCTTAGGCGCCGATACAGCATTCTCGGAAGACTTGCTCAAGATCGGCCGCAAGCTGGTCAATAAACTCTGGAATGCCAGCCAATTTGCCGCGCTCAATCTCGATAAACTCGCAGGCATCCCAAGCACTGCCACCGCTGACACCAAGGCAGGGCATATTAGCGAGCCGCTGGATTTATGGATTCTCTCGCGCCTGCATAATTGCGTGAAGAAAGCCACGCAGCAATTCGACACCTTTGAATATTGCGATGCGCGGGTGGCGATTGAAGATTTCTTCTGGAATGATTTCTGCGACAATTATCTTGAGTTGGTCAAAGCGCGGGCTTATGGCGAATCCGGCGGCAATCAACAATCGGCGCTTTATACCATTCATCACTGCCTCAATGCGCTAATGCGCTTATTTGCGCCGTTTGTGCCGCATGTAACGGAAGAAATTTATAGCTATCTGTTTGACGGTCTTGGCTCGGTGCATGCGCGGGGTGCGTGGCCCAAAGCAGCCGATTACCCCTATGATCAAGCAGCAGAACGCGCCGGTATTGCCTGCGTTGATATTCTCAATGTCATTCGCAAAACCAAATCGGAAGCCGGTGTGTCGATTAAATATCCGGTGTCGCGGGTGGAAGTCTATACCAAGGGCGATGTGACGTTTGAACAATTGGCTGGCATCACCGAAGATCTAAAAGCCGCTGGTAATGCGCATGAGATAGTGGCAACTGACCGCGATGAGCTGGCCGTTGCAACCGATAGCGGCCAATTTGCTGTGCGCGTGGCGCTGGCAAAAGTAGAAGACCATAAGCGCAACCCCGATCAATCCGAGCATGAAAAAATCGAGCATGACAAAATCCTGCATGGTCCAGGCAGCCCCGATTTGAGCAAGCATGTGGTCAAAGTCCAGGTGCAGGGATTAGCTGAAACATTGCAAAGGCAAAAATGAACGACCTGCCTGAAAATATGATGGAGCGGCTACCGCATTACCGGTCAAAATACGATGCGGCAAAGCAGATCCATGTGTATTTCGTGCCGGCGATCGATGCGCAGACGGATGAGGCGATTTATTTTTATTTGATTGCCAGCGAAATGCTGCATGAGGAAACCATGAAGTCGCTCAAGCAAGGGGTGATTCCGCATTTTGCGGTGGTAGTGGAAAAAGGCGTAGGCATTCCGCCGAAAGATGAAATCAAAGCCAAAATCAAAGCCTATTACGGGTTTGATCACGATGAGCTTGAAAGCGCTTAATTAGCTGGAAATTATACGGTACGGGCGGGAGCGGCAGCTTGCCCGAAACGCTGCGCCATAATCTTTTGCGCAAAGCTTGGCTGTTGATTGAGTGTTACGCTGCCGAGCGACATCTCTGAAGCAGGCACATGGATCGGTGCTTGGCCGTTATAAGGCTGATGGGTAATATAGGTAATTTCGCGCAGCATATCGTCCTGCTGCTTTTGGTCCTGCACATTAAGCGCCACAATCATCGCAGCGTTAAGCGATACATCGCCCATTTCTACCCGCGCCAACCCTTGCTGCGACAAGTGTGACAACGCCGTGGACTGTTTTAACAATGTCTTATTGTCATCGAGTTTTGGCAGCAGATGTTCGTGAATTTTTCCACCCGCGATACCGCGTTGCGTTTCTTGAATCACGCGCGCCGCTTCGACTACACTGGAGTGGCCATCATTGATATTCTTCAGAGCGGCGATGATTTTTACATCTTCCGGCGTATAGCCATCGGCCTCACGCAATACCATGGCTGCAATCGTGCTTGGGCCTTTACCTTCGGTTTGCAGGCGCTTGGCTAAATCGACACGGTGATGACCGTCCGCGACAAAGAACGAACCATCCAGACGCTGATGCACCAGAATCGGATTGCCGTGAATAATCGGGTCCCATTCGGTTTCCTGATGGCGGCCCGCATCGGTTACACCTTTTGCATCACCTTTGGCACGAAATTGATAGGTATCCGCATCCACCTTGATCTGTTTCGGATCAAGCATGGTCATAATAACGCTGTGCTCAGGCATATTCGGTGTCTGCATACTTTTAATTTATCATGCAGCTACGAGGATGTGTGTGAAATTTTGATGACAGAGGGCGGGTCATCTAGCCACCCAAACGGCAAGGAGGCCGTTAAGCCCTGAGCACGTTTCATGAGATTATCAGGAGATAATCTCGGAAATGACTTTAAATGGCAAAAAAAGCCCCCCATCCCGAAGGATGGAGGGCAATAAAGAAACTTTGGGAGAACACTATGTAGTGATTAACGACCTGCGCCGTGACCAGCGAGCCACAGACCGCCGGCAGCAGCTGCCAGCTTCGCGCCACCCATAAAGATGTCGCCATCGGTTGCCTGTGCTTTACCGTTTTCATCCAGTTGTGGAGAAATCACGCCAACGCCGCGCAGTACTTGTTTGGCACCAGAGATACCAAAGCCTGCTGCAGCTGCCACACCAATGGCGGCTTTGCCTTTCGACATTGCGTTGCCTTTGAAGTTTTGGCCAATTTTGCCGAAGAATCCGGCTGCTTTGCCTGCTGCTTGCTCGCCGGTAGCAACGGCTTTAGAGCCTGCGCCTTCGAGAGTTGCAACTGCTTTTTTCGAAGCATGTTCTTCAAATTTAATGCCGGTTTCTTTTTCAATGTCCGACACCACTTTGCGCAGATCGATCGCTTGATCCGCATGGCTTTTGGTCAGATCTTTAAAGTGATCAGCCAGCGATTCGTTGGCTGCTTTCAAGTTATCCAGCAATTGAGTGCGTGCTTTGGCTGCTTTATCCATGGCCGCTTTTTGCGCAGCAGTATTAGTACCAGCTGTTGCCATTTCTGCTTTAAGCGCTGTTTCAATATCTTTCGCTTGCGAGTTAAAACGATCTTTAAGAAGCTTTCCAATTCTTTCTTTCTGAGACGTAATTTCTGCACCTACCGCTTCATGATGCTCCAATGCGGTCGATACGTCGCGATATACGTTTTGCG
Source organism: Rickettsiales bacterium (assembly GCA_033762715.1). Taxonomy (GTDB): domain Bacteria; phylum Pseudomonadota; class Alphaproteobacteria; order Rickettsiales; family SXRF01; genus JANRLL01. Next base: position 129,063 of record JANRLL010000004.1, on the reverse strand, counting down.
CTTTCTTCTCCAAGCCGCGTTGCTGATCGCGTAGTGCGGTTTTGAAAGTGCCTTCGCCACCCATCTCTTCGAGTTGTTGGCGGAAATCTTTGAGTGACTGAACCTCATCCAGCAAGCCACTAGCGCTACCGGTGCGTGCGCCGGTAAAGTTGCCTGCAGCATCAACAGTTGCAGCACCGCTTGCTCTGCCAATTTTGGCTTGAAGACGAGCGCCATTAATATCGTTGGCAATAGATGAGAGTTGTTTGGTATGAAGATCAGTAACGTTAGAAGTATTATGCGTTACGTGATCAATGAAATCTTGTAAGTTTGTATAGGTCATAAATGTTCTCCGCGTTTCTAAGTTAATATGTGAACTAATTCACTTCACACTACACAATATACCCATAAAATTAAAAATGTGTGTGACAATTCTATGAATGTTTGATGTCAGTTGTGTGAAACCGGAGATTTAACCTATTGTTAATGGCTAGATTTTTTATGAAAAGCTTTTTATTCAATGGGTTGGATAAAGAGCCGCTGCTCGGCATCCCGCCTATTTTTAAGTCCTTTCAGTGACTTACCCTGTGAAAACACCCAGCGGCTAAATTCCTGGGCCGCCGCCTCGGGCTCGTCCTCCTGTATTTTTTTCAATAATGTTGATTTTTCAAAGGCCTTAGCACCTACATTATATATGAATGATGCCAGCGCATCAAATTGGTTCTGATTAAGCGCGGAGGTTACCAACCGATTAATGTTGCGTTCTGCTTTGCTTATATCTTGGGCAAGTAACTTTTCGGCCTCTTGCTCACTGAGTGGTTTGGCGAAATATTCACCGTCTTGGATCACATGACCGTAGCCAATGGTCGCTTTTCCGGCGGGGCATAGATAGGCCGTGGGCGAAAATCCCTCGAACTGTTTGATGAGTGCAAGGCCGCGGACGGATGTTTTCATCATATAGCTATAACCGGCGGATAATTTCAGCGCCGAATGCACCAATGCAGGCACCGAACAAACTAAAAACAAAAGCCACACCACCTAAGAACCCAAGATTGCGCGATAGCTGGTGATTAATGAGCGTTACTTCACGCGTCAGGGTTTTGAGCGCTTCCAAGAGTGCATCAATTTGTGCGCGATGGGTTTCCGTACGCTCCTCCAAAACAGCCAAACGCTCAGCATCATGTCGTGGGTTGACCATCGCCCGTCTCCTCTGAGGCAGCCAATTTTCCTTGGCGCAGGCCAGTAATTAATGACTCTACTTGAAAGAAAGGCTGACGCGCCAAATAATCCATCAGCGCCTGTGCGAGTTCGGCTGTAATCGTAAACTGTTTCATATGCTTCGTACCTTTAATGGTTTAACGGAATGGTGAGAGTGGAGTGATAATGGGTAGTCATCAGCGCCCAAGAATGTGAGTAGACGCTGGGTAACATCGGATGGTAGTTGTCTAATTTCCTGACCGCGCGTCATGTCTTCATAGCTAATGTCCAGCCAGCGATGGCTCGAAAACATATCGGCGATATGGGCACGGTATTGCTCGATGGAACGCAGATATTGGTTCAAATAGTTGCTGGTTACCTGCTGGCGGCGATACCAAATGGTGCGTAGCGGATCGCGCTTCAGATGAATGATAGCCACCTGCTCTTTGCTTGCATACTCGATGATAGCTTCGTCCAGCTGGTCATATTTGATATCCACCCCAACAATAGGTTTTGCATAGGAAAATGCCTGCTCCAATCGTGGCAGTGGATTATTGAGGTGGTTATTAAATCCCGCGGCCAGGCAAAATAATTCTTTATGCAGATAGATATCGGGATGCGAATTCAGAAAGCAGCGTAGCAAATTAGTGCCGCTGCCATAGGTCGCAAGTAATATGAATTTCATCTCTGAAAGCGCAGCCGGTAAGCAGCAATATCCTCTTCCACACCAGGGTCATACACACCGGTTATCAAGGAATAGGACGGCATATGCCATATGCCTTCTTGCTTCGGAAATTGCGGGTCATTCGTATTATAATACGAAATAACCAACGGCGTATCGTCATAGAGGTGATAGCTATTGGGCATCCGTTCTGCAAGCGGTAGATACACCACCACATCAATATCAGACATATCATATTGCTCGCGGCAAATGCGTGAACCCACAGCGCAAATATCCACCCAGCCTTCGACGCCGCAATGGTCGATAATGAATTGCAGCAAGGCCTGGCGGTTTTCTTCTGACCAGTTTTGAATATTTTTATCGTTTTCAATCATAATTACCCCGTGGTGGTATATGGTCCGGTTTCCACAATAGTGGCATACCAGGAGATGGTGTTATTGGCAGCGCCCGTAACGCGAAGCAGCATGTTGCTGCCCGAGGTTGTCGCTTCCACCGTAAAGCCTGCTATATCTTCGTGAATGACGGTAATATCGACCGGCCCTGCTCCACCGTTAATGGTAACCGTACCCGATACGTTTTTAACGCGTACTTTGCGATTCCAAGAGCCGCCATCAACAGCCGATCCGGCTGTGCCAGCGCTGCGCACGCAATCAACCGTAATATCTAATGTGGTGGTGGAATTGGTTGTGGTGGCGTAGGTATAAATCGTCGTCGTCGTTGCGCTCGATGTAACGATTTTAGGCATGATATACGTAAGCTTGTTATCGTCATTGCCACGCGGCACTTGAATCACGAACGGAATAGAGCTCGAACCTACGATTTCTAACTTAGCGCCTTTAAGCGTGGCGTTACCAGGGTTGCCGACAATGAATTTGCCGCCGTTAGGCACGATACACATATCTTTGTAGCCCATCGATATTTGTACCGCATCGATAAAGCCGTAGCTGGTCGTACTGTTATACCCCATATAGGTGATGAATGCATTACTGGTGCTTTCGGTTGCGTAGCCGATTGCAATACCAGCCTGATCATAGGTATAGGCGTTGCTGTTTCGTTCAATATTGACGGTACCGTTGCCGGCACCATCGCTTGTATTGCCAAACACCCAATTGCCCGATGAATTGACATAGCCCCTGCGCGTACCAGTTACCGTTGTTGCATTAGCCGCCGTATACCATTCCTGCTGTGTCGTTGCATTAAGGGTACTATTTCCACCGCCATAACGCAGCAAGTTAAGCAAGTTGTTGTTGTAAGTATAGAGTATACCCATCGGCTCTTCGGAATTGGTATAATGCTGGGCTACAACTGCCGATTGTTTGAGTGTTGAATTGCTGATGTTATCAGCCAACACTAGATTGAAATCGCTCGGCGCTACCGATAATACGCGGCCATCAAAATACCCCGCATATTTCCCTGATAGAAATGTATTGGTATTGGCAGCATTATTAGCGCTACCATAAATCGCCGCACCGTAAGTAATGTTGGTGCCACTTACCGAACCGGCAAAGCATTTATTAAAATTGGTATTCGATGCCCCAGCGGAGAAATCAACTGTATAGCCTATTAATTGGGGTGGTGAAGCTGTGCCGGTCGATACGATATCCAGGTCAACGCCGTATATATTACCTGCATTCCAAGAGTTATTGATATTCCAATCATGCCCGGTGAAAGTAAAACCGAAATTCGCGCCGGTCACATCCATTTGCCAGGTAATCGGGGTGTCGCTGGCAGAGGTGCTATCATAATCGATTAACCATTCTTTATTCACATCACCTAAGGTAAAGGTGACATCATCGATGGTCTGGAAAGGCACTTTCGCCTGCATCAAGCTACCGCTTAAGCTCAGGCGTGAGGTGCCGGAGCTAACAGGGCCGGTGGCAAAACTAATGCCTGTTTTCCAGTCGAAGGACGTCTCGGCGCCGAAGCCGGTGACGGTAGCATTTTGGTAAAGATACCCTACCCCATCTCCGCTATCTTCCAGCACCATGATAGGATTGCTTGTGGATTCCACATGCAACCTCGCATAGGTCGGTGGCGATGGGTCGCCGATATAAAAACAATTCGCACCCGTATCCCAGCCAAAGGCGCGCGTCGATGCATTCACCCAGAAATCAAATTCAGCACCCGAGTTAAACCACATCGAGCCACCGGCAATACCGACAGCATAATCGGTGCTATTCATCGCACCATCAGGGCCATACAGCTTGAGCTTCATACCGACTGACGAACTGCCAGGTGCAGCCGTGCCAGCGGTTCCGAATTCAAGCCGGTTAGCAGTGGTGCTATCCATGCTGATGACACCTTGCGTTGAGCTGGTGCCAATGCCAATACCACCAGAACTCAACACATTCAGCGTCGTGCCGTTATAGGTAAAATTGGCGCTGCTTTGAAAGGCGCTGGTGCCATTGCCGTAGGGAATATAGTTAGCCGTAAGCGAACCCAAACCTGTACCACCTCGCGCAACCGCAAGGGTGCCGGTGGAGACGTTACTCGCATTTAATGACGTAAGTCCGCCGCCGCTGCCGCTATAATAAATAGCGTTCATGTAACCGACTTGTAAATTCTGGTACGTGCCGCCGCGAGTGCGCAATTCAAATTGATTATTGCCAATATCGCCATTCGACCAATAGAGGCCTATGGGTGTGCCATCAATAGCAACACCAGTATCGTTTCCGTACTCAAATAAAGTGGCGTCATTATCCCACCAGCTGGTAGCCGTGCGCAGCGTATAAAGCCCGTCCATGCCGAAGGTGAATTGATCGGTGTTGCCGCTATTGCGTAAAATAATTTTATCGGTCGAGGCCGAGCCGCTATTATGTTTGATGTAATGCGAACCGGCACCGCTAAAAAGCATGCTGGTGCTGAGTGTGGCATTGGCAAAGGTAGGTGATGCGCCGGTATGTATATCTTGCGGGAGTGATAGAGTTAAGCTGCCCCCTACCACCTGCCGCGTGGCACTGGCATTAATTTGGTTGGTGGTACCAGACAGGTTGCCCAGCGTCAGCGCGCTCTGCTTGTTATTAAACGTGTTCCAATCGGTCGAAGTTAAAGCACCAGTAGTAGAGGTATTTGCGGCGGCAAGTGAAATTTGTTGGGTGGAAAGAGATAGGCCGTTAGCCGTGCCGATCGTTACCGCATTATGCCGCGCTGCTGTATTGGCCGCCACATCGGTATTGGCTGATACACGAGCCTGAGTAAAATAAAGATTAGAGCCTTCACTAATATTACTGGTAGTAAGCGATACCGTGCCAGTTTGCCCATTCACCGACAATACCGCATCGCTCGGTGTCAGCAATTCCTGCCAGTCGGCCATGGTGCCTGCAGTGCCGCCATTATGCACATAGCTTTTATTCAAATCCGTGCGCACCGCGACATCGCCTTCTTCTGCCGTCAGCGCTAATTGTGCAACTTGGCTCGCAACCACAAATACATCAGTCAAAGCAATGGCGGGCAATTGTGAGGTTGGAATTTTGGATGAGCCGTCTAGGGTAGCCAGTCCGCTTGCCGCACCTTTTTGTGCAGTAATGCGTGCATCGGCTGCGGTTGCAAAATCCGTCACTGCCGAAGATGCAATGGCAATAGACGTATTGCTTGCGCCAGTTGCCCTGCCCTTGCTATCAAACGTTACGACCGGCACTTGCGTGGCACTGCCATAGCTTCCAGCTGACACCCCGCTATTGGCCAGGGTTACAGCAATGCTGCCCGTGCCGCTGCCGCTGGCATCACCCGTTAGCGTCACACTCCCGCTACCGCCTGGACTTGCGGTATTATTGAGCGCCACCTCTACCACCAGCGGCTCAATATCGACCTGCATCGTATTGACCGCTAGCTGCACATCTATCGATGTGGGCTCTAGTTGTAAGGCAATGGCTTGGCCAAGTGCTGCCACCTCCACATAGGTCGGTTGCAACTGTACCAGGATCGGCTGAGTGATTGCAGCAATGCTGGTGCCGCCTGGATTTATGGTAACCTGCATGCTCATCTTATGGTACCGCTACGATATTCGGGGTGATGAGGAATTTTCCAGTCAGAAGTGGTGTTTCAACATCGGTTGGGCTGGTCATCCACAGATCAAAATCATAAGCGCCCTGCTCGACAACTGAACTCTGTGCGCTGCTGATATTGAGACTAATGACGCCATTGGCAGCATTGGTAATAGTGATGCCGCTATTGGTGGTATTAAGCGTCAGCGGGGTTGGGAAATTGATTTGGCTTTTGAGGCTATAGCCGGTCAAATCGATTGGGCTACCGCCGGATGAAAGCGTCATGGCGAGTGCCACGGTTTCGCCGGAGAGAATGGAAATAGTCGTGGTCATCCCACTGGCGCTATCGCCTTGCGTGTAAATATGCATGAGGTAATCCTTTCTAGAATGTCCAAGGGCCGCGTGATTGCAGATATTGAATGGTGGTGCGCACCACGCCGCCGGTGAAGTTACTGCCGGCCGCCGTGAGTACGAGTGCGGTGTTGCTATAATAGGCAAGCGGACTGCTGCTTAAGCCGATATTGGTGGTATCGAGCGCGATAGCAATGCTCGATCCATAGCGCGTCGTATCACCCGATACACCGACGCTAAAAGTGGTGGCACCCGTCACCGCTGTGGTCACACGTACGTTTACTGCCATCACAATGGTGCGTGCTGGAATTTGAATGGTGGATGTGGTGGATGCGCCCGAGACGGTGATGTCTTGCGTTAAATAACCCACACGCAAATAATCGCCGGTGCTTTTGCCGAGCAAACCTTCAGGCAACCATTCGCTGCCAGTATAGCTATAGTTTTCTTGTTTGCTGTTTACCCAAAAGGTCGCACGTGTAAATGGCGCCATGAATAGCCATACACCACCTTCCTGCGCCTGGGTGATGTAGTTGGCTTTACCCGACCACGCGCCGGTGGGAGAACTACCGATCAGATAGCAATGCCCGACCGTAGGTGATCCTGGGGGAGTGTTAAGCCCCACATCGATTGCAACCGATTGGGTCAATATATCGAGCAGGGTGAGTGCTTCGTTATGCGTTACTTCTTTTTGCGACTGGGATTGTGCAATATATGGCAGGCTTAGCCTGCCGGTGTTACTCGCCATAGGTGCTCCATTAATTGGTTCAAAATTCTTTATTTGTGCTAAAAATTCCGCTAGGCTTTGGAATTATCACTTCATTGAGGTCTCGCGATGCCGACATTAGACGAAGTCCGTAAGCAGATTGCCGCCTGCCCGCACCATTATATTTTCTGGACCAACAAAGAGATTCGCGCTTTGCCCAAAGTGCTCGATAAAAACGAAATCATTCGCGCGGTCACCTCAGGCATGATGAAAAATGCGACCTGGCTTGCCGTCTGCACCAGCCGCCGCCTAATCTTCCTCAATTGCGGTATGTTCTATGGCGTGCGCCAGGTACAGCTACCGCTAGATCGCATCCAGTCGATTGATCATGCCTCGACCATCTTTTTTGGCTCCATCCGTGTATGGGATGGTGCGAGCTATTTTTCCATCGATATGGTGAACAAAAAGTCCATCCAGCCATTTGTGAAAGCAACCGAAGCAGCAATGGAAGCAGCACGTAACAAAAAAGACGTGAAGCCTGCCGCTACTGTCGACATTGCCGATCAGTTGGAACGCTTAGCGCAGCTGCGCGAAAAAGGGCATCTGACGGAAGAAGAGTTCCAATCACAAAAGAAAAAACTGCTCGCTTAAATCGTAGCCGTGCCGGCATAACCTCTGCCCACGACAGCAGAGAGCTGATATATTTTCACTGTCAGGCTGCTTTGTGGTGAGCCAAAATCCGTAGTTTGATTGGCCGCGCTATAGCTAGCCGTTGCACTACTCAGTCCTGTGATGGTACGCGCCACGTCGCCGCCATCCATAATATCCACCTCATAAGCTTCGCTGGCTTCATTAAGCGGCACATCCACCCCATCGAGCCAACCAGGGCTCAAACGTGAACGACGCAGCCAGCTGATAGTCAGATTGCTGCTGCCATCACGCGTGCCATGAATATGCACTGGCGCATAAGGCTTGAGCGCCACCCCGCTATAGGTAAAACTCTGTGCGGTCGCATCACTCAGCGTATTGCCAAAGCTCACGCCTTTATATTGGCGCGGCAGCCCAATCAAATTATTGGTTTGCGTCAGACGTGAAAGCCGCGCATCCAGCAACACAAAACGCTCATTAAGCACGTGCGTGCCCATGGCCCATTCCGTGCCCAGCCGCCCGCGCAGCAAGCCTGAGAGTGTATAGCGTCCGCTGCCGGTTAAGGTTGCAGTCTTGAATTGGATAATCTCGTCGCCGACTAAAGCAGCATTCGCCCCGTTTAATACGGCAATTTCCGTGGCGCTTTGCAGCCCATCATCGCCCAGCAATAAAATATCCAGCGTATTGCCGGTATCGAATATATGGTAAGGGCCATTGCCCAATACACTTAATGCGCTACCGGTAATGGCAGGAGTCGTAATATCGGTGATACGCAAGAAATTCGCACCGCCATCATCTGAGCGATAAATAGCAGAACCCGTCCAGCGATCGGACAGCCCTGATGCCGCCATACGTATATAGCCCTTATCGCTATCATCAGCAGGAAACGCCACCGTATCGAGTAATTGCAGCTCAGTTTGCGGTATATCGCTATTTTCTTGCAGCAAGCCTCCCGATACCCCTGGGGCGGTATAAAAATCATAAGCATTTTTACTATCCGCAACCGCATCCACACTGATGATATTAGGCGTTGAAGTACGAATATTGACGATACGCATGGTGTGGTTATGTCCTTGCGTAGCAATCGTAATTACATCACCAGGTTCTAATGTTGCATACTGCACCGGCAGATCAAAGCTATAGCTGGTGCGACCGACCCAGCGCGTGAATAAGGTAATATCGGCAATGGTTTTAGCCGCTTGATCGCTTAGCACCACTGGCAGGCTAATCGTATCGGTCTCAAGGCTGGACGTTACCTCACGTTGCGCATATTGCGTAGCGCTCTGGTAGTTCAACAAGCGGTTGAGGAACACCACGTTAACCCGCTTAGGAAGCTCAATTTCTTGTGCACGCGTAATATCGAGCAAGCGTTGCGATCCACTCTCTGCGGTCGGAATCAAATCCTCCTCATCAATGGTGAGTTGCGAGTCCTTGCCGCGCGAAGTGAATTTCAGCACATGGTCGGATTCTACCACATCAAAGAAGAAAGCCTGCTGTAGGGATTCAATCGCCTGGCGCACGGTTTGCTGCTCACCAATAATATACCCTTCGATTAAATCGGTTATACCCCCCACCTCTATATCATCAATATCGAGGCCAGAGCGCACACATAAGTCAGACAAAATCGTTGCCAAGCTGGAGATACCCAGCTTGCCTTGCACCCAGTGCCCCGTTTTCCACACACCGCCATCACTCCACACGCTGACCAGGTCAGGCCAATAAGGATAGGGCCGAGCATCCCATGTCCACAGGAACATGCGCTCAATCATCGATGAGCTTTCCCATTGCTGGTAGGTAGCCGTCAAGCCCACGCGCTGCGCACGAAAATCCACACGTCCTTTGGAATGGTAGGGCAAGGCACTGCTGGTGCTACTGGGATCATAAAATACGTTAGGCTGATTGGTTGCACCATCGACGCTAGGAAAACCAAATTCGGTGAACCATATTTTCTTGGATTGCGGTACCCAATTTGTCGCGACGCTATTCGGATTCACATGGGTGTTATTCCAGAACCAATCAATATTCTTCCAGGCATAAGGCGCTGAAAGCGGGGCTTGGGTGGTACGCGCAGGATCGGAATAGTAAAAACTATAGCCTTCGCCTGATGTCCAACCGGCTTTTACTGCATCCACGTCATAGCCATTTTGCGGCTCATCCGTCAGCGGGAAATAGGCATCAATGCCAATCACGTCAATATTTGAAGAAGACCACAATGGATCGAGGTTATACCACCCACCATCCGTATGGTGATATTCCGACCAATCGGCGGCATAAGTCACCTTCACCGAACCGCCTAAGGTGGTTTTCACCGCGGCAGCCAAGCTTACCAATTGCGTCACCGCCGGATAGTTACCAGGGGTATCGGTGACTTTAGTTAGTCCTACCATTTCTGAGCCAATAGCAAAGGCATCGACCAACCCATCCACTAGGTTCGCATAATGGTTGATGAATGCGTTATAGCCGTTTGTTTTTGTGAAGAATGTTGCCATATCACTAGCCGCGCCCGTTAGGGTACCCCGCCAGGGTTTACCGCTCGTATCCAAAAAGATCAGCGGATAAAATAGCACCTTATAACCGCGGTTTTGCAATTCCGTAAGGCAGCGCACGATACTATCGTCATCGGGTGTGCCGCCATATTGCGGCGAGCCGCTAATTTGGGTGATCAGATGGGCGCTGGCGCGATCAAAGCCAGCCACCTCCCAGCTATCGGGCGAGGTAATGCCGCCAATTTGATATTCAACCCCTGGCACAATATCGCACGTTGCAACATCCGTCGAGGTGCCAAACCACGCCACCACCACCGATACCCATTCCACATTGGGACAGGTATCGGCGAGTTGGTCTAGCGAGAGCAGCAGGTTCGATTTGCCTGAGGCATTGTGCATATTAAGCACCTGCTGACTGCCCTGCTGCACCCAGCTAGCACCAGACGCAATGCCTGGTATTTTGTATGCTAATTCGGTATCGTAAACAAATTCACCGCTGCCAGGAATCAGCGTAATCGCGGTCACCATATTCTCTAGCGATTCTCCATTATAATCAGCTGATTGCATCTTACGCTTCACCTCAAAGGTGAAGTTGGGAATGCGGTTGCCGAAATCTTCCAGCGGAAAATCTTCAATCACCACATAGGCCAAGCCGCGATAGGCTGGCGTATTGCCACTGCCTTCATAGGATTGGATATAGCTGTCAGGAAATTGGGTTTCGCTACCCGTATACATACGTAGGGTATATTTCGAGACATCTAGCTGCGCTGCATCCGCCCAAATACGCAGCACCTCATCAATGGGGCCTTCGCAAATGGCAATAGCCAGCGATACGCTATAGCTATAGGTGGTGCTGGTTTGGCTTACACGGCCACCACCACCTTTACCGCCACCACCGCCGCCACTCGAAGTAGTGGTCGTGGTGGTTGCTAGTTCCTGTATGGGACGTGACCAGATGATATTGCCACCCAAGCGCACCACGCCATACGCCATTGGAATCATTTTGCCATAAGTTGAGGTTTGCACCGCAAAATCCACTAGACGCGCGCCATAACGATCGGGAAGCTTGGTGGTTGCCAATGAGGAGGCCAGCTGACGGCCGATTTGCGAGGCAAAGGGGATGCCTGTGGCCGCGCCAAGTGCCGAGCCGATATTACCTAATACAATAGATGCCATAAGACCTCACAGGGCGGATAAATGAAATGCAGCGATAATTTTTTTACGCCAGTAGCGATCCAACTCATGCTCGACCACTGCGCGCGATGGCGCATAGGCATGAATCAGCCCATAGCCATGGGGGGTATCGCTTACGATACCCATATGTTGGGGACGCCCATCCATGGAAAGCAACAGCACATCGCCAAGCGATGCATCATCGGGATCAATCTCCAACAATGCCTGCGCAAGTTTTTGGCGCAGCAAATCCGTATCGGGTGTTAGCGTATAGTCGGTTTGATCAAGGGATGAAAGCGGCGTACCATCTTCCATCGTCAGTTCCAATTCACGGGCAATGCCCACCAGTAGGCCCAGACAATCTACGCCGCCCTTATCGGTTGCGGTGCATTTAAGGCGTCCTTGATGGTGAAAGCGCGTGCCTATCCAACTGCGTGCGCAGTCGACAATGCGTTGCGGTAACGTCATAAGAATCCGTTTAAATAGATGTGAGAAATATATAAAAGAAAACGCTAGGCAGTAGGCTAGCGCGCCTGCGGCTTATTTCATGCGCTGTCAGAAGGCAATCGCGGAAATGCCCTAAAGAACTAGTCTGTCTCAGTTGGTTGATCAGTGCGTTCTTTCACGTCCTTCTGTGGACGGAAATGGGTACGCATCGTAGGGCGACCAAAGAGCGGACGTTGCCCCATGCTTTTGGCATAAGCCCACACCAGGCCCGACATGGTTACAATCGCCATACCGAATACCCAGATGGAAGCGGCAATCGTTGTATTGCCGTAGATACCGATCACGGTTGCCGACACGAACACGGCGGTTGCAATCAAGAATCCTAAAATCTGGCCGATGATGCTGGTATAGCTATAAATACGCAGCGCTTGTGTTTCCCATTCATGGCGGTGGCGTTGCTCCACCTCAAACATATTGAGGATAATTTTAGCCGAGCCTTCGACTACGTAGTTATAATTTTCGAGCACTTCCGGATGCGGCAGAATTTCCACCGTGCGATTTTGGATCTTATCGCGTGTGCCCCGCTGTACATAGCCACCTGTTTTATAGGGTTTTTCATACGGGTTCGGTTCGCCGGTTTTGCCATCAGTTGTCATCGTCGCGATCCATTTCTAAACGTTGTACGATATTGCGAATATCATCGCCAACACGTTGCCAGTCAGCACGGAACGCTTCAGCGGATGTGCGGTGTGGTGCACGATATAGCTTTGGTTGACCAATCACTTTGATCACCGAAAACATACCACCAACAAAATCGCTCACAATACCCATGTCACATGTTAAGCATATAAATCGCTAATAAACCGTAAATTTTTTACCAGTCGCTGCGCGTTCCCGCCGTCTCTAATGAGCGATCCAAACCAGGCACATGCGGCTCGCCACGGTAATTGACAGCATTGCTAAAGCGGGTCTTGCAGGTTTGCAGGCTTTTGTCGCAGCCTTTGGTCAGGCTATAGCTATCGCCGATATTGATTGGGTATGGCATAGGTAATGCAAGCGCAATTTTGCCATCACCGGTGGCGGTGAGCGTATATTCTTTTACTTCCATCGAAAGTCCGTTATTGGCACCGTTGGTAAAAGTAATCGTACCAAAGGTGAACAGATCACTGGCTTCGCTGCGGCTGCTATCGAGGAATTCTTGCGTCGAAATAGCCGTGGTCACATCACCGGTCACGGTGTGGCTCGCCATATTGATTTTACAACGGCTATCGCCTAATGCGGCACGGCAGGTAACTGAAAACAGCTCACCCATCGTCTGCGCCAGGCGTTGTCTGAGGCCGCGCACCTCGGCAATAAATTGCTGTTTTTGCAGCGACACTTCACCCAGCCAACCACGGCGTAATTTAATCTGGCCTTGCGTCAGGTCATTATAATTCACCTGGAAAATTTCAATTGCAGCAAAGTCATATTTACCGGCCAGAATATCTGCTTCGGTAATGGTGCCGGAGGACAGCATGCCCTCAATATCCAGATTATCCACATTCAACGCCGATGAGTTCTCGATAGCACTGGCGGTAAAGCCACTGGCCGCCAGATAGGTCAGGCCGCTGATCACCAGATCGCGATCATGATCGGTAAAACCCATTTGGGTTGTATCGCGCCGCGTCAACTTCCAACACGTCGCAAGGGTGGTAACCTCGCTTGCGATATGAGCAGCAAGGGGTGCAGAAATGGTTTTCATAAAACACTCTTTTAAAGGAAAGAAGCGCAGCAAAATCCGCCAGATGGCGGATGCGCAGGAGCGCATACCGGAGGCAACTATTAGTATCAGACCCTAATTTCAATAATTGGAATATCGCTCCAGCTATGCACGCCGTAAGATTCAATGGCGGCACTTAAGCGGTCAGTATCAAAACGCACCGGCACATCAAATTCAAAACTCGCCGTTATCGCTGTTGCGTTTGCAGGGGCCGATCCAAAGGTGATTTGGCCATTGGTAGTGTTGACGCTATACGCACCACTGGATTGCAACACACCGTTTACATATATTTGTACCGTACCGCTGACCGGTTTGGTGATGATACGCGATTCAGTGATGCCGCCGTTGGTATAATTCTTTTTAAGCTGAAATACAGTGGCAGCACCATTGCCGGTGCCGATGGCTTGGGCTGTGGCACTATAATCTGTCCAATCTTTAAAGCGAAACCCATCCGCGCGACCTTTGCGTGCGCGAAAAAAAGCAATCAGCGTATCAAGCTGTGACTGCGTTTTAATGCCATGCGCCACGTTATAGCGTGCACGCGCCTGCGACCAATTGCTATTACGTTGTTCGTGCCCGCCTTGGGTAATGACTACATCAGTTGAATATTCGGGCCCACCCACCGAGCCATAGGCAATATCGGTGGGAAAGCGTGTTTCCACAAACGCCATGAGTTACTCCAATAATAATATGAAAATAAAAAACGAATCCGCTATGCGCGGCCGCGACGACCGCCACCACGGGGTTCAGGCAGAGAATCAACGCCCGCCATGGCTAGATCAGGTGCAGGCTGAGCTACACCCATTTGTTTTTCCATGGTCATCAGCTGTGCCAGGTTGTCACGGTTGATCATCAAAGCAGGTGCTTCGATTTGTTTGCTATTGAGCAAAGCAGCATATTGATCCGTAATGGTCATACCGGTTTGAAAATCCATCATCAGACCAGTGTGGCTGCTAAGCGCCATATCATTGCTTGGATCAGTCATCATTTTCTGAATAGCCGCACGGCCCTTTTCGCTTTCCAGCGCTTTGCGAAATAAAGTTGTGCCTGCTTCTCTTTTCAACTGGCTGCGAATACGTGTGCCTTCTGGCCCACGAACCGATGCTGCCAATACCGCAAACACTTCCTCAGGTTCAATAGGCTGACCTTGCGCCTGCTTTTGTTGAATACCTTCAACCAGCTTTACCGTTTGCTGGCGTTCGGTTGCAAATAATTTGTCATAGAGTTTGCTGCCACCGATACCACCGCCAATGCCGCCTACCGCACCTGCCGCAAGCACCGCCCAACCAGCAGGATTCGAGCCTAACATCGCAACAGCTGCTGCCGAGCCAGCCAAGCCTAAACCAGCGCCCGCACCAGCACCCAGACCAGCATCCACCATGCGCGACCCACGGGAATTCAATTCTTCGCGTACGGCTTCATTATGGTGCGAAAGCGCAGTGAGTTGTCCGGTGGTAAGGCCACCCAAAAAGCCTTTGAGCTTTTTTTGATCGCGTTCGGTATCGAGATATTCTTTGATGCTAGATAAGGGCACTGCCGCAAACGAAGCAGCCGTACCTAATCCCGTCATTACACCTGCAGCATTATGGGTCGGAACTAATCCCGCCGCAATGTTACCTGCATCCAATGCCGTATACCCATTTAAAGACGGCGCGCGTCCCTGAGCAACGGCGCCTAACACACCGGCATCATCTTCATCTGGACGTATATGATCTCGTCTCGACATAAAACCTAATTAACCGATCCTATATTTATAGCTATACGTGGTTGTTGCATGTCCTGTAAGAGCTTTTTTCATGCCAGCGCCTGCCCTGTTTGTAAATTCTGATCACCCGCACCTGCAGCCACTTTGGCCGTATGCGTACCCACCACTTCTTTTGGTGTTTTATTATGATGATGCGTATGTGCAGGTTTCGGTTCTGATAAACGTTCCACATGTGATTTAGCCGGAGCCGCTTCAACGGCTGGCGCTTCCATCGCAGGCGCTTGCTGCGCTACCGGTGCTTGCGCAACAGATGGTATTTTGGGTTTTTCGTTTTCTTCAATCACCTTATGCACGCGCAGCATAATTTTGCCGGTTTCATTTTCCTTCATGATGTCGGCAAGTGACAAATGTTCTTGAATAACTTGGTTAGCAACTTCCTGCGCAAATGGACTTTCTGCGCCACCGCGGCTTTTAAGGTCGCTGTTGATTTCACCGATAAATTGCGCCATGGCTTCTGGCGGAATAGGCTGGCCGGTTTTCTCAGCCAAACGCAGCGCCGAATAGAGCGGCAGCACCGATTCACCCATGACTTGATCGGCAACAATACCAGCTGCGGTTGTCGCACCGAACCAGGCAAACATTTTAGCCATGCTCATTTTAGGATCGGTGGCCTGCTTAACGTTGAGCAACATGTTGGCGCCATCGATCACTTCTTTGACGCCGGTTTTCATGATAATATTTTTGCGTGCGGCTTTAGCCGTCAGCGGCACATCACCGCTAAAGAGCGCGGTAAAGGTAGAAACTTGCGCGGGCTCGATGCCTTTTGCATCGGCGATCATTTCTTTCAGCGTCTTCAAATTTTTGGTGAATGTGCGCGCATCCATGGTCATGGAAATCGCATCACCGGCGATAAAGGCAGCGTTGGCTATGCCATGCACCGTTTTAACTTTAGCGAGCTTATTAGGCGTATCTTTGATAGCTACACCAACATTTTTCCAGTCAATGGAAGCCGTATGGTGTTCAACCATTTTGCCGGTGCTGCCCAAAAAGGTTTGGGCTGACTTAGGCAAGTTGATCGCAGCTTTACTGCTGGCAGCAGCGGCTACTACCGTATCGATGCCTTCGACCGCGGCATTAATTTCGCCCATATTCAAATGCGCATGCGAAGCTGCCCCACCAATTTGATTGGCGATTACTTCCACATGCGGACGCACATCAGCGTGCAGATCTGATAGATTCAAGCCAGTGAGCGCTTTTTTAGCATCGTCAAAATGCATTTGCGCTTTGCCGAAATTACGGGCGCTACGGCGGCGGCCCAGACCCGTGGCATTCACCACCGGCTCAGCTATTTTTGCGACACTATCAAAGAACGATTGCACTGCACCGCGCATTGTTTGTTTGCCGAGCGTAGTTTCAAAGGTGGCATTTTCAATGGCTTTCGTGGTATTGCGCACGCTGGCGCCGGCATTAGCAATGCCCATCACGCCGATGCCTTTGCCCGCCTTTTCCACCACCCCACCAGCAAATCCAGCAAGCGGCAGACCAATAAAGCCAGCTAAGCCAGCCAAGCCAGGATAGCTTTGCGCTTTCGCGAGCAGCTCATCAATATGTGATGATTTTTGTGCGTCTGTCAGTGCCAAGGATGCGCCTCTGGCTTCTACTTCCAAATGTTTAGTCAATTGCTGCGCCATTTTGGCAGGATGATTATCGGGAACACCGGAAGCAACCGCTGCTGCGGCTTGTTCTGGGTGTTTCATATATTCGACCACTTCAGGTGGAATAGTCTTCAATTTTTCAGCAAGCTCAGGGTGCATGCCCAGATACTCAGCCACTTGTGGGCGAGCCGAAAGAAAATCACTAAGGTCAACCTGATGCGCATTGGCAACCACGGCCTTCATGGGGGCCGACGCAGCATGCATCGCTGCATTGCCGCCGGATTTTACCACGTTGCCAGGTATCTTAGTAGTTGCCATGTTGATTCAACCAGTCATATTACTACACCTTAAAGTATAGCCTAAACCGGCGTATGGCACATAGGGTTTTATATTAACTTTTTGTGACGATACAAGACGTTGCCTGAATCCGTCATAATCCCAGGAAAAACAATAATAAATTGTTATAAATCAACGACTCATGCCGGAATTGCCGACAATATCTGTCGGGTCACGAACGGATACGAATTCCTCTGGTTTGCCAGCCGTCATGTTAGTGCGGTTTAACACGCTGCGGATCGCACCCACTGCCTTATCTGACAGGCGGTCAGCAAAGGTTTTATGTTTTCTGATCTCGACATTATCATGCACAATGCCGCCTTCGAGCAACGAGCCGCGCTCAATACCCAGAGCCTGTTTGCGCTCATGAACCTTCCGGTTTTCCTCGCGAATGCCAGAAAGCCCAATGGCCAGCACCTTATCAATGGCTTTATTAGACTCGGTAACGGCATCGAGCGAGAAGGTCACACCATCTTTTTCATGGATATTGATAGCGCCGCTACCAATTAAATGCACAATTTCATTCAAGCCAAATTTGCCGTCATGTTGATTATAGGCCTCAGTCATCCGATCGAGCAATTGACGTAGTGCATCGTTTTCTTCTTTGGAGTTGAGGCTAACCATCGGCAGGCCTCGATCATTTCGGGCGCGTTGGTAAATGGCTTTCAAATCATTGGCGCGTAAATCGCTGCCTGTTGATTCGATTTTTTCACGCATTTTGACGGTTTCATAATACGCTGTTTTCGGCACACCGTACGTTTCATAACTCCAATAGAGCGCCTTACCAGCATAAGCTCCCATCGCCCAGCCATTATGGCCTTGCAGCATCACTTCCAACGGCGAATATTTGCCTGGATTAAAATTAGATGGATCGCGCGATTCAAATGCTTTCATCACATCTTTCGAAGCAGGCAATTCTTTGCCAGTCATTTTGCCGTAGCTCGCCTCGACCAGATTTGGCAGTACAAATAACAAGTCCGTTCCGTAACGGTATTTTTGCAAATGCATTAAATCTTCATAGGCTTTTTTGACAATTATATTGTCGCAATATTTAAAGTCGGAAAACTCGATTTGGCTGGGGTCAACCCCCATGGCAGCGGAAACCGCCTCACGGCCGGTTTTATCCAGCATGTCCGATTCAAGTCCGAGGAAGGTGGTGGTGATGGCCGAAGCACCCAATAAGCACGCGGTCTGCGCGAACCTAGTGGCTTTGTCGTGATCATGAAACATCAAATAGCCGCTACCCAAGGCAAAGGGGAACAGGCCGTATTTCAGGAAACGATCGACAAGAATACCGCTAGTTGAGCCGTAATAATGTGGAGCGGTCATGTCATACCCCCATAGGGTATAAGCCATTGATGTGGCGATTGAATGTCATATTGTTCGTATATATCATATGTACATTCCATCTTCAACGCTTACCCTCTGTATGGCGATACCCCTTCTGGAGCATCGTCATGACCATGGCCATGTTTGCCGTGACGTTTGCGCTCAATAACCGCTGCATGCGGCATTGCTTCTTCATCGCGCTTAAAGCGCTTGCTGATCGGTTCTTTTTCTTCGCCGCCTTCTTCACGGAAGCGCTCCGCATGCGACACGCCACGAGGCTCTTCGCGCTCGATGCGCTCTGTATGACGGTGTGGACGCTCTTCGCCCTCAGCGCCGTCTGCGTGCTTATGCCCATGATGATGTTGCCCCTCTTCTGCTGAGGGCTTCTCTGCTTTGGGCTCTTTAAGGCGCTTGGAAGCACCCACTACTTTTTGCCAGAAATTCTCTTTAACTGTCATGGTAGCATTGGCAGCAACCGTTTCCAGCGATGTGAGCTCTTCGCGGCTTTCTACCATATCAGCCGCCGACTTGCCTTCATCACGCACCGCACGAGCAATGCGAAGGATAAAGTCTTTTTCTTTATCGGTCATTTTCAATTGAGTGGCTAATTTTTCTGGCTCCTGCTCTATCATGTCGGCCAGCGCCACCACCACCCCATCCATCAACGGATTGAATTGGTCTTTCACCTGTTGGTTCAGTTCCTGGCAACGGGTTTCATTGATGCCTAGCATCGAGCAGAGTTTTTTATCGCTGCCTACGGCGTCACTAAATACGCTGAAGATAAAGGCGCGTTGCTGCGGATCCATTTCATCCGATGACAGCGCATTTTTCAAATCATCGGTGCTGAATACGAAATTGCCTAGTTTCTCGTTGATATGATCTTTGTCATTTTGCTGGCCATGCAGCATCGCCGTTTGTTCGTCGATGGTTTTAACCAGCGCTTCTTTGACCGCCGCATCGTCTTTGCCAGCGCCCGCCGGACCAAAAGCACGGCCTTCTTCACGCACCAGTTTTTTCTGTGGATCACCAACCAGCGTCACCAGCGCAATCGCATCCATACGGCCGGTTTTTAGGCGTTTCGCAATGGTCTTTAAGGCCAGCTCATACGGGGTAAGTTCATCATCCGACATTTTCTGAATCGCAGCATCATTGAAATGCGCTTTCTCGAAATGCTCGAAGAAACGTTCACCGATTTCAGGGCGGTTACAATCACGTTGATGCTGTTGGAAGATGCTATGCACATATTGCACATAACCCATATCTTTTTCGCTGTTTTTGCCTTTGCCGAGTGAAATACCGGCGATTTGCTCTGGTGCTTCGCTGCCTGCTTTTTCCAGCACACGGCGCAGATGCAAGATACGGTCAAAAGCAATCGGCTGGCTGAATTTATCCGCCGCATCGCTACCTAAGGCTTTACCCACCAACTCCGCAGCCAGACCCGCGCCGAGACCTGCCGCCATGGTGCCGATTTCATTGGTTTTGTCGTTTTTCTCCGCTTGCAGTAGCGCTTTTTTCTCTTTTTCTGCAAGAGCGGTTGCCTCATCCAGCTTGGCGAATTTTTGCTCGAGCTGTTTGCGTAGTGTAGGTTCTGTGCTGGCCTCACCCGTGAGGAAATGCGTCCATTCTTGATCAAATGCGCCATGCTGGCGTACATATTTGATCTTCATTGCGCGCTCAATTTCCTTATCCGTATCAATGGTTTTAAGGAAATTCGCGATCGAGGTTTTTGCGTCAGCTTTTGGATTTTTAAGCGCGGTCTCCAAGCGCTCCGTATTGATACCCAAGCGTTTAAGCTCCGGTATGCTAGAATGCACGTTGCTCTCGGTCAGGCGCAACGCGGCATTTACTTCTTTGCGAACGTCGATCGCATTAGCTTTTTCAAAGCTTGTAAATTTAGCGAGATAATCTTTGCGCTGATCTTCGATAATGCTAGCGCGTGCTTGCGCTTCCACGACCGTATCGGGCAATTTGCCGTCTTTAACCGTGGCAACGCCGGCTTTTTTCGCCAGATATTCTTTTAGTTTTGCCGGATCTTTTTTCGCCTGCTCATATTCCATCGCATCCAGGCGCTGCTGGGTTTTGATGCCCTGCTCACCGAATTTTTCAATTAATGCAGGTGCCGCACCGATCAGGCTGGTGCCGGTGAGTACGAGTTTTTGCCAGAAGATGCTACCAATTTTACCGCGCGTATTGGCGATAACTTCGTTATTGCCGCTGAGTGGCGATGCATTGGGTGTAGTTTTATGCAGTGGTGCAACGGCCGAGCGCAGCTCATTGAGCAGCTTGGTCGAGGTATAGACGTTATTGCCTAAATCATAAAGCTGGCTGCTTAAGATAATGCTGTAACCGACGACATTACCAACTTTACCGCTGAGATGCGCCGCTTCTTCAGGGCCTTTTTTCAGGACTTCTTTTGCGAATTTTTCTGACAGAGGCATCGCAATTTGTTCGCCTTTGCGACGCAACCAGCTAAGCGCGATCGGATAGAACGAACGCATTTTCTCAGCCATGTCCGGCGAAAGCTTAATGCCTAGGAAACGTCCGTCATCACTTAGTCCTGTGGTGCTGAAATTGGAGGTATTGCCAAACTGGCCGCCTTTCGACGAACCATTACCCGAGCCATATTCGTTGTTATTGCCTGACACGCAACAAGACTCCAAAAACCTTTTTTATCCATCTACATCATATCGTAAAGCCACACCTGCCCATAGTTGATTTTTATGACATTTATGTGACGGTTTTTGCTGGTTTTTCTGGCCTCAAAAGCACCTAAAAATACAGGATTAAAAATCGTTAAAACGAATGGTATTTCAGCCAGTTGCTAGAGGTAGCGCCGTGAGGCCCGATTCAAGGCTGCCGCTAGTGAAGAAAGCTGTTGTCCGCGGCTAGCGCGGGACGAGCGGCTTTCAGCGGGCAAAACCCCTTGCAACATACTGTATTCGCTTTGTATTCTTGATTTTCCACCTCCACTGCTGTCAAACAGCTCTTGCAGAGCATTATTCATAAAACTACTCGCAAATTGGGACAAGAATCTGTTATTACTGCGTTTATCACTATGGCTACCAATACGCGTACGCAGGGTTTGAGTGGGGTTGCTGCTGTAACCAGTTAGACGGCTTAAGCGATTGAGTGCACTATGTAATTCTTCCATATCATTGGGCATGGGGCTATTTCTCCATAAATCAAGGGTTTGTTAAGGAAATTCGGGTAAGACAGCAACAGTAGTTTGGGGCATTGGATGTTTTTTAAAGTTCACCTGCTGATTATTTCAGTCGTTATTATTATCACCTATTTTGTATGGCAGTTCATGGCGGGTATTGCGGTGCAAAGCATGACCAATAAGGCGCCAGCTGCAAAAACGGTGCAGCAAACGTCGGGCTATCAGGTGATTGCGGTGAATGCCAGCTGGGGTCTTAATTGCAAAAAATCATTGGAATTATGGCAACAAGAAACCGGCAAAACCTATGCTGATTATGAAAATTATGCCAAAAGCTTCGCCCCCAACAATGTATTGGAAGCGGTTAAATTTCACTGCAATGGCAAGCAAATTTGCCAGTTTGATGTGAATGATCAAAGCCTCGGGCCCGATCCGGCGCCGAGCTGCATGAAAGAATTATCGATTGTATATCGTTGTTTTTCGTATGACCGCGCAAAGTCGCTCGTATCGCATGGCGAGCCGGTGACTATTAACTGCGCGCAACCAGGAACTCCTTAGTTCGTGCGCACCCAACCTCCCAATCATATAAGCGCGATGGTGTTGATGGTACTGTGCGGCTGCGTATTGATTATCGCAGCCTATGCCTGGCGTTTGCAGGAAGTAACGCAGCAAGTCAGTGATCGTGATAGTGAAATCAACCAGTTGAAGACCGCATTGGATGCCGCGAAGACACCGGCAACTGAAAAGATAGAACCTGAAGAGGATAACTCGGTTACCGCCTTGTTTAATCCCGAAGCACAAGCATCGGGAAAAACGGCTGAATGGGATAAACTGAAAAAGCGTTATGAAGAATTATTGGTGACGCATTATTTTCTCAATCATTGCACCATTACCCATCCGTATGATTTTCATGTCATCATCTCGGCGCTGGCGCAAGATATGGCGTCGGTCAATGCGCCTGGCCGGCTGCAATATGATATTCTCACCGCAGCACGTGGCTCTTATAAAGAAATGTATGCCAAGACCGAATGCACAGCCGAGATCACCAGCAATTTGCAACCCAGCTACCGCCAATATATCGATACCATCGCCAAGAGCTACGATACGCACTGACCATTGAGCCACTGCGTGAGATAGGGCAACAACAACTCGGTCGCGCTGACAACCCCCTGCTCCATCACCCAAGCCTGCGCAGCCTCCAGTGACTGGTCATTGCAGAGCGCCACCAGCGCCGTCATATCCTGTAAATGCAATCGATGTTCAGCCAGTCGCTCGGCCAATTGCACCAGCGTCGCATCGGTATTTTGTTCAAGCGCACAAAGCTGTTCAAAAGTAATGTTGCGCATTAGCCAACCTGCAGCAAAGCGTGAAACGCCATGGTGCCTTTATAGCTGTAGCCATCATTTTGCAAATCGACCCTGCTGCTATCAAAGCGCAGATTCAGAAGGGTTTGCCCAGTCAGACTGAGTGTTGCCAAATGCAGCAACGTATGCACGCGCTCCATGATGGTTGCCACCTGTTTACGCCCGCCATCACGACTCCATATATGAAGTGGCAGATCCATGCTGATCAGAGTAGTCGACATATTAGATACATCATCTATGCGCGGTTCGCCAAAAGCAATATAGGGATAGTCCGTGCCTTGCGGCACATGATCATACACATCGGAGATCAGCGCCATGAGTGTAGCATCGCCATGCAATGTATTATAGACCGCCTTTTGCAGCGGCAAATGACTTATCGCCGTCATAATAGTTCCTTTTTACAGATAAAATAATAATCCAGTCAGCAGACTGGTCAGCCGTGAGCGGAAGCAGTTATATTAGCCCGCACCCCCTTCTTCGGCAAAAATTTCAATCAGCTGTTTGGCTTCATTAGGCACAATCACGGAATGAATATTGAAAGCGCGTCCATCAAATACGAGGCGCTGTCCGGTGGTGATGCCATCGCGATAGCGCAATGTGATTTTATGGGTGATGGTCGCCTGAAGCTGCCCACCCACCAATGGTTCACGTCCGCGCTCATAGCTGTGCATCGGCATAATTTCTGCCCATAAATCGGCAATAGGTTGCCAGCTGCGGGTGAATCCGCCTTGCGTGTCGGCCGTATGGATTTCTTGTTGCAGGCTTAAGCGGTGTCGCAACCTGCTGCTTGGGCTTTTACGGCGTATCATAAACCCACCTCGCGGTATGACGCATATAAAGATAGGCACGATGCCGGCAATGCCGTATCGGCATCTAGGCCACGACCATCGAACAAAGCCGCCACATGCGACAGCAATCCGAGTTTGATCGGGCGCGGCACCGAAGCCGCATCGCCGTAGCCAGCGCTATAGGTGATTTCTATGCGAAAGCCGTTCACACCTGCATTCATCAAAACCGCGTCGCGTGTGGCGCTAAGACGGTAATAGCTATTATCGACCTCGGTGCTGGTTCCTTCGCGGTCAACGGCCATGATGTTGGTGATGCTGGCAATAGGTCCCATCGATAAGGGCACTATCTGCTCACCATATAAATCGAGGGCAAAATGCTCGCAGCCATCCATAGTTAGTTTCCAGCTTTGCGTCATGAGCGAGCGTTTTAAATGCTGCTCTGCCATATGCCGCGCAGTGGTGATGAGATCGCTGATAAGCGTGTCGTCTTGCGCATGATCAATACGCAGATACAGCTTGGCCTCCGCCAGGCTAATCGGCTCGGTCGTAGGCGCGGTAAGGCGCGCCAACTGGCGTGCAGGGTAAGCAGTCATAAAATCTCCTTGTGATGAAAATGCTTGGAATAAAAAAGATCAGACGGTGCGCGCTTTGCCCATCCTTTGCGGATAAAGGCAGACGCCAAACCATCGGCGACGTGATAGGTTTTGCCGAGCTCATAGCGACGCACAACAAACCCGTCCTCGCAGCCGCGATGGGTCGATAACATGATGATGTGCATATAATACGGATAATAAAAAAGTCGGTCAGCAGACGCGAACGGGAGCGCTAAAAAAAGCCACTCAGCAGAGTGGCGCGCCTGCGGAGGCCACTATAACAGAGCGTTTTCGCTTTAGTTGTGCACTAGGCAGCCAAGGCGAGACAGCGCAGCGTACGTAACAAGTACGTGAGCATGGCGAGTCCGAAGGATAACGACGTGCGCGGCTAAATGGAAAATGCTCTTACGAATGCGAAGGAAGACCAGGTGAGGACAATGACGACTGCAATGCCAGCCGCTCAACATGCGACATGGGTTTGTACACATCATGCGCGATTTTAGCTAACCCTGTGCTAAAGCCGATGAAGTTGGGCAGCTCATGCACCACCGCCATCATCGCCATTTCATGCGAGGTCTTTTTCGACATGCCCATTTTTTCTAACATACCGGTAATGCTACGCAGCATATCATCACTTATCGCTGCACCTTTATGGGTGGTGTTGAGCAGTAGCATCGAGCCGTAATGGGGCAATTCGTCGCAGAGCATCAGGCTAACGTCATGATGATTGGCCTTAAGCACATTCCACCACGGCGCGCCATCGCCCAGGCCGCACACTTGATTAATACCACGACGGGTGGCTATTTTTGCCACTAAGCTTGGAATCCAGGCCACCCCAAAAACCGTGAGCGCGCGGGCAATGCCTTCTGCGCGTTCCATGCGGGTTTTGGTTTTATCGGGTTTGCATTCTTCGAGCTTGCAGACAACACCTAAGCCATATTCAAACTGATCGAGATAGGGTTCAATCGCGTGTTTTGCAACCGCTTGCGTCACGGCTTTCATGGAGTTGGGGGCGATTTTATCGGCCACGCCAACCATGCCTAACGCGACAACAGCACCCATCACTTCGGCCACGGCAAAGCCGCCGCCTTCCGTCAGGAAGCGTTGATTTTGGCTGACATTTTGAA
Organism: Rickettsiales bacterium; assembly: GCA_033762715.1. Lineage (GTDB taxonomy): Bacteria > Pseudomonadota > Alphaproteobacteria > Rickettsiales > SXRF01 > JANRLL01. The sequence continues at coordinate 103,601 of JANRLL010000004.1, read as the reverse complement.
GAATGCCCGTCACCTACATACCGTCCGCAGTTAGATTCCTACCCTAAGATTTTAACACAAAAAAAGGGTGGATATATGACAATTTGATGAAATTGCGGACAGTTATGGCCCTGGGCCACAAAGGCTTTTGTCGAATTAGAAGGATGGTTTAGGTATTAGCGTCGGCCTGATTATTGATATCGATCATTGCTTCATGGTTAAAGCCATACTCATCGGTCATGCGTTTTTTCACCGCATCCGAAGGCTCGCCCTCACCTGATTCAATAATGATTCCGTAATCTTCGGGATAGAACGTACCGCTTTTTTGCGCTTGCATAAAGGCTTCCAGCTTGTCAGCGCGAATAGCCACATACGCATAAATCTTTTGCCCGTCTTGGCTTTCACCCCGTACAAGCAAGATACAAACGGTTTTTTCTGCGATGATTTGTTCTGATCTACTTAATTTGCCCACGAGATAATCCTGTGTTTGTTAGTCTATGCCTGGATAATAGCCAAGGCAGTTTAAAAAATGCTTAACAGACATGAACATAACATGATTGCGTGCGTTTCGCAAAATGAAGTATTTATGACAATTTCAGCTAACCCGCTGATTTATCGCATCTATGCGTTGCTCCACCTTTATAACCGCCGACAAAATAACTGTTATTTTACTTATGCCTGTGGCATTTACGCTACAGTTAAACGGACGAAACGTAGATTATCGTACCTAATTATGGGCTCAAAAGCCAGCCCGCCAGATGGCAGGCTGGCCATAAATTGCCTATAAGCTATGCAGCTGGTAAGTAAGTCGCATTACCACGAAGCGCGATCATACCAATCGGGGTACCGTTAGTATGGGTGCCTGTTGGGGTTGCTAATGCTTTTAAGTAACGCTTGCTACCGACATAGCCGAACACAACTGCAACTTCATCTTCTGCGGCTGCATCGATTACGACCGTTGCAACGCCTGCACTATTATCGCTAGCGGCGATATCGGTGTAGGTGCTGTTGTCATCGCTATGCTGCAATTTAAGCGTCCAGTACACGCTGCCCGACAATGTGTCGCCAGACAAGCCTACAGAAAACAGCACTACCGCACTTTCAAATCCTTGCAGATCGATAGCCGACGAGGTTTTGGTTGTCGACGACACCACCGGATTGAGCGGCTGGCTGACGGCAATATTATGATATAAATCTCTCATGATCGTCCCTTTCTAAATTAGGCGAGTTTCAGCAATTTGATAGCGTCGAAATTCACCACATCACCGCCTACGCGTTTCGTGGCATAGAATTTCACGAACGGTTTTTCGGTGTATGGATCACGCAGGATTTGAATGCCTTGGCGATCAACGATCTGATAGCCCGCTTTGAAATCACCCACTGCAACCGAAAGCGAGTTCGCAGCCGCAACCGGCATATCCGATGCCATCACAACCGGTGCACCCAGCAAGGTGTCGGAGGTGCCAGCAATCAAGCTTGGCTGCCACAGATATTGATTGGTGGTTGCTTTAAGCGTGCGGATCGCTTGGATCACGCTGCGGTTCATGATGAAGGTCGCGCGTTTCATGTACGCATCTTTCAAGCTGTAAAACAGTGAGATCAACGAATCAGAAGTCACAGCACCCGAGCTGCCAGAGCTTACTTGTTGGATTTGACCCCAGCTGGTGCCTGCTGCATAGGTAAGCAGACCGCGTGGCTGGCCAACGCCATTGCCGCCCACAAAAGCCGTATTTTCGGTACGGCCAATGATGTCTGCAATTTTTCCTGCAAGCCATGATTCGATATCAACAGCCGCATCATCGACGAGCTTTTGCGTCGCTTTAGGTTGTGCATAAAGCTGGTGCGTGTTGATGGTGCGTTTGGCGATGGTAGGAGAATTGGTTTCGCTGATGCTCGCGGTTTCCGATGTCCAACCCGCAACGGCGCTAGCATGGTCATCGATCAATTCAAGCGCATCGGTTGAAATGGTTTCAATTGATGCCAGTTGACGAATCGGCGAGGTTTCAAAAATAGCCTGCACAATGTTGGCAGACATATGTGGGGTTACCAGGTAACCGCCATCCGGATCCGAGGTCACCGAAAGCGCTTTGGTTTGCAGGCTCTCTAAACCGGCATCCATGCCTTTGCGCAAGTAATTGCGGAAGGCTTTAGAATATTCGCCGTTCACCGGTTCTGCTGCTTTCGCTTCCAGGCCGAGCATAGGGCGGTTATTAGCGGTTTCGATCGTATCTAGGCGCTCTTTATAGCTATCGAGTGCGTTATTAATGTGGTGTAGATGTTCGCTATACAGCGGATCAGCGTGGCCTTTGCGCTCAATATCGTTCAAGCGTGCGTCGTTGACCTGCTTAAATTGTTCCCAGGCATGGCCTAGAGAACTTACGCGGTCAGCGATGTCTGAAATATTTGTCGACATAAATCATTCCTCTATTGGTGTCAGTTGGTTAATAAATATTTTAAATTTGACAAAAGACGTTAATAATGATTAATAATATGCTCCTTTTTTTGATGACTCTGTTTGATTGACCAAAACTGTCTAAACAATGTCGACAACGACTAATACGCCCGCAAGGGTCGCCATAATTGCTGATGCCAGCAATGCCGTTGTGCCTGATGCGCTCAGTGCGCAACTCAAAGGTGCGCCAGGCATCAATATTGCCCATGTTGACAGTTCACTTTCCCAATTCAGCAACGCCGGTGAGTTTGTCGCCCAACTAAGAGCGGGTGTCCCTTATCAGCTGGTGGTTGCATCGGTTGGGGTGCCAGGGGATTCGACTTATCAAAATCGTATCCACACCTTGCTCGATGCTTGGGAAGTGTTGCCGGAAAAACCGGTCTTGCTGCTTGCAACGCCGGAAAAAATCAAAGCGTTACAATTTGCTCATAGCTGGATTGCCGAGCGACCGCATATGCTGCCAGTGAGTGGCGCAGTCGGTGTCAATCCGCATTATTTATTAGAATCAGGCCGCGAAAAAGTGATCGAAGCCATTAATCACAGTTTGCAAGTCGCCAAAGAATTAGCCGGCTTACTGACTAGCAATAACACCCCAATCCCATCTCCTTCCGTACGTTCCCCGCAAATCATCTGCAACGCGGCTCTCAGCAAGCAATCACAGATTGCTTGACTAGCGGAATTATTCCGCATACAAAAAATGTACTATTTAGTTCATCTTGGGTCGCAATCCTTATGTATCCGCTAAATAAAAAAACCAGTTTCGCAGATGCCCGTTCGCTTCGTCCCGATCAGATTTTTCTGGTGCGTGGACGCGATCATAAAAGTAAGTCCGCCTGGTATTATGTAGCGGTCGATACCGACAAGCGCGATATTTTCAAAAGCCGTCAAGGCACCACCGTGTTGGATATTGCCGATTATGGCAATGTGCTACATTCCGGTTATGGCGTTGAGCCACCGCAAGCCGTGAAAGAATTGATGCAGCTGGAATACGGCTTTAAAGAAAGCGCCTAGCTAGTCAGCAGACTAGCCAGCGCTGAGCGCGCTTCATGGAATGCGCAGAAGCGCATACCGGAAGCAACTAAAGAAACTGCCTTAGCGAGTTTTCAGCCTTACTCAGCGCGGCAACTAACAAATCCAAATCATTGGCCTGCTTGACCACCGTCACATTGGCCGCGGCATTAGCCGGAAACGTCACCAGGCTTATTTCCCACAGATCCACTTCGGCCAATTTGCGCACGCCCGTTTCGGCATCGATACGATAACGCACTGGCGAATAGCCGATCGACATGCCGGAAATCGCGCCGGATTTTAACAGCGTATAAGCTTCTTTCGCCCTCGCCACATCAAGCAGCAAGCGCCCCTCCACATACAGCCCGTGCATGTCTTCAAAGACCGCTTCGAATACACCGATGGGCTCATCTTGTTGGTGTTGCCACAGCAGTTTGATGTCTTGCACACGATTTTTCACGGTGGCCATAAAGGCACCGCGCAGCATCATATCGCGCTGCGAATCCACCATATCGAATACGCTGGCATAGCCGGCAAAGCGGCCTGTATTATCGAGTGACTTGATGTGAAGATTAAAGCCCAAGCGTTTCCGTTCGCGCATGTTAGCGCTGATTTTTTTCTCGTAATGCATAAACAGTCCTATGAAATAGAGGTACAAAAAACGATGCGAAGCCGGTCGCTACGCATGCAGTATCAGATAAAAATAATTGAAAGGATCAGCGTGTCGCCAAGCGATTGGTCACGTGTAAAATATCAGTCGCCACGGTAGTTTTCGGCATGCCCTGTTGCTCAATCGCAAAGCGAACGGCTTCCGTTCTAATCTCATCGATAAGCTCTTGCGAAGCGCTCATACGTCTGCCCACTTGCAGGAGCAAATTGTCATTACGTGCGGCATGGATGGTAAATTTCACTTCTTCCTCGCCAAATTGCTGCTGCAAATGCGTCATGAGCGCCTGAGCGCGAGCATGATTACGGGTTCTAAAGGTGATTGGTGTTGAGGATTCAGTACTAGGCATAGATATTAATATAATTTAATTACTCCTAGGATCAAGCCTAAACCGTGAATCAACAAGAAAGAATTCATCACCACACATATATGTATAAGCGAATCATGATTGTTTATTGGCGATGAGACGAAATTCGATGCGCACTTCGAATTTCAGCGCGTCATCGCTTTTCCATTCACCTTCAGCCAGTCCAATCTCATTGCGGCGGATGGTCATAAATCCTTCGGCAATTTCGGTATCGCCACGTGGCTTCAATTGAAAATTCACCACCGCCGGAATGGTTTTATCGCGAATGGTTAGATTGCCTTTGGCGATATAGTTTTCCGTGTTGGGCATTACTGAAATGCTCGTGCTTACAAAGCGTGCCTTAGGAAATAGCTGCGTGGATAACCATTGCGGCATTTTAAGCGCCTCAACCAGCTTAGCATCGTCGGATGTGACACTTGCCGTATTTACTTCCGCCACAATGGAGCTTTTCTCCAGCGCATCACGGCCAAAGCGAATCTGCACATCAAAATCGGTGAACTTGCCTTGAATCGGCCCGTCCTTATGAATCGCAAAAAACTTTAGCGAGCTTTTGGACTTTACCATTGCATAGTTAAAAACATCCGCCCATGCCGGTGTCGCTACGCACCACAAAATCAACAGCAACCAATAACGCATACCCTGCCCTCATTTTTTAAGCAGAGTATCGTGAGGTGCGAGCAGATGCAACTATGGTTTTGGTGGATAGCCGACAGCTGCGCGTTTCTCATCATCGGTGAGGAAGGATGCTTTTTCCAAACGATCCCACATAGCTTGATTGCGCGTAGCAAGAACCGTTACCGCATCCAGATCAGGCACCAATTCCAGATTGGCGGCAAACATCGGAAGCAGCCAGCTTTGCAGCGCATCGGCGGTTGCTTGCAGCAGCGGCACCACCGTTTGTTCCCATAATGCCAGCCGCGCTTCTTGCAAATTCGCATAGGTATTGTCGCCAGGAATGCCGAGCAATTGCGGCGGCACGCCAAAGGCAAGTGCGATGTCGCGAGCGCTGGCATGTTTGGCTTCGATAAAATCCATATCTTTTGGGCTCAAGCTCATTTCGCGCCAATCCAGTCCGCCTTCAAGCAAGAGCGGACGACCCGCATTAGCGGGGCCTGAAAATTCTTCGTCAATTTGGCGTTTAATGCGGTGATATTGATCGTCCGACAAAGTTTGGCTGCCCTCGCCGCGCACCACTAATGCGCCACTTGGCCGCGCGCCATTTTGCATCAGCGCCTGATTCCAAGCGCCTGACTGATTATGTTGATCGATGCTATAAGCAGCCGCTTCCACCGGCGACAGGCCATACCAATCGCTGAGTGGATGAAAATTCTTGAGATGCAGAATACGCGAGCGACCCGTATAGCGATCCACCGGAAAATCGATGGCTTGCTGCGCCACGCTATAGCGGTAAGCTGCCGGTAAGGTACCTTTGCCAGGAATCACCGCCACGCGGTCAGGGCGTAGCAGGTGCAATTCGGTAGGTGCGGCATCTTTAGGGCCAACGGCTTGGATGAACGCATTGCCGCTAATCAGGCGATATTGATACAGTGCCTGGAAAAAATCACCCATACCCTGGAGGGGGTTTGGCTGTTGCAGCATGGAAGCCACCGGATGCACAAGCAATTCTTTGCGCCCGCCGCGTGGGCCGATGCTGAGTAATTTGAAATAAACAGAAGCGGCTGAGCTTGCCACCAGATTGATGGCGCGATGCGCGATCACGTTTTTGATATAGGCTTCACGGGAAAATTGCGCATAGTCACGCTCCATCCAGACCGGCTGACCAGGTGCGATCATATAAGAGCGAAGGCCAGGAGCCGTAGACGACATAACTTGTTTTTTGGCGGGTGCTGGAGTGAACCAATGCACCGGATTAAAACGTGAGCGTGATTGCTTCATGTGACGGTTATGACCAGCCATGCGTACCTCTTAAAAAAAGTTGAAAAATGGATTCTTGTTTTTAGCAGGAGTAACGAAAGCACTCAGTAGAGTGACACGCCTGCGGCAATGACTCATGAGAGTGCCAGCAAGCAATCTCGGAAACATACAAATTGTCAGCCTATATTTATAGCCTTACGCCTGCTAATACTGCTCCGGAAGGGGTAAAATACAGATACCCCCCACTTTCTTCATCAAACAGTAACCAAATCCTGAGAAAATAGCAGATCAGCTAGATAACCCCATGCCAGCGTAAACAGGCGCAAGTGGGAGCATAAAAAAGGAACGACAATGCGTTCAGGTTCGGCCACCTTTTGGGCAGATATTGAAGATACCTTCCAGGACATGCAGAAGGAATTCAAGCAGCTCGAGAATTTCTTGGGACCCGAGCATTTTAATTTGCCCGAGCATTTAGCCATCGTTAAATCGCTAGTGGATCAATATAAGATTGTGATTGAAAAAGCCCATGCCGAGACCTTGACCGAAGATGACATCAAAGCCCTTATGCCAACCGATCAATACACACGATTTGTCGGCACGGTCATTGCCGATACCTATATTGCCGCCGGTGCAGGGGTAGAAAATAGCACGCTGTGTGGGTACAGCTCGTTTGATGAGCTAAACGATAAAAAACATGATGTATTTAACAAGCTCGCCATTATTCAGGTTGATCATGATTATATGATGCAACGTCTCAGCAGTTTGCAGAATCATCATGCCCATGACGTAAGCCCTGATCCAGCCAATCGGCAATGGGCTAGATAGCTTATACGCGCTCTAGCGCACTGATATGAATTGATTGCGTGACCACGGCTGCTTTCATATCCACTGTCAACAGCGCCTCATCCATCGCATCGCAATCTTGTAACAGTTTATTGGCTAATTGCGTGAAGCTGGTCATGGCTTGCGGCGTGGCGGCGGGTAATTGCTCCACAATGGAAATCAGGGTTTTGATCATAGCCAGTTTCTTATGCAGCTGTGACGACAGACGTGCCTGTTCAAAATGGCTATCGGTGGAATGAGCGATCAGATTATGGGTGGCTTGTTCAATCAGCACCGTTTCGCGAATCAGCTGAGAAGCCATGATCTGCCCGATGGCGCCCAGCGCGTAGACGGTTTCTTTGCCTTGTATGATCGGCTGTTGCATGAATTCTGCTAACGCCCCTGCCGCATTCAATAAGTCTCGCACATGTCCTTGCAGATAGATCGAGCTATTGAGCGATACGTTGCTTTTGATGCCGGTTTTCAGGGTCTTGGTCATACAGCCTCACAGATTAGTTAGTTGCTAGTGACATTTCACCAATAGCAAAAAGCTGTGACACTCGCGTGACTGAACGATGAATCTTTTATGACGAAACCGTTAATGGCAGGATGGGTTAGAACTCGGTAACAGGCCCTACAGCGCCCAACCGGATGGGCTTTTTGTCTGCTTCCAGGCTACGCTCAGGTAGCAAATTATTCACGGCGCGCGCCGCTTCCACCACCGAGGGGAACACAATGTAATCACCATGGAATTGCACCGGCTTTTTATCACGCTTCATCGCCAAATGTGCGCCTTCCAATTGGCCCATAATGCGGTCCGCATTTTCTTTGGCGCCTTTATAGAGTTCTTGCGCCTCTTTATCGCCGAGAGGCTTACCGTTCTTATCTTTATAAAGCTGTTTGCGCGCCGTATCGCCTGGCTCGATCACCCGTATCAGCACACGAAACTCATCATTCATCTTGAGCAGCTGTACATTCACATATTCATGCGGTTTGGTGCCTTCCTGTTCACGCATGGCTCCATTGAAGCTATTGCGCCAGCCATCAGTCGAGCGTGCGTCAAACATTGCAGTCAGGCGCTCTTCGATCGCTTCGGCAATTGGTGCTTCATCTTTGGTGTAATTTTGAAGGCCAGTCGTCATGGGAACCCCTTTTGGTTAAGATTCGTTAATGTTTGCCACTATAACGTGATCTCGGGATTGAGACTAGGAAAAAAACTTCGAAAAGCGAAAAATTAGCGGCCTTTGCCTGGCTCATGACCGCGCGGTTGGCCGAGTTCACCTAAGGTGCCATCCAAATGCTGCTCCACACCTGGAGCGGTTTCAAACCCTTGGTCGTGTCCAGCGCGTTTGACCATTTGCAGCAATTCCGTTTTGGTAAGATTATTGGTAGCAACACCCATGGCCTACTCCACCTTATATTTATTTTGCTGCACGATGGCCTGTGCAACATTGAGAGAGATAGCGCGAATATGCGCAGGCTGAATCAACATGCCTTCATTGCTGTGCTGGCCATCGAACATTTTGGCAATCCACGGGCGCAGGCGTTCAGCCAGCTCCATAATGATATTGCCTTTGCTTGGCGGCGCTTTGGGCGCTTGGCGCTTTACAGCAGGCGCTGGGTTTTTCTCAGCGTGTTTCGCTTTGGCCACCCATTCACTAATTACTTCTTGCGACATATTGTCTCCTTCTGCCTCTTTGGGTAGCTCCCCCCGTTGTCGGGGGGAGAACCAGCGGGGAAAGGGCACCCCGTATTAATGTATTTCCTATTGTTAATGATATTACGACATTAAATATAATAAATAGTTAACAACATAAAACGCACTATTCCAATCCCCCGACATAGCATTATTGGCAGTGGCGGCGGCCTTGATCTGGTTTTTTCTTATTGACAGCATTCTCCGCAATAGCCAATGCATTGCTGCGTACCATCGCCATTATGCGTTTATAGGTAGCTTCTTTTGCTTCTTCAGCTACATCGGGCATATCGGCAATATGGTCTTTGATTTTTTGTTCAAAAGGCTTTCGCGCCGCATCGACTCTTGGCAACCATTTTTGTTGCTCGCCAGATAATCTTTCTCGCGCCTGTTTGAGCTGCCCTTCTTTTTGAATTAGATCATCATAACCCTTGATGGGGTCACGCTGATGCATTTGGCGGCGTAAAGCCATTTCAGCTTCATGTAACTCTTGATCTTGAACGAAGAGATACGCTGCAGCGCTTTGAATACGCGTCAGCTGGCTTATATTTTCAACATTGGCTTTCAATACAGCCTGGTACACGACGCCTGACACGCCTTCTGGCAGCGGACCTCCAAAATGTTGCCGTTGATAGCGCGATTCGGGCGCGTGTTTACTGAGCTTCGCGCCAGGCGAGATTGGAAAATCAGGATCCATCATCGGTTCGTAAGGAGGCTTTACTGATTCCGGTAAATCCAGATCAGTAATCATCTCTTCAAATGGATCTTTTGGCTCAGCCACCTATACCACCCTATATTTATGCCCGTGTAGCTGCTCCACCACGGCCACCTTTCGGGAAACGGCTTCCAAAGCCCTCTTCCATTGCAGCCGGTATTTCACAGCCCGCGTCGCGCAAATGACTTTCCCACTCGCCCTGAATGCGCTCTTGGCCTTTCACCCAGCGTTCAAAGGCAGGATCTTTCCATGCTTTTTCCAAATGCCTGCGATCGAGTGTTTTACGCGGCGTGCTAATGGATTCCAGAGCCTTTTCCAAGGCGCTACCTTCTATTAGAAAACGCAACAAACTAACTGGATTATGGCGACCAACAAGGCTATCCGAATCAAGCATGGGTAGCTTTTTAACCTCGCCATCGCCATTGGTATAACGATACATCACCAGATCGTTTAGCCCGACCTGGCCATCCTCATCGTCGCGGAAATTGGTGGCATGACCGTCATGCCCTTCGGCGCCTGATCTCCTTAATTTCTTACCGATTCGGGTGGCTTTGCCCCAGCTTTTCTCGTCATTTTTTGCTGGCTCAGTTACAGGACGAATATTTAAATAAATACTTTCCTCTCTACCATTCAATTTCTCCTCTCCACCATTCAATTTCTTAGAATGCAGAATAGGGACAACCAATGGATGTGTATGTTTAGCTTTGCCATGACTTTCAAAATCAATGTTGTAGCTGCGCCCTTGTTTATCGGGAACACTCACAAGATCACCATTATTATAAGTCAATTCATTGATGCCGATGCTTTTCAATTCTGCAATCAGCTTATCCATTAATTTTGAATCTTTACGCACCGCAGCAGGAAGCCCTGTCGTTTCACGGCTAGCCCAACTATCATTCCTAGGACGATATTTCATGGTAGGTGAATCATCAAGAAATTCGCGCAAACGATCGACCGGCAAACTGTCGCCTGCTTGCTGCCCTATACTTGCCGCCAGAATATGCTGCGACATTGAAAAATGAGGTTTTTCTTTATAACGCCTTAATCCCTCATCGATAACCCCCTTCACTGTAAATACTTCGCGAATTTCAGGGTTAGTAGAGTGGCTAAGCGCATCAATCACCGCATCACGGTCTAATACCAGCTTATTACCTTTTTCGGTTATTTCGATGCCAGGCAATGCACGTTCTAATTGCGCTCTGATAATATCAATCGCATCGCGGTCACGCTCAGCTATGGCAGGCGGATATTTTCCTTTAGAACCGCTATGTGGATTATACGGCTGTTCATCACTTCCCCCTTCATAGACCCCATCATTATCATAGTTTAATTGGTAGCGTTGACCACGATGATATCTGGATTCTTTTAAAATGCTCGAGTCGTTGCGAACGTAATCTTCTACCGAAGTAAAAGCCGTCCTATATTCATCAACCGCAGGTGAAAACGCCACATGCTTATCTAAATCACGAAAACTGGGTAATGGCTCACCCTCGACATGATTGGTTTTTAGCAACTCTTCCAAGAGTAAAATCATCAAATCATTTCGTAAGTAGGACTCCTGTTCATAGTCTCTAGCCATATAATCCCCCGTTAGTTTCAATAGCCTGTGTTACGTACAATAGTATAATTTCCAATCATTAATTTTTGTTAAATTATTGTATTACTTAGCAATATAGCCTGAGTGATCTACTTTATCTGCCTGTGCCAGCAAGCGTTTACGGAAATCAGCTGCGCCACCTTGCGCATACGTGCTGCTCATTAGCTCGCGAATTTCATCGGGATAAAACCCGCGATCGGCAAGCTCCATGGTGGCGCTTTTCTCACCTGGTTCATTTTCCGCAACATCGGCTTTGCGCTCCTCTACCGCCTCGCGTGAAATGGTGTTTTCCAGCCCTTGCTGTTCAATATGGCGATGCGCTTCCCAATACGGTGCGAAGGCTTTCATAGATTGCCATTTTTTCAGCAAATTTTCTGGCGTGCGCTTTAAAAAATTAGGCACAAAGCTAAGTTTATCCCATCTACCCAGTTTCGGATGCGCCATACCCCAGTCCAGTATCATCGGCAGTTTTCGTTTGCGCCCGTCTTCGCCCACGAAACTATACATCCCGATATTGCTAGGCTTCAGATCGAGATCTTCTTCTTTGGTGAAAGGATGCAGGTCGCCGCTGATACCTGATTTTTTGAGCAGCCGCTTCATTGCCGGAAGTATTTTATGCAACAGCCTTGAATCGGTATGGGGTAACAGCTCGACATGCGGCGTAATGCGCAAGCGAACGCCCGTACGATCCTGGCGGTCGGGCTTCACCAGATGTTCTTCTTTTGCCGGCAGCACCAGCGGGTGACCGGAATGGCGCACCTGTTCCGGCGAGATGACCAGCACTTGCTGTTGGCCGTTTTCATCTTCCGTGGTTTTAAAGGCAATAGAAGAACTGCCTGCGCCAATAAAAGAAATGCGCCGCACACCCATTCGGTCCAGCTGCTCAATCAGATGCTCCACCAGATCGGGCTGAGAAGCTAATATATGATAGGCGTGCGTGCCTGATAGCGGAAATTCTTGGTGTGTTTCATAACCCAGCGCATGAATGCTACGTAGGGCATCAATGGAAAAATAGGTGCCCGCATCTATCGCATCGCCCGCTAGCGCCATCGCCACCTCATAGGCCGCTTTCGATTCACCCCTATGCTGTTCCATCAGCCGAGCAATTTTCACTTTACGGTCATAGCGTGCCATTTCAGATTTGGTATACTCATCGGCATGCGCGTATAAATGCTGCTCCAGCGAGGCGCGATCGATTACCAACTGTCCGTTTATTTCTTCTATATCTATATCAGGCGCAATCTGCCGCAGGAGCGCCAGCAACTTAGGATACTGCGCTTCGACTTCCTGCTGGCTATAATCTTCTTCCGAATCATCACTAGGCATGTAACGCAAGACGAGCTTATCGTTATAGTCGGCCCCACCCTCATTAAACTGGCAATTATCCATAACCATTTCCAGATCATCCAACGCCATATATGCCTCGGTGGTGGGATGCTGGGCGACATATTCCACGCTTAGATGGAAGAGATTGAAATCATCGATGCTGTTTTTTTCCGGCTTCATGCGCCCCTCACATAACCGGAGGGGTCTACCTTATCGGCTTCGGCCAGCAAGCGTTTACGGAAATCAGCTGCGCCACCTTGCGCATACGTGCTGCTCATTAGCTCGCGAATTTCATCGGGGTAAAACCCGCGATCGGCAAGTTCCATGGTGGCGCTTTTTTGTCCTGGCTCATGTTCCGCAACATCGGCTTTGCGATCTTCCACATCCTCGCGTGAAATGGTGTTTTCCAGCCCGTGTTCTTGCATATGGGCCTGTGCATCGCGCCATGGCTGCAACTCTGGCATGGTTTGCCAATGCTGGCGGATAGCTTCTTGCTCAAAGAAATTGTCGAAATATTGGGGATCGGGATGGGCGCAATCCCAGTCGAGCAACATCGGCAGCGTATGGGCCACACCATCTTTATCCGTGTAGTCGTAATAGCCGGTATTGCGTTCATCGACATCATTAAGCCGAACAAAGGATTGTGCAAGCAATGGCTCAATAATCGCAAATTCATTCCCAATACGCTTATCGAAACGCAGCGCCGGCGTCACGCGAAACTTAATGGCATCACCGCTTCCATCCTGCGCCGCCAGTGTTTTCACTTCTTTGGCCGATACCACCAGGGGGTGTCCCGACCATTTCACCGCTGGGGGAGACAACACAACAATCTGCTGCTTACCTTCATCATCGGGGCTGCCGGCAAAGGCAAAGCACGAATAACCAAAGCCTTTATACGACACGCGGCGGATACCCAGCCGGTCAAGCTCATCGACTAATTGATCGATCAATTCGGGATGTTGCTCTAAGGATTTTCCCACTACGGGGAAAAAGAAGGCATCACGCAGATGCCCACTATGGCGATAGGTTTTTAATTTACGTAGGAGCTCAATATCGAAATAACTACCATCCTTGGATTCTGCCCCTAATGATACAGCCACGCGCTGCGCCATATCCAGCGATTTTCCCGACTGCATCACACGGCATTCATTGGCCCATTCTTCAAAGAGCGCTTTAACAGCAGGCTCAACAGATTTCCTGAGCACCGCTTCCACCCGCTTGGCATTTAACCACAGCTCATTATCCGAGCTAGCATCAACCAATGACTTCTCGCCAAAACGGTATTCAAGCCTGCGGACTAATTTTGCTTTTTGATCGGCCGTCACTTCAGGCGATAGGATAATGCGGTAACAGCCTGCATCCGGTTTGGTATCGGCAGAATAACCCTCGACCGGCGGCTTGATTGTCATCATATGCGGCTTAGAAAAGATCGCTACCTTTTCATACGAAATAGCCTCCAAGCTTTCAATCAGGCGATCTTTCGGTATGGGTTTTATCGCCTGCATCCCGCGCCCTCATTTACCCAGTTTGGGAACGGTTGGAAGCCGCGCTGGCGTCAGTTGACCTCCTACGTCCGTTATCGTCACTTCTTTGGGATCATAGGCTTTAAGTCGCAGCACTTGTTCGAGATCGGCCTTCTCAGTTGCCCCGCAACTTGCATCGGGCAGCTCATTCCATTGAATAGAATAATCTTTGTTCGTATCGTACTTATCCAGCAAATCGAGCACACGCGACATAATGCGGTTGTCTGCATTCTGCTGTGAAAGCGCTAGCGTCTCGGTGGTGACTTTACCGTCCTTGTGGCCACCATAAAACACATCATCAGGATCCAGCTCATAGCGGCCCGACACCCTGGCACTCACCCCATCCATCACCAGTGCTTTCGAGGTCACCTCATCATCATTCATCGGCACGCGATAATGCACATAATGCGAATTAGCCTTTTCGCGAACGGGCGGGTTGGCTTCGATAATCTCACCGTGATCGGTCACCAGGTAAGCATGGTAGCTGATAGGTTTTGGCACACCGTCGGGATCGACTTCTTGCGCGGCTGAATGCATCAGCGTGGTGCGAATGCCAGCCTCATGTAAGCACATAGCAGCAATCGGCGCGAAATGTCGGCATTGCAGCGAATCAATATCTCGCCCACTGAGGCGAACAGGGTTTCCCAGCGCCATATTGAATGTTTCGCCAACCATTTTACCGCCGGTACTATCAAAGTAACCGTAGGTAGCGGTAATTTCTTTAAATATTTCTTCGGTGATTTGGCGTTCGCGCTCTCTGCGTTCAAGCGTGGACTCCACATGATCGGTGGGCGCGGGGTATTTTTCGCCAATGATTTTAGACTTTGCCCGTAAGCCCGTTGTCGGATCGTCCATGCGCGGGTCGCGCAGATCGATTACGCCGACTAAGGTTTTGCTGCCATCCTCTGAATTTATCAAGCCGTTGGGCGCCAATTGCAGGCGTACAATATCCTCGCTGCTCACACCGCGTACAAATGATTTCGGCGAAGCGCTAAGGCCTAGTTCTTTTGGAAAAACGGCCGTGTTACCTGGTTTCAACCCATCCAAATAGGCTCTAGCCATCGTCAGCAATGTGAGTAAATCATCTGCCATGGCCATTATTTTACCATAGTAATGTTACGGCTTTATGAACGAATTTTAACTATATATGTCTGATCCTTAGCTGGTCGTAACTCTGATTGCGCTGCCAATCGAGATATTGGCTGAGTGCATCTATCTGATCGTCATGCTCGCTGGCGGGGAAGGAAAAAAGCTCCTTTTCGAAATCAGCCAGCCAACATGCCTGCTCGGGCAGCGATAATTTTCCGGCTTCGATCAAAGCCGATATGGCGGCTGCGCGTGTATGCTTACTGCCTTTGGGTTGGATGGCAATCAGTGGCAGATGCGTTTCGCGCCGAATGTCTTGCAGTAATTGCTGACCGCTTGCTTTATCTTCCATCAAAATCGCATCCGCATTCCAGCGCTTGGCTTGCGCCAGCACCGCGCGTTTCAAGTCAGGATATTCAAGCCGTACCACCAGCGCTTCCGCCAGATAGCTCACCCCTTCATGCTCTAAAAACGTCAGGCAGGCGCTAGCGTCATGATGATCGGCGGCCTTGATCGCCGTGTCCCAACTTTGCACGCAGCGCTGATACCCTGGCGGGGTATGGGAATGTCGTTTCAACCACCAGGGCCGAAACATCGCTCCTTCTTCTGGCATGGGCTGCTGCTGATACTGCGCGGCGAAACCGGCACTGCCGAGTTCGATTTTGGCACGTTCGGTCAGCGCTGCATCTTCACGCGCCGCATGCAGCAAACTTCCAACTTGGCGCTCGTAGCGCTTTCCGGCAATGGTATATTCCATGTCGCGCGGGGCGATGGCAGGCAGGCTCACGCAATCCCAGCCGCCTTTTTTCAGCAGATAGCCGGTGAGATCCTGCTCATGCAGCCGCTGCATTACCAGCACCATTACACCTTTTTTCTTATCATCGAGGCGCGTGGAGAAACTATGATCAAACCAGCTATTGGCCCATTCGCGCCCTTGCGGGCTCATGGCCTGGGCCGGTGTTTGCGGATCGTCGATAATCAAAAAATTACCGCCCTCGCCTATAGCACTCGCCCCCACCGAGGTGCTAAAGCGAAAGCCGCGCCGCGTGGTCATGAATTTCTGTTTTTCATTCTGATCACGCGTAAGCAGCGTGTGCGGGAAAATATGGCGATACCAATCCGACGTTATCACCGCGCGCGAATCGAGCGAGTGTTTAAGCGCCAGGTTGCTCGCATAGCTTGCCGCCATGATGCGGGCGCTGGGGTCATGCCCTAAAATCCAGGCGGGCCAGGCCACGCTCACACAGGTGGATTTGAGCGAGCGCGGTGGCAAATTGATAATCAGCCGCGTGATTTCACCGCGCCGCGCTGCTTCCAGATAATCGGCGATCAGTTCGATATGCCAGTTGGGAAGATACGGCGAGCCAGGGTTGATCGTTGCCAGCGTCTTGCCGATGAAGGTGGCAAAATCACCGGCCAACAATTGGCCGTACCAGTGGGTCATAGGTAATTAGCGTTGTGGCGCTTGGTGTTGCGATGTAGCGGGTGTAGGCGTAGTAGCTGGCGTTGCAGGACGACGCAATTCGCCAATTGCGTCGATGCTAGCTTCCACTACCGGTAATGGTAGAACAGTAAAACTCTGACGCGGCAGTTGCACATCCACATCATTGGAATTATGCGTAGCAACAATGGCCGGAGCGTTTGGGTCATTGGTTGAAGCAAAACCGATGGAAGGAATGCCTAATGCCTCGTCAACAAAGCCATGCGCACGCGGTATTGGCCTGTCCGGATTATCTAGTTGTTCCGGCGTATTGGTAAAATGCGCCGCGCCACCCCATACGATGAAGCGGCGCGTGGATGGGTCATTCCCAGCGGCCTCAGCCTCACGGTTTTTAATCCCCTCATACATATTAATAGCGTCTGTCCAGATAAAGTTGCTGGTCGCTTGACGCATTCCTGGAAACAGACGGGGCTCTATATCACGCGGCAAATTATTAGGGCGGTCTACGTATTTTATATCCACACCCGCCTTCTTTGCTGCCAGCAGAAAATCCAACTGCGCGAAATAGGTTGCATCGACAGTTGAAATATCCAGGTCGTTCGCAAAAGTCGGGCCATAGGCCACTTTATTCACTTCGCGCATCTCGTTTGAATTCAGCTGCCCCTTTATATCCCGTACAATGGCTTCAAAATCTTCCACCGAAACGCTAGGTTGCATAAGTGTACGCCATGTGACATCCGAACCCTGTACAACTTGCGCATTCAATGTGGGCAATTCGGTGTAGATTGTATCCACGCCTTCTTTTTTTAGCTGTTGCATATGGCGGGTCATAAACTCCAGCGATTCAGACTGGGTATGAATATCAGCAAGCGCGAACCCACGGTTTTTAGAGAGCATATCATGAATTAAGGCATCCTCGGTTTGGATACCATTATCCGGTATATAGCTTGCACTGGCTTGTTTTTCTTCGGTTACAAACTGGCGTGCGAAGGCGCGGTCTAACACACCTGTCTCACGCTTCGTATCAGAGTCCAGAAGATGTGCTGGAAGCATTTTCTGGTCTTGCATATTAATTAACATATAGGCAGGAACCACCTTATCGGCTCGCAGGTCTTCGCGTAATTCCGCACGTTCTGGCGACCCAACAGGAAATTCTTTTTCAATCTTTGATTTTCGTTCAAACGCATCGTGTCTGACTTTACGTATTTCTTCACGCAGCCCATTATCTTCGGCCGCTTGAATAAAATTAATATCCGCAATTAAGAAATCCGTCCCGCTAATGGCACGTCCCGATTCAGCTCGTGTAACAATTCCATCCACCTCTTTTATCCAATTGGCAAAGGCGGGAAGAGTGGCATCCGCTGCATCCAATACCTTTTTATTCAAGCCATAACGACGTTCTTCCTTAGGCAGCTCAGAGATGGGCGTAGATATCGGGGCGGGCAATACCCCTTGAGCCAGCCCTAGCAATTCCTCATGGGACATGGGTACAATCGATATGGATACTTGCACGTTGCCATCAAGGTCACGCAGTAATTTCCCGTTTTCATCCACTAGTGCAACCACCTGGTTGGTATAACCCTTTGCGTCGACGGGTGTCTGCAAAACCAGTGCGTTGTACGTCTGCCCATTCAACGTTAGTGCTTGCGGCAGTGCGGACGCAGTAACTGTTGTATCCTTTTCGCCAAATACTTCGGGAATACTATCCAATAGCTCTTGCGCCGCATTTTGCAGTGGTGGGGATAATGATGACGTTTGCAGCGTAAGCGTTGGCATAGATCTATCTTTTTGTAGTCTGCATTATCTCATATTATCCCTTTACGTAGGGTTAAGTTTAGATGACAGCTCGTAACAAATTATATTTGTTGCATTTTTTGTAAGAAATGCTGCACCAGCTGCAAATCGGCAGCATTCATCGGCAAGCTGGGTTCTACGGCCGATGGTAAAGCGGTGGCCGCGCTGGTAGCGTTACGCGCTTTTTCCAGCGCCAGCATTAGTTCACACAGCGTAACCAGTGAAGATACCATCGGGCTTTTGGCCGAAAAAAGCATTTCGCTTTCGGCGCACGCGACGCTTTGTTCCAGCTTTTCGATTAGCCGGCGCGTGAGTGCCTGCATGCTATCGATATCGCGCACAAATTGTTTATCGTCTTTGGTCATGGAAATTACACGTTGCTTGGATTAGAAACCCGCTCGTCAGTAGACGAGCCAGCCTTGAGCAGTGCTCCATGTGAGCGTCAGTAGGCGCGAACGGGAGCAGTATATATTTTCACGCTAATGCATCTTCCCTTGTTCCGTAAGAGGAAAACCGCCAGTCTGCTGACTGGCCAGCTGGCAGCGTTGCTCCATGTAAGCATTAGCAGGCGCTCTCAGGGGGGGATAAGATAACCCATTATCTTACAACGATTATTTACTGTCACACAATTGTCACAATCGCCTTCACGCAGATGTCATCCTGCTAGACGCGCACTGTGCTATGATGCAAGTATGAATATTGTATTGGACATATATAACGGCGCACGGCAACTCATCGATGAGTTGAATCCGTTTTCGTCAGAACCAGAGCGCTTCCGCGATGGCTCGATGGAAATTGGCGGCGTTGCATTGCCTGCCGGCGTGGTGTTTCAATTACAGCAGCTGGGCGTGCCGCTTAGCTCTTATACGCCAGGCCAGCTAGAAGCGGCCGTACGCGCCTGCTCATATGACAACACTTTAGTCGACGATCATGACGCGCATTCATTTGACGATGCAATTACGCTCACCTGCCATGAAAAACAAGTGGCCGCAGGCACGCAAGAGCCCGACTATTGGAAAAAGGTAGCACGTGTTCGCTCTCCGAAAAAACCTAGCACCAACTACAGCCTGGTAGACCCGTTGCAGCCGCAAACCGATCAGCCAGCGGTCAAGCTTGATGCGCCGGCTAATGATGATTGCAAGCAGACAGAGCATAAAAGCTTCTGTGCCCGCCTTGAGGAAGAGCGCCAGCAAGCAGCAATGGAAGCAGCAGCTCAACAAAGTTTCATGGGCGCATAAGCAACCCCATCTTTTTTATTTTCCCTCTTCCGGTGTAGTTTTTTATTCATTAGCCCTAGTCGCCGGACTGTTTTTTTCTTGCTGCATCAGCCACATATAAAAAAGCTATTATTTTTTAAAAATTCCTCTTCCTGTTAGTTCTCTTTGGATATATCAATTTTGACGCGAGGAGTTCTCCACCCTTGCGATATCAACAACGCATAAATCCTGCACTATTTCAATAGATTAAACCAATGAGGATAGGTATGACCTGTGTTTCTACACCTTCGAATCGTCCTGCGAATACAACCATTAAGAGAGCAACTTCTAGAAAAAAACACTCTCGTAATAGAAAAACCTCCCCGCTTTCCTGGTTTTCAGATCCCTATAACAATGCCCGCTGTGAGAATGCTTTATGGATAGCCGTTATCACCCAAGCGGTCATGGATGCGCTGAGCAAACCCAAAAAAAGTGAAGACCAGTATCACAAAGATGAAGCCGTTCGCTGGCTGCTTTCTGGCACGCGCGATTTTGTAGAAGTGTGTTTAAACGCAGGTCTTGATCCGGCATATGTGCGTCGCAAAGCGAAAAAAGCGCTGTTGCAACCAACCGCGTGGCGTGCCGCTCCTGGTAAAGGCAAACGCTATGTCGAGCGCAAAGCCTACCGGCTGCAACTGGCTAAACGCAAAGCCAACAAAGCACCCATCAACGTTACCATCCACCACAGCGTCGAAACCGTTTGCGAGTTTGTATGAGAGTAGAAAATCAATCTAGCACAGCAGTGCATACCGGAGGCAACTATAAAGCTGCCACGCAGCAGGGTGGCGAGCCATCAGCCCGTGAAGCGGTGCTCCATGTGAGCGCCAGCAGGCGCGTAGCGGGAGCGCTTAAAAAACCCGTCAGAGGGCGGGTGCGCCTGCGGCGGTGCCTCATGGGATGCACAGGAGTGCATACCGGAGGCAACTCCATATGAGCCAAGCGCCTATCATGCCGTTTTACACCGATGCCTATCTCGCCGATTGCCACCATCTAAGCACAGAGGAGCACGGCGCGATGCTGCTCATCTTACTGCATAGCTGGCGGCAAAATGGCAAGCCACTGCCCGATGACGAGGCGATGATGTGCCGAGTGGTCAAAGCCAAAAATCGTACGCACTGGAAAAAATTGCGTAGCGCATTGCTGCCGTTTTTTGATGTGAGCGATGGGCATTGGCGCCAGAAAAAACTTGAGCAAACATGGAAAGAGGTGAGTGAAAAAATAGCGGTCAACCGCGCCAAAGGGAAAAAAGGCGGCGAAGCGCGTCGGCTGCAAATGACGAGCCACGGCCTACCTCCAGCGTTGCCTATCCATGAACCATGAACCACATCCAAACCCATAAACCAGATTGAGAGAGAAGAGGATATTATATGATTACGCAAAGACATCACAAAAACCCAGCACTCAACGCACTCCATTCTATTTTGCAAGATTCCAATTATTTTCGCCCGAACGGTGCTTATACCGTGTCGCTGTCGCTGCGTGGTCAGATTGAAACGGCGGTGGAGGAAAGCGATGCGATGATACAAGCAGCCAGCGAATCGTTCGTGCAGCAAATTGTGCAGCGGCTGATGACGCATTTCCCGCCCTCCAGCCGCGAAGCCGAGCAGCGCCTCACCGAGGATTATATACAGATGCTGCGTGACTATCCGGAGGATTTGCTGGCGGCCGCTTATCACCATGTACTCAAGCATCACAAATACAACAACCTGCCCAAGATCGCTGACCTGACGATAGTGATGGAGCCGGAGATGATGCATCGCAAATCGATCCGCAACCGCCTGGAGATTTTGCTGCGCCAGACGGAAAAAGCCCGCACCATCGAAACCCCAACCACAAAAAATCCCGCGTCTGTCAGCAGGCAGGCCAGCCCTGAGCGCGTTTCATGGGATGCGCAGCAGCGCATACCGGAAGCAACTACAACAAAGGAACATGCCTAATGCCCAGCACTGACAATACCACCCCCTCCCCTCCAGCAGCCGTTATTCTGCGTTTTCCGCGCCGTCGCGGACGCCCCAAACAGGCGCGGCCCAGGCGTGATCTGGGCACACCGGAGCTGATGGCAAAGCGCTTGCGCGGCGAGACATCTGAAGCGCTCGATCTGTGCTTAGCGCGTGGCATCATCACCGAGCGGCAACATTGGTGCGGTGTACATCTGCGCTGGCTCTACACCATTCGCTACGGTGCGCCTGGCGTTCGTGCCGTCGACCCCAGCCATATGGGCGGGCGCGAAACCAGGCTTGATGATCCGGCTTGGCGCAATGCGCGTGACGATGAATATAACGAAGCGATGCGTGTGCTCACCCAGAGCGGCTTGGCATTGATCCTGCTAAATCTGTGCGTGCATAATGAGCGGCCACGCTTTTTGACCATGACGCAAAAGATCACCAAAGCCCGCGCCACCGAGATCGAACGGCAAATTGAACTCATTCAGTCCGGCCTCGATCGCCTGGCTAAGCTATGGAAAAGACGGAAATAATCGACCTTTCATCAAAGCTTCACACTCAAAATTCATGCTTTTTATTATAGTAGAACTGCATCTGTGATTTTCTTTCTCACGTTTGCTACCTGCTTTGCGGGTACCATTTCTGGGGCCTAAAAACCCCGCGACAGAGGTGTCACCATGAGGTCGATTCAACCGAAGAAGGACGAAGAAAGCCTTTTCGACAGTATGGCCAAAGAGCTACAGAAGGGTATGTGGTCGCTGATCAAGCGCTTCTGGCCTTTAGTCCTAGCCGCTCTGGTCATCAAGATCGGGGTCATCGTTTTCCTGTTGGTCGTCATCAAGGTCCTGTTCTTTTCAGGGTCCTAACCTCTCCTAAAAACAAACGGCCCAGCCGTTTTTCCCTGCGCAACCGCGTGGGGTTTTTTTTGAGCTTTTTTAGGCACAAAGCCAAGCTTCATCAAATTGTCACCAGAAATTAACTGTTATTGTCATATAATCATGGGGCATCTGTGATTTTCTTTTCACGTTGTAACCTGACTCGTACGAGTGGGTTTCTAGTATGGGATTGTATCCCGCGACGCCTTGGAGGTGTCATATGAAGAATGTAACCGCGGTTGCGCTGCTTCTGCTCGGTTGGCTCATTGCTATACTGATCGAACTGGTACAGTTGATTGTGGTGGCAATTGCTTGGGGGGTGTTTGCGAGCCTATTTGTTCTGGGTTTTCTCATCTTCATCGGCAAGGGCGTGATCGGGTGGGGATTCTCCTTGTTTCAGTCACCGGCCCCTGTCCATCGGGAGCGCGCACGTTACTGACTTCCTCCAAAAACAATAACGGCATAGCCGTTTTTTCCCTGCGCAATTGCGTGGGGTTTTTTTTGGTCTTTTAGTTTTTTAACTGACTCTTTTTATCTTATTCAAATTAATTTCTTTGCTTTTGAGTGCCTTACCACTAAAAAAACCGCTTTCATTAATAAATAATTAATATATAATAGGCGGTGCATCTGTGATTTTCTTTTTCACGTTTGCTACCGAGTCCATTGAGTTGGACAGGTACCATTTCTGGGGTCTCAAAGCCCCGCGACACAAGGAGTGTCACATGAAGGGTATCGGCACCGTTCGTCCCCGTTTCCAGCAGCCCCACTACGTCCGCCACAACCAGCGCCGTATTGGTGGTGTTCGGACAAGCCGTGGTCATGCCGGCCATAACAACAAGTTCAAGGAGCGCAATCAGCGTAACCTGAACAAGAAGTAACGAATCAAAAAAACAAACGGCCTAGCCGTTTTTGCCCTGTGAGAACGAGCGGTGTTTTTTTTGATCTGTTTTGGGTTTTTTGGTTTTTTTTAACGCCTCCGGTAGGCGCTCCTTCGCCTCCCATGAGGCACCGCTCACGGCTGGCTAGCCTGCTGACTAGCATCATTTTTTACTTAATATCCGTCAGAAGACGGATGCGCCCGCGGCTGTGCTTCATGTGAGCGTCAGTAGACGCGAGCGGAAGCAACTTAAAAAAGCCCCACAATTCCTAAATAAACGTTAATTTTTGCCCTTACTTGCTTAACTACGGTTTAACCAGCCCGTGCGACAATAAATTTCCTTGGAACGACTAAGGAATATGCGGATTTGACGGATAAACGGGATAGCACATTACCAAGCGGACATCAGGCAACGGATGGCAAAGGCCAAACGAACGCTGGCGGCTGCCCATTTAAACACCTGTTTTCATCCGCAAACGAATCCGTGGCCAGCGCGCCCAACGCACCCTTCGTCGAACAATCGCTACAAAATATCAGCCGCTACAACCGCTTCATGGAATATATGCTCGATCCCAACGGCGATTTTGGGCAAGGCGTCGATCACACCGTGATTGCGGCTTATAATTTTAAAAATTACCGCCAGACCCGCAGCTTCGCCACCAGCCTAATCGAAAAACGTCCGCCCAATCCTGGCATCGAACAGATGCTGCATGTGATGCATACGCAATTTCGCCTGATGGCTTCGCGCATTGGCGGCATGCTCGATACCGAGGCGCTCGTCCCCGAATCCGGTCACGGCATCGACACCAACATCGCAGCACAGATAGCAACCTATGCCAGCCTCAGTCAGCAGCTGGAACAAATCGTGATGGACGCCTACGAGGAAGCCGAAAAAGCCCGCAAAGAAAAATTAACTCAAGGCATAATCATCAAAGAACGCAGTCCCGATAACAGGCTCATCAATTTGGACTGGCTAAAAGACTGCCTGGGTGGTGAGCGTAAAGGTGCCATTAGCGAACAAATCAACAGCAAAAGCGCGCAGCTGTACGAGCAATTTAGAACCATCACCGAGTTACTCTCCGAGTTGCAAGAGGTGCCAATCAAGACCGCAAAAGGCACGCGCTGGATTGCCAATGATCTGATGGATAAAAGCAACCTGGCTTCGCAGATGTGGTATCTAGGCCTATCGAGCGATAGTCAAATCGACCCGCTCAAAGTCGGGCAATCGGGACCCTATGACACCGAGTCGGTTCGGTATAAACTAGTCAGCATCGTCGGTGGCGCAGGCCAGGTCATGAATTATTCCATCGTCCCGCTGATCGACACGCTGCATCAGCATGCGCATCGCGAAGTCGAAGCCATCTTGGCCAGCGCTGAAAAAGCGATGGGCAAAGCCGTCACCGATCAAAAGACCACCGTCGCCTCTTTGCTCGCCGCGCAAGATATTCACAGCAAAGGCTACGGCGATCATCGCAAGCATTGGCTACAATTGCGCAGCATGCATCCTGAATTTGAAACCATCATACTCACGCCTAAAGAAATGGTGCAGTTGCTGAAGGCGTCTACTAGCCAGGTGCCAAGAGCTCTAAAACCAACTATTACCAGCATAATTAAGAGCATATCGGTGCTGCCGCCAAACGATAGCACCTTGCTGGCGAAGACCCTACAGGCGCATCCAGAGTGGCAAGAGAAGCTGGATCACTTAAATGAAAAAACCGAAATCAGTAAGCAGCTATTCGGCTTCCTAACCGATCCTAAGTCGGTGGAGCGCAGCGGTTCGATGGAGGCAGCGCGATGAACCAGATGCCCCCTACCGGTACCTCACCTGACATGACTTATATACCAGCGGGACATCCCGCTGCCGAGCCTGGCAAAAGCGCTGGCGGCTGTCCGTTTAAGCAATTATTTACAGCTCTGGGAGAGGGAGCAGATACCCTGCCCGATCCCAAGCTGGGAGAGCGCTTAGCCGAAATCGGCGATTACGCGACAACACTGCAATATCTTACTCATCCCAATTCTTCCGTAGCCAAACATTATGGCTTTAATGACTATCGCTCTACCCGTAGTTTTTCCGTCTCGCTGGCGGATAAAAAACCGGCGGCGCCTGGTGTAGAAACCTATATGCACACGCTGCACACCCAGCTTCGTCTCATGACATCACGCATCGGCCATTTGTTGGATGTCGATTCGCTCACGCCGGAATCCGGCCATGGCATTACCAAAAATATTGCCCAGATGATTGCCCAGTATAACGATGCGGCAGAGGTGCTTAAGACAACCACCGAAACTATTGTAGCGAAGGCTGATGCTGCTTACGCGCGCAACACAGACAAAGTAAGCTCTCAGCTGGACCACGAGCGCAAGCATGGTGTTATTTCTTCCGAATGGTTAAGAGGCTGCTTAGGCTCTGCACAAGGCAGAGAAGCCGAATATAGGCTGATCGAATTAACCGAAAATATGTCCGAGCGCTATAAAGCCGTGATCGTGCAGCTTAATAAGCTGGAAGAAGTGCCGATCAAAACCAAGCAAGGCACACGCTGGGTAACCAACGATCCGATCGGTGTGCAACTCTATCAGGGCAGCGTAGCCATGGGGCTCTGGCAATTAACTTTATCCAGCGACAGCCAGATCGATTCGACAAAAGTTGGGTTCATGCCTGACCCTGACGAAAACAGCTACATTCGCGAATCGCTCACCAATGAAGCAGGCGCCACCACCTCTATCATTACACGCTCCATCGTACCGCTCGTTGGCTATCTGCATAAAAAGGTGCATCACGAGATTGAGGGAATTATCAACAACGGCGCCAACGCCATTCGTAAAGCCACGCAGGATCACCGCTATACCCTAACCGGACTCATGACGCTCAATGAGGTTATACCTTATGGCTACAGCCGATCGCAGCGCCGTGACTGGACGCGATTGACCAAGCATTTGCCTAACCCTGAAGAATATCTGATAACGCCGCGCGAAATGATTCAGATGCTTAGTTTCTTCGCTAAGGAACATCCTCATGAAGACAGCATTCCCGATTTTGAACCCATCATTAAAACACTATCTGCTTTGCCGCCCAATGACGTGGGGCTGCTGATAAAGACGTGCAATGAACACCCTGAATGGAAAATAATGCTCAGCAAACTTCGTATCTTTCCCCAATATCAAAAAGCGGAATTGCTGGATACGGCTTTGGAGGGATTGTTTAATCCCAAGGAACGTACTGCCAATCATATGGAGGCAGCGCGATGAGCAGCAATTCTCCTGACAATATGCAACCACCGGCAGGGCATCCAACGCCCGAGCACGGCAAAGGCGGTGGCACTTGCCCGTTTATGGCCATGATCACGCAGATGGATACGCAAGCACCTTCCGAGCGGCTGCAAGAGCAGATGGGCATAATGAAAGAATATGGCCAGTTCCTCAATACGCTCCTCAGTGCCTCTCCCACCAAGGCCGAGCAATTTTATGCCGATCCACTCACAACCACGCCAAGCTTTGCTCCTTATGGCCGTGATACCAATGCCGTGAAGCCTGGCTTAGAGTACGTCGCGCATACGATTCATAGTCAATTTCGTGTGCTCGCCAGTAAGATGGGTAACAGCTTGTCGTTAAAGGAACTGGAGCGAAATGAAGAAACCCGCCCTATTGCAGAATCGATACGTCGCTTTGATGCATCCTGTAAGGCGCATGAGAAATTAGCCAACCGGCTTTATAGTCGCGCTCAAGCGATTGAAGACGAGCGCGATTATATCGACCCCGATTTTCAGCGCGATAAACGCATATTCGATATGGATTGGTGCCGCCATTTAGTACCGCCTGAAGAAATGATGGAATATGGTGAGCAGTTAAGCGCACTCTCCCATACGATCAATAAAGAGTTTATGTATGCCTCCGCAGCTTTAAATAGCCTTGAAAAGATTCCCATTATAAGCGGCAGCGGTTTGAGCCGCAGCACGCGCTGGGTCGATAATACGGAAGGCAAAAACTTCTCCAATACGCCGCAACGCTTAGGGGTTAAGCTGTGGCACCTAAAACTTTTCTCGGAAGGCCAGGACGATCCTGCTCGTCGCGGCTCTTTCCCACTCTACAGATCGTCGCTGCCATCGGTGAGTTACGGGCTGCAAAGCAGCAGCGGCCAGACCACCAATTTGCTGAATAAGACCGTATCGGGTGCCTTAACCGATTTGTTTGCTGTCGCGCCGGAAGTGGTTTTACGATTGGTAACCGAGTGCAACCAGTCTATAGGTAAGGCCATACGAAAAGACCGCGAATCCGTTCTGTTATTTTCGCTATATGACAATTTATTGCTCAGCAGAAATCAAGACAATGAAGCCATGAAATTGCTGGCAGCAAGTGGCAGACCATTCTCTCCTGAAGACGGCCTAACGCCAAAAACCGCTGCCACATTATGTGACTTCATAGCCAATAGAGGGCATGCGCACGAGTATCAATCCGCACTCTGGGTACTCGCACGCGCCTTGCGTCAAGAACCCAAGCAAGACCCCTGCGCCACCGCACGCATTGTACAGTGCAATCCCTGCTATGTAGAAGCGCTTGTTCATGCTCGAAAAGATTTATGCGACGCGTCTTATAGCGACGATAGAATGATTGCGACATCGCTCATCGATATGATGATCGACCCCAGAAGCAAAACCCGTAGACCATCGGATATGGGGATGATCCGATGAGCCGCAATTCTCCTGACAATATGCAACCACCGGCAGGACATCCAACGCCGGAGCATGGCAAAGGCAGCGGCAAATGCCCGTTTGCGGGATTATTCACTGCCATTGCGCAGGAAGAAGTTCCCTCGTCGCCCAATACCGCATTGATAGCGTCATCCTTGTCTGAAATTGGCCATTACGCCACATTCCTCGACTTTTTCATACAGGGCGATGGAAATCTTCAGGAAGAAAATTACGGGTTTTCTCACTTCCGCCAAACACGCAGCTATGCCTCCACCTTGGTCGAGAAAAAAACCCCCGCCCCTGGTGTTGAAAGCTATATGCATGTGGCGCATACGCAGTTTCGCTTGATGGCATCGCGCATCGGCAACATGCTCGATGTCGACGCCCTCACCCCTGAATCGGGCCACGGCATCACCAAAGATATTGCCGGCATGATAGCTGGATACAAAAAGAATAGCGACAGGCTGCAACACGAGGTGATCGCTATCTATGCCGAGGCGGATGAGGCTTATAAGCGCAAACTGGCCGCGGGTGAAATCCTGATGGATCGCAATCATAGGGATAAAAGAGTCGATCTAAAGTGGCTCAAGAGATGTTTGGGTGAAGCGCGTCTACAACAATTTAACGCAACCGTAGACCCTATCAGACAGCAGATGGGTGAGCAGTTCTGGGATATTGAAGCAACCCTGCAAAGGCTACCGCAAGTGCCGATTAAAACCAAGCAGGGCACGCAATGGCTAAACAATAAATTCCTCCATTATAATACCGTAGCGGTAAGCTTATGGGCCTTGTCATTATCAAGCGAAAGCCAGGTTGATCCGGCTAAAGTAGGCTACGACCCTATGGAAGGTTATAGTGCCGATATCGCCAAGGCCTTATTGAGCACCAGCGGATCGACCGACGGCGTCATCAGCAAATCTATCATACCTCTGGTACACTTTTTACACGAGCACGCGCATCGCGACATTGAATCATTGCTAGAGGGCACTCTCAAAGCGCTGCGCAAAAACATTGCCGAGCATCGCGATACTCTGGTTGGGGTTATTGCCGCGCAAGATATCAAGAAGGGCAACGACGGCGCGCAAGATTTCTTCCTGGATAAGATTACCACTCAACAGCCAGAGCTTTCGATTGAAAATATGGCCATCACGCCTAAGGAAATGGTCAGGCTGTTACAGGCCGCGATTAAATACAGCGTGTTTCATGCCGAGGTGGATAAGATTGTTGCGGTGTTGGCAACCCTGCCGCCCAACGATACGGCGCTGTTGATCAAGACTTTCCAGGCTCATCCCGAATGGCAGGACACCTTGGGGGATCTGGGTCATGAGGATTCCAACATCTATCACGCATTGCTCACCTCGCTTTTTTATCCGCAAGAAAAAGAGCGTAGCCAGGTACGCAAATTATGAGCGAGCAAGACATGCAACCACCGGCAGGACATCCAATGCCTGAGCATGGCAAAGGCGGCGGCACTTGCCCGTTTGCTGGCCTAATTGCTGGCATGAGTACGCAAAGCGACTCAGCACTGCTTAAAGAGCAATTACGGATCACCAAGGAATATGGGGATTTTCTTAGCAAGATAAACAGTATAGAAGAACCGAGAACAACTCTGTTCAATGCTCGAGGATTTAAAGCCACGCCGAGCTTTGCTCCCCACGGCCGCGACACCCATCCGGCACAGCCTGGCATGGAGCAGATCGCCCATGTGATCCATAGCAATCTCCGCGTGATGGTAGGCAAGATAGGCAGTTGCCTCGATGTGGAGGCGTTGGAAAGCTGTGATGAAACGCGTGAGTTGGCAGATCATATTCGGCGTTTCAATGCCGCAACCGAAGCACATCTTAAATTAGCAAAAGCCCTGTATAAACGCGCGCATGAAATCGAAGATGAACAAAGCCCGAAGCCTAACCGTAAACGCAACCCAAATATATATGATGGCTCGTGGTGCGCGGCTTTATTGCCGCCGGACGAATTGCAAAGCTATAAAGACCAATTCGCAGCCATTACCGCTGATATGGAGCGCGAATATAAAGCTGCGATCCAAGGGCTGGAGAACGCCGCTGAGCTGCCCATTACCACCGGCACCAACCGAGATAAAACCACCAACTGGGTCCAGAATAACCACCTTAATAATGGCAAAAAATTTGGCCCGCTTATCTGGCAGCTAAAATTATTTTCAGAAGGTCAGGATGATCGAGCCTTACGCTCCGCCATTGCGGGTATAGAAAAGGGCAATAGCTACGTACTCAAAGATATAGAATTCGGCACTAGCCAAACCACCGACTTGCTGAACAAGACGACGGCAAGCGTGCTGGAAAGGCTGTTTGAGATTGCCCCTGCAGCAGCGCTTAAGCTCATCGCCGACTGCAATAGCACCATCGCTAAAGGCCTTGGCAAAGAGCGCGAAACGATTCTCTATTTTTATCTCTATGACGCACCGTTGCAAGAAGCACGATCATCTTCCTTGACTAAGCTTTTAAGCTATATCGGCGCTCCTCTTTCGGCGCATGACGGATTATCGCCCAAAGTGGCCTCCAGTCTGATTGGGAATATTATTCACAGCAAACCGGTCAACTACCCGTATGACCATGTGGGCACGCAGTTACTCATGCGCGATTTAGCCGATAGCACCGAAAAAGACCCGCGTGAAACAGCACGCATCATTCAAAGCAATCCGGCCCATGTGGAAACGGTGCGCACACTTCGCGATATCCTCGCCGCTAAGGAGATGAACCAGACCATTGCTTACGCCTTGCTGAACACGATGCTCGACCCAAGAAGCCTGACGCGTGTACCCGCCACTGTGGAGGCCGCGCGATGAGCGAGCAAGACATGCAACCACCCGCAGGGCATCCTACAGCCGAACATGGTAAAGGTGGCGGCACCTGCCCGTTTGCAGGAATGATTACGGCATTGGCTTCTGGCGAAGTGAATGATATGCCTGAGCGCACCGCCAAAGCCTTGGCGGAAATCGGTGCATATGGCCAGGTGCTCAATAAGCTGCAAACACGAACTGACTCTTCCCTCGCCCAATTTTATGAATTTGCAGATTTCCGCAGTACCAAAAGTTTTTCGCTCACCCTCACCGACACCCATGCGCCCGGCCCAGGCATTGAAACCTTTATGCATAAGATGCACAGCCAGTTGCGCTTGATGAGCAGCCGCGTGGGCCATTTGCTGGATGCCGATGCCCTCACCCCTGAATCCGGCCACGGCGTCAGAACCGACATCGCCTCAATGATAAAAGATTTGCAGCTGCAGCGTAAGAAAAACGAAAAACTCTGCACCACCTTATTTAAAGATGCCGAAAGGATACCTACTACTTCTAATAAACACAAAACGGACCGCGGCTATATTAATTGGACCTATTATGAAGAGCGTCTGGGCAAAGAGCGTGTGGAGCAGGTAAAAAGCGAATTGCAAACCATCGGCGAGAACATTGATCAGCTCTTTATCAGTATCACCGCTGAGCTCAACGCGCTCACCGAGGTGCCTATTTCAACGCCCAATGGGCCGGTATGGGTGGCCAACTACCATCCTGCATCGGAAAAAAGCGTAGCCGCCGATCTCTGGCATCTGGCGCTTAGCAGCGAATCACAGCTCGATCCGGTCAAAACCGGCTTTGATGAAGAAATAAGAGGTACCGGCAAAGTAAGTGGCACTTCGAACACCACCGGTATAACGGATGCGATTATCACCACCTCGCTGGGCCCACTTTTGCAATATCTGTCGAAAACGACTCCCACGGCCGTTGAGCCGATTATAAACCAGACCATGAAAAACCTGCGCGAAGCCTTTGCGCAGAACCGAGATCCTATTTTGGGGTATTTAGCTAGCTATGAACTTAGATCCGAGCGCGCGGGTCGCCTCGACATGTTGCCCAAGGAGCTGCGTGTGCAGCTATTTCGCTCTCAGACTGAGTTAGAGCCGAAACGCCGGCCGCTGTCGCCAGCTGAAACCGCACGTATGCTTCGTGCCGCCGCCCCTGATAACGAGGAATTGGCACCGCTTATTGAGCATCTGGAGGAGTGCCGTGATCAAAATCCAGCCCATGTCGCCCGCGCTATTCAAAAAAACCATGACTGGAAAGAGGCCATTGACAATCTCAATCCAGCCGCCAAAAGCCCTCTGTTTGCCTTACTTAACAAGGCTATGCGCACACCTGGCCATCAAGATATATCCGCCTTCCGCAGCTCGCCAACCCGCGCATAAGCCCACTGTGACCCAATTACCACGCTGATCGCCAAATCATCCTTTATAGATAAAATAGGCTGTGACGCGTTTTATTTATTTACAAATTGTTAAGCGTTCCGTAATAAGCCTTGTTGCAGATGTGTTTAGCACGACTGATTTTTGTATTTTGTATAAAGAAAATTAGTTTGCATTTTAAATAAAAGCTTTTGATTTTATTTAGAAAAACACATTTTAAATATTGCGCAGGCTGGATCATGGTGGTACAGTGTGTGTTAGCTGATATTTGGTTCAGCGATTTTGTGTAATAATGGAGTCTAATATGAAAACGTTTGTAAATTTCTTGAAAAATGAAGATGGCGCAACCGCTATCGAATACGGCCTGATCGCAGCTTTGATTTCGATCGTAGCTATCGCAAGCATGCAATCTCTGGGTAACTCTCTGAGCACCCGCTTCTCAACCATTGCAGGAACTGTTAGCCGTTAGTCACAAGCTAGCCGCGCATTACAGTTATCCAGCAACAGTGGGAGAAGGCTTTATGAAAATGTTCTTGCAGTTTTTAACCTGTGAAGAAGGTGCGACTGCTATCGAATACGGGCTGATTGCAGCTCTGATCTCGGTAGTGGCGATCGCTAGTATGCAATCGCTTGGCACCGCGTTGAGTGGCCGTTTCTCCACTATTTCCGACACTGTGAGTCGCTAATTAAGCGCACTCTAGGTAACAAAGTAATAGGGGATAAAAATGAAATTATTTTCTGATTTTATTCAATGCGAGAAAGGTGCAACCGCTATTGAGTATGGGCTAATTGCAGCTCTGATCTCGGTGGCAGCGATTGTAGGTATCCGTTCAACCGGTAACTCGATCAGCACTCGCTTCTCGACCATTGCAGTAACCGTCAGCCGCTAATTCGGTCTGAAACGCAGAACCCCTGGGCTTAAGTCGCGTGAAAACGCTTCATATAGCCCGGAGGTTTTTTGTGTTTTTTACGTTTTTTTGTGCTACAGACTGCTTATACGCCCTATTGCGCGCTTATATAGATAAAGGTAAAAATAGACATGCTTGATAAATTATTGCAGTTACTTGACTCAGAAAGCGGTGCTACGGCTATTGAATATGGCCTAATCGCCGCTTTGATATCCGTGAGTGCTATTATTGGAATGACCGCTACCGGTGAAGCCGTACGAAGCCGTTTCTCTGTGATTGCCGTACAAATGGTTCAAGCGCGTTAAGCGGAATACAAAAAAGGGATAAATACTATGACGCTTCTAAAACAATTTTTTTGTGATGAAACCGGCGCAACTTTGATTGAGTACGGCTTGATTGCTGCCCTCATCGCGTTGACCGCTGTGCTAAGCATGCAAAATTTGGGCTTAAGCCTTAATACGCGCTACAACGGCATTGCTCAATCCGTTACGCTTCGCTAGTAATTACTTATGTTCATGCGTGCGCTACGGCGTGCGCATGAATAAAGTTGTTTCTTTCGTAGCTAATACTTGTCTCCAGCCCTTGCGCTGGCTCAGCCGATCAATGATCGGCTTTTCTTTTTCATTGAGTAACCAAATACCGTCAATACGGTAGCGGCTAACGATATCATCCCAGCCAGGTTCACCGCGGTAAAAGCGCAGCACATCTTCCATCACCTCTTTCGGATAGGCGGTGGTCGTGCGCGAATCCACAAAGAGTTTCACCGCTCCTCGTCCTTGATAAATCACCAGCCCGCCCAGATCGAAGCTATTTAAAATCCGAGCCTTCGGATAGTCACTGCGGATAAAATCGATCTCTTCCGACAGATCGGTGATAGCGAACTTATCTCCCAAAACCCGAGATGCCGAATGCGTGGGAAGCCAGATGGCAACCGCCAGTGTGGCGATCATCATACCTGCTGCCACCGGTTTTGTCGCAAGCGCTTGCCACGACGTCCGCAGGCGCAACATCAATGCCGTCTGTTCCAGATCCTGGGTAATGCTGCGAATATAACATGTGAGAATGGGCGCAGCGAGGATGGCAAAAATGGCCAGGTGCCGTTGCGCGGTAACGGCCAATAGCAAAAAGCCATAGGCCAGTGCGCGCTCAATAGGCAGAATCTCCGGCATCACGCGACGCGGAATCATCACGATAAAAAGCAGCGCATAGCTTACTGTAAGCAGCGCTATAGGTGTGAGCGTCAGCGGTTGCCATTCCGCAACCAACTGGCTGTCGACACCGCTAAACGGCCGCCACACCGCCTCATAAATATACATCCCATACGGATTGCACAGCGTCACAAACACACTGGCCATCCCAACAACAACTAGGCTGCGCAAAAGTGGCCATTCACGCCGCTGGCAGGCAAAAGCGGCGTAAGCGCCGATGAGCAATAGTCCCACTATAAATCCGCCATGCATATTCGCCCATACCCACATCATCATGGGCAGGGCGAGCAGCCAGCGACTGGTCGCATTGCCGCGCGCAGCATGACCCAAAATCCAGGCGAAGGCCGCAACTGCGAGCATGGTGATTTGCAATGGCCTAAGATTAATTTGCGTAAGCGTCGTCATCAGAAAAACCGTAATCAATGCTGCAAGCACCGATCCCGCACGCGCCTTACAATGCGCGAATACCACCACCAGCGTCGCACTATAGATAATCGCATTGATCGCTATCACCGCATGCCAGTTTCCTTGCGCATGAATCCAGCTAAACAGCACATCCCAAGCCCAGGAATGATTGAGCCAGCGCGTATCTCCGGCGGTGAACGACCAAATATCACGTAGCGGAATTTGCGCATTTTCGCGAATCCAATCGCCGGCGGCGATATGCCAAAACGGATCGCCTTCCTGAAAGATGGCATCGGTTGCAGTCATCACCTTGAACATACCCCATAGGAGTATGAAGCAACCCGTCATCACAGTTTTATATCGCATTGCATACATAACTATGACCCACCTTGTTTGAAAAATTCTTTGACGCTATATATAGTTTAGTGTAAGTTCTTATCAACTAAATATAGGAACAATGCAGAACCTAGCACAGTTTCTAAATTTCTTCTTCCTCCCAGTAGCCTCCAATGACAATGAGGATCTGCTAGCCCTTCGCTCCCCCTCTTGCGACCTTGCTTTGATACGTGAACTGCGCGATGAATTATTGGCGCAAAACGCGCTCAATGGCATATTACTGCGCTCGCGCAAAGAGCGGCGCTTCTTCCAGGAAATCAGTGATGCCGAACGCTATATATTGCTGCGTTATTTTACTCCCAATGCGCCGCAACAGGTGATAGAAGAGCTCAAGCGCCATATTCTTAACAACTATCTTATTCCCCGCCGGCGCAAGAAGAAGGAGACGGCAGAGTAATCTGCCCATGTGGTATGGTCGTTCCCTCACCCTGCATTTCCGTTTGCACGCTCGACGACATCACCGATATATGCATCGGCTGTTATCGCACCCGCCAGGAAATCGCCGACTGGCCAGCGGCCAGCGATGCAGCCCGCCTTGCTATTGTCGAACGCTGCCAGGCACGAAAATCACTGGAAAAACCTAGATCAAGCTGCTGATAGCCCTTCATTATCGTCTAAAGCGACTGTCATAAATCCGTCACAAAAAATTGACCAAGCCTATGCTATAATGGGTGCAATCAACACGGACATGCTATGGCTCCTCCTTCCACCTCCCCCTTCTATCTAGGCGAAGTCGCCGGCTTCATCACGCGCCGGGACAGGGATGGGCTGCGCGAGTTCATTGATGACAACCATATAACCTCCAGCCAGCTATCGACCTACCTGTCCAATGCGGCCCAAGTCGATGACACGCAGATCATGGCCTTGCTGCTGGAGCGCGGCGCGGCGGTGAACCAAACCGATATGTACGGCAATACCGCCTTGCATCATGCGCAATCGGGCGAGATGACCGAGCTGCTGTTGCAATATGACGCCAACCCGCACCTCCTCAACAGGCAGGGCCAAACACCGCAGCAAGCGCAGGAAAGTCGGCTGAATGAGCAATTGGCGTGGCAGGAAAAAGAGCTAAGCGACCCCCGTTTAAGCGCCGGCGTGGTCGAGATGGTGGCCAACGGGTATAAGGAGAGGCACGATAAGCTCGACCGCTCCATCCGCTCGGTAGAGACGGCGGCGAAAAAAACAGATTTCATCGAGATCTATGGCCTGGCGAAAGAATATCGCAAGGATGGTTATCTTAGCACCAATATTTCCTATCAGCAGGACCATGAAACAGGGGTTATCCGCAACCATAATCAGGCCGATGTGGAAGGCAGCATGATCGAGCCGGAGGTCAAAGCGTTTTTAAACGGCAGGCCGGTGCCGCTGGAAGAGCTGGGCGACATCAACGAAGTGCTCGACCGCACCGCGCCGCCATTCGCGCCCACGATGGCCGCGCCTACTCCGACTCCCACGCCCGAACCTTCCAAAGCCGAGCCTGCGTTCATGCCCAAGCCGGAGAGCCTGCCTGAGCATCCGTTTAAGGAGTTGATACTCACTTATATACCCACAGACCCCAACGACAACATCACCAACGGCACCCTGACGCTGGCGCGCGCCACCGGCCTGCCAGAAATGCCCCTGGCCAAGCACGCGCCCACGGCGAATAAGCCATCGCGCGGCGGTCCCTAGCTTACCCCTGTTCTTGTAAAAAGCCGCTGCCTTTGCTGCCGCGCGCCTGCTTTTGCCATTTGGAATCGATCATACCGCGAATAGGCCCTGCCAAATGCTCCGGCAGCCGGAATGTTTCAATCGCTTTACGCAATTCAGGCCCCACACTTTCTGATGTGATCAAAACGGCATCCACCGCACGCCAGCCATTGATATGATCTTGGAGGATCTGCTGTTCATACCTCAACCGGCTACCAGTATCTTGCAGCGTATCCAGCCCACCCATAAGCAAAGTTTCACCAATGAGCGCGGCCTCATGCGTATTGCGCACATGCGTATAAGGCGACACATATCGAGCCAATGCTTTCAGGCCTGGACCAAATTCTTGCATGGCTTCCTTGCGATCAGTCGCCGCAACAATTAGCTGCGCCACATAATGATAGAGGCTGAGTGCCTGCGAATTTTTCTCGACGGCTTCTTGTATATGTTCCTCATTCGGCAGTAGCTGCGAATCGCGCAATATCTCATGACGCGCCGTCTCATCATAATGCTGCGCCGCAAGCCCATTCTGGATCGCCTGATATAATTTCGTCACCGGTTCGCGCGTGATACCCACTGCGCCATCATCCATATAGGATTTCATAAGCCGTATCGCAGGCAGCGGTATTTGCGATTCATCAATGCTCGCCGATGTGCTGGCCAATAAAAGCAGGTTAATGCCCATGTGACCACGCTCTTCGTTGGGAATGCGGATGGAGATTGGCTGTTTTTGTCCGCTATCTGCCTTGTGATAGAGCCTCAAAGGCAATTCGGGCAAGCCATCCATCTGCTCATCCAACTTGATAAGCGCCTTCTCGCAGGCCGAGCGTTTTTCATTCAGATTCAGCATAAAATCCCTGCGTCTAAGCGCGGGTATATGATTGTATATTTTTTCGATTATCGTATGCGAAATATCTTCGCCTCGCCATTCCTCAACCACGTCTTTGACATACGGTTTTAAAAAATTCCGGTAAGCCTCAAGCGATGCCTCATACGCCTCGATTGCTTGTTGCACCTCAGCCGGCAGTGATTCGCGGTCGAGTAAAGACCCCATATTGGTCACGCTGCGGCGCAGCTCGCTATGGATCGCCTGCATCACTTCCGTGGCACCGGTTGCAAGCCGATGCGGCCTGCCTTCGCGCAAGAACGAACGGGCATGGATATATTCCGTTCCAAAATCCGATACATCGAGCCGGTTGCTGACCATACGCATTACATGCAACATTTCGCCCAGCTCGGTAAAAGGCTGGCTTTTACCTGCCTTTTGGGCAAAGGGGCACCCACCTGACGGCGCTGCTTGCGAGGTACCATGCTGGGGTATGGAATTAGAGGTCATCGCGACCACCTCCGCGAATGGCAGTAGAGACTCTCCCCGCCCATTGCCCTAACTGAAGCGCCTTCAAAATAGGCTCTTGCATAGGATCAGGCAGGCTCTGCGTCACCTTTAGGATTTCTTTTTGTACATCCGCGTCTATTTCCATCTCGGCTACCGGCTGCTCTGGATTCGTTTTCCAGTCAAAAATAGCGCTGGCTACCGCCATCGGTGGATAGGACACTCTTTTCATCAACGCGCTACACACCACCGCTAATTCTTTATTGGTGCGAATCTCAGTAGCAGAATCTATAGCCAATCCCGTTTTCAAGGCCTTTAGCCCTGCCGATAATTTACGCTCTACCGCATCTGTTCTTTTATGTATTACAATCTCTGCCGCGTACGCGCATACCGACAGCAGATGGCTCTGCTTATCCATCACTTTTGCCACCGTGACCGGATTCGGTTCAATGCGCGATATTTTACGGATAGTAGCGCACTCATCGGGACTATATTCCGCTTTCTCTAGCGCTTTATTGAT
Organism: Rickettsiales bacterium; assembly: GCA_033762715.1. Classification (GTDB taxonomy): domain Bacteria; phylum Pseudomonadota; class Alphaproteobacteria; order Rickettsiales; family SXRF01; genus JANRLL01. Next base: position 64,952 of record JANRLL010000004.1, on the reverse strand, counting down.
CACGTGATACATGACAGGCAGCGGCTCCTCAGTCAGGCTGCTTCCTCCTGCCCCAAAGGCGCCTACAAATGCGTTGCGAATCGCTTCCGGCGTGTAGACCTGATCTAAAACCCCTTCCATAAACGACAGAATCATAAACCGTTCTGCCAATTGAAACCGCTCGCTATTGGGAATAGTGATATGGATAGGCTCAACCTTACCTACCTCGTTACGGCGCAGCAGCTTAAGTGGCACTTCCTTCATGGCCTGGCACTCTTTTACTACCGCCTTTATGGCCACTCTACATTGCTCCTCAAATTCATCACGTTTTTCTACAAAGGTAATATAATCTTCCTTCGGCAATATTCTCCGCAAGTCTTTTTCAATATTGATTTCTTTGGCATTAGGGATAACAGCCTTCAGCTGTTCGGCATAAGGACGTACGAACTCGCGATATGCTTCGCGCTTCGCATGCAACTCGGCTAAATGCGCTTTTAGCTCATCGCTTAGGCGATCTTCATCCAATAGCTTGCCTAGATTCGTGCCGCTGCGCCGCAACTCGGCATGCAACGTATGCATCACTTCGGTGGTGCCGGTGGCAAGCACATGGGTATGGGTAGAACGCATGAACGAACGGGCATTGCGAAACTCGCTTCCAATAGGCGATAGATCAACCGTATCGGTCATGGTCATAAAAAAATCGAGCGCTTCGCCCAGTTCTTTGAATTGCTGCCCCTTGCCGGCCAGCCGCGCAAACGGACAAGTACCGACTTTCGGATGATCAGTACCGGTTAGGGGTATATTCTCAGCGCTCATTACTAACACCTGGTCTGCCGGTAAATAATATACCAATCCCTGCTATCCTATCACGCCAGCGCACAGGTGGCGCCAAGTCTTCCAACGGTTTTTGCAACGCAGCCGGTAGTTTATTTACACACGCCTGTATATTTTTAATTACCGCTGTCGGTATAGTAATATCGGATAGATATTGCTCCGGCTCTTTTTCCCACCGCTCTATCTGCTCGCGCAGGGGTAACGAGTTCTCGATGTCGACAGCATTCAAGAGAGCGCTGCCTACAACAGCAAGCTCTTTGGTCGTGCACATCTGGGCAGCTAGATCGATTCCAAGCCCATCTTTTAAAGCAGCAAGCGAGGTACTATAACTTCCTCTTGCGTCAGCATTGCCATATTTATAAATAGCGGCTGCATAGGCACAGGTGGCGAGCATGTCGCGGTGTTTATCGACTGCGCGATGTATCAGTTCAGGGTTAGGCTCTAAGCCGGATGCTTTACGCACTTCTTTGCGCTCTTCGTCACTAAGTCTGCGTTTGCGCAGCGCACGGTTCACCGCATCATACATTTCTGGTAGCGGTTGTTTAGTGATGCCATTAGCACCGGAATCGAACAAAGCGATGAATTCATCGCTGACAGAATCCGGCACATTGGCTTCATCGATACTGCCCTGTGTTACCGCCAAAAAGCAGAAGCGTTTGGCCAGCAGGCCTTCTTTGTCATTTTTAATATTAATGTAAATAGGTTCAGAACGGCTTTTGGCATTACGGCGCAGGAGTTTGAGCGGAACAGCTTTTGCGCGCTCACATGCTTCCATCAACTCATTAGCCGCTTCTTCGCATCGCTTATTATGTCGCCGATATTGCTCTCTGAATTGGTCATCTTCGCCCCTTGGCAACATTTGAAAAATATTATCAAACAACTCTTCTGATAAATCCTCATTCGGACGCGCGACCCTGAGTCGCTCTGCATAAGGGCGCATAAATTTAGAATAGTCAGCTATCGATTCCCTGAATTCGATAAAAGCTTTCTTTTGCCGCTCACCCATCCGATCTTCGTCAATCAGCTTAGCGACATTGGTTGCCGTACGCCTGAGTTCGCTATGGATCACCTGCATTACTTCCGCCACACCAGTAGCCAACTCATAGGGGCGATTGAAACGTGTAAAAGAGCGGGCAGCTTGATATTTGCTACCAGTTGCTCCAAAATCAATATCATCTTCCAAATTGACCAGCAGATTGAGCGCATGGCCCAACTCAGAAAATTGCTGCCCCTTGCCGGCCAGTCGCGCAAAAGGGCACCGGCCCGTCGGTTTATCAGCAGCAGAAGGCGCTTTTTGTTCCTGATCCATCGCCCTATAGTATAGGAATATCTCCTTAAACAAACTTTAACAATACCAGTGGTAGCAAGGCCAAAAACGCGGTAAAATAAGCTCATTATGGACATAGATTCGATACTGCTTAGCTGGCAAAATATCGCCATCACCTTAGGTATTTTCTTTATTCTTTTTGGTGTGTTAGAAAGAGCCACACCGTGCAATCCTGGCCAACGTTTTTGGCGTAAGGGGTGGTTTGTCGATCTCTGCTATGCTTTTTTGATTCCGCTGGTCAATCGCGTGATGATGATTGCGCTGCTGATCGTGGGCGGCTTTTTCGTATTTTACGGCAATTCGCCGCATGAGATCGATGAGTATTTGCAGCATGGTTACGGCCCGCTATCCGAGCTTCCGGTTTGGGCACAATCGGCCATTATCGTGCTGGTGTCGGATGTTATGCTCTATTGGATTCACCGCATCTTCCATACGCGCCGCTGGTGGCGGTTTCACGCTATTCACCACTCGCCGGAAGAGCTCAATTGGCTATCGACCTACCGCTTTCATTTCATCAATACCTGGTGCGCGTTTGTGCTAGTAGATGCGACGATGATCCTAGCCGGTTTTTCGCCCGCTGCCGTCACGCTAATGGCCACCGTCAATGGCCTCTATTCCGCTATGGTGCATGCCAACCTCAACTGGACGTTTGGCAAGTTTGGCTGCCTGTTTGCCAGCCCTGTTTTTCACCGCTGGCACCATACCTCGCAGGAAGAAGGCATGGATAAAAACTTTGCCCCCACCTTCCCGTTGCTCGATATTATATTTGGCACTTACTACATGCCGGAAGGGCGTATGCCCGAGCATTTTGGTGTGCATGGCTCAAAAGTGCCGGAGAATTTTGTTGATCAGCAATTCTGGCCATTTAAGCAAAAATACTAATAAATCAATCGGCTATGCCTCACTCAGGGCCGCACTCACTTTAACAAAACATTAACATTCTGCTTTACTTACTTAAGCTATTATTAGCGGGTAATAGCTAAGATAGAACGATGCAGACTGTTGCAACCACATATCATGAGCTGCGTAAGAATACGTCTGCCGATCGACGTACGATCCGCGCAACGTTGCAGCAATATGGTTTTAGCCACGATTCGGCCAAAGATAAAAACGGCCAGGAAACCTACAGCCATAAAGACCACCCTGACCTCACCTTCGCGGTCGCCTTCAAAGAATACATACTAGACGCGGCGGGCCTTAAAACCGTATGCGATGCCTGCCAAGAAGCAGACGGCCGTGCCCATGACAAAAATCCGAAGTTAGGTTCTATTCCCGATTGGGCGAAATCATCGATTCCAAGCGACTGCGATGCGCGTGTGCGTGGTAGTTCGCTTTACATTGCCAGCAAAGAGCATCCGGAACTACGCCTGCGCTTAGACATTGGCGATGGCAAAAAAAATCTGCAACAGGTGTTAGAGCGTGAAGTGCGCAACTATCAGCTGTTTGTGGCAACCTGCCAGAAAGATTACGATGAGCTGAAAAGCGAACATGGATTTGAGATTAGCTTTAAAGATAATCAGCTGCATCTCAAGCAGCCTGACTACGGCTTGTCCCATAGCATTCCCATCGATCCACTCGCTGATTATCGCGATCGCCTAGTAAATCAAAGCACCCTCATCAGCGAACTGAATACGCTAGGTGAAGCCGCTACGGAAAAATGGTTTGCACAGCAGGAAAAACTATCTGAACTGATTGCGTTGGGCTGCACCGTTGCTGAAAATGGCAAAGCAACGGTAACCCACCCGTCACTGCCATATCCATTCGATATTGAGCTGCATGGTGGCAATCGCCGCTTGGATGCTGCAAACGAACGCAAAGTCGATGCGATTATTGCGCTGGTGCGCGACCAAACACCTTTGCCGGATGATTTAGCAAGATCCGCTGCCCTAGAAGCACCTACTACTCTACCGGTATCGCCCAAAGCACCCGCCGCATCGGCCAAACCCGCAACAGCAACGCCGACGCCTAGAAAAGTTATCCGTCCACGTTTTGAGCCGATGGATAAAAGCAAGGTGTCGGATTCCCATAAAGTATCGCTGATTATCGACGCCAATTTTATGAAGCATCTTTGCATGCCCCGTGGCGATGGAAAGCGCAATTGGCTAGACTTGTTGGAGCTCACTGCTGAGCTGCCGACGGTAGATAAAATCTATATTCCTTCCTTTGTCGCCGATTGGGAATTGCGCGGCTGTATGTCCGATGAGCGTGGCCATCTGCAGCAGATCGATCGTCATTTCGTCACCAAAGGCTATGACAAGAACCGCGATTTTGGCGCCGTGAATGGCTTTCTGCAAAATGCCAGCCGTGTGACCATCGACGATCAAGGCAATCAGCATTTCATCCGTGGTCGCAATCCCAATATCGTAATTTATGAAAGCCCGCTGGATCGCAAAGCCCGAATGCTGCTTCGCAATTCCCTCGCTACCGGAGCCCATGAATCGATACGTGATCGCATTGAGTTATTCCGCGAAAAATTAGGCGGCGATTACGGCGAGAAATGTATGAGTGAGATCGCCTATAATCTGGAAAAAGGCCATCCCGCCTTCTTGCTGAGCGACGACAGCAACTTCTTGCGCATGCGCCCAAAACACCGCACAACTAAAGATGGCTATGCCATTAGCGATGCCATACTCAGTGGATTTATAGATGCATTCTCAGTGCAGCAGGCTGCCCATATGGCCACTTTGATGCCGATACGCTACCAAACTCCGGCGCATAGTTTTTCGCCTAAACAATTCCTGGAAGATTTCAGGGCATATGCTAAAATCCATGATGAGCATTACCCCTGGCATTACAATCCGACCACCATCGGCGAATACAACACTGCTAAGGGCATCGTCTTAGGAGAAAGCCTGAGTTCTATCTTCGCCCGCGGCTTTGCTTATGGCTTGCATCACACGCCAGAATTTACCCTGCCACCTTCTATCCATGATGCGGAGAGAATACCCAGCAGTGAACAGGTACCCTTGCCTGCTGACAGTGTTTTTGCACCGACTGCTGAGCCTACACCAACCAACACTGCATACCGAGATAGTTTTGGTTATCAGGTAGGCCATCGCCGCATCGAACGTGAAATGACCGAAGAGGATTTGGCGACTGCCGTCACCCAAGCCGCACCGAACTTGCCGCCCATCGATAGCGACATGGTCTATCGCTGGGAAAGCAATCAGGAGCTTCCGCACGATACGCTCTATCATGCCTTAATTACGGTATTGGTCGATGAAAATGCGCTGATTAGTCCTGATCATAAAGATGAAGCCAAGGCTGAAATCCGCGCTGCCTATGAGCGCACCAAACAGGTATTAAGCAACCCAGACAGCCGCGCCGAAGACAAAGAAGACCGTTATGCATTCACCAATACGCTGCGCATCTATCGCAAGCAAATCAATATGGATGATGAGCAATTTGCCGCAGCGGTGGCAGAACATGCCGATGTGCGGATTCATGAGCCGCGCGAGTCTATCAATGCTGAGTTGATGCTCTCCATCAGTGCCAATGCGCATCGCCCCTCTTTCGGCTTGCTGCGTGCGATTATCAAAGCGCTGGATGAAAAGCGTGAATTGCTTGAGCATGAAAAAATCGAAATTTTTGATGCTTATGAAAAATCTGGTCCTGGCCAAGCGCAACGGCTCATGGGGCAAGAAAAGCCTAAACATGGCGCGCAACTCTAATGTATTATCCATATAAGAGTTACGGACCATTACAAGACCACGATGAGTTCAAGCGCGTAGAGCGCATCACCAAAGAGATTTATAAAGCCGCCGGTTTCAGCAAACCATATATACAGGAATGGCTGCAAAGCGCCGATGTCGGTCTGGCTACCTTAATTCTGGCAACCGATACCTGTACACCTCCAGGAACATCGCTAGCTCCTAACGAAGATTATGCGCATGCGGCCGGTGTCTTTGTGCCGAAGATGATCTATGACCCACGCTTTACCAGCACATTAGATGACAGAGAACTACGCGCCGTTCTTGCGCATGAGACCGGTCATCTGGTCTGGACTATGCAATCGGAAGAACTACCCTATTCCATAGATTTGGCCATGTCTGGTATGGATAAAAACAGACGCAACACCGAGTTTTTCTGCGACGCCTATGCGCTGGCTTTAACGCATGACAAAGAGGCAATGAAATCCATGCTGCAAAAGGTTCGTGCCTTTCTCAATCAACACCCACCCAAAGAACGGCCAGAAAGAACGCAAAGCGATGAATATTATCATCCGCGTGACGCAGCTCGTACGGCGGCATTGGATGCATTAGACGCCAGCGGTGTTTTACCGAAAGCACGCGATGCGTTTTTGCGTCGGGCCAATAATGCGATTGTGGCATCGCTCAAAGAGCATCCAGAGCAATTACCGCCCTGGTGCGAAGGGCAAGATCAGGGCTTCAGGTTAGCCGCTTTGCTTGAGACCAAACCCCGTATTATACGAGAATCCTAGCTTTCTGATGACTCGGCCGGTTCTGCCGGCTGTGTTTGCGCAGCCGCCTCTTCAATTGGCGCTGCTTGAGCCGTTGCATCGGCTGCTTTGGGTGCTGCCTCTTGGCCAAAAATGCTTTCATCCACCACCGATTTGCTGCTCATATCATGGCGCTCAATTTTATACGCATCTGTGATACCGCTCAGCTCTAAGGCTTCTTTGGCCGTTGCCGCTTGCACCACCACATAATCCTTCACACCACGGTAAATACGATAACCGGATTTATGTTCAGGAATGAGTGCTTTGCGCTTAAAGGGCAATTCCGAAAAGGTTTCATCTTTTTTGGCCATTAATAAACCCTCCAACGCATCAGCCCTAAAATATGCGTCACCTGTTCGCCCACACCCAGCGGTAAACAGCAGGTACGATATTTGATTTTCAAGTTTTTCAAATTGATAAATTCTGATTCATCAATCATTTGCTTACGTTTAGTCACCACTTCATCAAATTTCTGGATAATGGAGCTGTCATTGGTGGCAAGCAGCTTCATCGCCACATCCGGATTACCGGAATCATCACCAAATGCCTCAATCAGCCCACTGCCCAAATAGCTATAGCGATAGCCCAGGCGCTTGGTGACATCATCAATACTGATCAAAAAGCACCAGGGCCAAATCTCAGCAATATCCTCGGGCTCAATTTGCGATTCGGCCGGAAACAAGTTCGTCCCCCGCAAATCATCCCAATATTCAACCAGCAATTCGTGATAGCGGTGATGGAGTTCGCTTAAATCTAGGGTACTCATTACCAATCCGACTCATAATTATTTCAAATGAATGAAGCGATTAAGATACGGATAGGGTGTAAAAGCAATTAAATTTTGCAAGCAACAGTAAAGTGTTGTACACTCCAAAGCGATATTAGGAAAAGGTGTGCATGCCAGCATCAGCGACCAGCGACACAGACCTGCAAAAGCGCCTTGCCCGCCTACGCGCCACAGTTTCTAACAAACGCGATATTGCCTCCAGCCGTTTCAATACGCTGCTCGCCGAGCCCGCCAACCGCCCGCCTCAGCGCGATCTTCGCCAATTATTAAATGATTACCGTATGAATAAGCTGCGTGAAACCATTCCGCAGCCCGTCCTGGCCGAGCAAGAAGACCAGCTTTAGGCGCCTTATACCCTAACTACTCACTTTAAGCCTGGCATCCTGCCTGGCTTCTTCCATCAATTCCTGTAAATCCGCCTCTTCCTGATCGCGTTGTTTGCGATAGCGGCTAAAATCCTGCTCAGTCATACTGATGACGGTTTTGAGCATTGGGGTTTTTTCGTTAGGCATAAGGTCCCTCTCGTAATGCATTCGTCAGTGGCAGCTGAATATTTCCACCCAGCTGGGTTTGTGTGGCGATGTCTCTCAGCCATTTTTTCTGCGCCACGTCTTCAAAAGCACCTGGCGACAGAATAGTCAATTTTTGCTGAGAATCAAGCGTGGCAATAGGCTGCTCTAAAGCGGCGTCTTTAGTAATGACCAGGCTAAAGCCTGCCGCCTGGAAGCGCGACAGATATTCTTTAAGCGCATCAAGCTCACTCATTTTAGGAAAAGCGATCTGGCTCAGTTCCGCCAGGCCGCTCACATCATGTACGCGGATTTCAGCATGTTTGGCATCGATAATACCATAGCTGACGGGCGGTTTGCCCGCTGCGCGGTGATAGAGATTCACCGTCACCGGCTTATGGTGATACTCTGGCTCAGTGAGCAATAAAAGACTACGCGCCGAGGCCAATGCCGACCAAGTCACATCATTAACTGACGGCGCACGCCCACCCGCCGCACGGCGTTTTTCCGATTCTTCCACCGCAGCTTCCGGTCGCATCGCGATATGATGCGCCACCACCGATCCACCGCCGGTCAGGCCTTCCTGCACTTCAAACGAACCCAGCACGATACTATTGACCACCACGTTAGGGGCAACGTCAAATCGGCCCGCCAAATAGGTGCGTTTGCGCGTGCCTTCATAGAGCGCATTGGAGGATTCACCTTGCACTTCAGGCCCCTGATAGCTGGTATCGCTTGGCAGTCCCCCGTCTTCGATGGCGCTACGATAGACGGCATATTTCAAATAATCGGCATTATGCAATACCCGATCCGTGCGCGTCTCCGGCGGAAGGCTATTTAAATAATGCGATGTCAGCTCGCTTTTACCACTGCCCATGCCACCTGCTATCAGCACCACTTCGCGGCCTTTGGGATGGTTCATGGAAAGGCGCTGTTTGATAGGAATATGATGGTCGATATATTCTTCCACCAAGCTGCGGGCTATATCGCGGTAATGTTTATATTCCAGGTTGCGATGGCTCCAATACTCCGTAAGCGTGCTCGCATCCTGCCCTTCTTTGGGCACATACTGGCCTGAATGAATGCGCTCTTGAATCGTCGCATAACTTTCGATCGCTTTTTTCTGCCAGCGGTAATAATCGCTTTTGAGCGGCCATTCCGCCTGGAAGCGCTCTTTATCCCAGGGCTTGCCTTCTTGCGACTGTTGTATGTCGTGGCAAAATTGATCGGTCTGGTTGCGCTTTTCATCCAGCATCGGCTGTGCAATACGCACCATCTCTTGATACGATACGCTAATGTGAGCGTACATCTTATCGGCCATATCGGCGATTATTCTCGAGCGCTCCGCCTCGTCTAGCGCATCAATGCGCACATAGGTCTGAATGCCGTTCAAGCAGGCATGATAGAGCACACGGTCTGGTCGCAGCGTCGCGGTCGTAATGTAGCGAATATCCGAAACACCGAGCGCTTCACCTATATCGATTAAATCGGCGCGATCAAAATGGTCTGAGTAAATTAAATCCGATGATAGGTCGGGAAGTGGGCGCACGAATAACCTTTATGGATGAGGTTGCCTATAAGTATTAACATTTTGTAACTATTGAAGCAACTGTTGCTAACTACCATCCCTTGCTTGTCATTTCTATGCGCTTTGTCTAGTCTGCTGGATTAGAACATTGCGTTGACCATGAAATTCACAAAAAACCTTTATAATTGGGCGGTTAGAATTATAGGCTGGAGCCTTAAGCTCGTTGTGCTCCTGCTTTTGATACCATTTGCTCTCTACGGCATATTCATGCTCAGTTTCCCCGAGCATAATAACCGCTACCGCCTCACGGTCTTGCCGGCGGCACAGCAATTGGTAGATGGCCGCTTTAGCGATGACACAGCGGAACTCGCTCCGATTGTGCGTGCGATCGATGCATTTTTGCAGCAGCCGAATTTATCGACCGACCAAAAAGACATTATCAAACAAGCCCTATGGCGCACGTTCCAAAAAAGCGCCCGCACCGTCTATATTGATGATATGGAAAACATCGCGGGCATCGACGAGGCCAATGTACTCGAAATCGTGGTAACGCTTTATACCATGGCGCAAGACCCCGCCTTCAGCAATGAGCAGCTGCATGACATTGTTTATTCCAAGCATGACTATCTGAATCGATTAAACGATGCGCTGCCAGAATTGCTGCATGCGGTGCTGCTAACGCGTCAAATGTTGCTAAACCTTCCCTTTATGCAACCTTATCTGGAGCGCACGAAACATGTGGTAGCCGAATGGGCGCTTGATCCAGACACATTACTGCTCATGTCCTATCGCCAGCCAATCTTTGAGCCTAACTTCGTAATCTCCCAAGCCGATTTGCCTGATTCTAAAACGGTGGTGGAGTTTTACCGGCGGATAAAAGATTCCTGGCCGCTGATCCAAAGCCGCTGGCTGATGCCGCAGCTTGCTATGGAGCCAAAAACGCTGGAGGATTACACACAGCTAATTCAACATTTCAAAGATTATCACAAGGTGGGTGCCACTGCGGCTGACCAGATGGCGCTGCTGGCCTATAACGTGAAATACAACGCTAATTCGCCGTTATATTGGCTCAATATGGATACCGCCATTGAGATTTATGATCTGATTCCCGCCGAAATACGTGATGGCCTCACCTTTTACGACTTCTTCGAAGGCCTAAAAAAAATGACCAATCTGGCCAGCATCACTCATGCTAGCGAGTATAATGACTATCCGCGTTTCCAAGATTACATGAAAAAACGTTTCTTCCCCGAATTACTGGCAACAGCACGGGAAGCAGGCGTCAATCCGCTCTACTTCTTGCTGGAGATGAATATCAGCAGCGGCAACACCTATAATAAAGGGCAGTATAATAAAGACGTGCAGCAAGGCGATGTGCAGCTAATATCGGCGTTGTTTTTCCGCGCCGGTGAAAAAATTGCACCCGAATTGCCCTTGCGCGATATCGTGCATTATCTGCTAAACGCGCAAAATAATGGCACCTGGCTAGAGCGTGTCATCGCTCGCATCCGCGCCCATATCTTCAGCAGCGATTTGATGTATGGCAACCATAACGTGCCGGTCTATGACTTGGTACGCACCGAGCTCCTCACCTACGGCCTCAAGGATATGGAATCGGAAGTCTATGCTAAAGGTATCCTGCTTCAGAAAGATTGGTTTGAACCGCAGATGATCGCAGCGGCCGATAAGCTGATGTCACTGAGCGAACAAGCGGACCAACAACGTGCGTTGGTGCGCCAATATGTAAAACAATATATCGCAGATTATGGCAGCACACTGGATATCTTCCTCGACCTACCCAGCTTTGGCGTCGCCCGCGAATATGCCTGGGACATCATCGGTTATGATGGCACCAAGTTTGAATTCAGAAACTTCTATCAATATAATCTGTTCTGGCGTCAGCTGAATTTCTGCTGCCGCAACTATACGCCGGATGTGCCTGATATTCAAAAAGCCTATGAGCGCGCACGGCAATATACCGTGGGCGATATGGCCTATATTTTTAGCGTCAACCCCAATCACGCCAGGGAATATTTCCTGGCCAATGAGCTATTCCACGCTGAATTTTTTGAGCAGTTCGCACAAGGCAGCTTCGCCGATAGCTTGCAGGAGCAGGTGAAAAGCCCTGCGCTGCGTGAATCGATTCGCGAACTGTTCCCAACTGACCGTGAGGAGGGACGCATTGTACTGCTTCAGACCATTAAAGGCGCGATGGATCAGTTTGTGGCGCTCAAAGAGCAGGCTTACCAAGCCAACATGTCGCTTTATGCCCGCTTGAATGAACATCACGGCGAGCAGAATCTGAAGCTACAGCTACGCATGGCCGTCAGCAGTTTCAAAGCCGTTTATAAATACATCGAGCGTGCGTTTGAAGCGCGTGCTGCCAGCATGGGCCTGCCCGCACCGGACGCTAAGGCGCTCTCGACTGAAAAACTCTATACGCTGGGGGTAATCGTCAACCGCGAGATCGCAGCCATGGAGAATATGGTTTTCGCCAGCAATTACCCGCGCATCGCGCAGGGGCTCGACCTGCCGTATAACTACGAAGAAACCACGATGCACTTGCTCAATCTCTGGCAGAAGATGATCGAGCTTGGCGTTCTACCCACAGAGGATGCCTATAACTTTGATGTATTCTTCGGCCTGGTGCGCGCGATGGATCCAAATAATCCTGGCTATTTGAAGCTGATTACACCCGATCAATATGAGCAGTTGCAACTGATCTACTACCGCATCAATCCCAAGCACTACAGCACCTTCCAGCGAGTGGTGGAAAGTATTTACCTCATCTGGCGACCGAAAGAATTGATGCCGCTGATTAAAGCACGCTTGCCGGAAGTGGCTGCCGAGCATAAAAAACTAGATGAACAGCAACAGACGGCACCGCTCATCACCGATGATGTCAGCGCGGGGACGCAGCCTTAATGCGCCCACTACCCAAGTCTCTATATCGTTATATGCTGGTCTACGCCTTTGCAATCGCGTTGATATGCGCAGCCGGCTACCACTTTATTGCCGCACAGTTATTGCAACCAACGGCCGACAGTAGCACACTCACCGCTGCCGGTAAGCGCATTGCAGATGGACATTTCGCAGACACCTCCTTGCCTAACGATTGGCTGAATCAAGCCATCATGCATTTCGTCCAGCAATCAGATATTGCAGAAAGCGATCAGGCGCGTCTGGAAATATCGATCAAAACCATGCTGCAACACACAGCGCAAACGGTGTTCAACAAAACAATCGACAGCAGCAATTTGCTCGAGCAATTAGTCAGCGCCTATCTGCTCTACAGCTCAGAGGTCATACCCAGCCAACAATTACTAGAGCTCGCTCACATAGAGCGCGATGAGCTGAATGCCAAACATCCCGATCTGTTCACCGCCGTTCAATTGCTCTTAACCTGGCGCAACACGTTACTATCGGCAGATTTTATGCAGCCCTATCTAAAGCGCAGACGTGCGGTGGTTGCGCAGTGGTTGCTAAAACCCAAATTGATGGACATGCTATCCTACCGAAAACCGATCGACATTAACGAAAATAAATACCTATATGCTGCCCCCAAAGTGGATGAAGGCATTATATTTGAAGCCTACCGTTTGTTTGAGCCTAACTGGAGCCAGCTCAATGATGATTTGCTAGTGGTGCCGGCCTCTAACCCCATGTTCGAGCATGAGCCGCTGGGTCAACAATTTGCCAAGCGCGTCAAACATTATGGCGAGCGTTTCCGCATGCATGATAGGCGTGCGCAGCAAGTGGTTCGCTTAGAGTATAATTTGCAAGAAAATCCAAGGTTCCGCAAAATCGATATCAATATCGCGTTGGATCTATACCGGCAGCTATCACTTGCGGATATGAGCGCAATCGAATTTTATGCCTTCTATAAAATGCTAAGCGATATGGTCGTTGTCGCCATGCCTTCCTATGTGAAGGAGCAAGGCACCTACACCAATTTCCAGCATTATCTGCGCGCACGCTTTTTCCCGCAGCTTTTTGCCACCTGCAAGCAAACCGGCATCAACCCACTCCATTTCATGCTTGAGCTGGTGATTAGCGCCTTCAATATGCGCGACATCAACAACTATAATATCGATATTGACCAAACCCAAAACCAGGCAGTGGTTGCTCTGGCGGTGCGTGGTGTAGAGCAGGTTGAGCCCGCCATTCCCTTGCGCGATATGATCTATTATTTCATGACCGCCTCGTCCAAAGGCGATTGGCTTGAAAAATCTGTGGCCAAACTGCGCATAGCGCTGCTGGGCTCTAATATTTTATACGGCAAGGACCAAGTGTCTCTCTATGAGTTGCTGCGTTCAGAGCTGCTCACCTATAGCATTAAAGACGTTGATTCTGAAGTGCTCGCTATGGGTATTATGAAGTACCCGACATTGTTTTCGGCCGATATACAACATAGCGCCCTGCAAATCGATCATCTGCTCAAACAAGCTGAAGACGAGCAGGCAGCGCTCAAACTCTTGGTTAAAAACTATCTAGAGCATTACGGCGCCTCACTGGATGTGTTTATCCGCCCGACTCAGTTTCCGGCTATGCAAGATGCTGCCTGGTCTATGATCGGCTACGACCGAGCTAAGCTGCCGTTTGAGAAAACCTATCAATATAATATGCTCTGGCGGCATATGACCGAGCGCTACAGCCCTAATATTTACGTCAGGCGCCTCAATAAAAGTTTGGTCAGTGCCTATAAGCATGCGCGCCAGGATGTTATCGAAGAATTGCAGAACAGCTATCGCCAGGACCCGACCAAGGCGCGCGAGCAGTTTCTGGCCGACCAGCTCGATAACCCACAATTCTTTGCCGCTTTCCAAGAGAAGGATTTTGCGCGCACCCTGCTAGATCGCAGCATGTCACTTGCTTACCAACATTACTACCCTGCCCCTTCGATCAAATCGATTCTGTTTTTTAATGATGAATACCGCGAAACCATGCAGGCGTTGCAGAATGAAGCCGATGCACAGCGCATGCAAATGGCAGATATTGAAACCTCGATAAAGCGCTTCACTGCTATCAAAGAACAGCAGTTTATCGCCAATTTGGATCTCTACGCCGAGCTAACACGGCAAGACGGCGAGTTTAACCTTGAGCTACAATTATCCTTGGCCGCTGCCTGGCACGGCATGATGCAAAAGCAATTTGAAGAAAAGCTTATGGTGCGTGCAGCTGAACTTGGCCTACCGCTGCCGGATCCCACCCAACCTGCCTATCAGCGCTTACTCTATTTGAGCGTTATTGCAAACCGTGAAGTCGCGGTGATGGATAACCTCACCAATGAATCCAATTACCCACATCTGGCCAATGGTTTGCAACCTCCTTACAATTATGCGGAGACGGATCAATGGTTGCTGGCGTTCTGGCAAAAGCTGATCGAACTGCAAATGCTGCCTAAAGATGAGCTGTATGATTACGATTACGTGATGGGCTACATCATGGCCGTCAAGCGCTACCAGCCAGATGATTCCCGCTACATCACCTTGCCGCAATACCAGGAGCTGGGGCCTATTTTCAACCGCATTTACGGGCCTTACTATTCCTCGCTGCACCGCTCGTCGGAAAGTTTATTGCCCATATTAAATGAAGGCCGTTTCTTTGATCTGCTCTGGTTGCGTGATAAGAAAGTGTTTTCACATAGAACGCCGGAGCGACTGATACCAGCTGGGGCAAATGGTGGATAATCCCACATATTCATTAGAACACCGCCCCAGGAAGCGTGCTTTCATACGCGTGGCATGCATATACAGCCTGACGATTGGCCTTGTGTTTCTATGGGGCTATTTTGCCATTTACCGAGCCTATCTCGCCCCTAATCCACATGCATCTGACCCCTTACTGCCGATTACTGAGCGCCTCAAAGCGGGCCGTTTTGATGGCCCTTCTGCTTTTGAAATAGCACTGAAACAAACCATTGAAAGCACGAGTCATGATCCGGCGATCGCAGCTGATAAGCGGGCTTTTGTAAAACAGCGCCTGGAACAGCTGTTTCAAGCGTGCGCGCAGATGGCCTATGGTCCGTCGCAGCCTATTTACAACAGCCTACAATTACTCATGGGCGGATATCTGCTGTATGTATCGCCACATATCGAGTCATCGCAGTTGCTCGACATAGCCGAGTCCATGCGCGATACGCTCAATAAACAACAGCGTCTTTTATTTCCAGTGATTAAGGGCTCGATCATGCACCGTAAAACGTTGCTGAGTCAGACGCTATTATCCCCTTATCTAGCACGCGCGCATCAGGTGGCGATGCAGTGGTTGCAGATTCCCGATCTGATTGAGCTGCTATCATACCGCCAGCCTATTAATCCAGGGCGCGAGGTGTCGTATCAGCGCAAACTCTATGATGGCAGCGAACTCTATACGCTCTATCGCCTGCTGCGGCCGACCTGGGTAGCCCTGCGGGAAGATTTGCAAAATATTGTTTTCTCATCACCCGATATTATTCAGCGCTATCAGGACGACGTAAAGCGTTACCAGACACAGTATCATTTGTTTTTGCAGGAAGCGCAGGAAATGGCGCTGCTGGATTATAACTTTAAATATAACCGCAAATTCCTATCCGTCAGCCCGCTCACGGCGCTTCATTTCTATAACCAGCTGGCGCCGCTGGATCGTAATTCGCTTCACTTCTATGACTTTCTGATGATCTCGCAAATATTGGTCAATCTCGCCTATGTCACCCATGCCAGTGAATATGGGCGCTACCCTGATTTTCAAGTCTATCTAAAAGAGCGCTTCTTCCCTACTATATTTAAAACCGCGCGTGAGGCTGGTATTAATCCGCTGCATTTACTGATGGAGTTACGCATCAGCGCCCATAATTCCGGGCCGCTTACTGCCTATAACGAAGATATCAAACAAACGCATAATCAGCTGCTCTTTACCCTGGCTGCGCGCGCATTTGAAGATATTGCACCTGAGCTGCCGTTGCGTGATTGGGTTTATTATCTTGTGACCGCTAAGCTCAAAGGCGGTTGGGTGGAATCCATGGTTGCGGTGCTGCGCGTCAATTTAATCGGCCGTAAACTCATGTATGGGCTCGATCATGTAACACTGTATGAGTTTTTGCGCATTGAGCTGCCTACCTACACGCTGCGTGATATTGAATCAGAAGTGGTAGCGCCTGGGATCTTATTTAAGAAAGCCTGGTTTGACAGCACCATCACCGCCGAAGCTCAACGCATGCAAGATCGGATGGATGAAGCCGAGAAAAAGCGACAAGTGGTGCAAGCGCTGACCGAGGATTATATTGCAAACTATGGCGACAGCCTGGATGTATTTCTAGATCCCTCCTTGTCAGATGCCCTGATCGATGCCGCCTGGACCCTGATCGATTATCCGAAAGACCATTTGGCGATGGATAAGCTGACACGCTACAGCATGATCTGGCGCAATGCCGCACTGCGCTACAGCGTAACCATCAATGCCAATGTCGATGCCAAATCGCTTTATGACGCCTACCTTCTGGCACGTGGCGACACCATACGCCAATTGCAAACACGTTATGATTATTACCCTGACGAGAGCCGTACGCAATTTTTAGGCAATCAACTCGATAACCCTAACTTTTTTACGGCCATAACCAAACCTGACTGGACAGGAGAACTCTACCAGGAAGCGGCTGTCTCTCTCACCTCGCAGCCGCTCATGCCAGGCAGCTGGAAGCAGATCACAATGCTTGGCGAAAGAATCGCAGCCCAACAGAAGCAATTGACCCAAGACGCGCGAAATAAATTGCAGGCCTTGTCTGCTGCTATGGTGGAATTAAAAGCTACGAAAGAAAAAACATTCTTCGAGGGATTAAGTGTCTATGCCCGCCTGACCGAACATAATCGCGAGCGCGATCTGGAATTACAGATGAAGCTCGCCGCCAGTTGGCACGCCATGATGGAGAATTACACGCGCCAGGCTTTCAAAGAGCGCGCGAAGAAAATTGGCGTGCCCCTGCCTGACGATAAAAATCCTAAGACATTGAGAATGTATATGATTGGTGTGGTTGCCAACCGTGAAGTGGCGGTAATGGAGTCACTGACGAATGAGCATAATTACCCACGCCTGGCTCATGGAATGGATGCACCTTATAACGTGCCGGAGACGACCTATTGGCTGATGGAGCTATGGGAGGCGATGATTCACGAAGGGCTGCTTCCTAAGGGGCGCGAATATGATTTCGACCTCTTTTATGGCTATATGAAGCTGCTAGAGCATCACCACAACTACCCAACCGCCTTTCTGACCACCAAGCAATATAAGCGCCTGGAACCCATATTCCGTCAATTGCGCTCGATTACCTATTCATCGATGCACCGTGATTTGGAAACTATCTTTTTATTCTGGAATACGTCTGCGATTCCACTGGCACGTGATACGCTTTCTAACTCATATGATGTCAATGTTTCCAAGCGGTTTTTGGATGAGCTACAATATAAACGCCGTCATTATTGATTGAATTTTCATGCCAAACCGATGATATATAGGCAAAAGGAGCCGAGCTATGACACGAGAATCCGGATTTACCATGATACAAATGGCCATAGTGTTGGTCATTGTAGGCTTGATTATCGGCGGCCTGCTTAGCGCACGTACATTGATTCGCAACACCGAGCTCGACTCGATCAATATGGATGCCACGCAATATCGCGCCGCCATCAACCTGTTCCGTCAAAAATATGGTGAATATCCAGGCGATTTTACCGAAGCGGAAAACTATTGGGGTGCCGCCACTACCAATAACGGCGATGGCAGCGGCACCGTTAATACATCCGCCGAGTATTTCTTGCTATGGCAGCATCTGTCCTTGGCCAACATGATCAAGGGCAGCTACACAGGCCTTGCAGGCTCAGGTGGTGCCGATGACGTCGATATCGGCACTAATTCCCCCACCTCCAAAGTGGGCGGTGCGCGAAATGGTTTTTGTTTCTATAACCCTGGCGTACAAACCGGCGCCTCTTTATGGTTTGCCGACGAATATTCACATACTATTATTTTTGGCGCCGAAGCCAATAGCAATGAGCTATGCGGGCGCCCAGGCATCACGTCAGCCGAAGCGCGCGTAATTGACCAAAAATATGATGATGGCCTGCCAGCAACCGGTGCGATCAATGCGTTTGACAGCAGCTTCAATTCGGGCTGCGCCACGTCGGATAACCCTGACTGGGCTAATTATGCCACGGGTACGCAGAATGCCTGCGGTCTTAATTTCCGTGGCGGCATGTGATATTTGCACGGAGTAAAACTATATAAGCACAGCAAGTTCGAAGGATAACGACGCGCACAGCTAAATGGACAGGGTTCTACTTAATCATGAACATGAGGGTGCACAGCACATTCTGATTCGACACGTTATAACGCGCGTTGGCGGCGCTGGTATCAGAGGTGGTACAGTTGGTGAGTACGGAGCTGCGGAATGCACGAATGGTACCCCCGCCAGGTAAGCCGTCATCGACTTTATTATCGATCTCACGCGCATCGGCAGGCGTTAAAATAGGCGCGGTGTGGCTGGTTGTGCTTTGGCCATTGCCGAACATCAGCACATGACCATAATCATCTTGCCACATACTGGTGTCGTTATCGGTTTTGCGATAATAAAATAATTTCCAGGTGCCTGGATTATATTTCGAGGTTGGCAGGTTAAACCCCATGCGATCGCTGGATGCGTTGCCTGCTACAAAATTGCCGCCTGTGTAGCGACCATTGATGAGTCGTGCATTAGCCAAATGCTGCCATACCAGCCACCATTCTAAATTGGCGTTGGTGATGACGCCAGCGGCAGTGCTCGTGCCCACCATTTCATTGCCATCGCCATTACAGGTAGCCTGCGTAGTGGGCAGGCTGGTCATGGCGGTAGCCCCTGTGCAATGACCGGCGGTGCCCGATGTGCCCCATACGCTGGTAGCGTTGCTCATATCGCCAGGCATGGCTTGATATTTATCGCGAAACTCGTTGATGGCCTGGCGATAATTCGTCTGCTCGGCAATGACCGATTGCAATTTGGCCGTATCCACCAAGGCCGAGGTGGTGGCAATACCGGCTACGATCAAGCCGATAATCAGAATAACGATCGAAACCTCAAGCAGAGTAAAACCGTGACGCTGTGTCATGATTAGAAACCGGTGATAAAGATGAGTGAGCAGGCAACGCCGGTTGTAGTCGTGACATACGTCGCCGCGCTGGTGGTGCCCAAGGCACAGCCGGTGGTGGGGCCACTCGCATGGCTGGTGTATGAAAGCACATTACCCAAGCCAGGCATGCCTTCATCGATCTTGCGATCAATATCAGCTGCTTCAAACGGCTTTAGGCCTGCGCGATTGGTAGGCACGGTGGTGGCCAAGCTGGTCGCCGATCCATATACGATGACATGTTTATAGTTGGCATTAAAATAGCCGTTGCCTGACCCAGGTGCCGCATAGAAAAATGAGAAAGCATTATTGTTGAGCGCGCTTCTAGGCACGTTGCTGCCAGGCGTATAGGTCGCACCCGTGCCGGTATAGTTACCATTAATCAGCTCGGCTTCCGATAAATGCTGCCAAGAGAATAAAGGCTCGGTCGAAGATGCCATGGCCAGCGGCGTGCTGGTGCTGCCACCGATAAAGCCGTCAGCACCACCGTTATTGGCACTAGCGCCCCAATAGGTTGAAGCATTCGGAAAATCACCCGGCATATAGTTATAGCGCTGCATAAAAAGTGCTGTAGCGGTTTTATAACTATTGATGTCGTTAATCACCGATTGGCGACGCGAATTCTCCAGCATATCTTTGCCAGCTAATACGCCTCCTACTACTAAGGCTACAACGACGACAACCATGGCCATCTCGACTAAAGTAAAGCCATTTTGTCTTGCGCGCATAACATCTCTTTCACTGGGAATAACAATAAACATACCCCTCATTTTACCCCTTATTTCCAGGTGTGCCAACTATTTAATCATGTTTGCTGCAAACGCTTGCTTTGGGTTTATTTCTGTGTACATTGGGCACGTTTAAACCATGGAAAACAGCCTATGCCAAACAGCATGTCCCGACTGGAAGCGCGTTGTGCTGAAAAAGGCCTGAAAATGACAGGCCAGCGCCGCACGATTGCAAAAGTTTTATCTGAGTCGCATGACCATCCTGATGTGGAAATGCTGTACCAACGTGCCTCGGCAGTCGATGCCAATATCAGTATTGCCACTGTCTATCGCACGGTAAAGTTATTTGAAGAAGCGGGTATCACCACCCGTCATGATTTTGGTGATGGACGCGCGCGTTATGAAGAGGCGTCCGATGAACATCACGACCATTTGATCGATTTGAAGAGCGGCAAGGTAATCGAATTTTCGAATGAAGAGATCGAGCGCCTACAAAATGAAGTGGCCCGCAAGCTGGGTTATAAATTAGTCGATCATCGCTTAGAGTTATTTGCCGTACCGCTCGAGAAAGAATAACCCATTACCGAGGTTTCATGCCTTCCGTTGCTATGCAGACACGTTTTACCACACCCGTATCGTTGTATGATCTTGGCGAATTAAAAGCCGGCAGTTTGCAGGTTTTTATTGCAAGTCGCGCTGAGGATATCGAAGAAGCGCAGAAGTTGCGCTACCGTGTATTCGTCGAAGAAATGGGTGCCAAGCCCACTCCTGAAATGGCTGTGCAAAAGCGCGATTTTGATGCATTTGATCAGGCGTGCGATCACTTGCTGGTGGTCGATCACCAGGCAGAGGGCGGCTATAAAATCGTAGGCACCTACCGCCTCTTGCGCCGCGATACTATGAAAAAAATCGGACGCTTCTATAGCGCCAGCGAGTATGACATTTCAGCGATTGTAAATTACCCTGGCGAGATCATGGAAGTGGGTCGCTCCTGCGTGGATGTGAATTACCGCAATCGTGCCGTGATGCAATTACTCTGGCGGGGTATCGGCTCCTATGTCGCGCATTTCCACATTGCGCTGATGTTTGGCTGCGCCAGCTTCAATGGCACCGACCCTAAACAGCATGCGCTCGCCCTGTCCTATCTGCATCATTATCACCGCGCGCCGGAAGCCCTGTGCCCTGTGGCACTTAAGGAGCATTATGTTGAGATGAATCTGATGCCCAAAGAATCCTTCGATCCCAAAGAAGCCTTTGGCTTATTGCCGCCGCTGATCAAAGGGTATCTACGCCTGTCGGGCTATATAGGCGCTGGCGCTTATATCGACCATGATTATAACACCACCGATGTGAGCATCGTGGTGAAAACCGATCGCGTGACGGAAAAATATGCCCAGCGCTACGGCAAAGAATCCCCCGCCTGGGACGGCGACGGCAGCAACTAAAGATACAAACCAGCCTATTTAGAAAAATGCCACTCAGCAGAGTGGCGCGCCTGCGGCAATGCCTCATGAGATTGCAAGCCGGTAATCTCGGGGGCAATCCCAAAAAAGCTCAAAAAAAACCCCACGCGGTTGCGTAGGGAAAAACGGTTGGACCGTTTGTTTTTGTAGAGGTTATCAGTCCTTCTTCTGACCCATGATTTCCAGGAGCCTGATGAAGAGATTGATGATGTCCAGGTAGAGTGCGAGCGCACAATCGATAGCGTTATCGACCGTAGCCGGAACCCTCATCGCCCTATTCATATCGAATATGATATAGGCCGAGAAGAGAAACACTCCAACCCAATCCAGGAACGTGAGTGCGCCCTGAACGGGGAACCCAGGAATGAGCAATCCCAACAGCGGAACGCCCAGTGAGCCGAAGAGCAGAATCAACAGCCCTCCGAACAACCAGCCACCCCAGTTTTCAAGGCTTTCCGGAATGATCGCCCCGATGAGGGTGAGCACTCCAGTTACACCACCGGTGACGATGATGACCTTCACGATCGACATGGCCGTATACATACCGACCACTGGCCCGAGCAGAAGCCCGAATGGGCCTGCGACGAGCGCGTAGCCGATGAGCGACACGGCAGGCTTATCGCTACCAAGAGCGATGAAGATGCCGATGATGCTTGTGACCAACACTCCGACCCAGAAGAGCCAGAAGTTGATCGGGCCAGCCCAGGCATAGGTTGCCTTGCCCCCCTCTTCAACAGCGGGGACAATATGCATCCAGCCGGTCGTGAAGTACGCCAGAACCGCTGTGAGTCCGAGCCCCAAGAAGGTAAAGAACCCCATCAGGAGAACGAACTGGTTACGACTGATTTCGGAAGCACCACCGCGCTCCCAAACTGCACTTCCCAAGGAGATACCCTGGTTTTTCATGTGTGACACCTCGTGTCGCGGGGATTGGATCCCCAGAAATGGTACCCGCAAAGCAGGTAGCATGCGTGACGAATCACAGATGCAATTGCAGTATATCAAATTAATAGTTAACTTTTGGAAACAATCTTTTGAAGATTTAGTGACAACCGCACATAAAACATACAAAAAAAACATGGCTACCCATAAGGTTAGCCATTAAAAAGAAATGGAAATGACGTCAGTTAGTGGGCTTATTGGTGGGTTTTTTGCGCTTCTTTAAGGCCACCATAGCGGTGAAATAGCCAGATTGTGACTGAGCGCCTGGTTCGGCACCCTCGGCAGTAGGGGCTGGTGGGCGTTGCGTCGTTTTTCTAACCAAGGGGCGCTTATTCTCTTTTGGATCGATCATAAAGCCGCCATCGGGCAAGGCGCGGATATTGAATTTATATTTAGTGACCGGCGATTTGGAGCCTTTTTTGCGCTCAAACAAAATAGCAAGCAGCTGGTGTTCGCCAGGAATAGTCACTTCGGGATATTCTTCATGTAGGCGCTGCAGCTCATTCATCGCCTCTTCCATGGTAAAATAGATGCGCTTCTTTTTAATATCGCGCAGGATCGGATGCCCCCAATCAGGGTGGCGGCGTTTAGGACGTGCTTTTTGCGGATGATAATTGAGTTCGGATTCGAGTTTGGTTGCCGTCAGCGTATAGCGCTCATTTTCAATTTCGCGTGGGGCGATCAGCGCATAATGGCCCTTATAGCCCGCATCCGCTTCGGTAGGCTTCAGTTCAAATCCCCGAATCCAGATTATCAGTGTCTCGTCTGGTTGGCCTTGCGCCATATGTTTTGAGGTAACGAAATGATCTTTTAAAGACTCCATACGTTCAAGCGCCTGCTGCTTATTGGCAAAGCGATAGAGCGACTTGACCACCGCATGAATACTGGGGTGATTCGCAGTCGCGTATTTTTTCTGCATCATAGGTTCAGTCATAGATTTGCATCTCGCTGGTTTGCTGCTATCTTAATGAATAGTAACCCCTAATTGTTAATAGTACGTTATGATCCGCGCGATTTTTAAAATAGCCCTCTTCCTGATATGGGTACTGGTACTTTTCCTGCCTTTTTGGGGGGCTTACACCTTGAAAAAGCTAGCATTTCGCGATCGGCTGATACGGATTTTTTCCCGCGGTTCGCTGCGTATTTTTGGGGTCCAGGTGAGTGCAATGGGCCACCCCAGCGACAAACGTCCGCTGCTCATGGTCAGCAATCATATCAACTATATTGATATATTAGCGTTGGCCGCCTATGTCCCTGCCCGTTTCACGCCGAAGGTTGAAATTGGGCGCTGGCCGGTGATTGGCTATATCTGCAAATTGACCGGTGCGATTTTCATTGAGCGTAAGGCCAATAAAATCAAGGACGCCAAACAGCCGCTGCACGATGCGATTCGCCAAGGTGAAATCATCTCACTCTTTCCTGAATCCACTACCAATAATGGCGTGCATATGCTGCCGTTCAAATCGAGCTTTTTTAGCTTGGCTGAGGAGGCGGATAAAGACCAACCGCTTTATATTCAACCCGTGGCTATGACCTATACGCGCATCAACCGCCTGCCGGTCGATTCCACCCAGTGGCCACTGATTGCCTGGTATGGCGATATGGATATGGTCCCTCACCTGTTTAAGTTTTTGGCCTTTGGTTCGGTGAAGATGGAACTGCATTTTCTAGAGCCGGTGACGATTGCCGAGTTTCAGGATCGCAAAGCGCTTGCCCAACATTGTCATGATGTAATTGAAAATACGATTGATGATATACGCGAACGGCCGTGGGTCAAAAAGACTTACAAGAAGCGTACCTCATGGATACCCATTTCGTTCAAGTCAAAGTCGTAACGACTTTTGAGCAGTTCCGCTAACATTTCGGTCGGCTGACCTTCACGGTTCTTATAAATCACTTTGCCGTATTGCTGCGGATCGGAAAATCCGTGTCGGCTGCTTAGCAGCTGACGCAATTTTGCGAAGGTGCACAGCATCACAAACTGGCCAGGGTGCTGGCGAATATCATGATAAAAAATAAGGTAATATGGCATCTCGCCGCAGCGCACACACCGTGTAACGAAGTAACGCGTTTTCATATGTAGTTGACCACCTATCCTTATTTTCAGTATAGCGCGCTGCAATTAAGATTTATTTAATGGCAGCATGCTATAGTGAGAGAATGTATAGCTATCCTCTTGAACATCAGCGTAAAATTCATGGCTTCACTCTGTTGGAAATGGCCATTGTCGTGGCTATTATCGGCCTTATCATTTCAGGTGTCGTTGTTGCACAATCGATGGTGCGCAGCTCCCAGGTGCAAGGCGCAATGAAAGAGCTCGTCACCTTCCGCCAAGCCATCATCACCTTCCGCGAGAAATATAATTATTGGCCAGGCGATATGCCTAATGCGACGTCCTTTTGGCCTGCCGATCCCGATGGCAACTGCACCTCCCCCTATAACGCTTCCCCGCAGGTCGAAACCTGTAACGGCGGCGGCGATGAATGGGTTCATACCTCAGCCGGCGATCGCTATGAAATGTTTACCGCCTGGCAACATTTGGCCAATGCAGGGCTGATTGACGGCACCTACAGCGGCTCAGGCAGCGGCGATGGCGCAACCACCGATTACTTAATCCCCAATATTGGCGTAAGCTGTCCACGTTCAGTAACTGGCGCTGGCTTTAAAATTGACTCTATCACGCCGCACGGCATTGCCGCGACACAATCTATCTACGTCACCATCGGCACGGTAAATTCAGGCTATCCTCTTTGGGGCGCTGTCGGCCCGATCTTTCGCCCGGAAGAGGCGCTGCAAATTGATACGAAAATGGATGATGGCCTGCCCGTGCAAGGCTATATGGGCGCCTTTGTCGACATCAACAGCAGCTGCGCAACCGGCGGCAGCTCATCGCCCGCAGCCACCTATAACGTAGCCGACACAGGTATACGCTGCGGTATGTGGCTGACGATACCATTTCAATAAAATGCCATCTATTTTTAATCATTTTCTAAGCGGTTTATGCTATAGTCGTAGCTGCATAAGGAGACACCGTCATGATTTCAGCCATCAATAATGCACTAGCTGGTTTAACGAGCGCATCGCAGCGCTTGGAAAATAGCGCCAAGACACTTGCAAAGCCTCTTACACTGGAAAGTGGTAGTGAGAAACAGCAAGCGATGATTGACATGACGATTGCCAAGGAAGAATTCAAAGCGAATCTTACCTCCATCAAAAAACAAGATGAGATGGAAGAATTCCTGCTCAATATCCTTACTTAGTTACCACATCCAAACCAATATCGGCTGACATGGTAGAGTGCGTGAGCGCGCCTACCGAAATGAAGTCCACGCCTGTGTGGGCAATCCCATGAATCGTAGCCAGTGTGATGCCGCCCGATGCTTCTAATGGCAGTTTGCCTTTAGCAAGCCGCACCGCTTCTTTCAAATTTTCAAGCGACATATTATCGAGCAGGATACGATCAGGCTGCGCAATGAGCGCCTCTTTCACCTGATCAATGGTGTCGCATTCCACGACGATGGGAAGTTGCGTAGAGGCGCGCACTTTCACCACTGCCTCATAAATTCCGCCGCACAGCGCAATATGATTATCTTTGATCAGCACCATATCATCCAGGCGCATACGATGATTTTTTCCACCGCCAATATAGACGGCATATTTATCAATCGCGCGCAGACCTGGCATAGTTTTACGCGTATCTAAAACGATCGCTTTGGTACCCTGCACCTTCTCGACATATTCCCTGGTTAATGTCGCCACGCCCGACATGCGCTGCATCAAGTTAAGCATCACGCGCTCACCGGTTAGCAACGCTCGTGCGGGCCCGCTAATTTCTGCCAACACATCCCCCGCCGTAACCAGCTGACCATCAATAGCAGACGGCTTCACCCGTATGCTTATATCGAGCTGGTGATACACTTCCTCAGCTACCTGCATGCCACATACCACCATCGCTTCACGTGCGACAAGCTGTGCCTGAGCCTGGGTTTCTGCCGGTATGGTCAGCTGCGAAGTGATATCGCCGGTGCCGATATCCTCGGACAGTGCGTTTTTTATAATGTGGCGAACGTGCGTATCGATCATAATACAAATCTAGAAAGTTAAATTAACATATAATCTCATATGATTACTAATAAAGTTATAATAGAAAAAAATGAATTATATTTATTTTACAGCACTTTAATTGATTTTAGTCATATGCAATACTTTTGACAACTGCAGAAAATTGCGTAAAAACTAATAAATGAACATATTGCCCACTACTTCCAGTCACCATATTCTTGTTATTTCCGACCTGCATATCGGAGCGTTATATTCATCAGGTGACCAGGCATGGAGTAAACAATTAAAGCCATTATTAAATACGGGCACTTTTGACCAATGTATATTAAATGGCGATAATTTTGAATTCCAGCAGCCATACTCATCACCAGCAGATGTTTTGATAACAGCAAAAAACTGGCTTTCTGATATTTTAAAAGAATATCCCAATATCGAATTCCATTATATTTTGGGAAATCATGAACGGTTTGTAGAATTTGAAAAGCTGCTATCGTCATTGGAAACCCAATACCCTAATCTTCATATTCACCCTTCTCATTACCGGGTCGGTGATAGTCTTTTCTTGCATGGTGATTGGCATATGGAGCCAGATATACAAATCCGTAAGCCTATCAGTTATAACGATAACCAACCATCGCAAGTCGAGAAAATCGTACAGGCAGCATTTAATATCGCATTACCTGCAACAGGCGCGTCTTGGTTGCGGTTTCCCGTAAACAAAAAAATAAACGAGATAAGAGAAACATTGTCTGAAGACAATTTGTTATCGGGAGTCTCTCACATTTTTTTTGGTCATATACACACTCCCTTTATTGGCTATCAACCGCCGGATGAAACAGAAAAAGCACAAATCACTTTCCATAATACAGGTGCCGCGGTAAACGCGGATATTCTGAATATACTAGGTGTCACAATTAACGATGGTTACTGCACAGAAGTAGAATCCCTGACAATGCCACGAACATTTGCAAAACTTGTAAACACAAAAACGCCTTATACGGTGAAACCAAATGCTGGTACTGCGCTATGATTATGCTAGCATTAATGAAACGTTTCTAAGCGCTGTCTCTGATACACGCTGGCAAAGTAATGCCGAAAAAGGGTCAGGCGCTGTATTAGGTGGATAACCTTACAATTATTACTACCGTTTTTGCCCGCCTTGTGCTTGAAATAGAGCATGACCGCATACAACCTCACCTATCACACCCATGATGTGCTGATTATCGGCGCCGGCGGCGCTGGTTTGCGTGCAGCAGTGGCTGCCAGTGAACGGGGCGCCAGTGTGGCGTGTTTGTCGAAAGTTCCTGTTACCCGCAGCCACACCGTTGCCGCCCAAGGCGGTATTAATGCAGCGCTGGGCAATCGCGTGGTCGATGATTGGCGCTGGCATATGTATGACACCGTGCGCGGTTCCGATTGGCTGGGCGATCAGGATGCGATTGCCTTCATGTGTGAACGCGCACCCGAGGCTATTGTCGAGCTCGAGCAGATGGGCATGCCTTTCACGCGCGGTGATGATGGCACCATTTATCAGCGGGCTTATGGCGGGCAATATACCGATTACGGTAAGGGCGGCCCTGCTTACCGCGCCTGTGCCGTAGCCGATCGCACGGGTCATTCACTCTTGCACACGCTTTATGCCCAGGCACTCAAACAGCGCGTGGCATTTTTCGTGGAATATATCGCGCTTGATTTGCTGATGGATGCACAAGGCGGCTGTTTGGGTGTGCTGGCCTGGCAATTGGAAACAGGCACGCTTCATGTCTTTCAAGCACATACGACTATCTTGGCTACTGGCGGCTTCGGCCAAGCCTATGCCTCGACCACCTCATCAACCATCTGCACCGGCGATGGCGGCGGTATGGCTTCACGCGCTGGCATTGCGCTGCAAGACATGGAGTTCATTCAGTTCCACCCCACCGGCCTCTATGGCACTGGCATTCTGATTACCGAGGGTGCGCGCGGTGAAGGCGCCGTGCTGCGCAATGGGTTGGGCGAGCGTTTTATGGAGCGTTATGCGCCCAGCAGCATGGAACTGGCCTCGCGCGACATCATTTCACGCGCCATGATGCAGGAAATAGTTGAAGGCCGTGGTTGCGGGCCTCAGCGCGATCATTTGCAGCTCGACCTCACCCATTTGGAACCTGAACTTCTACACAGCAAACTTCCTTCGATCAAAGATATCGCCGAGCGCTTTGGCCGCATTGACATCACGCGCCAACCGATTCCGGTATTGCCTGCCGTGCATTATACCATGGGCGGAATTCCAACCGATGTGGGAAGCCGTGTGGTGCGAGCCAATGAGCAGATCGTGCCACAACTCTACGCCATTGGCGAGGCCGCCTGCACTTCAGTGCATGGGGCAAATCGCCTGGGTTGCAATGGGCTGCTGGAGTTAGTGATTTTTGGTAAATCCGCCGGTGAAGAAGCTGCAATTAAGCTGAGCCGTTCTCGCGCGCATCAACACTTGCCTGCCTCCTGTCTGGATCCGGCGCTGGCGCGATTTGATGGGTTGCGCCAACGTCAGGGTACGATACGCCCCAACGCATTACGCAAATCACTACAACATCTGATGCAGCATCACGCCAATATTTTCCGCAATCACGATGTGCTTGCCAGCGGACAAGCCAAGCTTACAACCCTATGGCAACAGCTACAGCACGAGCTACATATCGCGGATCAATCGTTGCTGTGGAATAATGATCTACTGGATGCGATTGAGGTGGATAATCTGATGCGGCAAGCAACCGCCACCCTCGCCTGCGCCCAGCAGCGCATGGAAAGCCGCGGCGCTCATTGGCGTGAAGATTACCCTGAGCGCAATGACAGTAAGTGGCTCACCCATAGCTTGGCGAAGATTGATGATAGCGGAGCAGTTGAATATCACACGCGCGCGGTGCGTATGCAGTCAGACGAGCCCGAAAGCTTTATGCCGGAAGTCAGGGCCTATTAAACAATCGATTTATCGCCGCCTTCAGGAGGAATGGTGCGTGACGCCCATTTTTCTGGTGGCGTGCCTGGCGTGACGTTAATCACCTTCGTAGCACGCAGCTCTCGCTTTGAAGTCCATTGCGCAGGATCTACGCCTGGCTGGGTTTCGACAATCTCCAGTGCATTATCCACCGGTGCCGGCGGCAATGGATCCAGCGGCGCCGCCACTTTAGGATCGAGCTCAACAATCGTCGCCGGCTCCGTAAAATTCGAATAGGGTCTTTGTTCACCTGAAAAAATAGCCCTTGCCTCGCGCTTCGCATTCGCAATCAGCATATCATCCATTACATCCAGCGGCAGCTCTGTATAGTTAGATTCTACCAATCTTGTATTAATAGCGATCAGCAGCAAGCGCCCTTTTTCCTGGTCAATTTTCTCGCCATTAAACGTCTTACCAATATTTTCAACCAACAACCTTACCAGATCGTGATATAGATGTTGCTCACCAGCCTGCCTAGGCTCAAAAACCGCCATTATACGTTCCGGTATTTCTTCTTCACTGATCGAATATATACTTGCCTGTTGACGCGCTTGTTCACGAAGCGACTCCATAAAATGGCGCACTTCTTGGTGAATATCATCATCCGTGAAACCTTTGGATTTTAATACTATGCTTACTGCGTTATAGCTGGTCCAAAACGCATTGTTATAGTGTTCTGCTTGGTCTGATATTCGCGTCGCATAGGAATCAATACGCAACCCTTGATCACATTCCTGCTTTAGCATATTAAAATAAGTCTTATGCCCATAATCATGGGCCATCGCCAGCTACAAGTTGCGAAACCCTTTATCAGCGCGGGTTAATATCTCAATCGCGGGATTTAAAAACATTCTATTCTACTATCGCCCTTGTTCTTTTTCTCGGTCACGTTCTACCGCATCGCGCACAGCCAAGCGGCGTGCGAAGCTTTCGACATCCTTGACCGCACCATCAACAGGACCGTCATAATGCCGTTGCTCTAAGCGCTTTCTTGTCTCTCTACGAACCGATGCGAGCTGGACACCGTCCATGCCATAATTTTTTTGTACCCGCTCATAGAGCTTGCGAAACCCTTCCACCACATCCAGCTCACCTGGCTGCGGCGCAATGGTTTTAGCCAGATAGTCTTTCAACGGATGCACCTGCATCGGCACTGGTGGAAGATTGAGCAAGGGCTTTCCGTCAGGACCATTGCCGTTGACATAGCCTTCGATTGTATCTCTCATCACATCTGGCTGACTGGCGCTAGCAATAAGCTTATGCAGTTCGTTTGATGCCGCGCGCGCTGCCTCACGATCTCCCTTTGCCCAAGCATCTATATATTCTTGCACATAGTCATGACCGGAAAGCTTTTTCATACCCTCGCGAATCACATCAATCGGTTGGAACGGTGCCACTTCGTCGTTCAGATCTTCAACCTTAAAAGGAGCGGGTTCTTTTTCTGCATCCCATTTAGGATGATCATGGCGATATGCCTGCACACGCGCCAATGAATAGGTGACGACAATACCAAGCGCTTCCCTGATTTTTTCAGGATCACCTTCGTATTGTTTAGTCACAATTCGTGCAATCTTGCTTTTAATGGCGTGCTTATCTACGGCTTCTTCACGTCGCAATACCGCATTCACATAATCAACCACCAATTGCCTGCCATCATCACCGATGGCTTGTAATACGGTTGGTATATCTAATTTATGTTCAGCCATGTTTGTATCCTACTTCCATCTAAAATCGTGATCGCCTGGATTCATGTCCTCATCATCAATACGCGCAGCAAATGTATCACTTTTGGCTTGCGTTGGTGCGCGGGATTTAGGTTTTGCATGCGACTTGGCATAGGCATGGAGCTTGAGCATCGCCTCATCCCAGTCAAGGCCCTTATAACCCAGATCCAATAGCTCACCTCTGATGCGCCCGTCGATTTTATCGACCATGATCTCATCATAACTTTCATGGGCTTTCACTAAGCTGAGTACCAAGCGATGATCGATGCGTTCTAGCAGATTGCTAAGCACACGCCCTGGCCGCTTTTCTTTTTGCTCTTGCTCAATTCGCTGTTCGTAGAATGACCGTGCGTCCATCTCGGCAATTTTCAGCACATCTTCAAAATCATATTTGTTATCTTGATTATGGTAGGCATCTTCTTTCATGACGGCTCTGACGATTTCAAATTCATCGCGTTTTTTGAAACCTAGGCCCATCTGCGCTTTAACATCAGCGATGGCTTCTTTTGTTTTTTGCATCACTGCCTGAATGCGGTCGAGATGTACATTTAAGCGCGAGTTATCTTGGCTTAAATGGCTTGCCATATCGAGAACAATTTGATCCAGGCGCTTATCTTCGATAAGCAGCTGCACATAACGGTCATAGAGCGGTTCAAATGGCTCTTGCAGTTTGAACTCTTCTGGCGCGTTAAATTCCTCTGGTTCTTCGAACATGCTAACCTTCGGCCGAGCTTCATTATTGCTGGCTTAAAACTAGCATAGCATTCTTACTTTTTTATGACGAATTTATTAAGATTGTTAACCAGATGGAAATGGGGAATTAACCGAAAGTACGAGCGCCACCCTGACTAGGTGCTTTTGCCGTGTCTTGCGCAGAAGCAATTGATTTATCTTGAATAATTTCATTGGCACCATCGACCAAGGCCATACCTATACGGCTGGCGCTACGGGCTGCATCCACCACTGCCCGCTCTAGGCCACTGTTTTCCAAGAAATCACTGAGAGAATTATAAGGTTTATCAGCCGCTTGCTCTTCTTGAGCTGCCGGTTTATTGATCGTATGGCCCTCACGCGATAGGTAAGTCGTACGAAAACTTTCGCGTTCAGGTAGTGCTCCATTATCTTCCCTGGCCTTATCAGCCACGCGGCTTTCCTGTGCCGGCCGATCGGCGGAAGTGACATCCGATGTATCTTTGGATGGGGTGCGCAGCAAGCTTTGCTTGAGCTTTTCGATTAAATTGAGTCTGGGTTTTTCTTCACGATTGCTGGCCTTAACTGCCTCATGTTCAGCCCCTTTGAGGCGTGCAATGGGATCCACCGCCGGCGTCAGGCCTTTGCCTGCATCGGACACAACAATCTCAGCCGGCCGTTTATGGCCGAGTTCAATTCCAGTACTGCGAGGTGCATTTCCCATCCCTTTAGCCTATCACATAAATGTTACAAGCGAATGACGATTTAGCATTATTCGCTCAGCAAGGCTTGACCCGCGCTCTACAAGGCGCTAATGCTTTGTTCTCTCAAAGATAAATAAGGTTTTCCATGCCCATTATTACCCTGCCTGATGGCTCAAAACGCGAATTTCCGAGTGCTGTAACCGGCGCTGAGCTGGCCGCAAGCATAGGTCCAGGCCTGGCTAAAGCCGCCGTGGCGATGAAGGTCGATGGCATTCAGCGCGACCTGTATTTGCCGATTGAACGCGATGCGAAAGTGGAAATCCTGACCGCTAAGCAACCGGAGGGACTTGATGTCATTCGCCACACCACCACGGCGCAAGTGCTGGCACGGGCAATGAAAGAGCTTTATCCAGGCAGCAAACTGGCGATCGGCCCTACCATTGATAATGGTTTTTACTACGACGTGGAAACGCCTAATCCCGTATCGTCTGAAGAGCTGGAGAAAATCGAAAAGCGCATGCGCGATATCATGGCCGAAGGCAAAAGCGTCACCCGTGAAATGTGGAATCGCGATGATGCGATTAAATTGTTCAAATCACGCGGCGAGCCTTACAAAGCCGACATTATCGAAAACGCACCCGCCGGTGACACCACCGAAGCCGGCAAGATTTCGCTCTACCGTCAAGGCAGCGGTGATGATGCCTTTATCGATTTATGCCGCGGTCCGCACGCGCCGAATTTTTCCTATCTGCTGCCGCATTTCAAACTGATGAGCGTAGCCGGTGCTTACTGGCGTGGCGATAGCAAAGGCAAGCAGCTCACCCGTATTTACGGTGTGCAGTTTGCGACCGAAAAAGAGCTGAAGCAATATCTCACCATGCTCGAAGAAGCGGAAAAGCGCCACCATATCAAATTGGCACGTGAGCTGGATTTATTCCATATCGAGTCGCATTCGCCTGGCATGATTTTCTGGCACAGCAAAGGTTGGACGCTGTATCGCACACTAGAAAATTTCATCCGCAGTAAAATTAGCCGCGCCGGTTATGTCGAAGTCAAAACACCGATGCTAGTGGATCGCACCTTGTGGGAGCAATCGGGCCATTGGGAAAAATTCCGCGAGGCGATGTTTATCAGCAATTCCGATGAAGACCGCACGCTGTGCGTCAAGCCGATGAACTGCCCCTGCCATATTCAGATTTTCAACCAAGGCATAAAATCCTATCGCGATCTGCCACTGCGCATGGCTGAATTCGGCAGTTGCCACCGCAATGAACCCTCCGGTAGTTTGCATGGCATTATGCGCGTGCGCGGTTTTACACAGGATGATGCGCATATTTTCTGCACCGAAGATCAAATCACCTCTGAGACCATTGCCTTTTGCGATTTGCTGAAAGAAGTCTACCAAGCATTCGGCTTTAAAGATATCGCGGTGAAATTTTCCGACCGGCCGCCCGTACGTGCCGGTTCCGATGGAACCTGGGATAAGGCAGAAGGCGCTCTCAAAGCCGCGGTCAACGCCACCGGTTTGGAATGGACGCTCAATCCTGGTGAAGGCGCGTTTTATGGTCCGAAGCTTGAATTCGTATTGCGTGATGCGATTGGTCGCGATTGGCAATGCGGCACATTGCAGGTAGATTTCGTATTGCCCGAACGCCTGGACGCCAACTATATAGCCCCCGACGGCAGCAAGCAGCGTCCGGTAATGTTACACCGTGCGATCTTGGGTTCGCTCGAGCGCTTCATCGGTATTTTGATTGAGGAATATGCTGGCAAATTCCCGCTATGGCTTTCCCCAACGCAAGCAGTGGTTTGCACCATTACCGATGCGGCCGCACCTTATGCGCAGGAAATTCATGCGCAGCTTAACCGCATTGGCATTCGCGCCGAGCTCGACATCTCTAATGAAAAAATCAATTACAAGGTGCGCGATCATTCCACCCGCAAGATTCCAATTATTCTGGTGGTAGGTGGTAAAGAAGCAGAGACGCAATCGGTGTCGATTCGCCGTCTAGGCTCCGATCAACAAAGCGTGATGAGTTTTGCCGAAGCGGAAACCATGCTGATGGCGGAATGCGGCGCACCGGCTTAGCGCTTTGCAGATTGCTCTTTAGCAATCTCGGACATCACCTCGCGCACGGCATCTTTGCCATTATGATCGCCATTGTTGTGGATCACAAAATTAGCGCGGCGAATTTTTTCATCCTGCGGTAATTGCTTGGCAAGCACAGCTTTCAATTGCTCTTCAGTCATTTTGTTACGAGCCATGACACGCTCATGCTGCACCTCGGGGCTTGCTGCGACCGTTACGGTATAATCACACAAGCCTTCAAATTTCTTTTCAAACAACAGTGGCACTTCAAATACCAGCACGCCGTCTTTCGCATTGGTCGCGCGTCGAATCCGTGCAAATTCCTCACGCACCAGCGGATGAATAATCGCTTCCAATCCAGCCAATTTGCTTTCATCGCTTAACACATCAGCTTTGAGTTTTTTGCCATCAAGCTTGCCATCCGTCACCCATTCGGGAAATGCATCGCACAGCGCCTGCGCGCCGGAACCGAAGATAATATCTTTAGCGACTTTATCGGCGTCATAGACAACAGCGCCATGCTCACTGGCAAAGAGTTTACTGATATAAGATTTGCCTGAGCCAATGGTGCCGGTGATGCCGATGACAGTTGCCATAGTCAGCCTTGCGCTACCCCAGCCGCCCCACCTCTGCCGCTGACCCGCGAGGTGGCAGAAATATGTTGCGCCACAGCCTCTGCCGTAGAGGGGTATAAATAATCTGAAATCACCTCAGGCTTTTTGGACAATGTGCGAATCAGGCTAGAACTTGCGAATATATAGCGTGTGTCGGGTGTCGGAATGAAGCTGGTACTAATATCGAAACCGCTCTTATTGGCGATACGTTTATTAATATCAGCCAGGCTTTGCTCTGATTCAAAATCGCCAATCGGGCGCAAGCCTCGAATCAGCTGATGCGCATTATGCTGTATAGCAAAATCCACAGTGAGGCCATCATAGCTTTCGACCGCAACTTCACATGCGCCACTATTCAAACGCTCCACCGCGCGTTTTTCGGATGGCGTTGCGTCAGCGCCTTTCGCTATGACTTCGTTTTTAAAATCCTCAATGGCCGCTTTAATAATCTCCTCGCGTTTTTCATTAGAGAACATACCCTTCTTATCGGGGTTCTTACCAATGCCAATCACCAGCTTATCGAGCTTATTGATCGCCTCACAAATAATGCCCATATGACCGCGTGTGATCGGATCAAAACTACCGGCATATAATCCAACGATCGGTTCGCGTTCTGTGCTCATGATGCTTCCTTTTGTGCAGGTGGATTGCCACTTCTTTGCAGGCTCATGCCTTTGGGTTCGAGTACATCAACGATATGCGTAATTTCCGCTGGGGTCAGACGAAGCGCCAGCAAACCCTCGCGATCATAAAACATGCCATTGGGACGCGTCGTAAAGTCAGGGACCAAACCGGATACGATGTCCACGCCGGCCTTATAGATTAAGTGGGTATTGTCATTTTGAGGATCCTCATAATCTATCAACCTTACCCAAGTATATCCGTCTTCGTCTGGCACATCACCATGCCGTTTGGGATCGCATAAGCGTTGCTTTGCGATGGTATAGGGAAGTGAATTAGGCTGAATCCTATTCATAATACTTAACAATAGTTAAATTTTAACCATTGCACAACCCTTGACCTTATGCATTTTTAATGTAAGCCCTAACTGTCTAACCAGGAGCCTACCCCATGAATTATTGTTATTTCGCTTGATTTCCAGCCCATTTACGGGCAATAAGGATACCCCGCCAAGGTTTTTTTAACCTTTGCGGGGTATTGTTTTTGTATAACTATCAAGGGAGTGCCTTTTGATTATATTTGAGTTTGCTTGTTTATGAGCAAGAGTGACGAACCTCGCATCAATCGCGAGATTGTTTCTTCTTCCATTCGGTTAATTGACCACAATGGAAATATGGTGGGTATCGTAAGCGTCAGTGAAGGCTTACGTATGGCCGACCAAGTAGGCTTGGATCTGGTTGAGATCTCCCCGAACGCCTCTCCTCCCGTTTGCAAAATATTGGATTTCGG
Source organism: Rickettsiales bacterium (assembly GCA_033762715.1). Classification (GTDB taxonomy): domain Bacteria; phylum Pseudomonadota; class Alphaproteobacteria; order Rickettsiales; family SXRF01; genus JANRLL01. The sequence goes on along the minus strand of JANRLL010000004.1, from coordinate 28,002 downwards.
CAAATACCGCTACGAAGCGCAGAAGAAAGCGCATGAGGCGAAGCGTAAGCAAAAAGTTATTCAAATCAAAGAAATCAAATTGCGTCCGACGATCGATAAACACGATCTCGACATCAAAACACGTCATGCGATCGAATTCTTGGAAGGCGGCGACAAAGTACGCTTTACGTTGCGTTTCCGAGGTCGCGAGCTAGATCACCAAGATCTAGGCATGAAAGTGTTGGAGCGTGTCCAGGAAGCACTGAATGAGCATTGCCGCATCGAGGCCTCGCCTCGTAACGAAGGCAAGCAAATCAGCATGCTGGTTGCACCAAAATAATCAATTAAGCGCGATGCGTACCGGTATGTGCCTTGCCTGCTTTTCCTAAAGCACCGGCAGGATGGTTTCTTGTGAATTTTTCAACATTCATTCCACGCAGCTGAGCCACGGAAAGGCCTATGGATTCCAGCAACATTTTAACCTGACTAGTAGTTACGGTAGGGGGGCTTATTTTTGTGCCCTCTTCATTCATAAAAGGATGAGGTTCATTAGGTGCGGGTATGGTCAACAACACTCCTTTTTTACCTGAATCCTTAGCCGCTTTTCCCAACTGTGAATGGGCATTGTGTGTAATGGAAATAATATTGAGTCCACGCTCTCGCGCTTCTTCGATGACAGGATTCAATTCCTCGCTATTGCCGGATTTAGAAATAGCAATAATCGTATCACCGGCTTTCGAATCCATTTTCCCTAAATCACCATGTATAGCATGAGTAGGGTCTAGGATTTCACAAGGTATACCCAAAGAACCAAAGCTCGCCGCCACTAATTCGCCTACCCTTAGACTTTTTCCTACGCCTGTAATTAAAATACGGCCTTGCGCTTTATTTATCATCTCTACGGCACGAAAAAATTCATTTTGCAGATGTGTATCTTGATTCAAAGCCTGATGCATCGAAGAAATTCCTTCCATACTAGACGTAAGCAAGCCATTTGCCATCGCAAGCGTTCTTTCTCGAATAATACGTTTGGTTGGATGATCTATAACAGTGGCTGACTGTTGCTTAGGTTGTAATTCACGCCAGCGACGTATGGCTTCTTCGGCTACGAAACCTGCCGTGTCAAGCGGTGTATAGTCCCAATGCTCAATGCCATGATCTAATAAAGCCTGAAACGGTTTTGCCAAATTATGGCTATATAATCTTTCGTGTAATTTCCTAATACCTACCCTATTTTCTTCAAACCCATAAATATACACAGGTTTTTCCGACATGTTGGCTTCACAGCACATCGACATCGAATCACCCGTGACCACAATGGCATCGGATAATCCTAATATTCCTAAATAGGGATTTTCTTTATCATGACTTAAACGCCAATCATGCACATATGTAGGAACAGTAATTTCCTCCATAAATGCAGTCGCAATCGAATCGTCAGTGCGACGGCTAGTACTGATAACAAGCGACGCCCCTAATTCCTGGGCCTTGGCATTAAGCTGACGAGCCATTTCTCTGGCGCGGTCTGGTGTAAACTCGAATTCGCGTGTATTACCACCTAGCATGACAGCAATGATCGGATGCCCAAGTGAGGAAAATTGATCTTTCCATTTTATTTTTGCGGCTTCAATTTTTTCATCTGTGACAGCATGCGGTACGCCTATAGTACCAATGATATTTCTACGTTTCTTTTGCCCCTCGTCCATCAGATGATCTGGAATGGCAATAAGATCGTAGGCGTTATAATTTTCTTTGGGATCTAAACTCTGAATAATAAAAGTATGATTTCCAGATAATCGCTTTATAGCGCGCGCTGCCTGCGTCGAGCGAATGCCGGATGACACGACAAAATCGGGCCATTTTTCATTATTTTTCAGGCGATTAGTGCCGAATTCATTTTCGTAATAGCTTCTAATTTCTTCCAAGCCTTTTCCTTGGATAGGAGCGATGGAATAATCTGGATTAATTTTTTGTGCGATGCCCACGCGAGCATGAAGTTCGCCAACTGAATCGGTCCCAATTACCCAAACATTGGGCTTATTTTGTCCACCATTCATGTCGCTATTTCTTCCTTCCTAAATAGCTTATCAAGAAATTATGCAGGCACTTTTAGAGCAAATTCGCCATTACATAAAAGTGATAAATATTAAGATTATATGACAACTTATTTGAAGCTATATACATAACTATTTGTAATTTTTATTTTTTATTATATATTTAATATCCTATAATACTAAAAAAAGACATCGCAGGACGCGCAATCAACTAATTCAGTAGAAGAGGAGCAGATGTCTAGCACCCAAATCAAAACAATCATCCAAACCATCCAGGATGAAGTGCATAAATTCGCCAAAACCAATGAAACCATTGCTGGTAAGACCAATCTGCTGGCCTTGAATGCCACGATTGAAGCCGCGCGCGCTGGTGAGTTTGGCAAGGGTTTTGCCGTAGTAGCGCAAGAAGTAAAATCGCTGGCTACGCAAGCCGCCAACAATTCCAAAGAGCTGCGCACTACGGTGCTTGGTCGTATTAATGCCCAAACGGATCAATTGGCGCAGGAATTTGACAGCAGCTATTTCAGCCGCCTGTCGGAAATGTCGCAAACCTTGGTGCAGCTGATTGTGCGCAATCTCTATGAGCGTACCGCCGACGTGCGTTGGTGGGCAACCGATGAGGCGTTTTATAAATGCCTAGAGAATATCAACGAAGCCAATTGCCTGCATGCCATTAAACGCTTAGGCCTGATCAACCGCTTCTATTCGGTTTATACCGATTTGTTGCTGCTTGATACCAAAGGTCGCGTGATTGCAACCTCACAACCGGAAAAATACCCTGCCGCTTTAGGTACGTCGCTTGTCGATAAGCAATGGTTCCAAGGCGCACTTAGAACCCATAGCGGTGACGAATATATTGTCGACGATGTGTATTTTGATGCATTGCATGGCAATCGCTCGGTTGCGGTTTATTCTACGGCTGTGCGCCGTGGCGGTGAAGTGAATGGCGAAGTGCTCGGCGTATTAGGGGTTCTGTTCGATTGGCAAGAGCAGTCGCGCGTGATTGTGTGCGATGAGCCGAATCTAAGCAAAGAGGAATGGGGTCGTTCGCGCGTATTGTTGCTCGATAATAAATTCCGCGTGATTGCAGCCTCCGACGGCAAAGACCTGTTAAGCCCGTTTGCGTTGGAGCATAAAGGCACCACCAAGGGCAGTTATATCGATAGCCAAGGTAACATCGTCGCTTTTGCTAAAACCATCGGCTATCAGGAATATGATGGCCTGGGTTGGTGGAGCGTAATTGTGCAGCATCCTGAGAAATAACCCTAAACCTCTAGGGGTGCGTGTACAAAGGCCAGATTTTTTTCTAGAAATTCCTGATAATCTTTTACTGCACTAGACGCCACCGCCTTCAGATAGGCTGACTCCAGCGCATTGTTGCGTTTGATAAAGGCGGCAAATATACCCGCTGCCTCTGTATTCGCGGTTAGTATTTTCTTATTGGCAATGAGGCGTAGAATATTCTTTCCAGTTTCTAAGAAGCGCAGCGCTGCACCGGTTTGATTGCACAACGACCCTTCACGCCGGTAATAGCGATAACTGTGCTCGGCCTGATACCACACGCTATTGAGCTTGGTGAAACATTCAGCCAGAAATAGCCCATCTTCGAGCAACGGCACATCTTCATTGAAACGGTGTGCGCATTTGTTGCGATCAAACATAATCGGTATATGGGTATGCAAGCAGGCCTGCAGCGCATCGCCCAGCGGTAATGGCCCTGAAATAAATGGCTTGGCGCGATTCGGCAGTGGCGCCTTGGTGCTATCATCGAGCAATTCAATCTGCGTTATCGCGCAACCATATTGCCGGACTTTCGGCAGCAGCTTTTCGATATGATCGGGAAAGAATTCATCATCGGCATCGAGCATCGCGATGATCGGCGCGGCGGCAGCTTTGATACCGGCATTACGCGCAGCCCCTGGCCCTGCCCCAATACGGCCGGTACTAGCCAGGCGCAGGCGCGAATCGGCAATACCCTGCTTTGCCAGAATCGCCTCATAGGGTTTGCGATCATCGATCGACACCACCACCTCTATATCGGCATTGGTTTGCGCCAATGCACTGCGTACCGCACGAGCCACAAAGGCTTCTGCCTGAAACACTGGAATGACAATAGACACCAGGGCCATGCTAAAGCTCCCGATCCAGCCGGCGTTGCAGCTCAGCCTGATAGCGTTCGTTATCCACCATCTGATATTCAAAAAATTCTTCTAGCTCATTATAGATGGTCAAACGCTTCAGCAAATAGGTACGATTTTCCGAACTTTCCACTGGCGATGGTTCTTGATTTAGCCAATCCACCATCTTCTGGCGCAGCCCTACCAGCTTACGAGTGCCTTCTTCTGGAGTGGGATGCGACAACGACCCGCGGCGGTAATAATAATCATAGAGCGGCTCGGCCAGATAATAGACGCCTGGCAGCTGGTCTTGAATGAGCAGCCAATAGAGCTGATCTTCCCCATACATCACGCCTTCTGGCCACGGCACGTCACAACGTCTGCGATCCATCACCAGATTCGCATATAAAATATCGGCAAAAGGATACGGAATATTGAGCACGTCAGAATGCGTATGGACATAGGCTGATAGCGGATTGCCCGTATCCTGATCGATACTATGCGCAGCGGTGGTGCAGGCGCCGTGTTTCAATACATACGGCAATACCTGCTCTAAATAGTCGGGATGATACGCATCATCGGCATCGAGCGTGGCAACCACAGGCGAGCGCGCCAGCGCTATCCCCACATTGCGCGCAGCCCCTGGCCCTGCCCCTATCTGGTCGGTGGTGGCAAAGCGCAAGCGCATATCGGAAACATATTCACCTAAGAGCGGCGCATAATAACGCTGATCGTCAGATACCACAATCACTTCAATATCGGTGATGGTTTGCGCAAGCGCGCTTTGTACCGCGCGAGCAATAAATGCATCGGCTTCAAAGGTAGGAATAATAATCGAAGCGGTGGTCATTGGTTAAAGCGCTTGAAATCCGCACGCGACCAGATCGCCTCAACTCCAACCGATTCAGCATGGTCAAAAATATCTGGCTTGCAGACACTCACCTTGGCTTGCGTCACGCGTGGATCGGCCTTGAAAATAAACAGCAGCAAATTCGTCACCCAGGATTCGAGCAAGGGGATATGCGCCTCAGTAGGCCATTTTTTTGCAACCAGCTGATGCACCAGGTCATAATTAAAGCAGTCTTCAATGGATTGTGGGCGCACTGGAAAATCTCCGCTAATGGTCGCATTAACGATAACACGCTGCGGCTCCTGCTCATGCGGATGAATGCCCACCCGTATGCGGGTTTCCAGGTTTTTAATGGTCACATTCCAGTTCGTATCAGAGGACATGCTTGCCCCCATCGACAAACAGAATTTGACCCGTCATATGCTGCTGCTCAGCAATCCAGCGTACTGCTTCGCTCAGCTCATCCAGCGACGGATGGCTTTTAAGCGGAATCAACTTGGCGATTTTATCTTCATAACTCGAATCATTCTGATCGGACGGCAACATGCAGCCAGGACAAATGCCATGCACGCGAATGCTGGGCCCCAGCTCATAGGCCGCCATGCGCGTGAAATCGGCAAATGCTTTTTTGGACAGTAAATAAGCAAAATGGCTGAAATGCACCGTGCTAATATCGGTATCAAGAATATTCACCACACAGCCTTGCTTAAATTGCTTGGCAAAGGCTTGTGTCAGAAAGAATGGCGCTTTTAAATTCACACCTATCTGGCGCTCAAACAGCGCTTCATCGGTATCCATCAGACACCCGCGTTCAAACACCGAGGCATTATTCACCAGCAAACTTACATGCGGCATCGCTTTCTTGATCGCCTTCATTAACGGCAAGAGCGCAGCCGCATCGGCTAAGTCCTGCTGAAACAATTCGCAGCGCCGACCGAGTTTCTCGATTTTCTTTTGCAGCGCTTTGGCTTCTTTTTCCGAGCGTGAGTAATGCAGCGCGATGTCATAGCCATGTTTGGCCAGATAGAGCGCCATTGCAGCCCCTACCCGTTTTGCACCACCGGTAATGATGGCTGCGCGTTTCATTAGGAGGCTTTGGCGTTGATAAAGCGGCTGCCTGGTTTCACCGCAGGAATATTCTGCAGCTCTGGCGGCAACGCATCGGGTTTATAGGTCGGAATATCGAGCTTGAGCAATGACACCAGCGGCAGTTTGAGCGTCACATCATTACTAGCACGGCGGTCCACAAGGCTTGCAACCGCAAGCGGCTCGGCGCCATGTGCCTTGATACAATCCACCGCTTCCATTGAGGATTTACCGGTTGTGACCACATCTTCCACCACCAGCACTTTTTGGCCTGCTTCTAGTGCAAAGCCACGGCGCAATACAAATTGCCCATCCACACGCTCAACAAACATGGCAGGAAGTCCCAACTGACGGCCCATCTCATAGCCTACCACCACACCACCCATGGCCGGTGCCACCACCACATCAAAGCTATAACCTTCTTCAAGCAGTTTAGCCGCCAATGCCGCGCAAAGGCGTTCGCTGCGCTTCGCATCCATCAACACGCGCGCGCATTGCATATAATTAGGACTATGCAGGCCCGATGATAAAATGAAATGGCCGCTCAGCAGCGCGCCAGCATCTTTAAATTCTTGGATAATCTCGTCGTGATTCACGGGGCCCTCAAAAAGCTATGAATAGCCCAGATATATGGCCTATTTCAGCTAGGTTCCAGCATTTTTTAGCGTTATCCGCGCGCTCTTTTGGATGATCTTCCGAATAAATGCTCGGCAAGCGCCTTCAACACCTCGTCCGTCAGCTTCTTTTGCGTGTGTTCGCCAGGCGCCTTAGCCTCATCACGCATGCGCCCCATCACCAAGGCCAGCTTATGCACTTCATCAGTGCTTAGCTCGAGATAGGATAATACCCCACTTTTCTTACCGGTCCTATGTGCCTTAGCATCATCTTCCACCACTAAGTTAAATAGAGAATCCTTGATCTCTGCATAATTGACATCATCGGTAATGATTTTGCGTTCTTTGACCGGTTGACCTTTTTTGTCGATCGCATCGACCATCTCTATTTCCGTCTGCGCAAGTCTGGCACGGAGTTTAAATGCCTCAATAGCGGCCTGCATGTCCTTGGTTGCAATTTGCACCCCCTCATCACGCGACGTACCTGCCTCATACATTTTCATGAGCGCCATTTTTTCTAAATCGGCACTCAGGGCTTGGCTTTTGTCTGCCGGCACATGACGCATGATACTATTTAAGAATGCCGAAAGCAGGTCTGCATCTTTCTTATCTAACAACGCCATCGCCTTCATGATCAGGCGGGTTTGCGACGCTTCGACCACATCGGTAGTGCTAGCTCCAGCTTCTTTATGTGCCAATATGGCAGGTATGGCGACATCTGCTGCTGTAGCTAGTATTTGTGCATTACCTTTAGCAATTGCTGCATCCAACAACTCCATCATATTATCGATGGTTTGATTTTCTAATGCCTCTTTGCGTTCAGGATCTTGTTGGTAAATCCCTTGTAATTGCACCAATGTTTTAAGCGCTTTGCTGCTGCCTTTGCTGACGGCCATGGTCATACATTTTGCCAAGTTGGGCCGGCACTCCAATTCGCCGATGAGATACTGGATAGCGCCAGGCTGATCGCTGCTAATGGCCTCAGATATTAAAGCTGTTTTTATATCTTTATTGGCTTCAATAATCGATTTTGGGTAGGCGAGTAGCGGTTTGATATTACCGTGGCGAATCGCATCTCTCAGTCGTTCAATTTCATGCGGCGCTAACGTTTCTCCTTCGACCTCACCGTATTCATTTGCTGGCGCACTTGCTACTTTCGGTGTTTTTTCTATCACGGTATAAGAGCCTTGTTTTCCTTTTTCTTCCAAGAAACGCTCTAAGTCACGGCGCACTTCTTTATTAGCCTCACCTTTGAGAATATCTTCTCCTGCTACTGCCGCCTCAATATCGCCTAAATGTTCGCTATATTGTTTTAGCGCACTAAATGCCGGATAGGTTTCCTTTTTCTTATCGGGCAAATAGAGCCAGGCTTCATGCGCCCTATTTAAAAAGTAATCGAGCTGCGCAGTTACAAGACCCTTATCCTCAGACGTGATACTATTAATAACACCGTAGGATGCCAGCTCCTCGATAGAATGGCGCAGCGACTCATCGGAAAGTGTATAAGGATAATCTTTGCGTCTGCATGCTTCACGTGCCTGCTCGATGAAATAGCGAAGAAAATCATTCTCCACGCCGTCATAGTTTTTCCGCATATCCAATAGGTCTTTAATACGGTCTGGATGATCACCCATAATGAGCCCAGACAGAGCCGCGCCAAATACCTGGTCGCGACTTATGCGAATAAATTCGTCACCTTTTGAATCCCATTCTTTGAGCTTATCCGCAAATAGCTCCGTCATCTCCAGCAGCTCATTAGGTTGGCAATATTCAGATGCTATCCTTGCAAGGCCAGGGAAATCAGGTAAGCCGCCATTGGGATTGGCAATGCAATAATCGATGACGTATTTAGCCGTATCGACATCACCTCCGCCAACGGCATTAACCATCACCTGAAGACGAATCTGAGGATGGCTCATATCGAAGCCAGTATCTTCAATCAGAAACTTAAGGATGTCCTGCTTTCCTTTATGAGCGGCCACGCTCAAGAACATCAATTTCTGCTGGGCATCCGCATCATCAAACTGCGGTTGCTTGAAGGTAAGCGACTGCAGATCACCTTCTGCAATTTGTTCATGGATTGCTTTAACTTCTTCTTCATTCAAGCTCATATCCTATGCTCCCTTTGCCCCGAATCCTTTGCTTTTCCCGAACATATGTTCGCCCAAATCTTTCAGTAATTGCTCCAAATCCTTTTTCTCTGTATGCGAGAAGTGAGCCACCCCATCCGCCCCAGCGGGCGTCCTTAGTTCGTCGCGCAGCCGTGTCATGAACAGCACCATTTTAGATTGGTCTTCATCCGGCAGCTTGAGAAATTCCAGCACTGTATGCTTTTTCTTGTAGGGTTCTGGACGCGCGGCGAACGCATAGCTTAAAGTCAGCAGCTCCGATTTTAGTTGCTCATACACCCCATCATCCATAACCAGCTTCTCTTTAGGACCTTTTGGTTTTTGCTCGGCCTCAGGGATGGGCTCAACGGTGGACGTACGAAGCAGTGCATGCGCACTATGGGTACGCACGATTGCCAATTCATTATTCAAGCGTGCTAGTTTATTTTTATTAGCATCCTTTTCCTTATCGGTAGCGCCTGTACGATCTTTAGTCTCGCGTTTCTTCTGCGAGATTGCTTCACCATACTGAGTAAAATCATCTTGTGCCAATTCAGGGGCGATATGCTTATTCTCAGCAGCAAGAAACACCTCGAGCATATCCGAACGCTCCATATCCAGCACCGCGAATACTTTGCTGCGCAGATACGATTGGATAATGCCAGGAATCTCTTCATCAGGCGTGCCGGCGCGGTACAAGATCAGCTCCATACCAGGGATAAAGGCCTCCAGCGTATGGTGCAATATAGTAGGATTGCCTGAGCTGGTAGCCATAGCCAGCAATTCCTGCATATCTTCTAGGTCGATATTATTATCATACTCAGATAGCACCGGCTGCACGACGGTATAGCGCGCCTTTCTCTTGCTGCCAGGTTCGGATATTTTTTCTACCGTGGTCTGCTCGGCACCGCGAATGAATGCCAGATACGACAGCGCCAATGAATCGACCACTTTCTCAGACTTGAACTCGATCGCCTGTTTCATAGCTTTGCCAATATCGTAATGAAACCCAAGCTCAGCATTGAGAAACTGAACAACACTAGGCTGATCAGCGAATATGGCTTGTTCAAAGCAATCGGCTTGAAATCCGCTATCTTCTTTTATCAGCGATTTGATATAGTTTTTGAGTACACTGACTTTGCCTTTCTCAATCGCATCGCGCACAATCTGCTCTTCCGGCGGGGATAACAGCTTAGGCGTAGCGCCTTTTTTTCTATCACTTTGCCCCACAGAATAGTGATCTTCATCCGTATCGGGGTTTCTGCCTTTGCGCAGCTCATAGGGACGATAATTTTCAAGCGCTCCCTGCAAATCATCGCGTATGACTTTATCCGTATCGCGGGTCAGCACTTTCTTTTGCTTTAAAAGGTCTTTGAGCAACGCTACTTCTTCCGAATAGAGCCTTAACGAATCAAATGGAGGACTATTTTCCTTATCTGCTGTTGAAAAGCCCTTCCAGGTCTTGTGGATATGGCGTAGAAAGCTACTCAGATAGTTATCTCGATCCGCATAGTTTTCTTCACCTAAAAGACGCTCGGCCGCGTAGGCGGCATATTCTTGATGCGCATAATCGATATCGACTTTCTCCACTTCTTTAGGAATGTTTTTGGGATTGCTAAAATACTCAACATTCTCATCCAAGAAGAGCGACAATTCCTCATACACTTCATTAGGCTTCAAATGCACAAAGTCATATTGTTCGCGCCTATCCAATAGTTCCCTTACATAATTATAGTAACCATTATCAACGGCAGCTTCGATAGCTGAATCAAATAGGTTTTTAATATCACCTCTGGCGTCTTTATCACCTTGCTCAGCTGCTGGCCACATGCGCTTAGCCAGCACATCAATCATCTCGATATACGTATCGGGATTAGAGCTCTCCACGATATCTATGGCCAAATCGCCATAGTCAGGCACTTTTAATGTGGGATGCTCCTTCATATAGTCGAGCAAGTAGTTGACCATCTCCCCGCGCGCTTCAAAAATCGCATCATGTAATATTTTGAATTCTTTCTCGCCCTTCTCTGTCAGCGGAAATTCTAGTTCCTTGAGGAAAAACTCCATCACATTCACGTGCCCCGCCATCGCCGCCTCGGACAAGAGGTCCAGCTGATCGGAACGCTCCATGCGACTAAGCTCAAAGCGCTTTAAGCGCAACGTTTCCACATCGCCATCATCAATGAGGTCTACAAAATCCTTACGTTCATTTTTGCCCAGCCCCATAATGTACCTCTATCTTCCCTTGAATCGTGAAAACACTTTATCAAACAGCGCTTGCAGCAAGTTGTCCGACTCTTTTTTCTGGGCATTACTCATTGCCTTTGAGCGGAATGCTTCATTAGCCTCATCACGCATTCTTGCCATGAGCAATGGCATTTTATTCTCTTCGTCTTTCGAAAATTTCAGTTCTTCTAGCGGCCTATGTTTCTGGTCATCCTGATGCTTATGATAATCCATCAATACCCGAAGCTCTGTTTTTATGTCTTCATATGCTTCATCGCTTAACACGAGGCGAGTCTTTGGCTTTTGCTTGCCTGCTTCATCCTCTGCTTCCACTGTTTCTATGGTTGCAGTATGTAACAAAGCTCGGATCTTACCCGCCGAAACAAGAAGCTTGTTTTCCTGCATCGTATCTTGTAGCGCTTCTCGCTCTTCAGTATTCGCATATTCTTTCAATCCTAATTTTACCTGCGCTGCTTTTATTAGCTCATCGTCACGTCCTAAACTATAAGCAGCAGGTAAATGTTCTTCGGATTTTTTGATCATCGCTTTGAGTAAGGCAGGCTTATTCATGTGAATCACTTTTTGCGCACGATCCAGAAGTCGGCTGTAGATCTCTTGATGGATTTCTTCCTCGGTCGCACCCATGCGCTCTAAAGACAGTTTCATGATAGGAATAGCGAGGTCTAACGATTTTTCCATCATCACAGGTGAATTGCCAAAACTTGCCATTTCAAGCAAGCCTTGCATGTCTCGTACCGGTCGCATGATGTCATTGCCCGATAAGGTAGGTGTTACGACGCTGGAAACATTACCCTGTTCTTCAACTATCGGCTGGCTGGCGGAAAGCACCTTTGCACGATACCCTTTGGCGAGCAGGTCAAATGCATCGGGGAAGTTTTCTTGAGCCGTATATTCCAACGCAGAAACCGGGTCTTCCAAAAGCCCTAATTCTGACGCCAAATATTGCAGCATGGCCGGCTGATGGTGCATGATAGCTTCACCAATCATGAAGCGCTTTATCGTTTTTCCGGCATCCATCAATCTGTCTTTATATTGATCGACATCGGCTACTTTGCCAGAACGCACCGCATCTCTGATTTTTCTCAAATCATAGCGGTCAAGCGTCACAATGTTGCTATCGTCGAAAGGAATTTCTGGGTCTTGAGATGCTGGCTCTACCATATTTTACCTATCACGTATGATGTCATCAGGCGCACGATCAGCACCAAATATTATTTCTGCTAACGGTTTTAGCAATGCCGATACAGCCTCCACCCTATCGGCAAAGGCGGGCTGCTTATTACGGTCTCGCAAACGAATCATAAATTGCCGGAGCCTATCTTGCTCATCCTTGAGCAATTCAAGCGATTCAAAGGGATTGGCGGGATTGGCCTGACGTTTTAAGCGGTCAATATGCGCAAGGAAAGGAAGCTGCTGCGCTTCGGCACTCGCGTGTTCCTCTTGCCAAGCAAGTAGATGCTTTTCTAGTTCGGCATCAATATCTTTCTCAGCTGGCATATGCAGCAAGGTTATGACAGCATGTTTGCGTAGCTGCGCTAGACATTCAGCACCTCGCATAAGATCAAATAGCATAGGCTCGCCCAGCGTTCTGCCGTTTTTGATTTGAGCATGATGCAGCAGTTGCTCCAGTTCGGTATAATTATGCTCAGGATCTAAATGCCGCGCTTTTATACCTAGCAGTAAACGAAGGCGATTCTTGGCACCGGAATCGATGGCGGTATTAATTGCCTCATCAAGCGCATTATCCAAAACCAGCGCTACTTCTTCATGTGTGAAGCTAAGATCTTTACAGGTTTTCTGAAAATGCGGGATAACAATATTCAGTATTTCTTCCAAATGACTAATATCGGCTGCAACCGCCATTTCCATCAGCTTTTTAAGCTCCAACACATGCGTGCTATGTCCCGACGTTTGCGCCTTATGTGCGTCATCATACTGATCGATCAAATAGGCCATAATCTCTGGCTTGCTATGTTTTACAGCCATTTGCATGGCCATGAGCGTATCGACTTCCATATGCATCTCATCGACGCAGGCCTTGAGCGTTGGCAGTTGATCATGCTCGATCATCGCATCAATCAGTCCGCGGCGCAGTCCGTGATCGGCATTAATCGTTACCATCTCCTGCATCAATGTCTCATAATCACCACCTGCAGCCGCAGCGATCAAAAGCCGGCGTTCCTGAGGTTTCAAATGCCGAGGAACGGGCTGTTGATTCCACTCATCCTCAGTGTTTTCATAACCATCAGGTATATGCTTCATACAACTCTACCTGGTCTTTCACTGCTAAACGCATAGTCTGCTAACTCTTTTAAATAGCGCGGCGACGTTTCCTTTAGTTTTATGAGCACAGGCAGCAATGCTGACTTTTCGTCATTGGAAAGCTTTAAGACTCTAAACAGGTTGGTATTGCTGCCTTCCACGCCATTTGGCTTTACACCGTGCTTATGGATATGTTCCAAGCAGGTGATGAGTTCTTGCGTATTTTCGTCGCTTTTAGGCTGAGCCAGCAGCAGCTTTACTTTCTTGCGTTGCAAGATAGCAACCGCGCTCTCGCGGGTGGCTTGCGCGGTTTCATCATCCATATATTGCAGCATATCGGTGGTTTCGCGAACTTCTTTGATATAGCCGTCAATGTTTTTTATCATATTGGCACCAGGATCACGGCGCGCTTCGAGATCCAGCACCGCATCGATAAATTCCGGTGCTACAGCCAGCGCAGCAGATGCAATCACTTCACGGTAGAAACGATGAATTTCTTCATTGGCCCAATCGGTCTTGCCACTCTTTTTGCCAATCCCTTCATACAAGCGTACGGATTCACTCATCATGGTTTTGAAGGATTCCATCTCATCGCGGGAGATACCACCCACATCGCGTATATTAGTGGCATGGCGCAGTAATTCCTGTGCAAGATCGGTGCTATTGGCGCAGATAGAAGGATCACCCGCTCTAATATAAGCATCCACCGCCCACAGATACGTCTCGGTGCTTTCCGAGGTCAGCGCATCCATCAAGACTGAGCCTTTATCTTGGTCGGCTGGATTTTGCAGCGGCCATTGGCGCTCATTTACCAAATAGTTGAGGATAGCCAGATCACCATGTCCCACCGCGCGATTCATAATCATATAGCGATCCGTATCATCTGCACGCGCCAGCACTTCATCTTGGTCTTTAAAAAATTCCAGATCGCCGTCGGAGATAATAGCGAGCAGCTGATTGCGTTCCTCTTGCGGTAGGCCGGTAGTTTTCTCTGCTTTTGATGACGATTTAGCCATGTGTTCCTACAGTAATGTTATCGATTAAACGTGTTTTTCCAAGCCAGGCGGCAACCAGCAATCGCGCCGGACCGTTGAGCGTATCAAGCGCAGCCAGCGTGCCTTCTGCGCGTGCATCCAAATAATCCAGTTTAAATCCGGCTGCGGTAATTTGTTTTTTGCCATCTTCCAAGACAGCAGCCAGTGCTTCGCCATTTTCCAGCCGCGCAGCCATAGCAGTCAGCGTGCGATAGAGCGTAGGAGCAATGGCACGTTCTTCCGGTGTTAGGTAACGGTTGCGCGAGGACAGCGCCAGCCCATCATCTTCGCGCATAATCGGTGCACCAATAATTTGAATCGGCATATCCAGATCAGTCACCAGGCGGCGGATGATGCAGAGCTGCTGATAATCTTTTTCGCCGAAAATGGCGACATGCGGCAGGGTGCGCAGCAATAATTTGGTGACCACTGTGGCTACCCCATTAAAATGGCCTGGGCGCGAAGCACCGCAAAGGATGCTATCAAGGCCGGAAACCGACACGGTCGTGGCGTAGCCTTCGGGGTATATATCTTGAATGGGCGGGGCATAAACAAGCGATACACCTGCTTCACGCAATGTATGAATATCAGACTCTAAGGTTCTGGGATATTTATCGAAATCTTCGTTGACACCGAACTGTTTTGGATTCACAAAAACACTTACCGCCACCGCATCGGCATGTTGCCTGGCGATGCGAACAAGCGAGGCGTGCCCCTCATGCAACGCACCCATCGTAGGCACAAGCGCAATGCGCTTCCCCAGACGGGCAAGTTCAGTTAATGCGGACTGATAGCCTGCAAGGTCTTGAGCGATCGATATTTGCATGTTATTCCTCAGTACGAACTCCAGAGTATACTGAAATAATTAATTTTTGCTAATGATTAGTCATGAGACGTGCGATAACTAAAAAAGAAAAATATATCAGTAACTTAATCCTTCATTATAACCGCGCGTTAGCGGCTGGTGAACTGAAGGAAGATGAGGCGCAGCGTGATATTGTCCAAAAACTGGACATACTGCGTGCACAGCTGGAATACGCCGAATCGACTAGCCTGTCTAATATTGGGAATTTTTTAAAACGCGCCGTTAAGCTCAAATCCCCGCGCAGCCTCTATATTTGGGGTAATGTCGGCCGCGGCAAATCAATGCTGATGGACATGTTTTTTGAACATGTGCCGGTGGAGCGCAAACGCCGCGTGCATTTTCATGCTTTCATGCAGGAGGTGCATGCTCGCCTGCATCAGCTGCGTCAGCGCAACGAAGGCGATCCGGTGAGCCTGCTTGCGCGTGATATCGCCAGTGAAACCAGCCTGCTGTGTTTTGATGAATTACAGGCAACCGATGTGGCCGATGCCACCCTGCTTTACCGCTTATTCTCTCAATTATTTGACGCCGGCATCATCATTGTCAGCACCTCCAACCACCCACCGGCATCGCTCTATACCGGCGGCATTCAACGTGAACGCTTTTCCAAATTCATTACCTTGATTGAAGAGCGCATGAGCGTGGCGTCGCTATCGAGTCCGACCGATTATCGCCATCAGCAAATTAAGAGCTTAGACAAACGCTATGTGACACCGCTGGGCTTGTCGGCTGATAATTTTATAACCGAAACCATCGCGCGTTTAAGCGCCGGCGCACCGCCGGAAGTCGGTAGAATTCATGTGCTTGGACGCGTGCTCACCTTCCCGCTTTATAGCGGCTCGATTGGCCGTTTCAGTTTTGCACAACTCTGTGAAAACCCCTTAGGCCCTGCCGATTATCTTGAAATCGCCAAGCGCTGCGATACGATGTTGTTGGAAAATATTCCGCAGCTTTCGCCCGAGAAACGCAATGAGGCCAAACGCTTTGTCACCTTGATTGATGCACTCTATGAGCATAAGGTGAAATTGCTAGCAACCGCTGCCACAGCGCCCGATCAGCTCTATCCCGAAGGCGATGGCAACTTTGAATTCAAACGCACCATTTCACGCTTGGCGGAAATGCAGTCCGCAGGATGGGGTCTATGACGCTTGATATTATCCTCGCTCAACCACGCGGCTTTTGCGCTGGCGTCGACCGCGCTATCGAGATCGTGGAACGCGCCTTGTCGCTTTATGGCGCGCCGGTGTATGTGCGTCATGAAATCGTGCATAACAAATGGGTAGTAGGCGATTTACGCGCCAAAGGCGTGATCTTCGTCAATGAAGTGGATGAAATTCCCAATGGCGCCATCACCGTATTTTCCGCACATGGTATTTCAGAAAGAGTAGAAAACTCCGCTAAGCTGCGAGAACTGCCGATCATCGATGCTACCTGTCCGCTAGTGACCAAGGTGCACCGTGAAGCGCAGCGCTATGAGGCAGAAGGCCGCGAGATTATTCTGATTGGCCATGAGGGACACCCTGAAGTAGAAGGCACCAGCGGTCGTGTAAAAAATGGCGTGCATCTGGTGCAAACCACCGCCGATGTGGCAACGCTTCAAGTCAAAGATCCAAGCAAATTGGCTTATGTGACGCAAACCACGCTGAGCGTCGATGACACACGCGACATTATCGATGCGCTGAAAACGCGCTACCCCGACATAGCCGGCCCCGAACTGCGCGATATTTGCTACGCCACTCAGAACCGCCAAAATGCCGTACGCGAGATGGCTAAGCATGTGCAGCTATTGCTCGTCATTGGTTCAGCCAACAGCTCCAACTCGAATCGTCTGCGCGATCTGGCCGAGGAAATAGGCATCACGTCTTATTTGATTGATGATGCAAGCGGCCTACATCCCGATTGGTTTAATGACATCAACGCCGTGGGCATCACCGCCGGCGCCTCTGCACCTGAACAGCTGGTGCGCGGCGTGGTAGATGCGATCAAAACTATCCGTCCCGCTCAGGAAAAAATGCTAGAAGGCACTCAGGAAAATACGCGGTTTAAATTGCCGGCGGAAGTAACGGGTGAAAAACCCCTCTTCCGGAAAGCGGTCTAAACAGCAAGCGAAGCACCGCTTTGTGCAGGCATAGCTACCTCAACATTCGCGGGCGCATGCCCGCCCTCTTTCGCATGCGACGCTGCAGCAACTGAATAGTTAGCACCTTTGGCGCGTTCCCCGCTAGCGAGTGCCATAAGCTGTGATTTTTGTTCATCCGTCATCGGTGGTTTTCTAGCTTCTGCCGCCAATTGTTCCTGCTTACGCTCAGTCAGCGAACGGATGGCATCACCGCGTTCAGGTCTAGAAACAGGAATCGCATCCGACACAACGGCAGGGCCGCCGCCAGCCACTCCATCACCACCTGCGAATATCTCGGCAAAACCACCTAGATCGCCTTTGATGGCTCGGCTAAACGCTTCCCACCAAGCAGAGGTCGATTGTTCTTCTGGCGCTTTAACCGTGCGTGCTCCAGGGCGAACGCCGGTTTCTTCGGTTGTTTCATTGGTTGCCATAGCACCTACACAGATTCGATCATGTTGATTTCAGATTAACATAAAGCTGTTTAATTCGGTATGAACTTATTATGACAGCGTATTTTTGCCCCCTATGCGTCCGACACGTAACCGTCAAAATCAGCGGCGAACCGCAATTATCCTAGGCATATATGTCCCCGACCATGTCACCTGCTCACTACTAAACGCCCCCCAAACAGTAGGGGTAACGCGGTTGACTGGTATGATGGAGGGTTGGCGCGTTGTGTTGCTGCCGGTATAGGCAAGCGAGACAATCATATAGCTCGAATCGGGTGCAAAGGCTATGGCACTGATGCTACGAGTGGCATCTGCCGTTTCATAGCCGCCCAATCTTACCGTAACCGGTGTAAAAATATCGCCTGAATCGATTTTATAGAGGACAAGATAATTATTGGCATATGAGCTGTCAGAGCCTGCAATGGCTAGGTATTTGCTGTCTTGTGAGAAGACAAACGCATTGACTAAAGCCTGCGTGCCCGAAGCCGAAATACCCAAATACGCATTGGTATCAGCCAAAACCGTGTTGGTAAGTTTCACGAATTTATTGCCGTCATCAATACGCCATATATGGATGAATACCGATGAGCCGGTCGTATAGGGCATCGCTAAATAGCGCCCATCAGGCGAGAATGATACCGCCTTGGGGCTGGTGGGCATGGAAGCAGGCTGTGAAAGACCATTATAAGGAGCGCTGCCAAGTTGTATAAATTTAGATGACTGCGTTTGCGCGTATACTTTCGTATTGGTGCTGCTGCCATCGGAGGCCACAAACAACATGCCATCGCCGGTAAACGACATATAGCTAGGCCGTGCGCCAGGGCTTGCAACAGGAGCTAGCGCATAAAACATATTGCCCGAGAGTTTAGAAATTTCGACATACGGAGACGCGGTTTTGGAAATCGCCAAATAGCCATTATCCGACATGGCAATATTGGAAATCGGATTGGTGGAGCCAGGCGACGCTGGACAGCTTTGGATCACGACGCTGCGCGTGGCGTAATCAGCACCGGTTACTGCACCTAGCGCTGTCACCGTCGTGCCGCTAACCGTATATAGATTGCAGCGCCCTAACGCGGGCTCATAGGTGAAGATATGGCGGTTGCCAGGGGTAAACGCTACCTGTGCAGATGCATGTGGCAACGCGTAGCTGGCGCCGGTAATAGATGCGCCAGGAACAAGGCGGCCGCACTGATAGGAAAACACACGCAAATGATCGCCCATCGCCGCAATGATTTCAGGGCCTTTATAGGCAAAATTATATCCATCATCGGCCGTTGCTAATTGTGCGCGGGTTTTGAAGCGCACAATATCGTCAAACACGTCGCTACCGGTTGCAGCTCCTAGTTCATACCGTTGTACGTAAGGTGGCGCCGTATTCCACGATGCCGGCGAGAAACTTTGGCTGGGCGCAGCCGATTGCGCAAGCGCTTGGCTAGCAGTGGCGATTACCGACGACAAAATTAGGCCTAATGAGTAACGCATGATCATGGCTAATCCGTATAACTAAACGTGGCATCAGTCGAAGCAGAACTGCTGCAATGGCAATTTCTTTTTTCATCGGCTTGGTTCGAGCCCGAACTATAGCGTGTGGCATTGTCTTTAAAGCCACCATGCCCATTTTGGCCATAACTCAGCAACACATAGACAGCACCGGCCGTTCTAGCCGAACCATTTTGATCATTGACCAGTATAGAACAGTTACTTTCAGGGCGCATGGTTGTAAATGCATTGGGCGTGGTGGCGTAGGCGTCGACCGAATACATAATTTTATTTCCCCAGCCGTCATAGGCGAAATCATCGGGTAATCCCAAGGTACGCACCGGCACGGCCCCTTCGGCAATCTGTGCGGGCACCGAATTATTTTGCCCACCCCAATAGAAGTTGGCGGTGGCAGATGCATCGTTAGTGTCGATGCAATTATAGAAGTTAGCGGTGATAGAAGTGGTGGGTGAGTAGTTGGCAATGGCCCGTTCAAAACCAAAATTGCTGCTGGTTTTGGGAAGTTTTACGTTAGCAGGGCATGGTAGACGCCCATATGCCTGCCTGAATGCGCTTAGGGCATTCTCGATTTCGTCGAGCTTGGTTTGGCTTGCAACTTTACGTGATGATTCGATCATACCGCTGCTGGCAACGATGCCCATGGCCGAAATAGTGGCGATAATTAGCACCACAATCGAGATCTCTGTGAGCGTAAACCCGCTTTTTCGGGTTAGAAGCGGCTTATTAAGGGGATGAACCTGGTTCATTACGGATAATTCCCGTTCAAAATGGCTGGTTTTGATTGTAGCACCAACTAGACCAGCCCGTCAATGCAACCCAGCAAAAAAGATGGTTTTTCAAATCATTATATCATTTGGCGTTCCCGCCCAAAACGCACCCGTTACACCAATTGTCACATTTCCTCCGCCTAACCGTAATCAAATGTTCATAATTTTCAGCCAGATATAAATATCCATTAATGATATATTAACCACTATGCAGCGTTTTATTTTAGGGGGTTATTATGAGCCAAGATACTGATAAAAAGGTTGATTTATCTGATTTGGTTGTTGGTGAGGATGGGGTCGTAACCTATCCAGGAATAGATGATCCAGCCACTCTTCCAGTCCCCCAAAAGCCCGTTGATGTTAATGGAAACACTGTACCAGGCCAATGGTATGCTCTGGAAGGGCAAGAATGGTCATATATGGGGCACAATAACGGTAAATATGAAAGCCGCTATTATGATGAGGCAAAAGGCACATTTAGTGTGGATGGAAGCTATGGCATCCTACACGTAATGTCTGGTGATATTGGTGATGGCCGTACATTCCATTATGTAGGCGCCGATAATGCAATAAATCGCAAAGCACTTCTTGATGCCGGTTTTGAAGAAGTGTCCCGTATCACTGACATAAATCATGCCAGTGTTCATTTTGATTTTGTTGACCACAATGTAAACAGGGCATTTGACCATGACGTAGCAAACGTCAAATATGCAGAGCATGGCGGTAATGATGAATCACGCGATGCGCTGCGGAATGGCTTGCAAGGAATGCATGAATTAACAGGCAAGCTGGGGGTAAAAAATGAAGATGGCAGCCTTACCCCCATCGGCATAGAGCAACCTGGCTATTATCATCATGACAAAGAGCATGGGACTTTGCTAGTAAGCACACCGGAAGGAAAGCTGTACTATACCGATAATGCGGCACGTGCTGAAAATGCATTGCGCTATCTTCCAGAGGTGAAATATGGCGAAACGCCCATCTTTAGACCATCAAAAACACTGAAAATCCCTTCTTTTGGCGAAAAGGACATTTTGCCATTAGACGAGAAGGATAAAAATGCGCAGGAAGCAGCTGAGCATATCCATCGCAATACCATCTACACCAAAGGCTATACGCACAAACGTATTGCCGAAGAAAGAAAATGGGCAACGAGCGATCTTAGTAGGTCCTGGAAAGCAGAAGAAGGTGCAGAAAAAAGTGTTAAGCTCGCTAAAGAGCATATACAGACGGCAGCTGGTGGCGTTTCACTTGCAGAAAGAGAATTAGCGCTCGCTCAAGCCAAAGTGGAAGACGCTAAAAGGCGCCAAACAAGCGCTGAATTAGAACATATGGCACGCACTGATGATCATCAAACGATCTTAAAGCGCATTGAGGCTGAGAAAGCCAAAGTGAACGAAGAAACGGGAAAAAACACCTTCCGTTAATATTAATTAATAAATAATAGACACAACGGCGCTGTATGCTATCTTGCATACAGCGCTTTTCATAACATCATACCGTATCATTATTCATGTCCCAGTCCTCGCCGTTTCAAAAAGTCGAAGAAACATTAAAAGATCTTCCCGTTGCTAAAGTCGCAGATGACGTCGTCTCTTCGGTAAAAGAAGGCAAAGTAACCGTGCTCACGGCCGAAACAGGCAGCGGTAAAAGCTTGCTTGCCAGCAGCAAACTCGCGGCAGAATCTAAAGACCAAGTCGTTGTATTGGTCCCTCGTCGCTTTCTGGCAGTAAATGCAGCAGAAACCATCGCCGAGATATCAGGCACAGAGGTTGGCGGCGACACGGTAGGCTATGCCATCGGCCGTATGGGCGAGGGCAAAGCGCAGTTCACGCCAAAAACCAAATTAGTCTTTGCAACCTACGGCTATGCGCTGAGCTCCGGTTTGCTCGATACAGCTAAGACCATCGTATGCGATGAGGTGCACGAATCGGGCATCGATATTTCGCTCGCCCGCGCGGTAATCCATAAACGTATGCAGACCGATAAGAAACTGCGTGTGATGGAAATGAGCGCTACGCTGAATGCACCGAAGCAAGCATCCTATTGGGAGGATATCAACTCCACCCAAATCTTTCATGCGGAAGGCAATACCTTTCCTTGCGATGTGCGCCGCACCACAGAAAAATCCATTCCCATTATCGTGCGCGATCTGATTAAAAATGAAGGTCGCAATGGTGTTGCTGTGTTTAAGCCTGGCGTCGGTGAAGTCGAAAAAACAGTGGAAGAATTACAAAAACTTTTCCTCGAATCCGACATGCCTAATGTGGAAGTGGCGGCGATTTATGGCGATATGGATTTGGAAGAGCGTGCAGCGGCTATGGCCCCCCCTGCTCCTGGCAATAAAAAAGTATTGGTCGGCACTAATGTTATCGAATCCGGCATGAATATTAAATGGCTGGATGCCGGCGTATCGGACGGTCTTACCAAAGTTCCCTATTATCGTGAAAGCGGTGCCGAAGCGCTGGTGACAGAAGAACTGCCGCAATGGCGCCTCATCCAACAAGAAGGCCGCATCAAACGCTTCAAACCAGGTATCTTCGTATTGCACTCCGACGTGCCGTTTGAAGACCGCAAACAAGAAAACCCTCCTGAGATTACACGCATCTCACTTAATCGCCTTGTGCTCTACGCTGCAAACTATCGCCAAAATCCGATGGATTTAAAATTTGATGCACCGGTTGACAAAAAGGCACTACAAACCGCTAAAGAAGAATTGATGCGCCTACAGCTGCTCACCGATGATTGGCAGCTTACAGACAAAGGTGAATATGTCGTTGGTCTGCCGCTTGGTGCGGAAGCAGGTTCTATCATGTGGGAAGCATCACAAAAGCATCCGGAGATTCTGGCTGATGCCATGCAATTGGCAGCAATTGTGGAGGTGGGGGGATTGCGTGCCGATTTCCGCGAAACGCACGGTAAGGATAAAACCTCGGACGTATTCGATGCGATGAAAGCTTTTAATAAATTGAGCAAGAACGCAACCGAAGAAGATTGCCTCAAACACAATATTAGCTGGAAACGCTTTAAAGAAGCACATGAGCTGATTGACGATATTAAGCAGCGCCATCATGTATCGGCCGATGCTCCAAATCGTAATGCAACGCCGTCTGAGTTGCGTCAACTAATGTTGCATGGCAGCGTTAACCGCGTATTTGAAGTGCGTGACGATGTCTATCACGATATGGCTAGAAACAATCCAGGCTATGCACGAGATAGAGATTCGGTCCTTCCTAAAGGCGCGCAAGATCGTTTTGCGATCGGTTCTTTACGCGAGTTTACGTTAAAAAGCGGTGCGCCTATGACAGTGGTCAATAACGTGACTGCGGTTCCCAAAGACGACTTCATCCGCCTATTGGCTGATCGTAAGGATTTATTAGAAGACATCCAATTTACGCGCTCAGACAAGGGCCGTGATAGCTTTACGGCTAAATATGCAGGCAAGACGCCTATTACCATTGGCATTCCTAAGATTGAAATATCGGATGATATGAAACGCCTTATTGAACCGGAATATTCGGAGTTTTTAGAACAGAGCCCGCAACCTAGACCTGCCGGAACACATAATACTGGGGCATGGGAAGGACAGCGCCAACGCACAGGTGGAAAAAAAGCACGGGGATAATCTATGGCTCATTCGCAAAAGATTTTACGTGAACGTGGTAACGAAATTCGTTTTATCCGTGCGGTAGAAGATGACAAGCCCTGCTGGTTCTACCTCAAACTCGACCCATCCAAAGTGATGGAGTACGAACAAAAAATTAAAAACGGCGATTTGCATGTGCGCGAGTATGGCCACATCATTGAATCCGGTTGGGGTAACTATCCACCCGCCGATGTGGTCGGTTTCATGATTGACGAATATGAATTTGAAACGCCGCCGGATAAATCAGCCTAATACCAGATAACGCTATACATTTTTTTGCGCATGGCTATATAGAACCGCCTATGAGCCTTATTTCCAATACCGCCCTAGCCTTGAGCATGTCTGCCGATGCCTTTGCCGCATCGGTTAGCAAAGGCGTTGCTCTGCGCAAACCGAAATTTACGGATGCCTTGCGTATCGGCCTTATTTTCGGTTGCATCGAAACCATCACCCCGATTATCGGCTGGGCGCTCGGTTTGGTTGCCAGCCAACTTATCCAGTCCATCGATCATTGGATCGCTTTTTTTATCCTCGCTACTATTGGCTTTAAAATGATCTTTGAAGGCTTCCAGAAAAGTGAGGAACAAGAGCGGGAATCATACCGGCTATCGGTGCTGATTTTAACGGCCATCGGCACCAGTATTGATGCGCTAGCAGTAGGTGTCACGCTGGCATTTTTGGACACGAGTATCTTGATAACGGCGGCCATGATTGGTGCAGCTACTTTTGTGATGTCGACCATCGGTATCATGACCGGCCATTATATCGGCACCAAAGCCGGACGAATCGCAGAAATACTAGGCGGGCTATGTCTGATTGCCATCGGCACTAAAATACTGTTCGAGCATTTAGGCTATATCGCCGTTTAGCGCTTTAGGCGCTGCACACAATGGCAGTGGTCAAGGCACCAGCAATCGCTGCCAACCACCAAGCCGGTTTACGCGCGATGACACTTTGCGCAAAATAGGCCAAGAAACCAAAGGCTAGTGATTTATCCAGGCTGAAGGTGGCAAAAGCGATGAGACCCATCACCAGCGCTACCGCCATATCAAATGACGACAGGCCACTTTCTTTTCGCGACGCCACCGAGCTCGATAAGATCAAATACCCTACATAAACCAAAACACCAGCCGCTGCTTGCGCCGGAATCAGCGCCAAGACCGGCATGAAGTAAAAGCTCGCTAGTACTCCCAGCACCATTAGCACGCTACAGGTAACTGCCGTAAGACCAGTACGCCCGCCAGCTTTAATGCCCACCGCACTTTCCACAAAGATAATCAAGCTCGAGGTGCCTAACACCGAACCGCCCACCGTGCCCAGGCCATCGACCCACAGACCTTGTTTGATATGCGGAACGTTGCCGTCTTTGTCTTGAATGGTGGTATTGGTTGTCATGCCGATAAAGCCGCCAATACCTTCAAAAAAATCCAGCACGAAAAATACGATCACCGGCAGCCAAAAATGCGCCTGGAAGAAGATAGAGAAATCCAGTTGCCCTACCGAAGAGAAAATATGTCCGCCATCGGTGGTCGATGCAGCCGTTGGTGGAATCAATTGGTGATAAAGCATGGCCGAGGCGATAATCGCAATCAACATACCGGCTGGAAAATGCAGGCGCCTTAATCCCAGCACGAGCGAAATGAAAAGACCGGCGAGCAGCACCGCCACCAGCGGACTAGTCAGATGCGAACTATCCAGCTCGGCAAAATTAATCATGCCGGACGACGTGAAAGTCACGATCTTTGCCAGGAACAAGCCAATCGTTGCCACAAAGACACCAATCGTCACGGTAATGGCACGCTTAAGTCCCAGTGGGAGTGAATCGATAATCGCCTGGCGCAACGGCAATGCCGTCAGAATCACGCAGAGCACACCCGATATAAACACCGTGGCTAATCCCTGCTGCCAGCTGAAACCCATTTTCTGACACACTACGAATACGAAATAGCTATTCATGGTAAGCCCAGGCGCAACCGCAAATGGCAGATTTGCCCACAAGCCCATCGCAAGCGTGGCCAAGGATGCGGCAACGGCTGTAGCAAACAGTGCCGATTGCGGCTCAATACCCGCCTGAGACAGAATCGCCGGATTGACAATGAAGATATAAGCAAGACTGAGGTATGTCGAAATCCCCGCGATAATTTCGGTGCGAATCGTGGTGCCGAATTTTTCTAATTCAAAATAGCGGGAGATGGTGCTGGCGATGCTAGACATGAAACGCTCTCTAAAGAATGATCTTTACGAGAACCTAGCAGCAGAAAGATAAATGTAAATTTTAAAGTGAAGGCTGCGCTTGTGGAGCGCTTGCCTGGCTGGCACGCTCTGCCGGACCTACGGCAGGATGAGCGGCTACGACTTCCGCCATTTTCTTATGCAACATCTGGCTAATTTCGCCCGCTTTCATATTCACGTTGGATTGCGATGCTAAGTAACCCGAAATATGTTCCAGCAATGATTTCTGCACTTCGGGCGGCTGTGAAGCAATCACTAACGCCGATGTTTCTGCCAGCTCATTCAGGCTTTTCTCATCCATCTTGCTACCGCCGCCATAATCTTTTGACGACAAGGCCATCATGGTGTTGCCAAATCCGAATCCAGCCACGGCTAACAGTTTAAATAGATAGCTTTTGCTGCCTGGGTTTTGGGTACGTTCTTTGAGCGCATCGGCCGTCAACGTCACCAAATTTAAGTTAAGCAAAGTGCCGGTAAGGCGCAAAGGCTTTTGCTGAATTTTCTGCCACAAACCTTTAGGCGGATTCTTATCATCAAATTTCTTCTCGGTGATCAACAGACCGGCCAACGCGCCAGCAATTAAGAAACCACCCGATGCGATCATGCTTTTTGATTTGTTTTGCAAACCATCCCGCGCAAATTGTGTACCGATCATGGCATAGCACGCATTCATAATCTGCGATGGGTATTTATAGAGGAAATCCTCCACATGATCGATGAGGCCACCTTCTTTTCTTAGCGCTTCGGTCGTAGGATCCTTGGGAATCTCAACCCCCTGCTCACGCAGATATTCGCCCAAATGGCGATAGGTCTGCTCCAACTGTTTTTCAACTTTCGGGTTGCCATAACGCGCCCCTACAAATCCTTCGGTCCAACCAAATAAAGCCGCCGCGCCAATTTTGGGGTTTTTGGTGGCAATGCCATAGCTAAACAAGGCTGCATCGGCCAACAGAAAACTGCGCCCAGCGGCTTTTAGCGTCCGTTTTGGCACCACACTCGACGCCTTGTTTTCAGGCGTATCGGTCTGTTCTTTATTATTGGCTTCAGGTTTCATGGCATTAGTATAAATTTTTTAATCTTTAGATCAAAGGCAAAAATCGCCTTTCGGCCTTAAAAATAAGGGATTTATGACCATAAAGGCCCAACCTATTGATTTAAAGCGCTGGCGTGCCCGGCGAGACTCGAACTCACGACCCTCAGCTTAGAAGGCTGATGCTCTATCCAACTGAGCTACGGGCACGCATAAACGCAGCCTATGAATAGCAATCAAGCTCAGTTTTGCAATACTATAGTGCTGATTTCGCTATTTAACTTGCAAATTACCGGCTCTTACTGCTATCAAGGCCGTCCAAATTAAGCCCTTGGGGCGGTTAGCTCAGTTGGTTAGAGCGCTACCTTGACATGGTAGAGGTCGGAGGTTCGAGTCCTCTACCGCCCACCATTTAAAAAGCTGCAGAAGCGACTTTTTTAAATGATATGGTTGGACGAGCACTGTATAAAGAGGTTCGTAACATTTTCAGGAAGAAAATTTTGACGGCGCAGTCGCCCGAAAGGTGCGAAGCCAGAAGGCGAGGATCAATCCTCTACCTCCTACCATAAATCAGCCAAATCCAAATGCTATCCCCATATAGTTAACCATTATTAACCAATAATTTAGCTTTCTTTGCGATAGTCATATGATTCGTCTTTCTTATTACGGTGCTAAAAGCCATATGACCTATATCAATCACGTTAGTAAAGAATCCATCCGAGCTGTAGTGGATTCGCTAGATCGTTTATCTGACAACCGTGGCAGCAATGCTATTGATCTTATCAATGCAACTGTCGAAGCTTACAAAACGCCTGTTCGCACTTTCCACGGCGAGAAGCATCGTGAAGATATTACCTTACTGCCTCCTGAAATCATAAAAGAATTAGCACCGCACATTGCCGAAGACCGCCTGGTTAATACGCAAGACTGCCTAAAAGTTGCGGGCTTCTTTCATGATGTCGTCTATGCGGCAGTGGACGGTGGCATTAGCAATGATATTCAGACAGCGCTGCAAGCATACGGTGAATTTTCTATGG
>JANRLL010000003.1:0-111248 GCA_033762715.1 Rickettsiales bacterium | reverse complement strand
AATACTCACAAGCACTTGCAAACCTTTTGCTGACATGGCGCTGATACGAGTGATGCATCA
This sequence comes from Rickettsiales bacterium, assembly GCA_033762715.1. Classification (GTDB taxonomy): domain Bacteria; phylum Pseudomonadota; class Alphaproteobacteria; order Rickettsiales; family SXRF01; genus JANRLL01. Next base: position 111,188 of record JANRLL010000003.1, on the reverse strand, counting down.
GCGATATGATTACTTCCTAACTCTTTGTCCTTCCAAACTTACTTCCCGCTCGCGCCGCTGTCGCTCCCTGCATTACGAATGCGATGCTCTACCAGCTGAGCTACGACGGCAAAATGGGCGATGCTATGTTTAGCGACAACATTTGGGGATTACAAGCTGCAAAATAAAAAGGCCAGGGGCGAACCCTGGCCTTTTGCTCGACTGCCTGGCGGCGTCAGGTGCCGGCATGGGCATCCTGGCGGTCGAGAGCTATTAAATAGCGTTGCATTTCTTCTTTCAGCGTCAGGTTCTGTTTTTTCAGGTTGGTAATCAGTACTAAATCCGGTGCTGGGCGAGCCGACTCGAGCGCAATTTGCTCTTTGATTTGGGTACGTTTTTTCGCGAGCGAGTCAATATGAGCTTGGATAGACATGATAAACAGATCCTTTCAAAAATGAAACCGACTGGAATGATCGGGTGGGTTGCTCTTTGTGACGCAAAAACCACGAGGCATCAAAAAAAACATCATGACGCAATTATTATTATAGGAAAAACTTGACTTCCTTTCCAATATAAATAGCCGTCAAGGGTTTTATTTTTTTCAAAATCGGTTTTAGTATTGACAGCAAGGCTCTCGGCCATACCCCCGCCAAGTGCCCTGCTAAATGGCTCATTATGAGCCATTCTTCGTCTTTAACCGAACGTTAAAACATCTGCGCTATGGTGAGCATGATCCATGCTGTTTAACCCCTGATAGTGAGTTAGGTTTTTTCCGATGCCCGTTGATAAAGCAATGCAGATTTTAGTCGTAGATGACTATAACACTATGCGCCGCATTATTCGTAATTTGCTCAAGCAGCTAGGCTTTGACCATGTGGACGAGGCCGCTGATGGAACCGATGCGCTGACCAAATTGGCTGAGAAACAATATGGCCTGGTGATTTCCGATTGGAATATGGAGCCGATGACCGGCCTAGAGCTGCTAAAGCAAGTGCGCGCGAGTGATAAGTTTAAGAATATTCCGTTCATCATGGTGACGGCTGAAAGCAAGCCTGAAAACGTGATTGCTGCCAAACAGGCCGGCGTTAGCAACTATGTGGTCAAACCTTTCAATGCCGAGACGCTCAAAGGCAAGCTAGTTAGCGTCATCGGAGAATTTTAAACCAGGAGTAGTGCATGTCGGATATGCAAGTCAAATTAGGCAGGGCGCTGCTAAAGAGCCTGGTTGATATGCGTGCGCAGAAGGGTGAGATTTCACTCGAAGATGTGGGCAGCATGTTTATGGATATTGCTTCGACCCTGCAGCCTGATGCATCTAAAGCCGATGAATTCATGCATCAAGAAATCGCACGGCTGGCTAAATATATCGCCGATGCGAAAAGCGAAATTTTTGCCATCTCCACCAATGATAAATCAGAGGCGGTGATTGTCGATGCCTCGCAGCATCTCGATGAGGTGATTAAATCCACCGAGCAAGCCACCAACACCATTATGGATGCGGCTGATGCTATTCAAAATGCAGTCTCGGGCATAGGCGGAGAAAAAGAACAAGCCATCACCGATGCGACGGTACGTATTTATGATGCCTGCACCTTCCAGGACATTACCGGCCAACGCATCACCAAAGTAATCCGTATGCTTAACAATATTGAAGAGCGCATCCGCAAACTCAATGACTTGTTTGGTAACCAAGAGGCACAGTCAGACGCGCAGCCTCGTCCACTGACCGATAAAGACCTGCTCAATGGCCCGCAATTAGCCGGTCAGGCTGCAAGCCAAGCCGATATTGATGCGCTGTTTAATAGCGTGACCAACAAAAATTAATCCCCAAAGCCACTTTCGCCTTTCGTTATCGCCTAGCGTGCAATAATATCCGCATAGACCAACCTCGCGTTGGCCATGAATAGGGATTATGTTGCGATACAAGCGGTTATTGCGAAATGGCGGATTGGTTGTGCTGGCAAGTTGCTGGGTAGTCCTTGCTAGCCCAGCGCAAGCGCGTGAAGCGCTGGTGCCGGTGGCGTCTGCGACTATCGCGCCTGACCGTGTACGCATTACCTTTGAATGGCCAGAGACGGTCTTCTTCAAAACACGTAGCCAAGGCAACACGCTGTTTATCACCTTCGACCGTGCCGTGCGGCCGAATTTTGCAACCTTGCTGCCGAAGGTCAAACCGTTTGTACAAAGCGCTACCTTGCATCGCGATGGCAAGACTATCGCGCTGGTGTTTGATGAGCCCTATAAAATTCGCACCTTTATTAGCGATAATGTCAGCGCAGTTGAACTGGTAGGCCTGGCAAATAAAAACCGTAAAGCCAAACAACAGCTGGTGGATGCAGCTAAATTAGGCGCTTTATCACCCGCCGCTGGCGCCGCCGAAGATGCAAAACCGGATGCTGCGGCAGCAGCTACCCTTACTGCGACGCCATCACAGCCTGCAGCGCAAGAAGCGCCACCTGCGGCCAGTGCGCCTGAAGCCAAAAAACCTGCTGCTACGGCGGCCGGAACCGATGCACAAGCAACCGGCGTTGAACCCAGTGAGATATCTGCGGACGGAAAAATTAAAGTGAGTGTGTCTGCGGCCGAAGATAATGCCGTGCTACGTTTCCCGTTTCAGGAGCGTATGGCGATGGCTGCCTTTATCCGTGCTAACGTGCTATGGATCGCTTTTCATAAGCCGCTTGCACTCAACTTATCGGATTTCAAAGATTTGCCGCGCACGGTAGTGGGCAAAGCCGAATTAATGAGTTCGGACAAGACCACCATCATTCGTATGCCGGTGGATGATAATATTTTTGCATCGGTGGTAAAAGAAGAGGGCGGATTTAATCTGGGCATTTTGCTCACCAGCAAAAGCCGCCCGCTGCAAACACCTTTGAAAATGACCATTAATACCGAACCACCTACACCTGCTAATATTACCATTGCCGCACTGGAGACAGCAGAGCCGATTACAGTCAGCGATCCGGTGGTGGGTGATAAGCTTGCGATTGTGCCACTGTACAATATTGCTGAAGGCATTCCAGCTAACCGTGATTTCATAGAATTTACGTTATTGCCCACGGCGCAGGGTATTGCGGTGGTTAAAAAATCCGACGAGGTTAATTTAGCCACGCTGCGCAATGGTATCCGCCTGTCTTCACCCAAAGGGGTGATTGTAACGGCTGATTTACCAGAGCCGACTATTAGTCAGGCCGATAACGCAGCCAGCACCGCCACCTTCTTTCCCGATGAGCTATGGAAACCGTCAGGGCCTAACACCTTGTTTCTACAAACTGCGGTGCTGTTTAAGCGCATCGTTGAATCAAAGGATCCGCAAGAGGCCAACGAACTCAGGCTTCGCATGGCGCAGCTTTATCTCAGCCGTGGGATGGCGGCTGAAGCACTGGGACATCTCGATAATATTAATCGCCTGAATCCTGCTTACTATCGTTCAGCGAAGCTCAGCGCGGTGCATGGGCTGGCGAATTTTATGATGTATCGCTTTACCATGGCTGCGAAGGATTTTGCTGCGGCCGAACTCAACAACAACAAAGAAATCGAATATTGGCGCAACATGTTGGCCGATCTGCTTGGTGATACGGATAGTAAAGCTTATGACTATCTCGCAATGAATGATGATTATATCAGCAAATACCCCGCCATGGTGCGCGAGCGCTTAGCGGTAGTGGCAGCTGATCGCAGCATTGCCGCCAAAGACTATAACACTGCGCTTAAAATTTTCGATACGCTCAATAAAGACAATATGCTCGAAGGTGTGAGCCACTATATCAATTTCCTGCTGGCTAAAATCTCGGCCGAAACCGGTCAGGAAACGGAAGCGTTCGCTAAATGGGATGAGTTGGCAGCTGATTATCGCCATCAATTTGTGCGTGCCAATGCTGAATATGCACGCATTGCCTGGGGTCTAGATCACGGCAGCCTATCGCGTGAAGAAGCGGCGGATCGTTTAGAGCGCTTACGGCTTAACTGGCATGGCGATGCGCTGGAGCTCAAAGTGCTAAGCTTGCTGGGCACGCTCTATGAAGAAAAGAAAGACTATGTCAATGCGATGCGTGTCTGGCATATGGGCGTGACCGGCTTCCAGAATACGGCCAGCGCCATCGATATGTCGCGCAAAATGCAGGAAGCCTTCATCATTATGTTTAATGAAGGTGCCGCCGATAATATGCCGCCGCTGGATGCACTGGCACTTTATTATGAATATCGTAACTACACGCCGCCTGGTAAAACCGGTGATCAGATGATTGAGCGCTTGGCCGATCGCTTGGTGGCGGTGGATCTGCTTGATCAAGCGACTGCACTGCTCGACCGGCAGATGCATTTCCAAACGGAAAAAGAACAGCGCAGTCATTTAGGCGCAAAATTAGCCTCGATTTATCTGATGAATAACCAACCGCAAAAAGCGCTCTTGGCTCTGCAAGATTCAATGTATGGCGAAAACTCACTCATGCTGCGGCTGCACCGTAATCGCTTAGCAGCGCAGTCTATGTCGGATTTGGGGCAGACTGATAAAGCCATGCAGACGCTTGGACAGGATGATTCACCGGAAGCAGAACGCATTCGCTTGGATGTGTATTGGCGGCAGAAAAATTGGGAGAAGGTGATTCAGATCGTTGAGCAAATGCTCAAACAGCGCAAAGACATCACCGCGCCGGTAACCATGGATGAGGCTGAAGTATTATTACGATTGGCCTTGGCGTACGTATTCCAGAACAACACCGTGCAGCTGCAATATCTGCAGGATTATTTCGGTCCGCTAATGGCGAAAAACCCGTATAAGCAAATTTTTGATTTCGTTACCAGCCCTGACATTACCGTTACCACCACGAACTTTGACGAGGTGGTTACCTCGATGATGCAAACGCGGCAGTTTCTGAATCAATATAGTGCGCGCGTAAAGATGGTGAAAGCAGCACCAGAAGCGACAAAATAGTTATTTAAATAAAGCCGTCAGCTCTTTATAGCCATTGATTTGGGCAATGGTTTTCGGGCTTTTCCCACGTTTATTGAGCGCTTGTTTGTCAGCGCCTTTGGCCAGCAAAATGCGCGCACTTTCGATGCTGTTATTTTGTGCGGCTAAATGCAATGGCGTATTGCCGGCGATGTCTTTCGATGACAGCTTGGCGCCTTGTTTCAACAACAGCTCAACCATCGGCCCTTGATTAGCCCAGGCTGCCCAATGGAGCGGCGTTTGGTTTTGCTGGTTTTGTAAATTAGCATCGGCTCCGCGCTCGAGCAGTATTTGCGCCAGCGTGATACTGCCGGCATTGGCGGCCAGATGCAGGGGCGAATGGTCTTGCGGCGTTACCCGATTGACCGACATCAGGCGTTTTTTCCCAGCAGGCAAATAAGACACATCGCCAGCATAGCTTGCCTGCATAATCATGGCTTGTTCGATATAATGTTTGTCGTCGGGCGTTTTGTCATAATGCAGCAATAGCTTCACCGTATCGATCAAACCGCGCGACACAGCGTAATCATAGGAGTTGAAGCCGTTTTTATCACGCAAGCTGGTGCTAGCGCCTGCGGTCAGCAGCAATTCGCAGATTGGGTTTTGGCCATTCCAACTGGCATACATCAACGCGGTGTGTTTCTCCCGGTCGCGGCCATTGACATCCACGCCGCCGCGCAGCAGCTTGATGACATCTTCCTGATTGCCCTCGGCGGCCGCTTTGATCAAATCGTAATACGCACTCAAACTATTATAGCGTGGCGGTGAATTCTTAAGGGATTGCTGGCCAATGCGACCAATACCACCGACATAGTTGGGCGTTTGGGAGGAGGGGGGTGATTTTTCGGCATTTTTGGCGACATTCATTACCGCATGATAACGCTGGTAATAAATAAATCCGGCGCAGGCGGCAAAAAGCAAAATGAGTATTTTAATAGGTTTCATGTTGACCCAAGAAGCGTTGCTGCCAGTTATCTCATTTTATGGGCAGTTTTCAAAGAGTTTATTGGTTGCGATTTGTATGGATTATACTTAGAGTATCCAAAAATCACAGAGAATGTGCCTATGCGTTGGCTAGATGTCCGAGATATTGCAATCCGCTTAGAAGAGCTGCATCCCGATGCGGATAATAAAAATCTGCGTTTTACCGATCTGCGCAAATGGGTGGTCGAAATCCCCGAATTCAACGACGCTCCAGATGGTTGCAACGAAAAAATATTAGAGGCTATCCAAATGGCCTGGCTTGATGAGCGTGATTAAAACATCGATCATAGCTGATGGCGAGTCGGTGACTCAGGCGATTGCTGCGGCACTGGCTCAGCAATGCAAGCTTGGTGATTGCTTGCTGCTGGAAGGTGACTTAGGAGCAGGTAAAACCGCATTCGCACGTGGATTCATCAAACAGCTTTGTCCGACGGAAGAGGTGGTGAGCCCCACATTTAACTTGGTGCAGCATTACCGTACGCTCGCACAGCTTCCGATTTATCATTATGATTTGTACCGCCTGCGCCATGCGCAGGAATTAATGGAGCTTGGCCTGGATGAGGCATTAACGGAAGGCATTACCTTGATTGAATGGCCGCAATTAGCGCGTCCTTATCTTCCACCTGAAGCGCTCACCATCCAGATTCGCTCGGCTTCCCAGCCCCAAGAGCGCTATATTGATTTGATCGCAAGCGACAACTGGCAATTGCGGCTTGCCTCGGTGATTCCTTTATTTCAAGATGAGGCGCATGCGAAAAGAGCAAATTGATCAGCTGCTGCGTGAGGCAGGATACAACGCTGCGGTGCAAGAGCCCTTGCCAGGCGACGCGTCCTTTCGTCGCTACATACGCATTAAAGATGCGGCAAAGCCTGCGATGCTGATGGATGCGCCGCCCGATAAAGAAGATGTACGGCCCTATATGCAGGTGGCCACACACCTAAGCACTCTAGGCTATAGCGCGCCGCATATTGTAGCCAGCAAACCGGAAGCAGGGTTGCTGCTACTGGAAGATTTGGGCGATGACACGTTTACGCGCATTTTAAAACAAGGCAGCGAAAGCGAAGAGACTTTATATGCCGCTGCGGTGGATCTGCTGGTGGATTGGTATTTGCGGCAGGCAAATGTATCGGATGCTCGGAAACTGCACTTGCCACGCTATGACCAGGCGCTTTTGATGCGTGAAGTGCAGCTATTTTCTAACTGGTATTTACCGCAGCTGGCGGGGCTTGAACCCTCCAAGGTGTTAGCGACGGAATATGTGCGACTGTGGGAGCAGCTATTGCAGCAAGCGCCATTGCAGGACCGCTATTTTGTGCACCGCGATTACCATGTGGATAATCTAATGTGGCTGCCGGCGCGCCAGGGGCATGCGCGCGTGGGGCTGCTCGATTTCCAAGATGCAGTGTATGGCGATGCGGCCTATGATTTGGTGTCGCTGTTGGAAGATGCGCGCCGCGATGTGCCGCAGCCGTTGGTTGACCAAATGCTCGCGCGCTTTATCGACGCAACTGGCATGGATGCGGACTCGCTGATGTTGGCTTACGCGCTACTAGGTGCGCAGCGTAATTGCAAAATTATCGGCATCTTCACACGGCTGGCCGCGCGTGATGGCAAAGCGCATTATCTTGCGCATGTGCCGCGCGTATGGAAAAATCTGGAGCGTGACTTGGCGCATCCGTTTTTACAGCCGCTTAAAATCTGGATGGATCGCCATATTGCCGCATCGGCGCGAGGGGTGATTCCCATCCAGTATGATGCGCGCGCGCTGGCGCTTACCGCATGACGGTGCCTTTTAAATCAAAAGCTATGGTGCTGGCAGCTGGACTGGGCATGCGCATGCGCCCATTGACTGAACATACACCCAAACCCTTGATCAAGGTAGCGGGCAAAGCATTGCTCGATCATGCGCTGGACTGGCTCGCTGCTGCTGGTATTGAACAGGTGGTGGTTAATATGCATTACCTGGCTGAGCAGATTGAAACGCATTTGGCATCACGCGTGCAGCCGGCAGTGACATTTTCCTACGAACCTGTATTGCTGGAAACAGGCGGAGGTGTGGTGCAGGCCTTACCGCTTTTGGGTGAGGGCGCATTTTTTGTGGCCAATAGCGATACGATTTGCGTGGATGGCGCTACGCCGGCGCTGCATCGGTTGCTTGCGTCCTGGGATGAGAGCCAGATGGATGCGCTGCTATTGCTGCATCCGGTGGAAAAAGCCGTGGGCTATCCAGGCAAGGGTGATTTTTTTCTAGACAAACAGACGCCCAGACGTCGCGGGCAAGCTGTTTCAGCGCCGTATGTCTTTACCGGTGTGCAGCTGTTGCATCCGCGCTTGTTTAGCAGCGCACCGCAAGGCGCCTTTTCTATGAATATACTGTATGATCAGGCATTAGCACAGGGGCGGCTGAAAGCGCTCGTGCATGACGGCGATTGGCTGCATGTAGGCGATGTGGACGGGTTGAAACAGGCTGAAGACCGTCTATTGAGATTTATGACGGCACGGCATCCGTAAGGCCTCGCAGACCGGTTGTTTACACCATGCACGGTCTTGGGCGGCTTGACCACCGGAATCGATTGGGCGTCCATCATCCCACCAATCAGGAATACCGGTATTCGGACAGAGGCCCTGATTGCCGCTATAGAAGTCATACCAGCTACCGATGCTTGCGCCAGATGGGCCAAGGAATTTACACACATTTGCATCGATACTGTCAGGATAGTTACACTGATCCCACGACATGCTGTAGCCATCGGCATGCATCACACGCTGCCAACCGCCATCTTCAACCTTCCAGTTCGATTGATCGGGCCAGTTCATGCCAGGCACTTGCGTATAGCGCAATGCCGGGAAGAATTTGGTGCGGCTTGGATTGACGGTGCTGCAGCCATACCAGCCAGGTCCGCATAAGGTGGTGTCGGTTAGTGCGCCGGTTTGTGCACCTTTATATTCTTTTGCCCAATGCGGTGGCGGATCGAAACCGCCATTAACGCAATAAGACCAGATACTAGAATTGACTAGCGAGGTGACGCCTTGGAACACGATGCTGTTACGATAGCTGTCGGATGTTTCATTGTTTTTAAACAGTTTGCCTGTGGTTGGCGTCCAGGCATAGGTTTTATCCATGTCATACGGGCTAGGCAAATTGATCTTGGTACTTTTTAATTGATGCCAAGGCGTGGTGACTAGTGCTGTGCGCTGTGCGGACGTAATAAAGCCGCTGAAGGGTCCATCTTCTAATTTCGCTTTATGGTCGTTGACGAGGGTCATACATTTGATGACATCGCGGCTAGGGCGATAGACGCTGGCGGTTAGCCAACCATCATCATTATAGTCGGGTGCATTACGGCTGAAATTATAAGTTGTGACAGGTTCGCCTCCGTTAGCAGCAGGTGGTGACATCGTGCCATTACAGACACCTTTGTCTATCCTGTTGCCCTGGTCGTCTGAGCAGATCCGACAGGTGGCATAATTATGTTCTGGCCAATTACCATTCTCACACCATTGATTGTGTGACCCATCAACACTGCCGCACATGCATAAGCCATAATACCAAGCGACATTGGCGCTTTGAATGCTGCTTACGGCCGCATAGGCAATGCCCAACTTACAGGCGCTATAATCACTATCAATACAATCAGGCTGACAGTTAAGTTGTTTACAAGCAGCCCCAGTTAGATACGGATCATTACCAAGCCTACAATCCTTTGGCTTCGCGTCAGCATCACGAGGCGTACAGTTTGGATCTGCGTCGCTTCCGCTGCCAGTACAAAGCGGTCCTAGTTTCCCTACGTTTGTAGCTGGTGGAAGCGTGAGGGCGCGTACATCGCGGTTACAAATATCATCGCGATACGTTCTAGGTACTTCGTTTTTATAGATGGTGCGTTCAGCGCCCATACCCCAATTGACGGTGCTACCTGTGATCGTGGGGAACTTACCGTTATCCCATTGCACGACATAAATTTGCGTGGGGTGTAGGGGAATGGCATTGGAGAAGTTCGTACAGCCACTGCTCTTATCATAGGTGGCTTTCCAGTAGAACTTACCTTTCTTATAACTAAAGAGTGCTTTTTCGTTAGCTGGCAGCATTTGTTCTTTGCCATTATCATCGTAATAGGCGTAGCCGCCAATATCGGTGACGTAGGCAATGCCGTTAATGCTAGGCAGGTTATAAACGATATCACCAGGTAATACGTTATCCAGTCCACGCTCGCCGGTGGGGCCTAATATGCGCTGACCATCCATAGGATTATAGTTGGCAGCAACAATAGCATTATTCGCATCCGTTGCAGGCTTCTCATCGATATGCAGCATGGGGAAATTGCGCAAATAAGGGAACTGCGCGTGCGGCCACGGTGCCGATACATAGCCGCGCCATCCCAGTGGCCATGGCCATTGCACGTTGTCTTTGCTGGTATAGCCGGCACCGGCTTTAGCGAGCACGAAGTTGTCAGCGCTGCCGGGCTTGAAGAGTTTTTCATAGCGGCCGATACAGACTAAGTTATTGCGTCGCGTCGTCCACATTTGGTGTGCTTTTAACTCAGACCAGCCACCCACACGCCCAATTTCTGCCGCGTGATTTTGATAAACGCGTTCAGAATAACGGGTAGCTTTATAACGTGGTGTCATAGGCCAGCTTTGCACACGCTCGTTTGCAAAATTAACGGATGATGCGTTGTATCCGCCCCACCATTCTAGCCCAGCAATCTGACCATTATATGTCATTCCGCCATAACCATAGGGGAAGAGGGAGGTAGATCCTAGATTTTCTTCACGACCCACACCGATCACGACGTCAAACGAGCCGGTGGTGTTCACAAAATCACCGCCTTGGTTCTCACCAACGGAACTGCCTGTATCCCACCAGAACATATAAGGTTTATGTACACCTAAATATTTACGTGGTGGGTTGGATTCAAAATTGCCGTCGGTATTGGTGCCGTTGAGCAGATATGGCATTAGTATGTTTTTGAATGCTTCTAATGTAGGCGCATATTCCTTAATCAAAGGATCATAGGGGTATGCGGTTTGATCAGAGTCCGTAAAACGTGCTAAAGGATCAAACTCCGCTTTCCATGGATCTTCTGGATAGGCGGCGGTATCGTATTGTAGCTCAAATGCGCGGAAGTAATTGTCAAAGCGGAACTCTTTGGGCTCACGTTGCTGCTGTCCTGGCAAGCCACAACCGAGCATCATTTCACGGCGCTTCGCCATATAGGCGATTTGCACCTGCTCAGCATTGTTGACAAAAGTATTATGCGAACCTTTGAAGGCATTTGGCTGCTCCTCAACCATTTCAGTCGTAATAGGCGAATTGAGTGGATCCAAACGCACCCCACCATGTTGTGACGGTGCAAAGTTTTCGGCTGAAAGCCAAGTAAGTGAACCATACCAAGGATCTGGAGGAGTGACATACTGGCCGGGCGGAGATTTGACCGCGGCCTGCCATTTAGCGGTCCATTTACGCCAATTATCATCTAAGCGATTGCGCTCGAAATTTTCACAATTGCGAATTTTTAAGAAGTTAGCTGGTACGACCGGCTTGGTGATAATACGGCAGCATTGTTGAATGCTCATACGTACGGGACAATCGTTGACGCTATCGGTTTCCCAGAAACGCGTTTTACAGGGTGGGTTATAGCCTCGTTTGGGAATGCGTCCGCCATGATCGGTTTTTTGCAGGTTATTGGTGCGATAATGACCCTTTTTCAGATAGTCATTGAAGTTATAATTAATGCGTTGGCGGATACAGTTATTGAAGGCTTCGAAACGGAACGTAAGCACGTCCACCGGCACTAGCGCGCATTGTACGACGGGGTTATTATTTTTATCGGCCTCGGACCTGTATGGCTCGCCAGCCGGAGAGCCATCAGGATTGATGGGTTTCGCGTTAAAATCGCTGTACATAAAGAATTTTTGCTTCGTACACTTGTCTTCCATCGTTGACGATGCAATCCAAGAGTAGGCGCGGTCTGTACCGATTAAGTTGGGCGGGATAGTCGGTGTGCCATGCATGACTTGGCCATCCCTGATCGCGCCGAAGTCCGTTTGGGGATAAATATCACCTGGTTTTTTTTCGCCGGTTTCAGGATCTGTTATCGTCGCGCGGCGGAAATAGGTGACAATATCGTAACGCGGTGAGAAGGGGTGTGTTGGATCATTGATTTTTTCTACGTTCGGGCAATAGCCACCTGGCGGGTTATTAGAATGATGTGTAAAATCTTCATAATCTTTGTCGATGTCATAGAAGGTAAGGCATTTGCTGCTAGGTGCAGGGTTAGGGCAGGTAAAACCATCGTCGGCTTCACCATTGATATTAGGCGGCATAGTTGGTCTATCGCCAGAATTAATCCAGATCTTTTGTGGCATGATACAGGGGAGATCGAATGTGCCGAAATCTTTGGGAATACGTTTGTCTTTTGGTAGAGTGTAGCCCAAGAGTTTTTTGCCCGTTACCGGATCTATATGATTAGTGATTGGATTTACCGGCTGTACCGTGCTGATTTGGGGCTCAATAACCACCTCGTCCTTACCGGTGAGTGGATTGTATTTATAGACAGGATTATAATCACGGTCCCAGGCTTTTTGCACATATTCGCTTAGGTAATACTCGGCAAGATTTCTATCGGCGCGCTTATTATAGGCTGGCACTGGTGCAAAACCCGAATTCTTTTCGATGATAGAGGGCAATTTTTTCTCATAAGGATCGTTTGAAAATTGAGCGCGCATAACTTTATACGCGGCATTACCATTTACCATAGGCTGGCAGCTATCCAAAATCGCGCGTTCCGGATCAATAAGACTCAGCGGATCGTCAGTACCCACATTGGGACGCTCCATGCTATACCAAGGCATTTCTGCGCGTGATAGAATATAATAGTTATAACATTTATCCGCTTTATACCGATTCATCTCCGCCATTTCCGGCAGGTCTTCCCGTTTCATATCACTCACCGTTAAGCCTGGTGGTGGTGCTGGTGTAGGCAATTCGGTGATTTTAGGATTGCGCTGGAATACATCAGGGCAATTCATCTCGTCGCTGATCCAGCGATTAGTACGCAAAGGCGCAGATGGAATTTGATCTCTGGATTGATATTCACGAATCGGAATTAGCGTAACGCTTTCACCGCGCTTGTATGTCGTCTTAATTTTACCACCGCCAATATAGGCAGCGTAACCCGCGCCGGTTTCGCCTTGTAGTTTAAAGCTGTCTTTTGTGGCGCCGGTTACATTATAATATTTGTCATTGAGTTGCGTCATGCCCAGCACGCCACTGATATAGATGCGTTCGCCATTGATTAGGCCATGACCTGGCGAGTTAATCGTAATGGGATCGCCTTCACGAACGGTAACGGATCGTATCTCAAATACGTCCGCAGCCATAGACGATAGGGTTTTGGTAACTGCACCATCGACCGATTCATAATTATAAAGTATCACCCCGCCGGCACCGTTGCCGGAATAACCGGAGCCGAATACACTGAGCAATTCAAACGTATTCGGCGTGACTTTATCGACCGTATAGTAACGGTTGTTAATTTCAGGCATGCCGACGACGCCATTAATATAGATACGTTGTCCGTTGCGTAACCCATGGCCTGGGGCGCTTACCACTACCGGATCGTGTTTAGACACTGTTGCAATGCCGGCGGTTTGGTATTGGTTGGTGCTAATATAGACTTTTGGTGGCGTTTCACCTTCATCGGCGACGGTGGTCGTTTTTTGAATAGTGACACTAAAGGGAGGGGCGAAATTATTGATGGACGGCAATATGACAAACGCGTCGCCAGCACTAGTGTCAACGAGCAAGGTTTTACCATTATGTGATTGGGTAATTTCACCGCCTGGGAACATAATAATATTGGTGTCGTTATTCCCAGGTGGAACTAACGGCGCCTCACGACCCTGCATGAAAAAGGTCCAGTTTTTGTAATAGTTCGATGCTTTATACGCATCATAGCGGCCGGTTTCCGCGCCGGTTTTTCCGAAGGGACGATTATCAAGGTTCAGATAGGTGGTAAAAGCAGTGTTCGGATAAAGCTTAAAGTAGCTGCTGCGCTTTGATTGTGTTTCTGCTGGTTGGCTATAGCCTGCTGAGCCGATGGCGGTTGTTACACCACTGGAAAATGTAATGGCCGATGTATCTTTCATCGGCATACAGGTTCCAAAGAGCGGCTTGGAGCCAGATACGGTGCCACTGACCATCTGATGAAAGACGCTCATCGCCTCGGCGTAGCTTACAAATTCGTCATTGGCTGCAGGCGGTTTACAGTGTTCCGTGCCCGCCATATCACCTGGGTTACAAAACTTCACGTCGCCGCCGGGCTGATAGGTTTCGTCGCTGATTGTATCGCCAGTGGCCGGATTCACATATTTAAACTGGCCAGTTTTAGTGTCAAAATTACTAGGGGTAAGAGGCGCTCCTCCTACGCACATATCACGGTAGCGGTTATCTTTCCCCGTAGGCCCATAGATCCAATCTTCTTCCAAGCGCTTAGCTGGGCAAGGCGGATCAGGACTTGGCAGTGCGCAACCTATTTCGCCTCCAGGCGGCATACATAAACAGTCGAGGCCAGGTACACGCAAAAACGGTTTACGGAAACGCAATTGTAGCCCTCTTTCGCAGGTATCTTCTGGGCTGTTTGGATCGCCGCTGCCATATCCGGTGCCGCTGGTGGCGCCACCGGCATCTGCAGATGTCCAATCCAGACCTGACCAGGCTTGGTAGAAATGCCGGTTGCTGTATTTGCCCTTGAGAGAATAAGAGCGTCCTGTGTCATCCTTCAAGGTAGGCGCATTATCGCCATATTTGCTGTCATCATCACCAACATAGGCGTTGGGCACGTCATCTTGTTCAACCGGCAAGCACCATAGCGTTACCGTGCCACCTAATAAACCGCCCATGTAAATATTGCTGCCACCGGCGAAATAAACTTGGCGATGGTCAGTGCCGCCCTGTTCAAATTCTTTTTGGCGATTATATCGCCAGTTTGCATACCACCAGCCGAGATCGCACTGAGAGATTTCGCGGAAACGGCGCTGCTCTTTTGGTTTGTGCATATCATCAGGATCGCTACCTGGATCGCAGACGATACCATTGCCTAGCATCTGAGTGCCCTTCCAGTTGTATAGCACCTTATCATCCATCATGATGCGGCCATGGCGGGGATCATTAAATCCTGGATTCCAGAGCAAGCAGGGGCCGCTGCCGCCGGTCTGCCAGCTATTATCGTTATACCAGCCATAGAGAATATCACCGGTCGGCATTCCATCATCATATGAATCCCCACCACCCCTGAAACATTCGGGCCGTCCATCAGGATACCAGGTGTCATAGAAGCAATACGCTTCACTGGGTTTAATTAGCGCGCAACGGCATTGATAAGTGCCGGGTTCATCACTATTGTCCGATTCGCTTTTCTTCCAGGGTCTGCGGGCGTAGGCATCAGGCCAAATGGTATTTTTTATACCTTCCATGGTGAAGAATTCATGGATGATGCGCTCGATCGATGCGTTAGCATCGCTGTGCTGCTGCCAGTTAATGTCGGTTGGAATCAAATCATTGCTATCGATCGTTGCTTCTGTTGAAGCATCGCTGACTAAGTTTTTGTGGGGAAACAGTGACAAGCATGAGGTCAGCGCAAGCAGTGAGCCGCGGCGGGCAGTAGTGGTAGCGTAAGACGCTATATCTTGCTTTTTGCTCGGTTTTTTAAGCACGGCACCACTATCTTTTTACATAACATGTGATTATTTTTAGATAGCTTTCTAGAATAACGCAAGAATGTTTCAGTTTTATGACAGCCTTAATTGGCTACTGTATCATTTTCCTGACACTAGGCCCAAAATGGTTTTGGCCGCAAGCGTACTGGGCGCATCACCACCCGACGGTACAAATTGAGCCAATGCCTCACCAACCCCCTGCTTTTGCTTATCTATCAGCTCAGGTATTTGCAGCATTTGTTGGGCGGTGGCGGCAATAATTAACGGTGTGCAGCGTTCTTGTAAAAGTTCAGGAATAATTTCTTTGCCCAGTACCATGTTAATCAAGTTGACAAAACGAATCTTAACTTTTCGTCTGAGCAACCACGCCGAAAGCGGGTGCAAGCGATAGCATACCATCATCGGTGTGCCGGCTTTGGCGACTTCAAACGTCACCGTGCCTGACTTGACGATCGCTAGTGTGGCAGCGGCAATAGCATCTTTCTTTTGCTGCTCGTTGGTGGTGACAATGGCGGGGAACGGGCAATTCATCAAATAAGGTTCAATGTAGGGCAGGATATGCTCTGGTACCGGAATGGTGATGACCAGCTCGGGATAAGAGCGCGCGAGCATCGCAATGGCTTGCGCGAAAATGGGCATATGACGTTTAATTTCGCCGCGACGACTGCCTGGCAATAAACAAAATAGCGGCGTGTCTTTCGCGATTTGATGCGCTTGGCGAAAACGCTCGCCATCACCGACACCTGCTTCCACCACAGCCGCATGCCCCACAAACGTAGTCGGCAAACCCACTTCGGTAAAATAGGGCGCTTCAAACGGCAGCAAGGTGAGCATATGGTCGAACAGCTCAGCGCAACGTTGCGCGCGCCATGGGTTATAGGCCCATACGGTCGGCGCCACATAATGTACATAGAGGGCAGGGAGATTCGCTTCACGAACTTTTTTGATCACGCGCAAACAAAAACCTGGCACATCAATGGTAATCACTATGTCCGGATGTTTTTGCAGTATATCCTCGGCCGTTTGATTAATACGCGCCGTAATTTGCATTAGCTTGGGTAGAATCTCTACAAAGCCAAACAAGGAAAGATTATGATAGGGAAATAAGCTTGCTAGCCCTTCTGCCTGCATGCGCTCGCCGCCCACACCATGAAATTGAATAGGGCGAGGGGAAAGTTTTTTAAGCGCCGCCATCAAATGCGCACCGAGCAAATCACCCGATGCTTCACCCGCAATGATATATATTCGTAACGGCGTATTAGGCTGCATAATGAATACCGATCAGGAAAAGCCCCAGCTCATTTGCTCGTTTGACGACTTTTTCTTGTTCTAAGATGAGGCTGCCGCCGGTTTCAACCGCAATTCCGCGCAGGCCCGCTTCGCTGGCACGCTCGATGGTTTCAATACCAATAGCAGGTAAATCGACGCGGCTGTCTTGTGTGGGTTTTTTTACCTTCACCAGCACGCCGCCCTTTTCGGTTTTCTTCAAAAAGCCGCAGCGCTTAATCAAGGCATCGGTGCCTTCAGCCGCTTCGACTCCTAATACATAGCCATTTTCAACCACAACGGCCTGGCCAATATCCAGCTCACCCAATTTCTTGGCGATCTGCATACCAAACATAATATCGGCACGCTCACGATCATCAGGTGTGATGGTGCCCATTACTCCTTCCGGTGTCACCAGCGTCGTCAGTATGTCTTCACTGCCAACCACGCGGAATCCTTCTTTCTCCAGAAAAGAGACAATACGGCGCAACAGCGCATCATCACCGGCGAAAAAAGCAGTGCCAATATGAGCGAGCATCCGAGCACCCGTGGCATCTGGCATGAGACTGGTCATGGAAGGGCGTTGCACTCTGCCGGCAAACACAATATCGGTGGCCTGGGCCTGGCGCAGATAAGACAGCGCATCGCCCACGGCGCCTAAACGCACGGTGGCATGCGGTACATTTTGCAAGGTTTGTGGATCGGTGATGCGTTCGAAGCCGATGACAAAAACAGGGCGGCCATTGATACGGCATGCTTCAATCAGCTGTCGGGGTAAGGCACCACTGCCTGCAACGATGCCTAGCGCGTTCATGCAGCTGCTTGTGGATTGTCCGTGTGAGGAATGGATTTTGGTACGCAGAGTGAGCGGCTGCTTTTATCATTCATGAAGGCGATAATTTCAGCGACTTCCGCAATAGTGCCATATTGCTTCTGCATGCGTACGGCGCGTTCGGCGAGGGTGCCTTCGCTTTCTTCGAAAATAGCTTTATAGGCATTGCGCAGCGCATGAATCGTATCGCGATCAAAACCGCGGCGCTTTAAGCCAACCAAATTGAGGCCTGCTAGATTGGCGCGTTCGCCAATGACCGAACCATAGGGAATCACATCGTGTTCCACGCCCGACATGCCACCAATAATGGCGTGTTTGCCGATACGCACGAATTGATGAATGGCTGCCAAGCCGCCGATAATCGAGTGATCGCCCACTTCGACATGGCCAGCCAGTGTTGCATTATTCGCCAGGATCACCTGATTGCCAACCTTACAATCATGCGCCACATGCGCGCCCACCATAAACAGGCAGCTATTGCCAACGGTGGTAGTCAGTCCACCGCCTTCAGTGCCTGGGTTCATAGTCACATGTTCGCGGATGGTATTGCTGTCACCAATGATGAGGGTCGAAGGCTCGCCTTTGAATTTTAAATCTTGCGGCGCATGGCCGAGCGAGGTGAAGGGAAAAATCTGGCAGTTTTTGCCAATGGTGGTGCGGCCGCTGATGGCTACGTGTGATTTCAGCACGGTGCCGGCGCCAATTTTTACCTGTTCATCAATGACGCAATAAGGACCCACCTGAACATCATCAGCGAGTTGAGCGCCGTCTGCAATAATGGCGGTGGGGTGTATCATCATATGAGTCAATCTAGGAAACGCAGGGTCAGAGTTCAAATCACGGTTTGTTACAGTTTGTTGCAACTTAGTCGACAATCATGGCGGCAATGACCGCATCGGCGACTTTAGTCGTGCCTACCATCGCGGTGCAGGCAAATTTCCACACGTTGCGACGGCTTTGTTCTTTCTTCACTTGAATCTGCAAGCAATCGCCAGGACCAACGGGTTTGCGGAAATGCGCATGTTCAATCGACATGAAATAGACCAGTTTGCCTTCGGAATCTTTACCGAGCGTATCGACTACAAGCACGGCCGAGGTTTGCGCCATGGCTTCGATAATCAGCACGCCTGGCATTACCGGCTTGCTGGGGAAATGCCCAATGAAATGCTGTTCATTGATGGTTACGTTTTTAATGCCCACGGCCGATTCGCCAGGTACAATATTGGTAACCTTATCAATCATGAGAAACGGATAACGATGAGGAATCATCTCCATGATGCGCTCGACCGTAATCACACGTTCGTCCGTACCCGATTTATTCACCAGTTCCATATTATCCACGATCCTCCGCTTGTGATTTCGCAATTTTTGCCACCGTGACCGTTTGACGGTGCCAATCTTTAATGGAGATAGCCGGCGAGCCGCCGTATGTGGCTTTGGCCGGAACATCATGCATCACACCCGATTGCGCAGCGACTTTAGCGCCCGCACCTACGGTAATGTGACCTGCTACCCCTATCTGACCGCCTAACATAACCCCGTCTTCAATACGTGCACTGCCAGCAATACCACATTGGGCGGCAATGACAACATATCTGCCAATGGCCACGTTATGGCCAATCTGAACCAAATTATCAATTTTACTATGATCGCCAATTGTCGTGTCGGGGCCAGCGCCGCGGTCAATGCAGGTTCCAGAACCAATTTCGACGTGATTGCCAATCAGCACACGGCCGAGCTGCGGCACTTTCACAATGCCACGGGCGCTGGGTGCGAAACCAAATCCGTCTTGCCCAATATGCACACCGCGATGGGTGATGACGTGGCTGCCCAGTATGGCATGGCTGATGCTGCATAACGCACCAATATGCGAGTTTGCGCCGATCTCTACCCCGTCATGCAGCACGGTGCCGGCGCCAATATGGCATCCATCACCAATGACAACGCGCTCGCCAATCACGGCACCTGCATCGATGCGCACATTTTTGCCGATGGTTGCCGATTTCGCTAGCTGTGCCTGCGGCGAAATAACGCCAGGCTGCGCGATAACGGATGGATATATATGCGCTGATGCCAGCGCAAAAGCGGTATACGGTTCTTCGGTGACCAGCAGCAGCATCGCCTCAGGCGCGCGCTCAATATATTTAGGGCGCACAAAACAAGCGCCCGCTTTGCTGGTCGTGAATTGGTCCAGGTATTTGATGTTGTCGAGAAAGCTAATATCACTTTTGGTTGCGCGGTCGAGCGGCGCCACATCGGCAAAGGATTGTTTGGGATCGGCAGCGCCCATACGCAAAACAGGCTTAGCGCCCGTCAATTCCATAATGGTTTGCAGGGTGATAGGGCCGGTGTGAGTGAAAAAGCGTTGATCTGCCATATCGTTCAAATAGCAAACGCCAGCCACACAGGCTGGCGTTATATATAAGGTTGCTTATTTCTTATCGGCTTTAGGTTCTTTTGCATCAAACTTCACATCCACTTTAGGAAGTTTTTTGTTCAGGCGATCGATCACTTCATCCGAAATATCGAGCTTATTATCGGCATAGAGAATCTGTGAAGTAGGCACGGCCAGAATAAAGTTTTTCTCTTTAGACAGCTCAGCTACGATATCAACCGTTGCTTTTTGGATTTCAGACAAAGCACGCTCAAAACCGTTATCCAGCATGGATTTTTTCGACTGCACTTCTTTTTGCACTTCGGTTTCTTTCACGCTGAATGCACGCGCTTTTTCTTCAAAGGCGGCTTTAGACAGTACGCTTTGTTGTTTACCGATTTCTTGTTTTTCTTTTTGCAACGCATCGACTTTTTTGCTGATGTCGGTTTGGAACGCTTTTTGTTTGCTTTCGATTTGTTCACGAACGCTTTTTGCTGCAGTTGAGGCGCCCATTACTTTTTGCACGTTTACTACCGCGATATTGGTGGTAGCAGGTGCAGCATCCGCTGCGTAAACGGCAGTCGAAGCACCGCATGCCAAGGCGGCAAGCGTTGCGATCAATAGTTTGGTTTTCATACGAGTCCTTTCATCATGAATTAAAATTTGGTGCCGAAGCTAAAGTGAATATTTTCTGTGCGGTCATACGTTTCCTTACGAAGAGCCTGCGCAAAATCGATACGAATAGGACCAAAAGGCGACTGCCATAAACCACCCACACCGACAGAAGTGCGTGGCGTGCTGGAATCAAAAATATTGGGGCCGACATCATCGAGCGTCCACAAGCTGCCCACATCGGCAAAGATCGCACCCGATACGCCAAGCTCTTCAGGCAAGCCAAGTGGGAAACGCAATTCGGTGGTGCCGACATAATACGCATTGCCGCCCAACGCATCGCTGGTGCTGGTGTCGCGTGGCCCGATACCAGCATTTTGGAAGCCGCGTAAATCATCGCCGCCTACGAAGAAGCGATCATTGATGCGTACATCGCGGCCGGCAAAACCAAAAATATAACCGCCGGAACCGAGGAAGCCCAAAGTCCATTTCGGTACTATATTATAGTAATAGCTGGCTTTAAGCTCGTCTTTCAAATAGCGCGAATCACCACCCAAGCCGGAAACCTCTTGATAAAACCGCGCTGACCAACCGCGTGTCGGGTTAAATTTATTATCTCGATCATCATAGGTGAGTGAATGGCCGATCGAGGAATTGAGGTTTTTGCCAGCCTGCTGCTTAATGAAGGTCGAAGCGGTGGGCTGAATATCGGTAATGTCGGTTGAGCGCAGCGAATAGTTGATGCCATGCTGCAGTTTTTCTTGCAGCGAATAGCTGGTGCGCAGACGCACGCCTTTGGTGTCGCTGATATAGGAATCGCGATCGATCAGATCTTGCCGCGTACGATAGAGGTCAAAGCCTGTTGCCAGTTCGCGTCCCAAGAAATAAGGCTCGGTGAAACCAATCTCACCTTGTTTGATACGTGAGCCGATCGACACGCTGGTCTTGAGCTGCTGGCCGCGGCCGAGTAAGTTATTCTCGCTAACGCCAAAGGTAGCAAGCACGCCGTTGGTGGTCGAATAACCGGCGCCGATATTGACTTCCCCTGTCGATTTTTCCTGCACATCGACATTCACCACCGTTTTATCAGGGGCGCTGCCGGCTTCATTTTTAATCTGCACTTTTTCAAAATAGCCCAGATTGTTCAGGCGCTGTTCACTGCGCTGCAGCTTCGAGGCATTATACGGATCGCCTTCATTCAAACGAAATTCGCGACGCACCACCTCATCGAGTGTGCGCACGTTGCCGGTGACGTTGATACGCTCAACATACACGCGTGGACCTGGTTTGATGACATAGGTGATATTCGCCAGCTTTTTCTCGCGGTCTTTTTCCAGCTTGGGCTGAATATCGACAAACGCATAGCCGTGATCACCTAAATCTTTGGTGATGGCATCAATCGTTTCTTCCACCTTATTAGCGTTATAGGTTTCACCTTTTTTGGTGGTGATTAACTCGCTGAAGGTAGCGGGCTCTTGGCCTTTGATTTCGCTGGTGACATTAATCTCGCCAAATTGATATTCAGGGCCTTCTTCCACCACGAAGGTGAGGTAGAATTCGTCTTTCTTAGGCGAGAGCTCGGCATGCGCAGACTTCACTTGAAAATCCGCATAGCCTTCGCTTAAGTAGAAACGGCGCAACAGCTCTTGGTCATATTGCAGGCGGTCGGGATCGTATTTGTCATCATCGGTCAGGAATTTATACCAGCGTGTTTCCTCGGTGCGGACGATTTTGCGCAGGCTGCCGCTGTCATAGCGCTGGTTGCCGACAAAGTTGATTTTTGTTACACGCGCCACGCTGCCTTCGGTGATTTCATACACCAGCTCAATGCGGTTTTGATCGCGGGTGATGATTTTGGGCACAACAGTTGCGCTATAGCGGCCACCGCGGCGGTAAATATCGAGAATGCGCTTCACATCGCTTTGCAACTTATCACGCGAATAGACGGAGCGCGCTTGCAGCTCGATTTCTTTTTCAAGGTCACTGGTTTCAACGCGATCATTGCCTTCAAATACCACGCGGCTAATGATTGGATTCTCGTTTACACGCACCACCAAGGTATCGTCATCGCGCAGCAATTTAACATCGGAGAAGAATCCGGTAGCAAAAAGGCTTTTAAGCGCGGCATCAATTTCTTCCTGGGTGAAACGGCTGCCGGCTTTCATGTTGAGGTAGGACAATACCGTGCGCGCTTCAATACGCTGGTTGCCCTCAATGCGCACATCCTTAATGGCGTCGCCTTCTTGAATGGCAGGCATAGATGCTTGCGCCCAGGCAGCAGGGCTTATGGCCGTGCTGGATAATAAGACGGCAAGAGCGGTTACGGTAAGCGGCAAATATTTCATGGCACTAGTCATGCGTCAAAAACGCACTGAAATCAAGCGCAAAACAACATGAGAATTGATGAAACTACAATAGCTTGCGAATGTCGTTAAAGAGGGTCAGCAGCATAAGGCTGGAGAGGATAATAAAACCGAGCCTAAAGCCGTATTCCTGCATTTTTTGCGCCATAGGGCGGCCGCGGATTGCCTCGACGCCGTAATAGGCCAAATGCCCGCCGTCCAATAGTGGGATGGGGAAGAGATTAACCAGGCCCAAATTGGCCGATAGCATGGCAATCAGCCACAACACCGTATGCGCATCTTTGTCCGCCGCCTGGCCTGAGAGCTTGGCAATGCCCACTGGTCCTTGCAGATCATGCACGCCGCGCTGGCCGGTAATCATCTGGCCAATGGCGGTTAAAGTGGTGGTGCAGATCAGATAGGTTCTGCGCACGGCTTCTTGCACGGCAACTACGGGGCCGACATCTTCAATTTTAATTTCGGTGGCGCGAATGCCAATCAACGGCCGTTTGATTTTATTGCCCAGCCCGTCATCATCTTCAAATTCCTTAGGAGTCAGTGTCACCAGGTTGACTTTGTTACCACGCTCAACATGCAAGGTTACCGCCGTGCCCAAATTGGTGGAAATCAAATAGGCAATGTCGCTGAAGCGCGATACTTTTTCATCATTGATTTGTACAATGCGGTCACCAGCCTTAAGGCCGGCTTCTTCGGCGGCCGAATCTTTGATGACTTCACCCACAACCGGCTGGATCGAGGGCAAGCCCGTAGTCATAATGAAATAGGTGAGCATGGTAATGGTGAGCAGGAAATTGGAAGTAGGGCCGGCAACAACAATCAGCGCTTTTTTGTAGAGGGGCTTGTGATGGAAGGTGAGCGACTTTTGCTCATCGCTAAGCTGCTCTAAGGTTTCCGCATCGGTGGTGCTGGCCTCGGATGAATCGCCATACATTTTCACATAACCACCCACTGGCAACGCCGAGATTTTCCAGCGCGTGCCGCTGCGATCGGTAAATCCGCACAGTTCTTTGCCAAAGCCGATGGAAAATATTTCGACTTTCACGCCGCACCACTTGGCCACGATGTAATGGCCGAATTCGTGAATGAACACAATCACGCTGAGTACGATAATAAACGAACCCAAAGTATGTGCGGTTTGTGTTAGGAATTCCATGGTAGTGTCTCCGCCAGAAGCCGTGTTTCTTGGTCACAGGCGCAGACTGCTTCTAGACTGGTAAGCGCCTTATGGGTTGCATGATGCAATATATGCTCCACCATGGCAACAATATCTAAGAAGCCAATCTCACCAGCCAGAAAGCGTTTTACCGCGATTTCATTGGCGGCGTTGAAAACAGTGGCGGCGCTGTCGCCTGCGGCCATGACATCGCGCGCGAGGCGTAGAGCAGGGAAGCGTGTCTCATCCACAGATTCAAACTGCAACTGGCCCAGCTGTGCTAAATCCAAGGCGGCCACCGGCGCGCTGATGCGCTCAGGCCAGGCCAGTGCGCAGGCAATAGGGGTGCACATATCGGGATTGCTCATTTGTGATAAAACCGAGCCGTCATTGAGCCGGATCAAACAATGCACAATCGATTGCGGATGGATGATGGCATTGAGCTTGGCAGCTGGGAAACCAAACAGATAGAAGGCTTCGATCAGCTCCAGCGCTTTATTCATGAGTGTAGCGGAATCCACGGAAATTTTAGCACCCATTTTCCAATTGGGATGGGCTTTGGCTTGCTCGGGCGTCACCGCCTTCATCTGCTCACGCGACCAGCTGCGAAACGGGCCGCCGGACGCGGTGATGGTAACTTGTTCGATCGCATCACGTGGCGCGGCGCCCAGCAATTGGAAAATTGCGTTATGCTCGGAATCGACCGGTAGCAACGTCGTGCCGTAGCGCTTGATTTCATCCATCAGCAAATGACCGGCGCTGACCAAACATTCTTTATTGGCGAGCGCAATGCGCTTGCCATTTTTAACGGCGGCTAAGGTGGGTTTAAGCCCCGCCATGCCGACAATGGCCGCCATCGTAATATCCACCGGGCGTGATGCGGCATCCAGCACCGCCTGTTCACCGGCGGCCACTTCAATGCCACTGCCGCTTAGGCCGTCTTTGAGTTGCGTATACAAAGACGCATCGGCAATGACTGCGTGGCGCGGGCTATAGTGTTTGGCCTGCGCAATTAGCTCCTGCACATTGCCGCCTGCAACCAGGCTGTCTAAGGCAAAGCGCTTGGGATGCGCGGCTAGAATCTTGAGCGTGTTCTGACCGATGGTGCCGGTCGAGCCCAATACCGTTATGGACGTCGTGCTCATGAGGCCAGGGAGAAATGTACGACCAGAGCAAAAAACGGTAGGGAGAAAATCAAGCCATCAATGCGATCGAGCAGACCGCCATGGCCAGGAATAAGCGTGCCACTATCTTTCACGCCGGCGCGACGCTTCATCCAGGATTCCAGAAAATCACCGGTTTGTGCCAACAGGCTGATGACAAATCCGAGCAAGGCAGATTTGCCCAACGAGAATCCGACTGGAAAAATCAGTTCGATAATTTGCGCGCCGATAATGGCAAACCCAACACCTCCGCCCAACCCTTCCCAGGTTTTTTTAGGGCTGATGGCAGGAAACATTTTGGTTTTGCCGAATTGGCGGCCGATGAAATAGGCGCCAGTATCGGTGGCCCAGACGGTGACCATCAAAAATAAAACCAGGTGAAGTCCGACCGAGGGAACCGCTTCCAGCTGTATGCCGCGCAGCCAAATCAAACAGGCGCAGGGAACGCTGACATAAAACAAACCGGTGAAGCGTACAATATTATCATCGCGCTCGGTAAGGCCGTTCCATTCTTTGCTCATGATAAGCGCAGCCAATACCACCAGCCAGGTAAACCACCAGCCGCCTTGCCACAAAATAACCAGGAAAACCGCCATCAGTACAGAAGCCGAAGCTATGCGCGTGGAAAGTTCTTGCCAGCGCGAAGCAGAAGGAGTCGGGTTATTGTCCAGTGTTTCCATAGCGTCTTTCCCGTTTGGCATAATCACCCAGCGCTTGGCTAAAATGCGCGTCACCAAAATCTGGCCATAAAATATCAGTAAAATACAATTCCGTATAGGCCGATTGCCACAGCAAGAAATTGGATAAGCGCTGTTCGCCGCCGGTGCGAATCAATAAATCGGGCTCAGGCAGATCGGAGGTGTCGAGTGTTTTGCTAATCAGCTCTTCATCAATAGCAGCAATTTCCAGCGTGCCCTCTTTTGCTTGTGCAGCGAGGGCTTGCACCGCGCGGGCGATTTCCTGACGTGCGCCATAGCTAAGAGCCACCGTCAGATTAAAGCCGCTATTGCCAGCGGTCATATCCATAGCTTTTTGAATGCGCGTGCGCAGCTTGTCTTCAATGCGCGACAGATCACCAATGAAGCGCAGACGAATCTGGTTGCGATGTAACTCCGGCAGTTCATGCTCTAAATAATAGCCAAGCAGATGCATCAAATCACTGATCTCATCGGCTGGGCGTTTCCAGTTTTCAGATGAAAAAGCGTAAATCGTTAGAAATGCTACTTTAGCACTGCGGCAGGATTCCATTACGCGCTTGAGTGCATCGGCGCCTTTTTTGTGACCGGCGGAACGTGGTAGGCCGCGTGACTTAGCCCAGCGGCCGTTGCCGTCCATGATAATAGCGATATGCGTCGGTATCGAAGGCCCTGCGGAGGTTGGTTCAATCATGACGGGTGACGCTCGCATGTTGCTGGGGCCGTTGCGACTAGTTGCCCAAAATATCTTTTTCTTTCACCGCCAGCGCATCATCAATTTTTTTGATGTATTCATCAGTGAGTTTTTGGATAACGTCGGATTGCTTGGTCAGCTCATCCTTAGAAATGTCGCCGTCTTTTTCTGCTTTTTTCAGCGCATCCATACCATCGCGGCGCACGTTGCGAATCGCGACTTTACCGCTTTCCGCATATTTGCCGGCAATTTTGGTGAGTTCCACGCGACGCTCTTGCGAGAGCTCAGGAATTGGCACGCGCACTAATTGACCATCCGCTGCGGCATTGACGCCGAGTCCGGCGGCATTGATCGCTTTTTCAACACTTTTCACCACGCCCTTATCCCACACTTGCACGGAAAGCAGGCGAGGCTCAGGAATGCTGATATTGGCGACTTGGTTGAGCGGCACCATGCTGCCATAGGCATCGACTTGGATATGATCGAGCAATGCTGCATTGGCGCGTCCGGTGCGCAGACCAGAAAATTCTTGATGCAGGGATTTCAGTCCACCTTCCATACGGCGACGGAGTTCGTTGATGTCGGTCGTCATGATACAGCCTTTTTCTTAGAATCAGTGATCAGAGTATGTTTGCCTTTGCCACATGCAGCTTGGCTGATGGAATCTTTTCCAGCAAGCGAGAAGACCAGAATCGGAATTTGGTTTTCACGTGCGAGCGAAATAGCCGATGCGTCCATCACCTTCAGATCACGCACCAATACTTCATGGTAGCTGAGCTTGGCGATGTGCTTGGCTTTTTTGTCTTTGCGCGGATCAGCAGTATACACGCCGTCTACTTGCGTTGCTTTCATCAATACGTCGCAGCCCATTTCATTGGCGCGAAGTGCTGCAGCGGTGTCGGTGGTGAAGAAGGGGTTGCCGGTGCCGGCAGCGAAAATCACCACGCGGCCGCGCTCTAAATGGCGGATCGCACGTCGGCGAATATAGGGTTCGCAAATTTGCATCATGCTGATTGCAGAAAGCACGCGCGTATCCATATTCATGCGCTCTAACGTATTTTGAATGGCCAGCGCATTAAGCACGGTGGCTACCATGCCCATATAATCTGCCGATGCGCGTTCCATGCCACTATTGGCGCCATCGATACCGCGAAAAATATTGCCAGCACCCACAACGATGCAGACTTCAATGCCCATGCTCACGGCTTGTTTAATATCAAGGCAGATGCGCTCGATGGTTTTTAAATCCTGGCCATAGCCTTGGCTGCCCATCAACGCTTCGCCGGAAAGTTTCAGCAATATGCGCTTATACAAGGGCTTATCTGCTTTTTTGGTAGGGGTTTTATAGGGTAATTTGGTCATAAGCCACGATTAATAATACGATTTTTGGATGAGCGCAATAAGCATCATCGGGATGAATAAGGACTTTATACTGCATATATTAACGAGTATATTAATAATCCATCTAATTTATTAACTCGTGTATCTATGGGACTTACACAAGAACAGCTCTCCACTTCAGTTGCCAACATCATAGCAACCGCGCAGACCTATATTAATACGCATCTGGGCAAAGAGGGCGATACACGCCTGTTAGGTAATACGCCGGAAGAAACGCAAGAAGTGGCTACGTTTCTTCGCAACCAACCCTATCAGGATAATGCAACCTTGTTGGCGGTTTCCAATATAGTGAAAAATACGGTGGATGTATTTCCACCCGCTGGAGAGATGCAACCTATCGTGACCTATTTGGGCGGGGCGTATGGCTCAAAGGATATTTTACATGCGCAGGCACAAAGCAACGCATCACCTACGTTTAAAGAATTAAAACAATTAATGTCGCAAAGCGCTTCCATTGATTTTTCGCAGCTGAAACGGTCGCTCGAAAACCAAACCGGTATGAAGCCAGAGCCCTATGCGAAATGGCGGCCACTTTTCCACGGCATTGATATGCAGCTACATGAGCTGGCGCTTAATGCAAAGCGCAATGTCGTAGTGGATAATGCACTGGCCCCGATTAATCATGATGAAACGATGCATATGCTCACGGTATTGGCGCAGGATGAGCAAAAGGCCCAGCTGCGCTTATATGCAGTGGCGCTTACGCCAAACCAAGCAGAGGCATTGGCGCGCGCGCAAAATAAATCGGAACGTGACATTGCAGAGGCAGGAGAATCGGCTCGTAATTTTTGCCGCTTTTTTATGAAGAACAAAGATTCTTTCCCCCATGTGACACTCGTAGATAGTAACGGGCAGGTGCTCTATCAACATACGCCCGGTCGAGATAAAGCGCATCTGCAGACACAAGAGTATGTGAGTTGGGTCAAGGAATGTGGCGCCGCCGTTACTATGGCACCTACCATACCATCACCTGCTATTCAGCAAGCCGCACAGGGCCTGTAATAAGCGGCTATTTCAGCAATATATTCGTGATTTCACGCATTTGCGTGCGGGCGCGCATCAGGTAAAAACCTTGCGCAGCAAGATGATTGGGAAGCAGTTGGCTATCGGGTGCGAAATTAAGCGGCCAGAACACATCAAGCTGCATGCCCTCAGCCAAGGTCAGCAGCATCAAATTCCAAGCATTATCCAGTTGGCGTTCTTTGAGCACCACAGCATAGTCTTTGCCGAGTTCGCGTAAAATCCAATAGGTTCCAGCCATGCGCCCTTTGTTATTATAATAAAGACTCGCCGAGCTGATAAAGCCCAGGCCCGAGCCGGACTCGATTTGTTTGGCGATGGTGGCTGAGGATGAGCCTAAATCGGAAGCCATGCGCTCCAGCGTTTCAATCAAATTATCCGAACGGCGCTCGAAGGTGGCTTTGCCATCTTTTAAACGCTGATTATAGGTTTTAAGCGACTCAACGCCTTTGCGATATTGGGTGGGTGAAGAGGCGGTAGGCCACCAGGAGGTTTTGAAATCAAACAACCACACATCCGGCTGGTAATTAAATAGGCCTTTAGCATTTTCCAGATCTTTATCGGCTTGGCTGGAGCCACGCGTGCGTCCGATATGATCGTAAAGCTCGGTGGTAAAGCGGGTGACGCTGGTCATGATGCCTTGTTGGTAGGCGGGCATACGGATCAAAGCAGCGCCTGGGAAGAAAAACGGATCGCTTGATACCCAGCGATGGCTATCTACTTCGCGCTCCACCATAGCAATGGCCATTCCCACCGCGTGGCTGCCGCCATCAGCATTATGATTTTCCGCGTTGAAGGTAGGGGAATCATCAATGTGATGCACGATAAGCATTCCCACCGGATAATAGATAAGGATAATGCCGGCAATGACCGCAATGATAAAACGGCCAGCATAACGGGGAATTTGTTTAAGTGAGTCGAGCATTGGCATGTGTTTCTTTTAGCAGTGTGTGCGCATCCTAGCAAAAGAAAAAAGCCGCTATCTCAACGATAGCGGCTTTTCAGTATAAGAAACTTATTTATTCAGTTAGTCAGGCAGCAGCAGTACCTGCAGCAGCTGCAACTTCAGCTGCAAAATCAGTTTGTGCTTTCTCGATGCCTTCGCCTAAACGGAATGCAGCAAAGCCAACGAGTTTTACAGGTGCGCCAGCTTCTTTTTCAGCGTCAGCCACTACTTGTGATACTTTGGTTTTACCATCGACTACATAGAGCTGCTCCAAGAGCACGACTTCTTCATAATATTTGCGTACGCGGCCCTCGACCATTTTCTCGATTACGTCAGCAGGTTTGCCGGATGCTTGCGCTTGTTCACGGTATACCGCGCGCTCACGATCCAGTTTAGCGCTATCGACTTCTGCGGTCGATAATGCTTCTGGTTTCGCGGCTGCGATATGCATCGCGATTTGCTTGCCGAGTTGTTCCAATTTTGCAGCATCGCCTTCGGATTCGAGCGCAACCAATACGCCGATTTTACCCATGCCAGGAGCAGCCGCGTTATGAATGTAGCTAGCAACCACGCCCTTGTTTACCGAAAGGCCCGCGCTGCGGCGCAGGTTCATGTTTTCGCCGATGGTGGCAATCGCATTGGTTACATCAGCCGCTGTTTTTTCTTTGAGTTTTTCAATATCAGCGCCTTCTTTCAAGGCCAGCTCAGCAATTTGTTTAGCCAGCGCTTGGAATTTTTCGTTGCGCGATACGAAATCGGTTTCTGAGTTGAACTCGATCATAGCGCCTTTATTGCCAGCGGTTGCAATAGCAACCACGCCTTCTGCTGCAACGCGGCTTGATTTTTTAGCGGCGGTGGATAGGCCTTTTTTACGCAGCCAGTCAATGGCTGCATCCATATCGCCATTGTTTTCAACCAAGGCTTTGCGGCAATCTGACATACCAGCGCCGGTCGATTCACGAAGTTGTTTAATTTGTTCAGGTGTTACTTGGGTCATTGTTCATGTCCTTATGGTTTGTACATCAAAAAGCGAAATAGCGTCCAGCCACCTTGGGTAAGGTGACTGGACCATATGCTTTAACGATTACTCTTCTGACTTCTTGGCTTTGCCAGGAGTCTTTTTCACCGTTACGGTCGGTGCTTTTTTAGCAGGCGCTTTGCTACGGCTGCTGCGTGCTGCTTTTTTACCTTCAGACGCATCGTCTTTTGCTGCTTCTGCCAATGCAGGCTCTGCGTCTGCCAAATCAGCGGCAATCACATCATCAGGAAGTTCTGCGCTTGCGCCCAGATCTTTGCCCGAAGCCAGCATGCTGTGCTGAATGCCATCGAGTACGGCATCCGATACCAAGCGGCAATAGAGGTTGATAGCGCGGGTTGAATCATCGTTGCCTGGAATAGGGTAGGTGATGCCGTCAGCCGAGCTGTTGCTATCGATGATCGCAACGATAGGAATACCGAGTTTCACGGCTTCTTTTACAGCCAGATCTTCTTTGTTGGTATCGATGATAAAGAGCAAGTCTGGCAGACCGCCCATATCTTTAATACCGCCCAGAGATGCTTCGAGCTTGTCGCGTTCGCGGCTCATAGCCAGCAATTCTTTTTTGGTGAAGGCAAGCGTTGCATCCGAGAGATGCTCTTCCAGCCGGCGCAATTGTTTGATCGACACCTGAATGGTGTTCCAGTTGGTGAGCAAGCCACCCAACCAACGTTGGTTGATGTAATATTGACCGCAGCGCTTAGCCGCTTCTGCAATCGGAGTGGTCGCTTGGCGTTTGGTACCAACGAAGAGGATGCGGCCGTTTTGCGCTACTGCATCGCGCACTGCTTGCAGCGCTTGGTGCAACATAGGAACGGTTTTGCCCAGGTTGATGATATGGATGTCGTTACGCACGCCGTACAAGTACGGAGCCATACGAGGGTTCCAACGTTTTGTTTTATGTCCGAAGTGAACGCCAGCTTCGATGAGCTCGCGCATATTGAAAGCAGGAAGTGCCATAATAAAAGTCCTTTTCCGGTTAAACCTCGGCGACCTGTTAGTAACTCCCTATATATAGGGGCACCGGATGGTGAAGCAGCATCGCTGCAACGCCGGCAAGTCGCCTGTGAAATACCTTCTGACCATCAGAAGGGACTGGCTAATTACAAGAAAACCAGCGGCCAATCAAGCTTAATTATAATAATATGTTAAATCGACAGGGGTTTTTCGGGGGGTGCTGCGTGTTCGCGTGCCTTATGGCGCTCAACATAGCTGGCCACATAGTCTGATTTAAGTTTATTTATCAGTTTCTTAGATCCCATGGCGTCGGCAAGTTTACCTGCGAGGCCGTTATTGGCAATGGTGGCTTCAGTAGGGTGCAGCCCGATTTGCTCCAGCGTCTCTTCCAGGCCGGCGCCTTTGAAATGCAGTTTTAAATCCTCTTCCAATTTTTTCTTGGCTTCTTCTGGTACGCCGCCCTCGCGGTAGAACTGATCGCGCACCTCATGCACCTTCATCACAAACGCTTCCACCTGCTCCGGTTTCACATTATCAAACCAAGGTTTCAAAATACCAATCGCATAGGTTTCCAGCAGCTCTGGATCATAGCTCTTATTATTGACGGCTTCTCTAATCAACATATCGAGCATGCCAGGAGGGCCGAAGGGGAAGAGCGTGTCGTTATTGGACCATACTTTACCCAATTGCGGCAAAGCGACTTTGCGGCCCGAGGCCATCGAAAAGCGCGTACCCAAATGCGTCATGTAGTTGATGCCAGGAATCCAAGCAAAACCCGATGAGCCACCGTAAATCGCCGTAGCTGCTACGCCGTATGACCAGGGATCGGCCTGCATGGACGTTGCCTTGGCCTCGATCTCATCCAAATATTTCGCATCGCGGAATTTCTTTTTGCGCGCGTTGAAATACATGTCGCTTGCTTGCACGACGGCAGCAGCGCCTACGAGCGTTGGAACGGCCCAGCGTACCAACTGCATCCAGCGATCATGCGGCAAGTCGCTATGCGGATTAAAGGCTAAGGCTTTATAAAATTTCTGTAGCGGTTTAAGCACATCTGCTTTTTGCACTTTGACGCCGGTGAAGGTAAAACCGGTAAGCGCTTTCATGGTTTCTTCGCCCAGCCAACTACCGGCGGTTAAGCCCAGCGCGCAGCTGAGGCGATGCGAATTCATGCCCGTTACCACGTTGAACATATCAGTCACGCCTTCAGCCATATCCAGCGCTTTGCCATTTAGAAATCCATGGTCAACTTTGGAATGTACTTGGTGTTTCTTGTCGGCCAAGGGTGCTACGCGCTCGACAAATTTTTTGTCGGTGTCGCCATCGTTTTTTGTCTCTTTCGCATCGTCCAAATGCTGTGCGGTGCGCTTGACTTTCAAATCATGAATCGAAGTATCTTTAGCAGTCGCCACAGCGCCAAACGATAGGCCTGCTAAGCCTAGCAAGGTGCCGGCGGTTGCTTTATGCGCGGTGGTGAATTGTGATTGATGTTCCTGCGGATTAAACGGAATATGCGCCAACTCGGGGTTGCGTGCTTCCATGCCTTTGCGCAGTAGGGCGCGCGTTTCTTCCATGTGTTTGCTGGTTTTCATGCCCAGCGCATCGCCGATCGTATTAGCGATTACAGAAATAAAACCTTGGTTGCCGACATCGGCTTTGCGCGGATCGAGTCCGACTTTGATGAAGGTTTTTTCAAGCCCCGCACCTTGTAGGCCTTTATGCAATGTATCCTTCAGTTTTGCGGCAGCCTCTTCTGGCAGGCGGCCCTCTTTCAAGAATTGCGCGCGCTGTCCTTCCACGAGTTTGACGAAATCTTTGACCTGCGTATCGGAGACATCTTTGAACCAAGCTTTTAAAATGCCGTTGGCATATTCATCCAGTTCCTCGAGCTTGCCTGCTGGGTTGCCAGCAGCATATTCAATCATTTGATTGATGAGCTTGTGCGGGCGCATCGGAATATGCGAATGCGAATTCACCAAATGTCCAAGCGGTGAGGGCGAGCGCTCAGCGCGCATCGCAAACAACGTACCTAGGTCGCCGCCATAATGCGCTATCGAAGGAAATAACCCAAGGCCGCTCGCCGAACCAAACAAGGCCGAGGTGCCCGTTGCCGTACTCCAGGGTTTCGATTGCTGATACAGGGCGCGTTGTTCAGCATCAGCTAAAAAGAATTTATCCGCCGATAAGCCCATCTTGGCCTCGGTGGGTTTGATGAAGGAATCACGGAAATGATACGCACCACCTGCGCAGGCACCAATGCCACCTAGTACGGCGGGTACTAGCAAATCAAACACGCGCATCCAACGTTGGCTGGGGTCATCCGAGAAATGATCATATGGCAACAAGCCATGCAACGGCTTGAGCGGATCGGGCAGATCTTCTTTGTGGATTTTTTGTCCTTCGGGTGTTTCGCCCACCACGATGTTCATCAGCTTGCGACCGAGATACAAACCAGCGGTAAGACCGATGGCGTTGCGCAGGCGATGCATGCTGATAGGCACGTTGACATATTCCGTCATGAACCTGGCGGTTTTGTATGCAGGATTTTGTAGAATTCCCTGCGTTGGAATATGCGGCACAGCAGCCATTAAATCATCCTGTTGTTAGCTGTCTTAGCGCAGCTTGTCATAACGGTTTTACACCTTTGCAACCAGCCTAACATACCCCTCTGGGGGGCTCAAGAAATCCGCGTGGCCAAGGCCCAAAATTCATATAACTGTAACAATCATTTGCAGAAGGGTTAAAAAAGGGCGGTTTTGTAAACGTTTCTGTCATAAAAGCTTCATGTAAAACTCGCCCAAATAATGCTAGTATTGGAGGGTGGAAAACTGTGTTTTTTATGGTTTTCTGGCGCTGAAACTTTACGGATCAATGATGATTAAGTCACTGTCTGATAAAGAAAAAGATGAAAAATTGGCTGCGGAAGTGCCGGCACAGGCGTCCGATGGAGCCCCTTCTGCTGCCGCGCAAACGCCAGCCCCCAATCTTTCGCAAGCCAGCTTCGGCGCCTATGGGCCAACCAACAAAGCAGTTGATTTATCTGAAAAATCTTGGGAGCAGGGCCAGAAACCCTGGAACTCGACCCTTAAAGGCCGTTTGGCCATTCGTGCTGTTTCTCGCGGTATTATGGGCGCAGCGTTTTTTGCCGTAGGTGGCGCGCTGACCGAAAAATGGCTGCATAAAGTGCCGAATAAATACGATGCGAGCGTGGGGTTATTGGAGCAAAGTAACCCGCTTCAGTTTATCGCTAAATTAATCGACATGACTGCCGGTGAGGGCATTAAAACCACCGTCAACATGCTTGGCTATGATGGTGAGCGCGCTGTGCGCTTTCGCCCCACCAAGTTTGGCGCCATGTCAAATATTCCTGGCCGCACCCTCGGTCATGAGGTCACCAGCATTACCTTTGACTTCTTCTGCGCCAGCGTGGGTGATGCGTGGGGCCGTGACATTGCCGGCTGGTTTGACCCGTCGGTGAAGAAGACGTGGAAAAAAGAAAATGGCTCGATTGATATACCGGAAGCCATCAAGTCAGCCAGTAAATACCTCGTGCAATATGTGACATATAACGGTGGTGAAGATTGGGCCGTTGCGATTCCATACGCGTATTACATGCGCTTCTCACGCGAAATGCTCAATCATGCGGATCCTGGTTTCGTCAACGATCCCGATCGTAATTTAAACGGTGGCAGCTTCCGCGTCGGCCGTCATGGCAACGTGTATGGCAACTACCATGAAGCCGGCATCGTCGATCTGCAGGGACGATTCACGGTCTATAACATGGGCACGCTTATGTATCGCGAGCTCTATACCCATATTGCCGATCGCTTGGCCGGACGCAAGACCAGCCTCTATGGTTCACCGGAGCAAGAGAAACCGGGCTTGTTGGGTGGTGTGGCCAATGTGGCGAAATGGGTTGCGCGTAGCGTGATTAAGGCTGGTATTTATATGACGCCAGCGGTGCCGTTCTTCTGGCTGTCGCGCACACCGCAAACCAAATATCGCGGTACCTTTATTTTCCCAAATCACGGTATGCTGGGCTATACATCGCCAGGCGGAAAACGTGAAATCGTAAAAGCGAATGAACCTATACCGGCGGGCTCGACCGTGTATTTCACACGGTATGATCGTGAGCATACGCATTTGGGCGACTATGCGCCGGAAGCGCGTGCACGCTATGACGGTGATTTCATTCAAAGCTACCACGCACCGGTGGAGCAATTTGGTGATCCAGCGCGTATCGGCAAAGGATTCGATCCTTATGGCAAAACTTTTGGTCCGATCGATTGGACACTCAATGAGGTGGGGCGCGTGAATTATGCGGTGGGTAAAACCGCATCCGATATTGCTAACCAATATAATGATACAGCGCTTGGCACTCGCGCACGCGAAGCGCTTGGACTCAAAACCCTGGGCGGTTTTGCGCATTCCATGACCAATGCATCACTGGCTTATACGCCTTATATGATCGCCAAAGCCGAATTCGCAAATTTATGGGATAGCGGTAAAATGGACGTCTCGCTGGAGCGCATGATTGATGGTGCGGCTGCGTTGAATTGGGGCGAATTTAAATCCGGTGCTAGTGAAGTCGTAAATAGCGTGTTGCATAAACCGCTGGCCGATCCTGCGCGTGAAGCCGAAGCGCAGCATCGTATTGCACTGGATAACTCGCTATCGGCTGGTTTAAATATCGGCAGTCAGCGTGATAAGAATCAAAACAATCCTGATGTGGCGGCACATAAAGCACATAACTTATCTTGGCAAGAACGCGTGGTGGCTGGCAAGACTGAGTCAAAAGATAAAGACAATAAAGTCGAAGCCGTCGGTAGCAAAGCTGGAAGTCACGTCGAACAGGAAGCGCTGCGCAAAGCGCTCGATGAATTAACCCCGCCCACCAACTCCGTGCATTAATCGTTAGGTGCGATCATCGTCTCCGGACGAATCCATTGATCGAATTGCTCTGCGGTCAGCAGTCCCAATGCAATGCCGGCTTCTTTTAAGGTCGTGCCTTCCTTATGCGCTTTTTTGGCGATTTTGGCAGCGTTGTCATAACCGATATGCGGATTGAGTGAGGTCACCAACATCAACGATTCATTCATCAGTTTGGTAATGCGCTCTTTATTTGCTTCAATGCCCACCACGCAATTATCGGTGAAACTTATAGCGCTATCGGCGATTAGGCGAATCGATTGCAGCACGTTATAAATAATCACTGGCTTGAAGACGTTGAGTTCGAAATGGCCATTGCTACCACCGATGGTCACCGCCACGTGATTACCCATCACCTGCGCGCAGACCATGGTCATGGCTTCTGACTGGGTGGGGTTGACTTTGCCTGGCATGATCGAGCTGCCTGGCTCGTTTTCGGGAAGCGACAGCTCGCCAATGCCGCAGCGTGGGCCAGAACCCAGCAGGCGAATGTCATTAGCGATTTTCATCAGTGCCACTGCACAGGTATTGAGCACACCTGATGCATCGACCAGTGGATCGTGGGTAGCGAGTGCATAGAATTTATTGGGCGCGGTGATGAAGGGCATTTTCGTGATCGCGGCCACTTCTTTGGCGAAAGCTTCTGCAAAGCCTTTTTTGGCATTAAGCCCAGTGCCCACGGCGGTGCCGCCTTGTGCTAATTCGAGCAATCCATACAGCACGCCTTTTTCACCCAGCGTCATGATGAGGCGCTCGATCTGCGCAGCATAGCCAGAGAATTCTTGGCCCAGTGTCAGCGGTGTCGCATCCATCAAATGGGTGCGGCCGATTTTGATAATATCTTTAAACTCTTTCGCTTTTTTATCGAGCGCCGCATGTAAATGCTTGAGCGCCGGAATCAGCGAATGCTGAATTTCATAGGCGGCAGCAATATGCATCGCGGTGGGGAACGAATCATTGGATGATTGCCCCATATTCACATGATCATTGGGATGCACCGGCTTTTTGCTGCCCATGCTGCCACCGGCCAGCTCAATCGCACGGTTGGAAATCACCTCATTGACGTTCATGTTGGTCTGCGTGCCGGAGCCGGTTTGCCACACCACCAGCGGGAAATTGCCGTCGAGCTTGCCATCGATCACTTCTTGCGCGGCAGCTACCACTTTTTCGCCAATGGCTTTATCGAGCACACCCAGCTGCATATTCACTTTAGCAGCGGCCAATTTCAAAATACCAAACGCGGTAATCAGCGGCTTGGGCATTGTCTCGCCGCCGATCTTGAAATTCTGCAGGCTGCGCTGTGTTTGCGCGCCCCAATATTTATTGGCCTCTACTTTGATTTCGCCAAAGCTGTCGGTCTCAATACGGTGGTTGGTCATATGCGTCCTTATTCATGGTAAGTATGTGGGAGTGAATAGAATAGACCGTCGTATTTTTCAACCTAACTTTGTTAGATTGAAAACCAAGGATAGTGTAGCAAGGCTCGCGGCGTGGTCTTTTTCTACCAGTTCGGGTGCAAAAGCACCAGGTTGTTTTGTAAGTGGGTCGCGGCCAATCACATAGACGCCAGCCCCCATTGCCTGCAGGCATTCCAACGCATAATTGATATTGGCTTTCGCATCGGAAGGAAAATGCTGCTGCATGGAAAGCGGTACCATCGCGCCGACAAACACCACGGTTTTATCATGTGCAGGCAATAGCGCTTTTATCTTTGCCGCATTCGGTGCGATGAAATGCGTGCCGTGGGTAACAAGAATATGGCGTTGCGGCTGCAAGGCAATGACGCCAGCGAGCGCGCGGATGTCCCCGTCATTATAGGAAGCGCTGTCTTTGACGAAGCGCTCTTCTTCGGCCTCTGTCCAGGGATGCATAGGAATGTGCAGCTCCTGCGCAAGTTGCGCCACCGTGCTTTCGTCACCTTTCAGCGCCGTGATTTTCTGCGGAGGAAATTTAGGATTGCTGTAAGGTTTGGCATCGATGGTGCCACCGGTGCGAATAAGCAGCAGGGGGCTAGCCATGTTTTACATCCAGAAAAGTGACATGGCCCATCTTGCGCCCGGCGCGCACATCTTGTTTGCCATATAAATGCACTTTCACATTAGGCTCGCCTACATAGCGTGACCAATCATGCACATCAGGGCCGATCAGGTTGAGCATCTTCGCATCACAGAAACGGTTGGGGTGGCCCAGCGGCAGACCGCATACGGCGCGAATGCATTGTTCAAATTGGCTGGTGATGCAGGCATCCATGGTCCAGTGGCCCGAATTATGTGGGCGTGGTGCGAGTTCATTCACCACAATATGTTCATCGTTGGTGACAAACATTTCCACCGCAATCAAACCCACGAGTTTGAAGCCTTCGGCAATATCGCAGGCCATGTTTTGCGCCTTAAGCGCCAGCTGCGGGCTGATGGGCGCAGGGGCGATGGTTTGATGCAGAATGTGGTTTTTGTGAATATTTTGCACTGGGTCGTAGCAGGCGATATTGCCTTGAATGTCGCGCGCGACAATAACAGAAATCTCCATCTTGAAATTGACGAAGCCTTCCAAAATATATTCAACCGCCGAGCGCTCGATTAGCTCTAGCGCATCGGTGACATCTTTGTCGCTACGCAAAGTCCATTGGCCTTTACCGTCATAGCCCATGCGGCAGGTTTTCAAGATCGCGGGGCGTCCGAGCGTATCAATTGCCGCGCGCAGATCGGAAGCATTATTCACCACGGCAAAAGGTGCAGTTTTGATGCCTAGTTTTTGCAGCGCTTGTTTTTCCCACACACGTTGCTGCGAAATGGAGAGTACATCGGGATCGGGATAAACCGGTGTGAATTGCGCAATAGTCTTCACTGGCGCGGCAGGAATATTTTCAAACTCATAGGTCACGACCTGCACGCTTTTGGCAAAATGCTGCAACGCTTCGCGATCATCGTACGATGCCACGGTGGTAAATTGCGCCACTTCGCTGGCGGGACTGTTTTCTTCCGGCGTGTAGATATGGACGTGATAGCCCATATGCGCGGCAGCCATCGCCATCATGCGGCCTAACTGTCCACCGCCTAAAATGCCAATAACCGAACCAGGGGAGAGTGGGAATTTATTATTTGCCATCGGGACGTTCTGCAACGCTTTTGGTCTGTTTGTCGCGCCAAGCGGTCAGGCGTTTGGCAAGCGCCTCATCATGCAGCGCCAAGATAGATGCAGCCATCAAGCCAGCATTGATCGCACCCGCTTTGCCGATTGCAAGCGTTCCAACCGGAATGCCGCCAGGCATTTGCGCAATGGACAGTAGGCTGTCGAGCCCTTTGAGGGTTTTGCTTTCCACCGGAACACCCAATACTGGCAGAATAGTCATAGCGGCTGTCATGCCTGGTAAATGTGCCGCACCACCCGCACCGGCGATTATCACCTGGATGCCGCGTTTTTTGGCGCTTTTGGCGAAATCAACCAGTCGATCAGGAGTTCTGTGGGCCGAAACCACCTTTTTATCATAGGCTATCAATAGTTTGTCTAATATATCGGCGCTATGCTGCATTGTCTCCCAGTCGGAAGTGCTGCCCATAATGATTGCAATGCGTGGAGTGGCTTTTTTCATGCGATTTTGCCCTAATTTGAGAGCCGCACGTTACATTAGGCGTTTAAAAAGTCAAAAAAAATGAGGTTATTAACAATACACATAATTTTTTAACAAAATATTAACGAGTTGCCACTAAGACACAGCCTCCTCTAAACCAGCGCACTTAATGCGGTTTTTAGGCGGTAATTCAAAGCTCATGCTTTTTTTTAATGCCATAAAATGCTATGAATATGGTGCAGAACAGCAAAAAGGTAAATGTAATGCAAATGGGTCAAGTGAAAGAGTTGATGCTAACCAGTACTAAGCGATCGAAATTATCTGAACGAATTTCAACCTTAGGTATAGGTGAAAATGAAATGACGCCTGCCGTTCGTCTTGCGGTAACCGCGCTGTTTGAAAAACTAGATGACGTTAATCACGAGCTGGCCCGAACCAAAGAAAGCTTAGCTGAGCTGGAGCGGTTGGTTGATGTGGATTGCGTAGCACCGATTCCAAACCGCCGTGCCTTTATGCGCCGGCTGGCTTGGACCATCTCTATGCATGAGCGCTACGGCCATCCTTGCACGATCCTCT
Organism: Rickettsiales bacterium; assembly: GCA_033762715.1. Classification (GTDB taxonomy): domain Bacteria; phylum Pseudomonadota; class Alphaproteobacteria; order Rickettsiales; family SXRF01; genus JANRLL01. Next base: position 69,968 of record JANRLL010000003.1, on the reverse strand, counting down.
ATTTCGATATCAATGATTTCAAAGGCATCAACGATAACTATGGCCATGCGGCGGGCGACCTAGCCATCCGTCATATTTCGCAGTTGCTCGCATCCTCGATGCGCGATTCGGATTTCTTGGCGCGTATTGGTGGTGATGAGTTTGCGGTCATTATGTATTACGCCGAAGAAGATGTGGCACGTAAGCGCGGCACGAAAATCACCGAGCATTTGCGCCAGACGCCTTTTATCTTTGCTGGCAAAAATATTTCTATTACGGCAGCGTGTGGTGTGTACTCGGTTCGCAGCGGCGATGATGCCGAGTCAACACTAGCGGCAGCCGATATGTCGATGTATGTCGATAAGCGCCGGACAAAAAGCGCGGCGGTAGAAGCGTAAGTGTCTGCTAAATATTGATTTCTAAAATATTGTGCTAGGCAATCCCATTTGCTAGACTCCGGCACCGAAAAATAATAGCAGGGATATAAGCATGAAGCATTCTGCGATGAAAAAAGGGTTTCTCGGCCTGTTGGTTGGGATGGTGTTAGTTGTGGATATGTCCGCTGCCAACGCGTCTGAAAAAACCATTACGGTGGGAACGGCTGGTGTAACCGGCGTGTATTATCCTGCGGGTGGCGCAGTCTGTCGCTTACTCAATCGCGGTCGCAAAGAACATGGTATTCGCTGCGCGGTGGAATCAACGGGTGGTTCGATCAGCAACTTAGAAGGTCTGCGCAAAGAAGATCTCGATCTGGGCATCGTGCAATCGGACTTGCTTTACAATGCGTATAACGGCAGCGAGATTTTCTCTGATGTTGGCTCTGATAAAAAACTGCGCATCCTATTCTCACTCCATGCTGAACCGTTTACGGTGATTGCGCGTTCGGATGCAAAAATCAATGTGCTCGATGATTTGAAAGGCAAGCGCGTCTATATGGGCGCACCTGGTTCGGGCATGCGCGCGACCATGGAAGAAGTGATGAAGCGCAAAGGCTGGAACAAAAAAACTTTCGCAAGCATTGTCGATTTGAAATCAAGCGATCAGGTGAAAGCACTGTGTAGCGGCAAGATCGACGCTATGATTTATGCCGGCGGACACCCCAATGGCGCCGTGCAGCAAGTAACCTCGGCTTGCGATACGAAGCTGGTGCCGGTGACCGGTCCTTCTATCGATGAACTGATTAAAGCGCATCCGTATTTCTCCTATGCGACCATTCCAGCCAATATGTATCCTGGCACATCTACTGCGACCAAAACTTTTGGTGTGAAGGCTGAACTCGTTGCTAGCAGCGACTTAGACGATGAAGTGGTCTATCAATTGGTGAAAGCTGTTTTCGATAATCTAGATAATTTCAAAACCCTGCATCCGGTATTTGCCACGCTCGATCCCAAACAGATGATCGAAGTCGATGGCTTAGCTCCCATCCATCCAGGTGCACTTAAGTACTTCAAAGAAAAGGGACTTATTGACTAAGCCCTTATTTTTAAGTAGACATCTCACCTTACTTTAATCTCAATACAGCAGAGGTATATGACAACTCTTCAGAGACTGCTTGGTCATTTATGGTTTCGTGTATTAATCGGCTTAGTCCTGGGTATTGCCTGCGGGTTGTTGGTGGGGCCGCTGACGGCGGATAATCCTCTGGGTGTGGATGGTAAAACCATCCTTACTGATTATATTAAACCGTTCGGCACGGTGTTTATCAATCTGATCAAAATGGTGGTGATTCCACTGATCTTTTTCTCGCTGGTTTCTGGCATTATCAGCATGACCGATGCCGACGCCTTTAAGCGCATTGGCACCAAAGCCGTCTGCGCGTTTTTGATGACCGGCGCTTTTGCCGTGTGTATCGGGCTTTTCTTCGGCAATGTATTTTTGCCTGGCGATGGCGTTAATTTAAGTGCGCTCAGGGAACAGGTGGGAGGTGCCGCAGTTGCACCCGTTGCAACGCAGTCAACTAGCCTGATAGATATTTTTGTGGGCATTATTCCATCCAACATATTCAAGGCCATGGTGGATGATCATATTCTGCAGGTGGTAGTATTTGCGATTTTTGTTGGCGTTACCATCACCAATCTAGGCGACAAAGTAAAAAACCTTACCGACTTCATCAAGTCCTGTGCACTGGTTGTTTTCAAGCTGATTGAGACGATCGTAAAGCTGTCGCCTTACGGCGTATTCGCGCTGATTTCCTGGGTGGTTGGCACGCAAGGCACCGATATTCTGCTGGCGCTACTCAAGCTGGTAGGCACGGTGATTGCTGCACTCTTTACGCAATACATGCTGTTTGGCGTGATGATTATCATCTTTGGCCGTATGTCGCCTTGGCCGTTTTACCGCAAGATGGTGGAACCGCAACTGCTCGCCTTTTCTACCAGCAGCAGTAAAGCAACACTTTCAACGGCGATGCGTGTAGTTAATGAACGTATGGGGGTGTCCAAAACCAGCACCTCGTTCGTATTGCCGCTGGGTGCTTCCATCAATATGGACGGCACCGCGATTTATTTGGGTATCTGTGCCTTGTTCTTCTCGCAGTCTTTTGGCATTCCGATCGACACCCATCACTATTTGATTCTAGTGTTAACAGCGACGCTGGGCTCGATTGGTGCAGCCGGTATTCCAGGTGGTTCACTTATCATGATGGGTATGGTGCTAAGCTCAGTAGGCCTGCCGCTAGAAGGCATTGCGCTTATTGCCGGTGTAGATCGTATCTTGGATATGTTGCGCACTACCGTAAACATCACGGGTGATTCGGTGATCACGCTTTTGGTCGATAAGTCGGAAGCGACGTTTGATCAGCGCGCATACGAAGACATGAGCCTCTAGAGCATCGTACATTTAGCTTTGTACGTCGTTATCCTTCGGACTCGGTGTGCTCATGTGCTTTTTTGTACTTGCGCGCAACTCGCCTTGGCTGCCTAGTACACCACTAAAGCAACAATGCTCTTATTATTTACGGTTATTGGCCAGGTTGCTGGAGCGGTTGCTGCGCTGCTGTTCAGCGACTTGCTGAGTGAAGGTGCGGTCGGTTTTGCCAAACGGATCGTCACGGCTACTGGTTTTAGGAGCTTTCACTTCGGGCTGCGCGCCACCCACCTGTATCCCTAATTCTGCGGCCTGGTTACTCAAATTACGCAGTGCATTACCCAACGCACGGATGGCATCGAGCGACTCGGAATTCAACCGAGGAGGGGGCGGGGCGGCTGCTTGTGGCGAGTCGGCAAAGCGGCCCTGACCCAATGCGCGATCGTCAGCGGTGAGATCCTGGTTTACTTTGCGTTGTGCGGCGCCACCAACACCTGATGAACGGCGACGGCGACTACGACGTTTGTTGCGATCGTTGCTAAGCGCCTCTGCCGATGCTTGTGATTGCTGCTCAGCTTTTTCTTGCTGTTGCTGAATCTCGCTAGCGGCGCGCTCCACACCTGCATCCATGGTTTGCAGCAAGCGGCCAACGGTGCGGCCTTCCATCGTCTTCCAGTCTTCTGGCATGTTAGCAATATCAGCCGAAATTTGTTGCACGGCGGCCATGCTGACCGGGATTTCTTTTTTCGCCATCAAGCTCAGCGCATGCGCAAACTCGCCGACTGCTTTATTTGCTTTTTGGATGCGCGGATCATTCATAATATCGACATTGCCTGCCACAGCTTCTACGACCAGATCGCGATAGCTCTCCACCATCTCGTCGATCTTCGCGGCCAGCTGCGCACGCTCATCGGGACGATCCATATCGATCATCTCTTTGACCGTTTTATCGCTGAAATTCATATTTTTCAGGCGACGGATAATTTCGCGCGCCAGTTCGATCGACTCTTCACGTGCTGGAGGCGGTAGGCTGTCAATCGAGCGCAATTGATGGGCGCTGTTTCGTATGCGGCCACTTACTTCCATCATGCGGTCAGCCGGCGTGCGATCATCGGCAGTTAAGCCCGATACGCGCTCAATACCGGCAGACAAGGTGTCGACCAGGCGGCGCACCGATTGTTGAATGCGCAGTTCATAGCTACGGGGAATACCGCGCAGCAGCGCTTCGAGTTTAGGAATATCGGGATGGCCTTGCGGCAGTGAAATCAGCGCATGTTCTAAGCTGACTAGGGCCATCGCCGACGCGGCGCTGGTTGCATCCACCACAGCTGGGTCACGGATAATACTTGGGTATTTTTTGATCGCCTCGCGCAGATGCACCGCAAAGGTAGCAAGCATGCGATGAATATTGTCGATCTTGGCGGCTTGTTCTTCAATCTCGCCGCGCTCTAACCACTCTTCGAGATCTTTATCGGTGGCTTGCAGATTGCGCATCCAGCGTACAATCTTGCGCAGCTCATCAATCGACACGCACGTGATGCCTTCATCCAACACGTCAGCCAGGTTCAGCTTATTCGCAAGAGCGATCAGTTTTTCGGCTAGGGCGACAAGGGCAGCTTGTTCTGACATAGGCTATGCACCACCTAAGCAGGGCGCACCAATTCCTTTCATGCGTTCACATTCACGCTCAACAAATGTTTTAGAGCTGCCGCGTGTGAGTTGTGCCAGCTCTTCCTGCGTAAAGCAGGTCTTTGCTTCCGGTAGTGGCTTGGCCAGATTTTCATCGCTAAAGGACGTCCATTCAATGGGTGGCAGGCCCCAATTGCGGTCGGGCTTGCCCAAGATACGTCCAATGCTATGCACGATATTCGGTGGGGTTTGCAGCTCCAGCAGATGGCTGTAAAGCTCGCGGGCGCCGATGGCTTCCACATTGGCGACTTCAACCGAGAAATGCTTGAGGAAAAGGCGTTTGTACCATTTGTCGTTACTGAGTGATTCGCCAATAGCAGTTGCAATACTGATAAGTGATGGCACATATTTTTCATCGCCTGGATCAAATCCGCCATCGTTTAGGTACATGCCGATAATGTCATTGCGCATGACCGCCAGATTGGTGCGCAAACCCTCATATTTCAAATATTCAGGATCGGTCTGGTCATAAAGCGCTTTATCCCCGAATTTCTCGGCAATGATTTTATCGAAATAAACATATTTATCGGGATTAAATGCCAGATTCTTTTCTGGGTCTTTAATCAAGTCGGCATGACAGGCCCAGCTATTTTCATTGGGAATAATAAATTTGCCGACGCTGGGAAAGAAATGCACCTGGCGTTGCGCGTTGAGAGCAGCGCGTTGTTCTGCTGCCTGTTGCTGGGCAATGCGGCGCTCCGCAGCCCATATTTGCCGTTGAACCGCGGCCTCAGGTAGATTGGTGAATTCGGTTTCGCTACGCGGATCACAGATCATCGAATAGCTTTTGGAATCCGAGCTATTTCCTGGTTCGCGGTCGAAATCACTTAGCTTGTTACGCACAATGCTCTACCTATGACGCTTTAATTTGCGCCCCTTCTTCTGCTGCGGCCGTGCCTAACGCATAGACGCATAAATCTTCAAACGATACGTTATTTTCCAACGCAATTTTATGCAGGCGCTCAAAACTATCCATGACTTCCTGCGGAATGGTGCCGCCGCGAATAGTTGATAACCACCAGGCTTGATGCTGAAGCGGATGACGAGCCGGATGCGGTTCACCGACATAGACGTGAAAGGGATATTTTGTGCCGTTAAAATCGCAAGGTACGGTAAAACGTTTCATTCGCAGCTGCTCCAGGGTCTTTTAGTACCCTTATACTCTATCATAAAATTATTACTAAATTATGACAAAGCGACAAATAAAATCGCTATATGAATCAGCGACTTGCTTTAGAAAAAGCGAAATTATCGGCATAGGATTTTTTGACTAGCCGGCGTTTAGGGGGTAATTCTACCTCATAAGGCAGGTTTTGGCGGGTAGCATAGGCCACGGCTTCATCTGCCGTATTGAAGCGTAATTTTACCTCGCGCAGCGTATCGCTCATACCGGTCCAACCCATTAATCCATCAGTGAAATAAGGGGTTTCCGGCATATATTCCAGCAGCCAATCTTGGCTTTTGGCTTTGCCGGATTGCATGGCGTTTCTATCGGGTTGGTATATACGTGCCTTGGTCATGGCTCAGATATGTCGCAGCTTTTGCAAAAAATCAACCTCTTGTTACGCCGCGCTTCGGGTTTTTTGCTCATCTAAGCCAAATTGCAGCCCTTGTCCCAGATCGATGGCTTTTACCGATGCTACCTGGCCCTGATCAAATTCTACGATCATAGGAGCAGCAGATGCGCTGCGCATAAATGCACCGGTATTATGATAATAGCGTTTGTTATACGCGTAGGCGATAAAAGGGATATGGGTGTGGCCATAAAACACATGTTTGACATGTGTCGTATCCAAATGCAGCGCTTCTAAAATAGGGTGTGTGGATTTGCGTAGTATTTTGTCGATAATGGGAGCAGCGATATGAAAATCGCAATAGGTGTCGCGTGCTTCTTGAAATAAGCCGCGCCCGGCCTCGTATAAAAACCGTGACCAGCCGGAATTGGTTTTGGAGGCGTCTTTCAAGCTTTTGGTTTGCTGTGGCATGAAATCATTATCTTCTTTTTGGGTGGAGCCGGTGAGGCCAATCCATTCATTGCCATGCACAAATAATGCATCGCCCAGCTGGAGTGCATGCGGGTGAAAATGCAAATTGGGTTGTTTAGCGCAGACCTCTTCCATGGCGGCAAGAAACGGTTTGACCGCTTCGTGGTTACCAAGAATGACGTGAAATTCTTGTTTTGGATTTGCTTGTGCCAATTCACGGTACCATTTCACGGCTTTCTCAATAGCCTTCTCCGCATTGTCGGCACAGATAATATCGTGAATATCGCCATTAAATACAACTGCATTTACCTGTGGGATCTGCTTGATAAAATTATGGCGTATCTTTCCTGTAAAAGTGGAAAGTGTGGTATAATCATGCGTATCTGATATCACTAGCAAGCGTTTGGGTATTGAGGTGTTGGGCGGATAGGTGAAATCTATCGGTTTATCGGTTGGAAAGGTAAATTCATGCCGGTCTCTAAATAGGCTTCTAACATTGCTGGTGCGCACGGTCATAGGATCAAAATCAAATAAGACCGGGTTGGGTTTGGCTAAGGTGGTAAATCCACCGGTGTTGTGAAAATGAATGCCCTGATAGGAGTGGTTGGTAAACGGAACATGGGTATGCCCAAATACGACATGTTCATAATCTTGGATGTTGAGCTTTGGATTGTTGGATAGCGCGGTATAGACGATTTTGCTCGCGGCATCGGGATTGCGGAAATAGTATTTTACCGTCGGGTAAAATAGTTCCTGAATCTGGTTCTGACTGAGCGAATTTGCACTGTTGTATTTTTTTGCTTCACTCACGGAATATTCATAGCGCTTCGTAGGAGTTGAATGCATATATTCGTCCCCATGCACGCACAACATATTGCCCATTTTAAAGCGATGCTTATGAAAAACGAGATTGGGAATAGCGTGTGATGGGTCCGACGTGTCGTTGCGGCTTAGTTCTTCTACGCGATGAATAAACTCATCGACAGCATCGTGATTACCCAGCACATAGTGAAACTCGCACTGAGGATATTTCTCGCACAGTCTTTTTAACCAGCGTATGCCGTATTCAATGGCGTTGTCGGTTGAGCTGGTGTAGAGCAGTTCAAAAATATCGCCGTTTAAGACACAATAATCTTTATCTTTGAGCCAATCGTCCAGTTGTTTGGCCGGTGCACCGCGCACCTTAAAACGGGAGATGTTTCCGAACAGATGCAGATCGGAAATAATAATGCCCTGTTTGAGCGGATGTTTTTGATCGTTAGCCATAATGGCACAGTTATATCGCGTGCCAAGCGGGGTTAATAGTTACAAGAATGTGACAATATAAGTTGCTAATAAATCAAGCTAAATTGGCAAAGCTCCAGGCTTCCTGGATGACGCGCTTTATAATCAGGCTGCCAATTTCGCTGGCGCCGAACTCGGGATGCCACTGTACGCCTAGAATAAATTGATCGGCGTAGGGGCCGCGAGGGTCGGATTCGATGGCTTTAACCATATAATCACAAGTACCATCTTCGCGTGGGAAAGCATCGCAAATGCTGCAGACAATCAGCCCATACCCGAGCTTGTCGATTGCCTGGTGATGCAAGCTGTTTTCGGTAATGACTTTGTTGGTGGCAGGACCGTCGCAGCGCAAAAACGGTACGCTGATGCTGCTTGCGATATCATCGAGCTTAGTACCTTGCAGAATTAGCATTGGAATCAACGGTTTCGTAGGTTCATAGCCCAAAGCGCGCTGTTCGTGCATATCGGTTTTGGTGAGGTCGGGGATATGCTGATGCAAGGTGCCGCCGCACAATACATTGATGCGCTGCATGCCGCCGCATATGCCAAAGAGCGGTATTTTCATCGCAAGGGCTGCTTTGATCATCGCATTTTCATAATGTCCTCTGGCGCTTGCATCCGGACAGGCACGTTCGCTTTTGGTGGCGTGATGCACGCAGCGTTTTCCATCTCCTTCATCGTAGCGATGGATATAATCATGCGGATCAATATCGAAATCATTGCCCATGACAATCAGTGCATCAATGGCAGCAATATCTTCGGCCACGCGACTTTTATCATAATGGGTGAAGCAGGAAAGCGTCGCCTGGCTTAAGGCGATTTGCTCTTTAATAGCGCACACAGAGGGCGTTTGCTGCTTAGTGCAGGACAGGCCAATTACAGGATGTTGCGCGCGTGCGGTTTGCATGCCCTCATTCTGTCACAGGAGAGTAAGAAAAGGATTAACTCGCTTTTTTCTTTTTTGCAGCGGGCTTATCCGTCGTTTTCTTTGCTGGTTTTGCGGGCTTCTCTGCTTTTTTTGCCGCTGCTTTGGCGGGTGCTTTGCGTTTTGATTTTCCGCCGCTGCTTTCCGCGCGTGCAGCCAGTAACGGCAGTGCATCTTCCAGCGTCAGGGCTTCAGCGGTGACACCTTTGGGCATAGGTGCATTGGTTTTGCCATGCTTGATATAAGGGCCGTAGCGGCCTTTGAAAATCGCGACCTGCACCTTATCATCGGGATGCTCGCCCAGTACTTTGATCGGCTCGCTGGTAGCACCTTTTTTGCTCGGTGCATTAGCGATTACATCCACGGCGCGGTTGATGCCGATGGTCAGCACATCTTCACCAGCAGGCAAGGTAGTGAATTTGCCATCATGCAATAAATACGGACCAAATTTGCCATTATTGGCGACAATCGGTTTGCCGGTATCGGGATGCGAGCCCACTTCACGTGGTAGAGCCAATAAGCTCAGTGCAAGCGGCAGCGTGACTTCTTCGGGGCGCATGCCTTTCATCAGGCTCGCGCGCTTCGGCATTTTGCCATCACCTAATTGTACATATACGCCGTAAGGACCTTTTTTCAGCTGCACTTCGAGGTTCGATACGGGATCGGTGCCCAGTGTTTTAGGCAACGCCAAACCATCGGTACCATCGGCGCCAGCGCCATTGATCGAGCCGATTTGCGCTTTATGGTTGCAATCCGGATAGTTCGAGCAGGTGATGTAAGGACCAAAGCGGCCGATATTAAGACCCAGGCGGCCGGTTTTACAGGCCGGACAGATACGTGGATCGTGGCCTTCTTTGGGGGTGCCAAATACATACGAAGAAAGTAGCTGATCGAGTGCTGCCAGCACATCGGTCACTTTGAGGTCTTTGCTTTCTTCGATCTTAGATAAGAAATCTTTCCAGAATTCGCGCAACACTTCTTTCCAGTCGCGCTCACCGGCCGAAATATCATCGAGCTTGGTTTCCAAATCGGCGGTGAAACCATATTCGACGTAACGCTCAAAGAAGCTCACCAAAAAGGCGTTCACCAAGCGTCCGAGCGATTCGGCCACGAAGCGTTTCTTGTCGAGTTTCACATAGCCGCGATCTTGCAGCACCGAAATAATTGCCGCATAAGTAGACGGACGGCCAATACCTAATTCTTCTAACTTTTTAACCAGGCTTGCTTCCGAATAACGCGGTGGAGGCTCAGTGAAATGTTGCTCAGGGGTGATGGCTTTGGTGGTCAGCGATTCGCCTTCTTTGAGCACCGGCAGACGTGCTTGGCCCTCTTCATCCTGCTCGTCATCCTGGCCTTCTTGATAGAGTTTTAAGAAGCCTTCAAAGCGAACGACCGAACCGGTGGTGCGCAATGCTGCTTGCTTGTCGGTTGCCTGAATATCCACGATCAGCTGGTCAAACACAGCTGATTCCATTTGGCTGGCAACCAAACGCTTCCAGATCAAATCGTAGAGACGTTCGCCGTCACTATCAAGGCCGAGCTTGTCAGCCGATTGGGTGACATCAGTAGGGCGAATCGCTTCATGCGCTTCCTGCGCATTTTTGGCTTTCGCTTTATAAAGGCGTGGGCTGCTTGGCACGAAATTATCGCCGTAGCTTTTGCCGATAAAACCACGCGCCGCTTGGATGGCTTCTTGCGATACGGATACGCCGTCCGTACGCATATAGGTGATATAGCCGGCCTCATAGAGTTTTTGCGCCACCTGCATGGTGCGTTTCGCGCCAAAGCCTAGTTTGCGCGAGGCTTCCTGCTGCAAGGTCGAGGTGGTAAACGGTGGGTACGGATGACGGCGTACTTGCTTTTCTTCCAGGCTTGCCACCGCGAAGGTTTTTTGCTTCAGATCTTGCTCAATCTGCTTGGCTTGCGTTTCGTTGGTGATTGAAAATTTTTCCAATTTCTCACCGCGATATTCTACCAAACGTGCCGTAAGCGCTTGGCCGCTGCCTGGCATGAGCTGGGCTTTAATATCCCAATATTCTTGCGAGATGAATTGTTCGATTTCAGAGTCACGCTCGCAGATCAAGCGTAGCGCTACCGATTGCACACGGCCGGCCGATTTACTGCCAGGCAGCTTGCGCCACAAAACGGGTGACAAGGTGAAGCCCACCAGGTAATCGAGCGCGCGGCGTGCTTGTTGTGCATTGACCAAATCCATGTCGATATCACGCGGACGTTCAAATGCTTCGATAATGGCTTTTTTGGTGATCTCATCAAAGGTCACACGTTTCACATCCAAGCCTTTATGAATGGCACGCGATTCTTTCAGTGCTTCCAGTACGTGCCAGGAAATAGCTTCCCCCTCGCGGTCAGGGTCAGTCGCTAGATATAGGCGGTCTGCATCTCTGCAGGCTTTGGCAATAGTGCTTAACTGCTTTTTGGCATCAACATCGGTTTCATAGGTAATGGCAAAATCTTCATCGGGACGCACCGAGCCGTTTTTGGCCGGCAGGTCGCGTACATGGCCGTATGATGCGAAGACATGGTAGTCTTTGCCTAAATATTTGCCTATGGTTTTTGCCTTAGCGGGCGATTCTACAACAACTACATTATTCACGTGTGTTAAGCCACTTTCTCATCTAATCGTGCCACGAGTGACACGTTGTTTCCTGCGCTGCGTTTGAGCTTTCCGGCGAGTTCTAATTCAAGCAATACCGTAAGCGCAGCAGGGGCAGAGATGTGGCATTGTTCAATCAATTCGTCAACCCCTACTGGATTTATGCTTAATTTTTCGAGGATTAGATCGCGGGCAGTGCCAAGCTCGCTATCGTTAGGCTGCTCTAATGGGGTGGTTATATAAGAAGGCATGGTTGATTCGGTCATGGAGAAATTACGCCAATGGGCAAGCCCGCGTATAATATCGCCAGCCGATTCCGTGAGCTGCGCGCCATCGCGTAGCAATTGATTGCAACCTTTAGCGCGCGGGTCCATCGGTGAGCCGGGAACGGCAAACACATCACGGTGATAATCGAGTGCGAGTTTGGCCGTAATCAACGAGCCGGATTTAGGTGCGGCTTCCACCACCACGGTGCCCAGACTCATACCGGCGATGATACGATTGCGGCCAGGAAAACTTCCGGCAAAGGGCGCCATGCCGAACGGTTGTTCGCTGATGATCGCGCCTTGTTCGCGAATCTGCGCATAGAGCGCTTCATTTTCCGGCGGATATATATTGTCGATGCCACCGGCAATTACAGCCACCGTGCCGTGTGGCAGCGCGCCCTTATGCGCGAAGCTGTCGATGCCACGCGCTAACCCAGAGGTGACGAGGAATTTTTGCTCGCTGAGTTCTTTGCTGATGCGTTGGGCGAATTGGCAGCCATTGGCTGAGGCGTTGCGCGCACCAACGATGGCGACACTGTCGCGCGATTTCCATATATGCGCATGACCCCACACGGTGATAATGGGCGGTGGATCATGAATGGCTTGCAATAGTTGCGGGTAATCCGGCTCGCCATACATAATCATGCGGGCACCGATTTTTTTCGTCTGTTCGATTTCGCGCAGAGCGGCGTCACGATCATAGGGAATGAGTGGCTTGGCGCGTCCGCCGCGCAACGATAAATCGGGCAGGGCATCCAGGGCTTTCGCTGCGGTGCCAAAGCGCTTCAGCAAGGCAAAGAACGTAACCGGTCCCACATTCAAGGTGCGAATCAGCTGCAATACATCCGGTAGTTTTTCAGCAGATAAACTTGCATAGCTGGCGGTTAAATTCATGAGGACTTCTTCACAAAACGATGTTCGGTGCCGGCACGAATACGCTTGATATTCTCACGGTGCGTGTAGGTAATCAGTAAGGCCAGCGCGACATAAAAACATCCAGCGCAGCCTACATGCGGTATACCGCCCGTGGCCAACACGACAATAGCAGCCGACCATATGGCGCACAGAGATGATAGCGACGACATGCGCCAGATTAAAAAGACAGTAATCCATACCAACACGACGATTAGAGGTACCAGGCCATTAACGCTATAAGCGGTGCCTTGCCAAAACAGGGTGGGTGTGTAGATAATGCCAATGACAATGAGTGTGCCAATCGCTGTTGCCACGCCTTTGCCGCCTTTGAATTTAAGCCAGATGGGTTTGACATGGCCAAGGGTTGCCAGCAGCATGGCCATATGGGTAAATAAGGTGGTGTGATAGAGCCAGCCATAGAGCGTGTCTGAAAGCTCGGCTTGCATCGCATAGACCAAAGCAAACATCACGGCCAAGGCGCCTTTTCCGGCATCGAGCAATAAGGTGGCGATGGCCAGTTTCTTGTGCCCGGTGCGCATGACATTGGTGGCGCCGATATTGCCCGAACCGATGGCGCGAATATCGCCCAGGCCAGCCAGGCGGGTTAAAATAAGCCCAAATGGAATTGAGCCCAACAGATAGGCCACTAGGGCCACTATACTATAATCTACTACGATCATGCTGCGGTTACGTTGTCGAGGAAGCCTTGAAGCATATAGCTTGCTGCCAGTTTGTCTACTAAAACAGCGCGGCGCTGGCGTGTCATATCGGCATCTAGCATCATGCGCTCAACGGCCATGGTCGAAAGCCGCTCATCCCATAGCAGCATGGGCAAATGAATGGCTTTGCTAGCATGGGAGACAAAGGTGCGGGTGAACTGCGTGCGCGGGCCTTGGCTGCCATCCATATTAAGAGGATAGCCAACCACCAGGCCGCATACGCTGTGTTTGGCGATGATGGCGGCTAGCTTTTCTAAATCCTTACTCAGTTTTTTGCGCTCAATGGTCTCAAGCGGTGAGGCAATATTGCGGCGTCCATCGGATAAGGCAAGGCCAATGGTAGTATCGCCCAGATCCAGCCCTAACAGGCGGCCCTCGGGCGGCAGGCTTGCGCGAAATTCATTCGGTGTTTGCAGCAGCATGTATATATAGGCTTGTCATATGATAATAATCTCATTAAAACCGGAGCTCTGATCTAATCAAGGTTTATTTATGTCTTTGGATAAACAAGCAGTTGCTAAAATCGCACGCCTGGCCCGTATCGATGTTACGGATGCGGATAAAGAACATTTTGCGCAGGAAATTTCCGGCATTCTGAAATGGGTGGAGCAGTTGGGCGAGGTGAAGACCGATGGTGTGCCGGAATTGGCGTCAGTGTCGGCCATCGCATTGCCTTGGCGCGAGGATAAAGTCACCGATGGCAACCAGCCGGAAGCGGTTCTTAAAAATGCGCCTGCTAGCGATTATGGCTGTTTCGTTGTGCCGAAAGTGATGGAATAAACATGATGGATGATAGAGATTTTATCACCTCGTTTGCCGCCTCGGAAATGCAGCGCATTAATGAGCAATTAAAGACATTGCTGGCTTCTGAAGTGCCCAATGAAGACGAAAAAAATGCTTTGATTGCCGATATTGAAAAAACATTGGCCCGCCTGACTAGCGCCATTTCGCACCTTACCGCGCAGGCTGCCTCCGGAGATACTGATCATGACCACGCTCAATAGCCTAACCCTAGCGCAAATGCGCGATGGCCTGAAGGCCAAACAATTCTCAGCCGTTGAATTGGCCGAAGCGCATTTGAGCGCGATTGAAAAAACCAATGGCCATTATAATTCGTTCATCACCATCACCCGCGATAAAGCCATCGAGATGGCTAAAGCCGCAGATGGCAGGCTGGCGAAAGGTGAGGTGGGGTTGATTGAAGGTGTGCCGGTGGGTGTGAAAGATTTATTCTGCACCAAAGACGTGCTGACCACCGCCGCGTCGCATATATTAGATGGCTTCAAGCCACCCTATGAATCAACCGTTACCACCAAATGCTGGCAGCAAGGCGGCGTGATGCTGGGCAAGCTGAACCTTGATGAATTCGCGATGGGCTCAGCCAATCTCACCTCCTATTATGGGCCGGTTAAATCACCCTGGCAGAAAGATGGCCAAGCCCTAGTGCCAGGCGGCTCATCCGGTGGATCGGCCTCAGCGGTTGCTGCGAATTTATGCCCGATTGGTTTGGGCACTGACACCGGTGGTTCGATCCGCCAACCGGCATCTTTCTGCGGTATTGTGGGCATTAAACCAACTTACGGCCGCGTGTCGCGCTGGGGTGTGGTTGCGTTTGCCTCTTCGCTCGATCAAGCAGGGCCGATCACTCGCACCGTGCGCGATAGCGCCATTATGCTCAACGTGATGTGCGGTCATGATGCGAAAGATTCGACGTCGGTGAAAATGGATGTGCCTGATTTTGAGAAAGCACTCACCGGTAATATCAAAGGCAAAAAAATCGGCATTCCTAAAGAATACCGTCCGGATGGTTTAAATCCTGAGATTGCGGCTATGTGGGATA
Source organism: Rickettsiales bacterium (assembly GCA_033762715.1). Classification (GTDB taxonomy): domain Bacteria; phylum Pseudomonadota; class Alphaproteobacteria; order Rickettsiales; family SXRF01; genus JANRLL01. Next base: position 54,947 of record JANRLL010000003.1, on the reverse strand, counting down.
AAGCGATTGCGCTGCTGAAAGAGGCGGGTGCGGAGATTGTGGATATTTCGCTGCCTCATACGAAATATGCGCTAGCCACCTATTATATTGTTGCACCAGCTGAATGCTCGTCTAACCTTGCGCGTTATGACGGCGTACGTTACGGCCTGCGCGTGTTGCCGGAATCGGGTAATTTGGTTGATCTGTATGAGAAAACGCGTGCGGCAGGCTTTGGCCGCGAAGTGAAACGCCGCATCATGATTGGCACCTATGTGCTATCTGCCGGTTATTACGATGCCTACTACAAAAAAGCGCAACGCGTGCGCTGGTTAATTGCCGATGATTTCAAAAAAGCATTTGAGAAAGTCGATACGATTTTAACGCCCACGGCACCTTCGGCGCCCTTTGGTTTTGATTACAAACCAAGCGATCCGGTGGAGATGTATTTAAATGACGTATTCACCGTGCCGACATCGCTGGCGGGGTTGCCTGGCATTTCGATTCCAGGTGCGCTGAATAAAGACGGCCTGCCGCTCGGCTTACAGATTATCGGCAAAGCCTTCGATGAAGAAGGCGTGCTTAACACGGCCTATGCGTTAGAGCAGGCCATTGGCTTTACCGCCAAACCGCAAGGAGTTGCAGCATGACAGCTGGTACTGCACAACCGACACCTAAATTGCTTAAGGCTCGCCAACGCCATAGTCGTTGGTTTGTTATGCTGCTTATTCCGCTGATTGTTTTTTCCATGGGTATGGCCAATCCCGATAGTCTGTGGCATGAGCTAGGCGATTGGGGTGGTTATTTTTTGGTGATCATATGTGTATTAGGTCGCGCCTATTGTTCATCGTATATTGGCGGCATTAAAAATGAAGGCATCATGCGCATGGGGCCTTATGCAATTGTGCGCAACCCGCTTTATGTTTTCTCATTTATCGGACTGCTGGGTATTGGGCTTCAGTCGGGCAGCGTCAGTATACTAGTGTTACTAGTTATTACATTTTTGGCGTATTACAAGCAGGTGGTTGCTAAGGAAGAAGCCTTTTTAGAGCATAAATTTGGTGATGCGTATCGTGTGTATAAAGCAGAGGTGCCGCGTTGGATTCCCAAATTCACCCTATGGCAGGAACCGCAGGAAGTGCTGACCAGGCCTTATTTTATTCGCCATACGATGATGGATGCGGTGCCATTTTTTATGGCGCTTCCGCTATTTGAATTATTAGAAACATTGCATGAGTCCGGCGTGATTCCGGTCATGCTGGTTTTACCGTAAGAGGCGTGAGCGAATGTTTATTAAAGGCAATACGGGTGACTGGGAAATCGTGATCGGGCTTGAGGTGCATGCGCAGGTCACCACCAAGTCGAAATTATTTTCTGGCGCGCCGGTGGCGTTTGGCAGCGAACCGAACGATAATGTATCGTTCGTCGACGCGGGTATGCCTGGTATGCTGCCGGTGATTAATGCGGCGGCGATTGAAGCGGCCGTAAAAACAGGTCTGGCGCTGGGCGCGCAGATTAATCTGCGCAGCGTGTTTGACCGTAAAAATTATTTTTATCCCGATCTGCCGCAAGGCTATCAGATTTCCCAATACCTTGATCCAATCGTGGGCAAAGGCGAGATCATTCTCGATCTGGACGATGGCGCCACCAAAAAAGTGGGTGTTACGCGTATTCACATCGAGCAAGATGCTGGCAAAAGCTTGCATGAATATAACCCCAAATTCAGTTATATCGATTTGAACCGCGCGGGCGTTGCCCTCATGGAAATCGTATCCGAACCCGATATGCGATCGGCCGATGAAGCAGCGGCCTATATTAAAAAACTGCGCTCGATCCTGCGCTATATCGGCACCTGTGACGGCGATATGGAAAAAGGCAATCTGCGTTGCGACGCCAACGTATCTGTGCGCAAAGCCGGCGAGCCATATGGCACGCGCTGCGAAATTAAGAACGTGAATTCGGTGCGCTTCCTGCATAAGGCTATTGAATTTGAAGCCATGCGCCAGGTGGAGATTTTGGAAAGCGGCGGCACCATCAATCAAGAAACCCGCCTGTTTGACTCCAGCAAAGGCGAAACCCGCACCATGCGCAGTAAAGAAGATGCGATGGATTACCGTTACTTCCCCGACCCTGATTTATTGCCGTTGGAAATTACGCAAAGCTATGTGGACGACATTAAAAAGCAGCTGCCGGAATTGCCGGATCAAAAACAAAATCGCTATATGCAATCCTTTGGCTTGTCAGCCTATGATGCCAGCGTGATTGTGGCTGAAAAAGAATCGACTGAATATTTTGAAGCGCTGGTGACCAAGGCTGATGCGAAGCTTGCGGCAAACTGGATGACCAGCGAGCTGTTTGGGCGTTTGAATAAATTAGGTGTGGAGTTGACGGATTCTCCCATCAGCGCTGATAAGTTTGCAGGCTTGCTCGCCCTCATTAAAGACAACACGATTTCGGGTAAAATCGCTAAAGATGTACTCGATAAAATGTTTGAAAGTGGCGATGATGCGCTGGCGATTGTTGAGCGTCAAGGCTTGAAACAAGTCACCGATACCGGCGCGATTGAAAAAATCATCGATGAGGTGATTGCAGCCAATGGCGATAAAGTCGCTGAGTATCGCAGCGGCAAAGATAAATTATTTGCCTTCTTCGTCGGCCAAGTCATGAAGGCAACCGGCGGCAAAGCCAATCCGGCAGCCGTCAACGAGCTGCTCAAATCGAAGCTGAGTGCGTAATGGCGCCTTGGATCGAAAAGCTACTCAGCCGCTATACTAATCCTACGAACCTGACTCGGCTGCATCTGACGAAATACAGTGAGCGCTATGGCTATGACATAGGTGATTATTCATATGGCGCGCCGATTATACGCCATCCGTCGTCACAGGTGAAACTTACCATCGGTCGCTATTGCTCGATTGCAGATAAGGTTGAAATTTTCATGGGTGGCAATCACCGCATGGATTGGATTACGACCTATCCGTTTTCTGGTCTTAAAGACCAATGGCCAGCAGCGCCGCGTATGCAGGATCATGTCGCCTCGCGCGGTCATGTGACCATTGGCTCGGATGTGTGGATCGGCAGTGGCGCAACCATCATGTCGGGGGTTACGATTGGGCATGGCGCCGTGATTGGTGCGCGGGCAGTGGTTACACGCGATGTGGCGCCTTATGCACTTGTTGCCGGCAATCCGGCCCGTGAAATTCGCAAGCGCTTTGACGAGGCAACCATTGAGCGTTTACTGGCTACCCGTTGGTGGCAGCTGGATGGGACGGCCATTCTGCCGCTGATCCCTTATCTACAAGCGACTGATATAAAGCGATTTATTGAAGAATTTGCTCGCTTGCGCCCATCCGCTTAATTGTGGCATGATGTTTGCACTCTAAATCAGCATGTATAACGCTTGCTGACTGAGTTAAGGAGGGGACGTGCGCCACCTATTCATATCCATCTCATTGGTTTTTAGCCTGTTTAGCGCGGCCTATGCGCAGACGATGCAACCGTTGACAGCTAGTACCGCCCAGTCGACCACGACGGCAACCACCACCTCAACCACTACCGTCACCGAACAAACGGCCACCAAACGTGCTGCTTATCCGGATGGGAAAACCATGGTGGAAGGAAGCCTGTCGCGCGCGGGCAATGATGCTAGAACCAACGTCAAAGATAAAAGCCTGAGCCTGGCCAACAAGGTGAAAAACGATATTTATGAAGGCTCGGAAAAATTCTACCAATGGGTATTAGAACCTCCGCCGCCGCCAAAACCGCATTTGCCGGTTCCTACTTCCTATTGTTATCGCAGTTTCCAAGATGTGATGTGCTACCGTCAGCCTATGCCAGGTTGGGAACATCGCTTAGTGGGTTACCAAGGAACGGGCGCTGCTGAGCCACCGCCTGCTGTGACCAAATTGTTGCCGGTGATGCGAGAAGACGCGTCTATCTTGCCCGAAAAGCGCCTCGCCAATGCGAAGCCTGTCTTTAAGGATATTCCGCAAGATAATAAAGCGAAGGAAGAGGACGCATCGGTGGATGGATCACTCATTCCCGATCCAGCAAACCAAGCCTTGCCATCGGCAGCAACCTCACCTCAGCTTTAATTTACTTCCATATCAGGCTATCAAACCCGCCACATTCCAGGCAGTGGATGGTCCATTCCTCTTGATGATTGCCGCATTGGTTGCAATGCCAGTGCATGCCTGCTGGTGTTGGTTGATTATGCGTAATTGCAGCAATGAGCTGGCGTTGTTTCTCATACGGCTCTTGTTGGGTAATCTGGCGCAACGCCGTAATGAGTTGCGGATGCGGCGTGTGGTTCCAGCCTTGCTTGATAATTTGCACTGCCTTTTTGGATTGGCCGTTTGCCGCAAAGGCTTGCGCCGTGAAAATGGCGGCAGGTGGAAAATCCGCCAGCAATGCAAAACAGGCTTTGGCTTGCGTTAGCGCTTCTTCATGATGCTGGGTTTGTAGCAAGGTAAGGCCTTGTTGCAAATGTACCAGACCCAGATGCCGGCGTTTCTCCGCGCGGCTAGCATAATGCGCTTTACGGATGGCAAGCAGCGCTTCCTGCCACTGGCCAAGGCGCACATGCAAACTCACCACCGCGCTTGCCGACTGAGCATCTTTGGGGCCGATTGCATAGGCGCGTTCTGCTAATTCCAAAGCGGTCGGAAATAATTTTTGCTGATTGGCCGCATCGCTTAAGCTGCGCGCGGCCAGATATTCCGTTTCTTTATAGTCCAGCAGTTGCTCAAGCAGTTCACGCGTTGCGTCATCTTTACCTTGGCTGCGTGCGATTTGCGCAGAAAGCATGACGGTGAGTGGCGAGCGACCGATGAGTTTTTCTGCTTTTTTCGTATGCAGCTCGGCTCCCTTAGGATCAGCCGCGGCCAATGCCGCTACGCTATAGGTGAGTTCGCTGATCGCTTGTTTATAGTGTTTCAATTGGCGGTGATGTATCAGCCGTGAGGGCGCACCGAGCAGGCGCCGCAGCATGAGCCAGGCAAGCGTAATGGCAATGGCAGTTAGGCCCGTTAGAATGAGTAACCCGGCAACGCTGGTGTCGATACGATAATCGAACCAATACATCGTCACCTGCCCCGGATTTTCTGCCACCCATGAGGTAATGATCCCCACACATGCCAGCACGATCAGAAAGAGAATCAGGTTAATCATAGATGTTTATGGTTGTGTCGGTTGAATATCAACAGCAGCAGGGGCCACTGGAGCGGCAGGTGTTGCGGGTGTCATAACCAGGGCGCGTAAATTTGCAAGCAAAGCGCGCGCATTGAGATAGCTTTCTGCCTGGGTTTTCCAATTACCCATGGCTTGCTGCGCGGTTGCGGATAGTTGCATAAATTCGTGCCGCGCTTGCGCAATATCGCCTTTGTTCACTTGCAGCTCTAAACGTGCCATGACGGCTGCATCATCGCTGCCAGCGACATTGCCGACCTTGCGGATGGTGACCAGCGAACGCGCATTGTCCAGAAGTGAGATGCCTTCCTTTTTAGGATGCAAACCTGCAAGAATCGCATCGTCTAATTGCTTTTGCAGCTGCGCTAAAGTTGGCACGCCGGTTTTCGCATAAGCTGCAAGCTGGGTGGTGATAGCCGTGATAGCTGCATCATTTGCGGTTTTGGCGGCAATAGTTGCCAGCAGTGGCTCGAAGGAGTTGCCTTCTTGCAGCGCGCGGTCTAGCTCCTGTATCGCAACCCATAAAGAAAGCTCATGTTTCGTCGTTGTTTGCAGCTGTTGCAGCTCACTACGCAGTTCGGCGATGGCCTGCGACTGCTCGGCTATTTTTGCTTCCAATTCTATCACCAGCTCTTCATCAATCGGTTCGCTGGCGTCTGATTTGGGTAATTGCGCAAAATTAGTTTCTAATGCGTCCAGGCGCTGCTCTAGGTGCGAACCAGTAGCGGGCGCGCCATTGGTTACTAGTGACTCGAGCGCCTGAATCTTTGCCTCTAATTTGCCGATAGCATCATCGGGAAGTGCTATAGGCTCGGCGGTGTCGGCAGGCACATCTTGCGAGGCCTGGTCGTGCGTCACTGGTGCTTGTGCGGGCTCAGACGGGGTGGAGGGGAATAATACACGTGGGACAACTTGTAAAAAAATAAGCCAAAAAACCAGTAGCACGCCCATGGTGAAGACGAACTTTTTAACGGCAGCCGCAGCCTTATTAGGAGGCGGGGTGGGCGTAAAAGGCGTTTGTGTGTCAGACATCGCTACTCTCCCGGTTGAAGGCATTATCTATACACTCGATCAAAGATGCAAGCGTGGCTTGCGGGGCAATATGTACACCCTGCCAATTGACTTCTGATAAGGTTTCGGCAATGACATCGCTCAGCGCAAAGGCATGCAGGCAATCGGTGGCCGGATTAATATCGGCGCTATTGACCAATTCGAGGAAAATAGAAGCGCTGCGTTGTGATAAAAACGTGACGGCATCTAATTGGCCGCGACGTAATTGTTCAACCAGCGTATCTGAGAGTTGCCGCACGGGCTCGGCTTCATAAGCAATGATGCGCTCGGCTTCCATGCCATAGGTCATCAGCGTAGTGACCAAATCGGTGCGCGTATGGTTGGCTGATATATAGAGAAAACGCGACTCGGTATCATAGGCATCGGCGATAAATTGAATCAGGCGATCCACATCGCCGCCGGCATCGACCGTGCGGGTGAAGCCCAAATTTTGCGCCGCTTCTTCGGTGGCGCTGCCGACGCAGATAAGGGCTATATCGCGCAATTCATTGAGGGCTGCTAACGCTTTAACACCATGCTGGCTGGTGACGATCACACCGTGCGGATCCGTGCGCATGGCCGCTTCAATTTGCGCGCGCGCAGTATGCAGCAAAAAAATCTCGGTGAGTGGTTCGTGAATGGTGCGAAACCCGCGCTCGTGCAATTCATCTTGAAAGCGCGTGTCTTCACTTAGAGGGCGAGTGATTAGAATCGTTTCATGTGGCATAGGCATTTCATCGTTACATCGTTATAGCCAGAACATACTTTGTAAATGCGCAATGGCAAATAAAACCATGATAGGGCAAACGCAATTTATGCCGTGTTTATGCGGAGGGGATGGCTTGGATGATTACGATCGCCTGCGCATAGGGATATTCATCGCTTAAGGTAAGCAAAATCTGCGCCGTATGATCGGCCGGTGTTAGGCGTTGCAGCAGCTTTTTGGCTTTGCCATGCAACGTCAGGGTGGGGGCGCCGCTTGCCAGGTTGGTGACTTCCATCTCGCACCAGGCAAGTGATTTTCCTACACCGGTTCCCAGCGCTTTGGCGCAGGCTTCTTTGGCCGCAAAACGCTTGGCGTAGGTAGCGGCTTTATCTTTGCGGCTTTTGGCTTTGCTTTGTTCCTGCGCAGTAAAAATACGCTCTTCAAAGCGCTTGCCATAGTGCTTCAGGCTTTGCTCAATACGGCGAATATCAGTGATGTCATTGCCCAGGCCAATAATCATTTGCGCGCCTCGGTCATAATTTTGCGCATTTTTTTAATGGCGTCGCTCAGCCCAACAAACAGCGCTTCACCCATCAGGAAATGACCGATATTGAGTTCACTAATTTCAGGAATGGCTGCAATCGTACTCACATTGTCATAGGTGAGCCCATGACCCGCATGTACATTCAAACCGACGGCACGCCCTAGAATGGCGCTTTCGGAAATGCGCTCTAATTCTTCATGGCGGGCTTTGCCCAACATATGTGCGTAATGGCCGGTATGGATTTCAATGGCGGTGGCACCTGTGCGTTGCGCCGCGCGAATCTGCTCATGATCGGGCGCTATAAACAGCGACACGCGGCTGCCATTTTCTTCCAGCATTTTTACCATGGTCGTGAGATGTTTTTCATAACGCAGCACATCCAGCCCGCCTTCAGTGGTGAGCTCTTCGCGCTTTTCCGGCACGATGCATACTGCATGCGGTTTGGTTTTCAGCGCAATGGTGAGCATCTCGCTGGTTGCGGCCATTTCTAAATTAAGCGGCAGCGGTACTTCTTGCATCAGGCGCTCAATATCATGATCTTTAATATGGCGACGGTCTTCACGCAGATGCGCAGTGATGCTGTCGGCACCGGCTTCCATTGCAATCAGCGCGCCGCGAATCGGGCAAGGGTGATCGCCGCCACGCGCATTGCGCAGCGTCGCAATATGATCAATATTGACGCCTAGTCTTAGCTTCTGTCTCATGTTTGATAGCGCTCGACGCTTTGCACGACTTCTTTGCTGCGCAGGCCGGCGATAATATTATTCAAGTGCCTGGTGTCGGCCACTTCGATGTCGACCAAGATTTCAAAGAAATCGGTGGAGCGGTTGGTGATTTTGAAATTGCTGATATTGCCCATTTCTTTGGCAATCACATTGGTTACGGTTGCCAGTGCGGCCGGCTCATGACTTACGTTAGCGCGGATACGCGCAATATGTTTGCTATCGCCTTGCTCGCGCTCCCAGGCCACGTCGATCCAGCGCTCGGGTGCATCGGTATAATTCTCCAAGGTTTCGCAATCCATGGTGTGGATGGTGATGCCCTTGCCGGTGGTGACTATGCCTACGATTTTATCGCCAGGCAACGGATGGCAGCAGCCGCCAAAATGCAGCGCCATGCCAGGCATAAGGCCCTTGATCGGCATCGGTGCTTTGCCATTGGGTTTCTTCTTCTTGAAGCTGTTGGAAATATTGGTGAGCACGTTACCCATGCTGCCAGCCTGCGTTTTCTTATGGCCAATCACCACTTCCGCTACTTGTTGGCGGCCGATGAGCCCTTCGCCTACTTCGGCCAGCAGGTCATCCACCGTCTTCTTATTAAAAAAGGGCAGATGCGGCTCGACCATATTTTCGCTGAAATCTTCACCTTCCTGTTTGAAGGTTTTGGTGAGTACCGCGCGACCTAGATTGATGTATTCGGTACGTTGCTGCGTGCGGATGAATTTGCGAATTTCGGCGCGTGCCTTACCGGTGACGGCAAAACGTTCCCAGCTGGGTGAGGGGGTTTGGGTTTTGCTGGTGATAATATCGACCTGATCGCCGTTTTTAAGCTTGGTGCGCAGCGGCACGATACGGCCATTGATTTTCGCGCCCACGCAGGTATCGCCCACGCCGGAATGCACGGCATAAGCAAAGTCGACCGGTGTGGCACCGCGCGGGAAGGCCAGAATATCGCCTTTGGGCGTGAAGCAAAACACCTGATCGTGATACATTTCAAGTTTGGTATCTTCCAAAAATTCTTCTGGATTGGATGATTTTTCCAAAATCTCGAGCAGCTCGCGTATCCAGCGGAATTGCTTACCGTCTTTATTAGCGCTGTTATGCTGCTTGTAATTCCAGTGCGCCGCCAAACCGTATTCAGCGATATTATGCATCTCACGGGTGCGAATCTGAATCTCGATGCGCTGCTGGCCAGGGCCTAACACGGCGGTGTGCAACGATTGATAGCCGTTGGATTTGGGTGTCGAGATATAATCTTTGAAGCGGCCTGGAATGGTGTGCCAGGTAGCATGAATTACGCCGAGTGCATGATAGCAATCGGGAATGGTATCGACCGTAATACGAAAGGCGATGATGTCCGATAGCTGCTCGAAATCCATATTTTTGGTTTCCATTTTCTTCCAAATCGAAAATGGTCTTTTCTCGCGGCCGCTGATTTCAACATTCTGCAAACCTGCTTCATCCAATTTTTGTCGCAGCGTATCCACGGTTTTTTGCATTTCCGCTTCGCCGCGCTCACGCAAGAAATTAAGCCGCGCCACTACCGAAGCGCGTGCTTCTGGATGCAACTCGGCAAATGCGAGGTCTTGCAATTCTTCTTTGATACTACGCATGCCGATACGTTCGGCGAGGGCTGCGTAAATTTCTACTGTTTCACGCGCGATACGTTGGCGCTTTTCTGGATTTTTAATGTATTTGAGCGTCTCCATGTTGTGAAGGCGGTCGGCCAATTTCACCAGCAGCACGCGCAGATCTTCCGACATCGCAATCAGCAATTTGCGGAAGTTCTCAGCTTGCTTGACGTTTTCGGATTTGCCTTCCAGGCGCGAGAGTTTGGTGACGCCATCAACGAGCGTGCGGATTTCTTTGCCAAAGGCGGCTTCGATGTCATCAAGCGAAACATCGGTATCTTCCACCACGTCGTGTAAAAGGGCGGTCGCAATGGATGCAGCATCGAGTTTATACTGCGTAAGCTTATAAGCGACTTCCACCGGATGCGAAAAATAGGGGTCGCCCGAGGCGCGTTTTTGGGTTCCGTGCGCTTGCATCGCAAACACATAAGCGCGGTTTATCAGGTCCTCATCGACGCCAGGGTCGTAGGATTTAATTTTCTCAACCAGTTCAAACTGGCGTATCATAGGGCGTATCTCATTATTATTCCTACATATATTGTAGCTGACTTCCAAGTTGGAGTCGAGCAACACCTCATCATACATTTAATTAAATTTTATTTACAAATTATTATCAAATTAGATCAAATAACATTTTGAGAAATTAGGGGGTTTTTGCCACACTGACTTAACGCTTTGTTAAGCATAAAAACGCTAAGATACAATCGGAATTTTCTGCGCGAAGTGGTGTCATGGACTCAAGAGTGAAATTGCTGTTTCTTCTGATTGCGGGCGTCGTTGTGGCCTTTGGCGTGATCTATTTGCGCGGCCGGGCAGCACCCGAAGAGATGCCGCCGGAAATTGTGAAAGCAGCGCCGATTGGTGTTCGCGTGCTTACTGTGCGCCGTGATGTGCCGCTGGGCAGCATTGTGCAGGCGTCCGATCTGGATTGGCTGGTTATGGCACCTGATCAAATCAAAGGCGAATATTTGAAAGATGGCGAGATTCGCATCACTGATTTTGGCGGCTCGGTTGCGCGGCGTTCGCTTAAAGCAGGCGATGCTTTAACGCAAGGCGCGTTACTTAAAGCCGGCGAAGGTGGTGTGATGTCGGCTGTGCTTGGTGCTGGTATGCGCGCCGTGTCGGTGTCGGTGAATCCGATTTCGGGCAATGCGGGCTTTGTGCTTCCTGGTGACCGCGTCGATTTAATTCTGACCCACCGTATTCGCGCATCAGCCGAAGATAGCGAATCGATCGTGAGTGAAACTTTTATCCATAACGTGAAAGTGATTGCGGTGGATCAATCGTTGGAGAATGCAGAGAACAAACCGATTTTGGCAAAGACGGTCACGGTGGAAGTAACGCCGACTCAAGCCGAGCAACTCAGTGTTGCGACCGAAATGGGCAAGGTATCCATTTCGCTTCGTAGCATTGGTGGTGCGGCGCTAGTGACGGACACGATCGACCCAGCTGCAGCATCAGGTGATGTGCCGGCTGTGGTGCAGACGGTACCTGTTACCCCAACCGCTCCGGTGATTACGGATCTCTATACCAACTATACGCGTGATCGTGATGTGAGCCGCTTTTTGGGCACCGAGACGCCTAGTCAGCGTGTGCGTGTTATTCGCGGCGATAAAACTGAAGATGTGGAAGTGCAATGATGAGTGCAAGTAGCAATCAACGTCGATGGATGAAAATCGCCTTACTGGCGATGGCCTTCATGCCGGCTGCGGCACTGGCGGATGTAGGCGTGAATGTCGATCCGAAAGAAAAAAGAATCAGCCTGGAGATCAATAAAGGCCAGATGGTGCGTTTGGATCGTGCGGTGCATTCGGTGATGATTGCTGACCCCAATATTGCCGACATTCAGGTGATCTCGCCGCGCCTGCTATTTGTAAACGGCAAGAAAATCGGCCAGACCAGTTTGTTTGCCATTGATGCGCAAGACGATATTATTTTGAATGGCCGCGTGCAGGTGTCGCATAATTTAAGCGAGCTGGAGCGTATGGTGAAGCAAGCAGCGCCCGATGCAGATGTGAATTTCAGCACGGTGGATGGCGGTTTGGTGATGCAAGGCGTGGCCTCATCGCCGGTACAATCCGAAAACATCAAAAGCATTGCCGCATCGTTTATTGGTCAGAGCGACAAAATCGTCAATATGATCAACACCACCAACTCGAATCAGGTTTCCATCCAGGTGAAAGTGGTGGAGATGTCGCGCTCGGATCTCAAGAAATTCAATTCGGCGTTGCAACTCGTAACAAGTCCTGGTTCAGGCGCTTTCCAGATTCTACAAGGTGGCAATATTACGATGGGTGCTGGTGGCTTGCTTACGCGCACCACAGCGAACACCGCGTTTTATGGACGTCTTAATGACACGCTAGGTGGCGTGATCGATATGTTAGAAACCCAAGGCTTGGCGACCGTATTGGCCGAACCTAACTTGACAACAACGTCGGGAAAAACTGCAAGCTTCCTCGCTGGCGGCGAATATCCCATCACCACGACTGGACCGGATAATACGGTCAGTGTTGAATATAAACCGTTTGGTGTAAGCCTCAAATTTACCCCGACCGTGCTTTCCAAAGAGCGCATCAGTATGCAGGTCGCACCGGAAGTGAGCTCCATCAGCTTTGATACTACGGTGCAAACCAATGGCAGTTTGAATCCGGTTCTGCTCACACGCAAAGCCGATGCAACGGTTGAAATTGGCAGCGGCCAAAGCTTTGTGCTGGCAGGTCTCTTGAAACGTGATACGGCTAACACCATCAATAAATTGCCTGGTGTAGGCGATCTACCCATATTGGGTGCATTGTTTAGAAGCTCGAATTTCCAAAATGATTTAAGCGAACTCGTCATTATCGTAACGCCATATATTGTGCGTCCAGTGTCGGATCATAGTTTGCAAACACCAACCGATGGCATCCGTCAGCCAAGTGATCTGGAGCGTTTATTATTGGGCCGTCTGTATCGTCAGGAGCCCATGGAGGAAGAAGATAATATGCCACGCTTGCATGGCGATGGCGGTTTCATGTTGGAACAGGAGTAAACAATGCGTCGTGTTCTTATCGCATGTATGGTGATGTTAGCGGGTTGTGATGCCACGCAGGATCTGCAGGGCTACGATCCGCACGATTATTATATGAAGCATCCGGTGAAAAATACGTTGCAAACGCGTCATGCCGATTATGCGATCCAGCTCAATAGCACACCGCCTCAGCTCAGTTTTGAAGACAAAATGGCTGTGCGCGAAACTATCAATACCATTTCACCACCCGCGGTGGATGAGGTGGTGATTACGCTCAGTCGTACCAATGCAAAAGAAGCGCTGCTCAAACAAGAACTCACCAGCTTAATCCGCAGCAGCGGTGTGGATCGTAAAATCACCTTTATCAGCACTGACGATGTGACGTCGCGTGAAGCAAAGCTCGATATTCGCTATACTGCTGTGGTGCCGCCGCGCTGCCCTGATTGGCGCCGCTCGCCGGTGACGACCTATAGCAACACTATGCAGGGTAACTTTGGTTGCGCCAACACAGTGAATTTAGGAAAAATGGTCGCCGATCCGCATGATCTCATTAAAGGCAGCGGTGACATCCGGCCTGATTCCGATGCGACCAGTAAAACCATTACCGATTATCGTAGCGGCGCAACTGCGGCCGGTTCCGGCGCAGGCGTAGCTACAGGAGCGCAATAATGCCGGTGAAGTCAGATTTTCTTGCCTTTGCTGTAGATGATCAGGATGCCAATGTCCTGAAACAATTCTGCACGAAACATGGCTGGCCGGAAGATGCCATTAGAAAAGGCGATATAGCGACCGCTACCGCTTATTTAAAAGATAATCCGTCTCCCAGACTTTTGTTGGTCGATGTGCCAAGCGCTGCCAGCGCGCAAGCTGCACTCGATGGGCTGGCGGAAGTTTGCGATCCCGATACCAAAGTCATCATCACTGGCACCATCAATGAATATAGTTTCTTTTGCTGGTTGATGAATATTGGTGTGTTTAACTATTTGCTGCGTCCCCTAAGTGAGCAGGCATTGGAAGGCGCGTTTCTTAAGTCGCTCGAATCAGGCACGGCCGGCGCCAAACCGGAAAAAGCGCCCGGTAAATTAATCAGCTTTATTGGCACGCGCGGTGGCGTGGGCACCACGTCACTTGCAATTAACCTGGCCGGCATTATTGCCGAACTGTCGAAAAAGAAAGTAGCCCTCGTGGATCTTGATCCACAAGAAGGCAGCATTGCACTTGCCTTGGATCTAGAGCCTAGCCGTGGCTTTCGTGAGGCGCTTGAAAAACCGGAGCGTATGGATTCGCTCTTTGTCGAACGCGTGATGAATAAGCCGCATAAATATTTATCTATCTTGAGTGCGGAAGAGTCATTGCAAGAACGCATTGGTGTGCATGAGCAAGCGGCCGACACTTTGATTCAGGAATTGCGCCAATCGTTTGATGTGGTGATTTTGGATGTGCCGCGCCATATGAGCAGCTTCGCCAAGCAATGTTTGGCTAAAGCCGACCAGGTAGTGCTGGTAACTGAGCTTACATTATTGAGTTTGCGCGACGCGCTGCGCCAGGCGGATTTGCTGCGTGAATCGCTGAAAATTAAACCGGCTATTGTAGTGGCTAATCGCGTGGGGCATGCGACGAAGATGGAAATGAATCCTGCCGATTTTGAAAAAGGCATTAACACGAAAATCACGCAAAAAATTCCCTATGCACCCGATATTTATATGCAAGTGGGAACGGATATTCCGGCGTTGAAAAGTAAAAGCCATGCAGCGGTGAAACCGCTTTACGCGCTGGCTGAATTATTGGTGCCCGAGGCGAAAGCCACCGATACCAAAGCAAAAGGCAAAGGTTTGTTTGCCGGTAAAGGTAAAGATAGTAAAGGAAGCTAAGCGTCATGTTTGGAAGGCGCGTTACACCTGATAGTCCTGCCGCTGCACCGATTGCTCCTGTCATTACGGGCACCGGCACGACGCCTGTTGCGCCTGCAAGTTCGTCGGGTGAGCGGCTATTGTCGGCCAATGATGCCACCCATATTGCCGCTCTGGTGCCCGCCGAAGCCGATGATTTAACGGCTGCGAAGGATAAGATTTATTCGCTGCTGATGGAGCAGATCGATGTCAGCACTTCGTCACGCTTGCCACGCGATGAGTTGAAGCGCCAGATTATCGAGCTGATCGGTGAGATCGTGCTTGAGCAAAAAATCCCACTCTCGCAGGCCGAGCAGCAAATGCTTGCCAATCAAATTGTCGATGACATGCTTGGTTACGGGCCGCTGGAGCCGCTTTTGCGCGATGACGCCATTACCGATATTATGATCAACGGACCGTATCAGGTCTATGTAGAGCGCAAGGGTAAGCTCGAATTAATGCCGGTGAAGTTTCGCGATAATTCGCATGTGATGTCGATTGCCACGCGTATTGTAACCGCTGTTGGCCGTCGTGTGGATGAGTCGAGCCCCATTTGCGATGCGCGCTTGCCCGATGGTAGCCGTGTGAACGTGATCGCGCAGCCTTGCGCCATTCGCGGCACCTCGATTTCCATTCGTAAATTCTCGCAAAAGAAAATCACACTCGATAGCATGCTGACCACCAAAAGCGTGTCGGAGCCACTCTGTAAGCTACTCAAAATTTGCGGCGCCATTCGCCTGAATATCATTATCTCCGGCGGTACGGGGTCAGGTAAAACCACTATGCTCAATGCAATTTCGCGCATGATCAATAATGGCGAACGCATTGTCACCATCGAGGATGCGGCCGAGCTACAATTGCAACAGCCACATGTGGTGCCACTTGAGACACGCCATGCCAACTTAGAAGGCCAAGGCGAGATTACCATGCGTGACTTGGTGAAGAACGCACTGCGTATGCGCCCTGACCGCATTATCTTAGGCGAGGTGCGCGGTGGTGAGGCATTCGACTTGCTGCAAGCGATGAACACCGGCCATGACGGCTCGATGGGCACGCTGCATGCCAACAGTCCGCGTGAAGCGCTGACACGCTTGGAAAATATGATAGGTATGGCGGTGACCAATTTACCGAGCCGAGCGGTGCGCACGCAAATCGCAAGCGCCGTGAATTTAATTGTGCAGGTGCAGCGTATGCGCGACGGTGTGCGCCGTGTGACGCATGTAACCGAAGTGGTGGGCATGGAAGGCGAGGTGATCGTCACCCAGGATTTATTCACCTATGAATTCATGGGCGAAGATGAAAGCGGTAAATTAATTGGTGAGTTTCATTGCACCGGCATTCGTCCGAACTTCACGCAGCAAGCTGCTTATTTCGGCTTAGAAAAAGCATTGCTTGAAGCGATGGCAAGCGGAGTGGGCGGATGATTCTCAAGCTAGAAGAAATCATTGCTCTGGTCGCAGCGTTAGGATTTCTCTGGTTTATATGGGATACGCTAGGCGGCGGGGCCAAGCGCCGCCAGATGCAAAAGCGTGTGCAAAAACTCAAAAAGCGCAGCTTGCCCAGCTCGCTTAAAAATCAGCAAGATGTATCGGTGCGCCGTAAAGCCATCGAAGATGAGGGGCTTATTTATTGGCTGTCAAAACCGCTTCCCGACATTAAGCGCCTGAATGATATGTTGGTGCGCGCCGGTAAAAAAACCACCACTCGCCGCTATTTATTGATGCGCCTGCTTAATATGGTAGTGATTACGGTCGTAATTGCCGTCGTCTTTAATAAGCCCATCATTCTTGCCTTTTGTATCGCCATTATTCTGGGGTTGTGGCTGCCGATTAAATGGTTGCGGCGAACCATCAATAAACAAAACAAAGCCTTCCTCAAATTATTTCCCGATGCGATTGATTTGATCGTGCGAGGCTTGCGTTCGGGCTTGCCGGTATCCGAATCGATGGTAGTGGTTGCCCGCGAGGTGCCCGATCCGGTGGGTATGGTGTTTACCACTATTGTCGATACGATGAAATTAGGTGTGCCGCTTGAGAAAGCCCTGCAAGACACCGCGCAGTCGCTAGAGCTCACTGAATTTAATTTCTTTGTCACCAGCATCGTCATCCAACGTGAAACCGGCGGGAATTTGGCTGAAATTTTGAGCAACTTATCGGATGTGCTGCGTGGACGTTTTATGATGCAGATGAAAATCAAAGCCATGTCATCCGAAGCAACCGCATCGACCTATATTATCGGCGCCTTACCCTTCGTGGTGTTTATCGTAGTAAGCTTCTTAGCGCCGGATTATATGGTGCCGCTTTACCAAGATTATCGCGGCAATATCAGCGCTGGTGTTGCAGCTTTTATGCTCTTTGGCGGGGTGTGGATTATGAAACGCATGGCACGATTTGAGATTTAACCGATGAATGCAGGCCAACCTTTTTCGCTTAAACAAATCTTGCCGCCTTGGCTGCCGGTAGAGGATTTCTATGTCGGTATTACTGCCGCAGGCGCATTGATTTGTCTGGTTGCTGTATTTAGCTACCTCAATCCGCGCAACAAAATGATTGCGCGCGTTAAAGCCATTCAAGAACGCCACCAAGCCATTCGTGGCGGCGCATCGTTTCAGTCTAATAAACGTATCCGTCCTGAGATGTCAGTGAATTTTATGCGCCAGGTGGTAACACGCCTGCAGCTGCTCAAAAAAAACCAGATTGGCAAATTAGAAACATTGCTGATCGAAGCAGGCTATCACTCCAAAGATATTATCATCATCATCGCCTTTTTAAATTTGGTGCTGCCAATTATATTAGGCGGTATCGGACTTGCGAGCTTAAGCTTCACGCAGAAATTGGGCATTATTAAATACGCGATTCCCATTGGCTTGATGTATGTGGGCATTAAGCTGCCCTGGTGGTATGTGGTGCGGGTGCGCCGTAAGCGCTATTTGAAAATACAGCGCGCATTGCCCGACACGCTCGATCTCATGACCATATGCGCCGAAGCCGGTTTGAGCTTGGGCGCCACCTTAGACCGTGTGTCGCGTGAGCTAGCGATATCTTATCCCGAAATGGGGGATGAACTCACCATCACTTCGGCAGAACTCAGCTTCTTGCCCGAGCGTAATAAAGCGCTTTCCAACCTATCGGAGCGGTGCAAATTGCCGGAATTGCGCGGGGTAGTGAACGTGCTCATACAGACAGAAAAATACGGTACGCCCATTGCACAGGCCTTGCGGGTGTTGTCGGCGGAGTTTCGTCAGGCGCGGATGTTGCGGGCAGAGCAAAAGGCTGCGCGTTTGCCGGCGTTGATGACGGTGCCGATGATTGTGTTTGTACTGCCTACCTTATTCATTGTGATTT
This sequence comes from Rickettsiales bacterium, assembly GCA_033762715.1. Taxonomy (GTDB): domain Bacteria; phylum Pseudomonadota; class Alphaproteobacteria; order Rickettsiales; family SXRF01; genus JANRLL01. Next base: position 36,894 of record JANRLL010000003.1, on the reverse strand, counting down.
TAGCGCCGGCGATTATTCGGGTGATGGATATTTTTGCCAAGCAGCAGCAATAGTTAGCGGCGTTTCATTTTGGGCATGATTTCCGATTCAATCGGAGCATCTGCTTTTGTATCAACAGGCGTAGTATCTGGCGCCATCGCATCAAACATCGTTGGTGGCGCCTCGGGGCGCTTCTCTTTCAAGTTACGTGCATATTGCTCATAGAAGCGCAGATTCTCTTCTGCCTTTTCACGCGATACATCTTTCAGATTCAGTGCTAACGCGCGGGCCTTCTGCCCTTTGATACCATAAGCGAGCGCTAGATTTTGGCGCACGGTAGCGCTGCTATCAGGGCCTTTATTGATGACTTCCAGCAAGGTGATAGCATCATCAATCTGGTTATTGAGAATATACGACATCGCTAAGTTGTTATGCGCCGAAATAGATGCGGGATTAAGCGACAGTACTTTTTGGTATAGCTCTTGAGCAGCAATATGGTTGCCAGCATTATCAAAGGCAACCGCCTTCGCGTTATAGGCGCTGATATTGCCAGGCTCCATCGCAGTCAAGCCATCTAGCACACGAATCGCTTCTTCCGATTGATCGGCATCAATCAATGCATAACCTAGATGCAATAGCACTTTGGGATTAGCAGGTTGGAGCGCTTGGGCTTCTTTCATGGCGGTCAGCGCATCGGGATAGCGGCCTAATTTGCGGTAGATCACCGAGAGTTTGATAAGGCCGGTAACGGCAGTTTCGGGATATTTAGCGATTTCCTGATATGCGGTGACGGCATCGATTAGATTGCCGGAGCGTTCCAACTCTTCTGCGGCTTGTAAGCTCACACGTGGGCGCTCATCCGTTGGGGCAGCGGCAGCCAACGGCGAAGGCGTGGATTGAGCAGCCGTTTGCATCGGCACAGCATCGCAGGCGCTGACTAGCGACAAAGCGAGCAGGCTGAGCGGCAAGGATGTGTGGCAAAGGCGAATCATGGGGCGAGTTTACTTGCTAATGCGTAAATTCGCAAGTGAGTCGCCGATAGTCTTAAAGGCCGTGGTTATATCGACCTGAGGAGCGCCGGAAACCTGGCTTTCCGCGTCAAAATAATAGTCGGGCGAGGTGGCGCAATCGCGAAACAGTGTGCGTGCTTCTTGCTGAGAGGTACTGCTGCCCAATTGGAACGTCACCGTATAGATGATAATGTCTGTACCTTTTGCTTTCATCGCTGCGCAGATCGCCTTGGTTTTATCATTGATGATATTGCGCGCCGTATTTTGGTTGTTGGTGTTAATGTCAGCGCGCCCGCCGTTTGAAACGGTCGCTAAACGTTTATAGGCGGTATAGTCGGAATAAGGTGGATCGGAGCTGGTGGAATCGTAAAACTGGTTTTCACCATCGGTCATGAGTACGACTACTTTTTTCATTAAATCCGTATTGTAATTGAGCGGCAATTTAACCTGTCCACCCACCAGATCATGATTCCAATGTCCGCGCCAATCGGGTGAAAGCATACGCCATGCCCATACCAGCCCTACATTCGACATGGTACCGCTATTATCACTCGATTCGACTAACGTGGAAATGCTGGTGAGCGTCGTGTTTTTATTAGCCCGCAGCGGTTGTACGGCTTGCCAACAAGCCAGGTTGGGGCCTGAGGCACTGTTGCTATTATTTTCGACAATTGTAAATGATCCGCCATAGACCCAATCATTATCACCGGATGAGCTGGTGTCGGCCCAAAAATACATAGGGAATCGTGTATTGATATCGGTCGGTGAAGGAAAAGCAGCGTTCATGTCATACGGGTAGGGACGCTCTTCCACGCAACCTTTCCACTTGGTTCTATTGCTTGGATAACCTGATGGGTAGAGAGTCAAATCATAGTTGGTAAGCCAGCTTTGGGTTTCGGCGGTATTGCCGATATTGACGGCGGTAACATAAGGCACAATCCCCACCCACAAATTATCGATGGTGGTTTTGCTGCCATAAACCGTATTCACCAATGCCGTAGCGGCGTTTCGCAGCGAGACAATTTTACTGCCAGACATCGAACCGGTAATATCCAGCACCAACACCAATTCCATACCTTTATTCTGGCGCGTAATTTGCGAATCAGCCCGCACCGCAAGATTATTTACGCCGAAGATCTGCATGAAGGTGGTTCGCACCGTGCCCTGTACACTGAGGGTTATCAGCGTATTGTCGCTATTGGGGACTGCGCTAGGGGTTTGAATGGTGCTGTCTAAATAGCCGGCAGGGAAATTGGCATTAAAATATTTATTCACTTCGCTTTGTAAGTCGCTGGTGCTTACCGAGCTACCGGCAGCAAGGCCCGCAGCATCGAGCGCATTGGAAAGGCGCGATTGCACCATTTGCAGGCGCGCCATATCAATTGCCATGCCAGATGCGGCCACTAACGTTGCCACACTAATAGCGATAAGCGGTAACACCGCGCCGTCTTGCGCGCGAAACAAACGTCCGAATGCACGATACATCATGATGCGCCTCCTAGGTGAGGTTGCACAAAAAAGCTCAGCACTTTCAAATCACCCAAGCGTGGTTTAAAAATCGCATGGCGGTACAGGGTGCTGCCGGAGATCACGTTGCCTACCATATTGCCCATGAGCGGGGTGAAGCGATAATAGATTTCGGCAATGATCACATTGTCTTTATCGACCATGCTAAAGCCAGAAGGCAGCGTCGCCGCTCCGCCTTGCGTGCCGACTTTGCTGGGTTGCACCCAATCGCCACCGCCCCGATATTGCCAGCTGACGACTGGTTGCGCGGTGCCGGTTTTGGTAACGGAGCTTACAATCACATAGCCATCAGGCTTGAAGTTATAGGGCTGCATCACTTGCCCCGCTGCCTGCACCAGCACATCGAGCTCATTGCTGGACATGGTGCTCGATTGAGCCACCAGATCGGACATGGTAACCGAAATTTTTTCTACTTTCTGCGCAACCAGCACATAGCGCGTCACTTCCACTGCGCCTAAAAACATAGTCAGCAACACGGGCAAGGCTAACGCAAATTCTAGGTAAGCAATACCCTCCTGCGTGCGGATCAATCGTTGTATATGTTGTTTGAATTGGCCTAACATACGTGACCTAAAACGGTTCGTTGCGCACGACCATGCGAGTAGTCAAGACGATGGAATTGCCAATAATCGCTTGCGCCAGCGGTGTCATAATGGGCCATGGATACGATACTTTATACATCACTACATCGCCGCCGCTGCCCAGCCCCACAATTCCGATGTCAATGTCCCATTGGCCATTACCATTGCTATCGGTATAGGGCTCACCCATATTATAGGTATGATTGCCGTTCGTGTCGGTGTAGGGCTCTGACTGTCCTACCTTATCAAATCCCTTATAGACCAGCGTATCAATATCCAGCAGTTGTGGATCGAGCATGCCTCCGGTGCGGCTTATGATATTATTGGTGATTTGCTCCACACGGGTGGAGCCGCTGGCCGTGTATCCGGTTTTGCCGTAGCGCGCGCTATAGCTGGTGGCGGCTTCCATCACCGACAAGGTAAACATCATCAGCGAATATTCGACAATGCCCATAATCATGAGCAGCAACACCGGTGCGACCATGGCGAATTCGATCGCGGTTGTACCCTCGTTATTGCGGCTGACAGTCTGATGCCCTATGCGCCTATAACGTAACATCATAGCTACCTTTATGGATAATCGCACTATCGTAGCATTTTTGGCCTTAACTAAGAGTAAATAATCCATAACAATTGATTGATAGTTAAGGTGGTTTTAGTACAAATTAGGCTAGGTCGTTTAACAAAGGCTCTACTATGCGCGGCGCAAGGCATTCACCTTTCTATAAATTCCAGGAAATCAACTGGTTAATTGTTGGGGTGATGATGCTTATCTCGATGATGGGATTTGTCATGATGGTGTCTGCCGGTAATGGCGAATTTTCTCCCTGGGCATTGCAGCAGGTCGTGCGTTTCAGTGTGGCCTTTGTTGGCATGCTGATTATCGCCATGATGCCCATCCGCGTGCTGCTACAATATGCCTATGTATTTTATGGGATGTGTTTGGTGACGTTGATTGCGGTGCATTTTATTGGTCATGAGGGAAAGGGCGCTGAGCGTTGGCTGCGTTTGGGTGGGCTCAATATTCAGCCGTCGGAATTCATGAAGCTTGCTGTTATCTTGGCGTTAGCACGTTATTTCCATCAAATGTATCCGGAAGACATTAAGCGGCCATTGCATTTGGTCATGCCGATTTTGCTGCTCTGCATACCGGCAGTATTGATTTTGAAACAGCCTAACTTAGGCACTACCATCATCATGCTTTTTGTGGGCGGCTTCATGTTTTTCATGGCGGGTCTACAATGGCGCTATTTTATTGGCCTCATCGTTTCGGTTGTCTCAGCAGCGCCGCTTGCCTGGCATTTTCTGCATGATTACCAAAAGCGGCGCGTGCTCACCTTCCTCGATCCACAGCAAGATCCGCTGGGTGCAGGCTATAATATTTTACAATCAATGATTGCCATTGGCTCGGGCGGGTTTTGGGGTAAGGGGTTTTTGCAGGGTTCGCAAAATCAGCTGAATTTCTTGCCCGAAAAACACACGGATTTTATCTTCACTATGCTGGCCGAAGAGTTCGGCTTTGTCGGCGGTATTTTCCTGCTGCTGCTTTATATATTGCTGATTGCATCCAGCATGAACGTGGCCCAGCAAAGCCGCAGTACTTTTGGCGCCATGATGGCAGCCGGTGTCAGCGGTATGCTCTTTGTGCATATCTTGATTAATGTCGGCATGGTCATGGGTATGTTGCCGGTAGTAGGGGTGCCGCTGCCGCTCATGTCGTATGGCGGTAGTATTACCATGACCACAGTATTGGCCATTGGCCTGGTGCTCAATGCCCATGCCCACAGCGACAGCCTGCCTGTGCGCATGTTGCCCAAGCTCTAATATTGTCTATCCACTTGTCAGGGCTGGCAATGTGTTCTATGCTCCTTTTCATTGGATTAACGAAATAACCGTCGCTGACCGTACGCGACAAGAGAAATACGATGCTGCCATCCTCGCAGGATATGCGTGTGCGCGGCAAGGAGTCTAACGTTGAGTCACAGGTGCCTATCTGCGCCGCGCTAGACTTAGGCACAAATAATTGCCGCTTGCTGATCGCTTCCTATGATGCATCAGGCCAGAGCCCTGGTATTAAAGTCTATGACAGTTTTTCGCGCATTGTGCGCTTAGGCGAAGGCTTAAGTGTAACCGGCGAGCTGTCGGACGAGGCGATGGAGCGCACGCTTGTGGCGCTTAAGGCTTGCCAGAAAAAACTCGATAAATATAATATTGTACGCTCGCGCTTCGTGGCAACCGAAGCCTGCCGCCGCGCTAAAAACGGCCGTCATTTCATTGACCGCGTATGCCGCGAAACCGGTATTGCAATCGACATTATCTCCACCGAAGAAGAAGCGCGCCTGGCCTTTATGGGCTGCTCGTCGCTGCTTGCGGATGAATCGAAGCGCGCTGTGGTGTTCGACATTGGCGGTGGCAGCACCGAGCTGATGTGGATTGATGTGGAGCAGGTGCGTGAAGGCGCGCATGCGCATACCATCACCGATTGGCTGTCGATTGGTTATGGGGTAATGAATCTGGCCGATAAATTTGGCGGCTCAACGTTTGCCGATATGGCCTTTGACGATATGGTGCGTTTTTTAGTCGATAAATTGCGCCCGTTTGATGAGGCTAATCATATCAGTAAAGCCATCGGCGGCTCCGATGTGCAACTGCTTTCCACCTCAGGCACGGTTACTACCTTGGCGGCTATTCATCTGGATTTGCCGCGCTATGATCGCTCGCGCATCGATGGTATTACGCTGGCCATTTCCGATATTCGCGCCACCACGCAAAAGTTGCTGAAGATGCGCCCGTCCGAGCGCTTCCATCATCCGTGTATTGGTTCCGACCGTGCCGATTTTATTATTTCCGGCTGTGCTATTTTTGAAGCCATCAGCACCGTCTGGCCGGCAGGTCACATCACCATTGCCGATCGTGGTGTGCGCGAAGGCATCATTTTATCATTATTGAAATCCTAATGGCCAAGACCCCCATTCGCAATACCGGCACATTAAAGCAACGGGTGAAGACCGCGCGCAAGCGCAGCAATTCCTCGACGCGTTGGCTGCAGCGTCAGCTTAACGATCCGTATGTGCATCAAGCCAAGCGCGATGGGTATCGTTCACGCGCAGCCTATAAATTAGCCGAGCTGGATGATAAGTTTCACCTGCTCAAACCAGGCAAGCAAGTGTTGGATTTAGGCGCAGCTCCTGGTGGGTGGACGCAAATTGCGGTAGCGCGCACGCGCTCTGAGGAGCAAAAACCAACGGTAGCAGCAATTGATATTTTGGATATGGATTCCATTGCCGGCGCGCAATTTTTGAAACTCGATTTTATGAAAGACGATGCGCCCGATTTAATCCGCGCTCTAATTCCCAACGGGGTGGATGTGGTGCTCTCCGACATGGCGCCTAATACGACCGGCCATGCCGCAACCGATCATATGCGCATCATGGCATTGCTTGAAGCTGCCTATGAATTTACCTGCGAAGTATTGAACAAAGGCGGTTCCTTTGCCGCGAAGGTTTTCCAAGGCGGCGCCGAAAAAGAATTGCTGGCGCAAATGCGCAAAGATTTCACCAGTGTGAAACATGCAAAACCTAAAGCCAGCCGTGCCGATTCATCGGAGATGTATGTGGTGGCATTGGGATTTAAGGGTCGTGCTTCATGATGAAATGGGTTGTCCTTACCGTAGCGCTACTGGTTAGTGCGTGTGCTCCACAAACGCAGCTGGCTTCGCCGGAAAAGGCCGAGCATCTGCCGGTGCGCAGTTGGGTGCCAAAGGCCAAACCGCGTGCGATTATCCTGGCGGTGCACGGGTTCAATGATTACAGCCTCGCCTTTGATGATGCGGGCAATTATTTCCAGTCCAAAGGCATCGCGATGTTTTCCTATGATCAGCGCGGGTTCGGCGAAACCGATGCGCGCGGGCTGTGGGCGGGTAGTGATAATCTGACGCAGGATTTGCGTTACCAATTTGAGCGCTTAAGCAAACGTTATCCGAAAACGCCAATCTATGTATTGGGCGAAAGCATGGGTGGTGCGGTTACCATCAGCGCCTTCAGTCATCTACCGGTTAAAAAAATACGCGGGGTGATTTTGGTAGCGCCGGCCTTGTGGAGCCGTGAGCAAATGCCATGGATCTATACCGGTTCCTTATGGTTGGCGGCGCATACCCTGCCATTTCGCGAACTCACCGGCAGTGATTTAAAAATTCAGGCAACCGATAATATTCCACTCTTGCAGCGCATGGTGGCTGATCCGCTGGTGATTAAAAGCACACGCATCGATGCGATTTACGGTGTGGTGAATATGATGGATCAGGGTTATGACGCCATACCGCAGGTGAGTAAGCCGGTGCTGCTGCTTTACGGCGCGAAGGATCAGGTGATTCCAAAAAGCTCGATCATGAGCGCGCGTGAGCGCTTTACCGCACCGCTCACCTATATCTATTATCCCAATGGCTATCATATGTTGCTTCGGGATTTGCAGCGTGAGCAGGTATTTGCCGATATTGTGCGCTGGATTGAACAAACCAATAAGCAAAAGAAGCGCTAACTACTGTTAAATGCCCTAGACTTTGCGCGGAGTTCTTCGTATCGTAGGCAAAATTTTTAAGGAGTATATGCAATGAGTGGCTTGTCAGCATCGCTAAGCAATGGTTGGCGTCAACAGGTATGGTTTGGCTTACTGGTGGTTGCCAGTGTTGCCTTCAGCCTTATCATGGCGTGCGCGACACCGTTTGCCGCATTTGCTATTCTTGCTGCTATGAGCATGAATGCGACCCAAGGCCGCCTGGTGATTGTTGTCATTTGGGCAGTGAATCAGCTGGTGGGCTATCTGTTGCTGCATTACCCACAGACGGCCGATAGTTTTATCTGGGGTGGGGTGATGCTCGTTGCTGCTTTGGTAACGCATGAAGTGGTGCGCCGCCTGCTGGATCGCAATCTGCCTCTCAACAAAGCCGCCTATTTTTCGGCCGCGTTTCTGGTGGCCTTTACCGTGAATCAAACCTTGTTGTTGCTGGCTGCGCTAACGCCACTGAGCGGGTTAAGCGATTTCACCTTGGCTATTGTCGGCGAAATGCTGCTCATTAACTTATTTGCAGTGGTGAGCCTATTTGCCATTAACCGCTTGCTGGCGGTCTCCAGCCCCGCGGCTGTAAGCAAGGCATCCTAAGGCCTTGATGGTATTTATAGCTACCACCTGAGCGATAAATATTGATATTTTACAACTGGTTGCGGCAACTCTTCACTATTTCATGGCGAAGTTGGTACAATTTTTGTATAATATTCAGCACCATCGTCAACTTTATCCAGAGAGTTTCCTATTGTGAAACGGCCACTAGTGTGGATTACATGTGCAGGATTCTTAGTCAGCGTGTCGCTTACGGCCGCTGCGCATGCTTATTCAAGCGATCGTCTGATCGAAGGCGCCAAGCTCTGTACGCGTTATTTACCCAATTTTGAACGCCAATACGGCATTCCGACCCATTTGCTGGCCGCCATCGCCACCACCGAGACCGGACGTTACCATGAAGGGCTGGGATTGCAGGTGCCGTGGCCTTGGACGATCAATGTCGAAGGCAAAGGCTATTATTTCGATAGTAAACAAGAGGCTATCGCCGCAGTACAACGTTTCCGCTCGCGCGGCATTAAAAGCATCGATATTGGTTGTATGCAGGTAAATCTCTATCACCATCCCAATGCTTTTGCGTCCCTAGAAGAGGGTTTTGAGCCCCAAACCAATATTGCCTATGCCGCTAGTTTCCTGCGTAACCTCTATGAAGGTGGCGGTGGTTCTTGGCGTAAAGCATCGGCCGAATACCATTCCAAAACCCAATCGCGCGGCAGCGAATATGTAGAGCGTGTCTATGATCACTGGCAGCGTATTTTGGATAAGCTGCGCCAAGCGCGTGTGCAAGTGCCTGAATCATCGGTTGCAGCGCTCAGTGAGCCCAGCGCGCCTGTAGCCAGAACACAGCTTGCCTCAGCCCAGCCGGCCAAACCAGCCTATCAACCCATGCGTATGCGCACCATTGAGCTGAGTAAGAAAAATCGCACGATGGAAAACGGCATTATTGTCGTGCGTCCTCCAAGAACCTCAACGAATACGGTCCAAGCAAGCAGTGAGCCGGCTATTCCTGATCCCGCTCCGGTGATGACGCTCGCGCAATTAAAACCAGTCGCGCAACCTCCTGTTGCCAGCGGCTCTAAAACCGTGCAAATAGATAATCCTCAATCGCCCAAACAAGGCGATAAAAAAGCCGGTCCCACCTTTATCTTTAATGACTAAGTGAGTAGCTACCATGTATCAATACCCGTCTGCTAACAAAGATCCGTTGCATGCCAAAGGCGTTGAGAAAATGGAAGTGCATTCGCTGGAAACCAGCTGTGATGGCGGTGGCGGCGCGCTAGGTCACCCGAAGGTTTACCTGCATATCGATCAGCATGTCGGGCATATTAGTTGCCCTTATTGCAACCGGATGTTTATTTTAAAGCTGCTGGCCGATAAGCATTAAGCAATGGCATTTCTTCTGGTTACCCTCATTATCTTATTGGTGTTGGTGCTGATTAGCGGTATCGCGCTGATGAGTAAAGGTGGCCCTGCTAATGAAAAATACGGCAATAAATTAATGATAGCGCGCGTCTCGTTGCAGGCGGCCATATTGGTCGTAATTGCAGCCATGGTTGTGGTGGGACGCTAAATGGTCAAGCTCAACAAAATCTATACACGTACTGGCGATAGCGGGCAGTCGGGGTTAGTGGATGGCACGCGCCGTCCGAAATACGATCCGCGTTTTGAAGCGATTGGCGATGTGGATGAAGCCAATGCATCCATTGGCCTGGCGCGTCTGTATAGCGCAGACACCGAGTTCGATGCGCTCTTAAACCGTATTCAAAATGACTTGTTCGATCTGGGCGCCGATCTGGCAACGCCGCTTGCAGCAGGTGAGGATAAAGCGCTGCGCATCATAGCCACGCAGGTAACACGGTTGGAGCAAGAAATCGATGCCATCAATGAAAAATTAGAGCCGCTTAACTCGTTTATTTTACCAGGCGGTAGTGCGCTTGCTGCGCATCTGCATCAGTCCCGCGTTATTGTGCGCCGTGCCGAGCGTGTAGCTTATGCACTTGCGAAAAACGAAGCCGTTAATGCACATGCCCTGCAATATTTAAACCGCTTATCGGATTTATTGTTTGTTGCCGCGCGTGCTGCTAATAATAACGGCAAACAAGATGTGTTATGGATACCAGGAGCGAATCGCGAATGAAAATACTTGTCGCAGTAAAACGTGTTGTTGACTACAACGTGCGCATCCGTGTGAAGGCGGATGGCAGCGGTATAGAAACCGGCGGCGTCAAAATGTCGATGAACCCGTTTGATGAAATCGCGGTGGAAGAGGCAGTACGCCTGAAAGAAAAAGGCCTGGCCACCGAAGTGATTGCGGTTTCGATCGGGGTGGATGCGGTGCAAGAAACGCTGCGCTCGGCGCTGGCGATGGGCGCTGATCGCGCTATTCATCTGGCGCTCGATACGCCAATTGAATCGATCACTGCTGCCAAGCTGCTTAAAGCCGTGGTGGAAAAAGAACAACCCAAGCTGATTATCATCGGCAAGCAAGCGATTGACGACGATGCCAACCAAACCGGCCAGATGTTAGCTGCGCTCTTGGGTTGGGGGCAAGGTACCTTTGCATCGAAGCTAGTGTTGGAAGGCGATGTTGCGCTTGTTACCCGCGAAATCGATGGCGGTTTGATGACGGTAAAATTGCCGCTGCCTGCTGTAGTGACCACCGATCTGCGTTTGAATGAGCCGCGTTATGCAACACTTCCCAATATTATGAAAGCGCGCAGCAAGCCATTAGAGAAAATGTCCGCGCAGGAATTGGGTGTGAATCTAGCGGAACGCACTGCGCATTTGAAATATGAAGAACCGAAAAAACGATCGGGCGGTGTGAAAGTGGCATCGGTAGAAGAATTAGTCAGCAAGCTGCGCAGCGAGGCAAAAGTTATATGATATTAGTGATTGCAGAACATCATCATAATCAACTGCATCCAGCCACGCGCCATGCGGTAACGGCGGCGTCACAGCTGGGTGACGAGATTCATCTATTAGTGATTGGAAGCGGCATCGAAGCCGTTTCTAAACAAGCAGCGGCCGTTGCTGGTGTAACAAAAGTACTGGCAAGCGATGCGCCGCATTACAGCTGGCCCTTAGCAGAAAACATCGCACCGCTGGCGGCAACCATCGCGCGCAACTATACGCATATTGTGGCAACTGCTACCACCACCGGCAAAGATATTTTGCCGCGTGTGGCAGCACTCATTGATACCGCGCAAATTTCTGAGGTTGTGCAGGTGATTTCATCCGATACGTTTTTGCGCCCGATTTATGCTGGCAATGCGCTAGAGACGGTGCAAAGCAAAGAGACCATCAAAGTTCTTACCGTTCGCCAGACTGCATTTGCGCCAGCGGTCGATGGCGGCAATGCGGCGATTGAATCGCTGGAGCCGATGGCCGATAGCGGGCTTGCGGCCTTTGTGTCGGTGCAGGAAAGCACATCTGAGCGTCCTGAGCTCACTTCGGCGCGCATCGTAATTTCAGGCGGTCGCGGTCTAGGATCAAAAGAAAACTTTAAGATAGTGGAAGCCTTGGCCGATAGCATCGGCGCAGCTGTTGGCGCTTCACGCGCGGCGGTGGATGCGGGCTTTGTACCTAACGATTATCAGGTTGGACAGACCGGAAAAGTAGTAGCGCCGGATCTGTATATCGCCATTGCTATCTCCGGTGCGATTCAGCATTTGGCCGGTATGAAAGACAGCAAGGTGATCGTTGCCATCAATAAAGATGAAAACGCGCCTATTTTTGAAGTAGCGGATTATGGGCTGGTTGCCAGCTGGGAAACCGCGATTCCTGAACTGCAAGCCGCATTGAAAAAATAATGACGTCTTCCCTGCGATTGGCGATTGCCCAATGCAATGTGACCGTGGGTGACATTGCTGGCAATGCCGCTAAAATTCGCAATCTGCATATGCTGGCAGCCAGGCAGGGCGTTGATTTGCTTGTATGCCCTGAACTGAGCCTCATCGGTTATCCTCCCGAAGATTTAGTGTTGGCGCCTGATTTTCGCCGCAAAGCCATTGAGGCCGCGCAGGAGCTAGCTAAAATCACCGCCTCCGGCCCTGGCATTGTATTTGGCGGTGTGTGGGAAGAGGGCGATAAAGCCTATAATGCTGCGATTTTATGTGAAGCGGGCCGCATCGCGCATATCCAATATAAATCCATGCTGCCCAACTATGGCATCTTTGATGAAAAGCGCTGGTTCCAACCAGCGATGGCACGTAACAGCTATCGTTTTCGCGGCACCAACCTGGCGCTTTTAATTTGCGAAGATGTATGGACGCCGATGCTTGCGATGGAATATCGCGCGCAACAAGTCGAGCTGATGATTGCGATTAATGCTTCGCCGTTTGAAGGTGAGAAATTGACGCAGCGTCATCAAGTGACCGAGATTTTTGCGCAAACGGCCGGTGCGCCGATCGTCTATGTGAATCTGGTGGGCGGGCAGGATGACATTGTATTTGACGGTGGTTCTTACGCGCAAACGGCTGATGGTACTTGCGTATTGCAGATGCCGGAATTCAAAGAAGCGCTGCAGGTATTTGCGTTTGATATGAAAGCCGAATTACAACCGGCCTTGTTGCGTGAAGCAGCTTTATGGGAAGCGATGAAATTGGGCTTGGCTGACTATGTGCGCAAGAATAATTTCCCGGGCGTATTGATTGGATTGTCGGGTGGTATCGATTCGGCCTTAACCGCAGTGGCAGCCGCTGATGCGTTGGGTGCTGCTAGTGTGAAAGGTGTGTCGCTTCCATCGCCCTATACGTCACCAGACAGTATTGAAGATGCGCTGGAGCTGGCAAAAAATCTAGGTATCGAAACCTATACGATTCCTATCGATGCTGGGATGAGAACCTTCGAAGCGGTGTTGATGCCAGTATTTCAAACCGTGGATTGGATGGAAAATATCAGTGTGGGCGGCAATTTGCAGTCGCGCCTGCGTGGCATCACGCTGATGGCGCTTTCCAATCAGCTCGGATTCATGCTGCTTTCCACTGGCAATAAATCTGAAATTGCCGTGGGCTACAGCACGCTTTATGGCGATTCCTGTGGCGGTTATAATTTGCTCAAAGATTTGTATAAGACCGAAATCTATACGCTGGCGAAGTGGCGCAATACGCAAGCGTTTGCGATTCCTAAGCGCTCAATCACGCGTGCGCCAAGCGCCGAGCTCGCACCAGGCCAGACCGATCAGGATCAATTGCCGCCTTATGATGTGCTCGATAAATTACTGTATGCGCATCTGGAAGAACGTCTCGGTCCTGAGAGTCTGATTGATAAAGGATTCGATCCAGGCATGGTCTCCAAAATCACCAAATTAGTGCGCCAATCGGAATATAAACGCCGCCAATCCTGCCCAGGCGTTAAGCTCACCCCCATGCTCTTTGGCAAGGATCGCCGCTACCCTCTGACCAGCGGATATTGACCTAATAACCCTAAATCAGCCCTTCAATAGGCCATTTTCTGTGACCGTATTGTCACAATTGTTGTGTCCCATTATATTAACATATTGTTTTTAATCAATTTTTGCAGGGTTACTTTGTGACAACGCCATAAATATGGCATTAAGCGAATTGTAACCAAACGTTCACAGCGTATTAACCGCACGCGTGTTAAATTTAATTAATGAAAAATCCTAACTAGAGCAATTTTATGGCTGATAACGAACTTAAACCCATCTCTGCAGATCAGATCTCGTTCCACGCGCAATCAGGTGGCGCAGAATTAGATGTAGCCCGCGTGGGTACTAACCGCAAAGAATCGGTCGCAACCGTTCGTATTAATTTTGACTCACCCGCAGAGGCAACTGCGCATTTAGCTGCTGTCAATAAGGTGGCTGCACCCAGCGCAAGAGTGCCGGCCAATCAATCGTACATCGAAATTTCAGAAAAAGATGCCAATCGCTTACAGCTGATTGAGCCAAAGGGAAGCTCTAAAGGCTACAAGGAATATCATGTAAAAGACCATGGCCTGAATCTCATCAATGAAAGAGTAGCCACATTGCCTCCAGTTAGGACAACGGTTGCCCCAGATGTAGCTGCGCCTGTACCGTATCCTGGTGATAGTGATCCGATTCCATTGGCGCGTGCTCAAACCAAACCAGGCACTCCAGCGGTAGATCCTGAAGCAGGTTTTGCCGAGATGATTGCACGAGATGGTCGTGAGCCAGTGGATGGTCCTCCGATTGAGTTGATGCGTCGTGATAAAGGACAAAGTTCGACGCCAACACCGGAAAGAAAAACATTCGGCCAATGGCTGAAAGGTTTGCTGCCAGGTGGTGGCGAAAAACCTGCTGCAGATGCACCGACCGTAACGCCCGATGCACCGGAAGCAGCACCTAAAAAACCGGGTTTCTTCTCACGTCTATTTAGCCGTACGGAAAAAACTGCGGTAGAGGTCGACACTGTTTTAGGTGCAGAAGAAGCGGTTGAAGAATCAAAACCCAAACGCCGTGGTCTGGGCCAATGGCTTAAAGATACTTTTGGCTCGAAGCCAGAGGCAGCAAAGGGCCCGGTGACGGTTTCATCTCAGGATATTGCCATTTATGATGAAAATAATAAACCCGTTAATGATGGTGCACAGTTATCGCCAGAAGAATTAGCTGGTAAAAAAGTAGGTATTACGGTTGCTAATGAAGCCATCGCAAATGGTATGGCGGAAGATATTAGATCACGTGGTCATGCTGCATTGGGTGGCGCAGAGGTAGCAAGAACGCTTGACGGGCGCACCGTCGTCATGATGGATGCCGAGATCGCTATCGGTAATGATGAAAATAGTTATGTTCGTCGCCTTAATAACGGTTTGTTGACAGCTGGTGATCGTTTGAATAACCACCTGCAAGAAGCAACCGGTAAGCATTATGCCGCGCCGCTGTTGGCACGTGAAGGCGTTGCTGGTGTGGAATCAACTCCGCCTACCTTGTCGATAAAAGGCAAAAACCTGCGCATTGAAGCGTCAGGCGTTACTTATAATGAGCAATGGCAGGATAATGGCCTGACCCGTCCGATGGCCGATGAAGTGTATGCCCATAATATGGCGAAGGTTCTCAATGAGCGTGGCATCGGAGCAAAAGCAGTCAATGATCCTGAAAAAGGATGGGGTGTTGAGCTTCCTATAAAAGAAGCTGAGCAAAATGGACTCATTCAGCGCGGTAAAAAAGGCGAACCTATTACGGTAAGAGAAAACTTCTTGCAACTGCAAGATGACACTCATAACAGAACGCTGGATAACCGTCAGAAATATACGCTTGAAGCGGGATCTGGTGAAAAGGGCAAAGCGAGAGCAGAGGCCTATGCTAAGGAATTTAATAAAGGTGCAGGCAAAGATATATCAACGGTTAGGGAACATCCGGAAAGAGGTTGGGTGGTTGAGACCGCGCATGTTGACTTAGATGCAGCTCGTGCTAAAGGATTCGATATTGGCGCTGCGATTGATAGTGTGCGTAAGCCCTCCATCATTGAACGTGCTTCACGTTCCGTACCTTCACTGCCTGACGTATCGCTGCCAAAATTATCCATGCCTAAAGTGTCTTTTTCTACCTTTGGCCTTCCCAACGTTGATCGATTTATCAATTGGGCGCGTGGTAATAAAGCAGCTACTCCAGTTGCAGACACTACGCCCGTTGCTGCTGATGTAGAGGTGGAAACCACACCAAAAGCACCCAAAAGAAGTATGTTTACCGGTTTAAGAGAAGCCATTAGCAATGGAGCAAAACGTCTAGGCTCTGCCTTTGGCCTTGGCCCAACGACATTTGACAGTGAAGTTGACCGTGCTGTTAAAGCAGAAGAGAAAGGCCTCAAGCAATTACGCAAAAATGTCAATCTGGACGCGGATGGACAAATAAGCGGGCCGGATGAATTTGGCATTGCGAAAGCAGAAGAACGGATTGAAAAATTAAAAGAATTAAAAAACAGAACATTTGATTCGCCTGAAGCGGCACTTGCAGCCTTGGACGAAGCATCACCCTCCCGTCCAAAAAGCAACAGACCTGTTCGTTTGGGTGATAAAAATACAGCCAAAGCTAGTATTGTATCAACAACCGTTGAGGCTTCGGATGCTAGGCCCGCTACAGTTGCTGATGTTACTCCTGCGGTCGCTGCAGCGGAAGTGGCTAAACCACCGGTTGCTCGCGATACGACCGCTCTGATGGCGGATAGTATCATCCAGGATCTGCCACCGCTTAAAGGCACATTTAATGGTAAGCCGATCACGAGTGAACGTATCGGTATTGTCGTTGATTCACCAGAAATGGCGCATGCATTGGCAGACCAATTGCGTGGCGAATATAACCAAGCACTGGAAGTACAAGTAGAGCGCATCAATGGTAAGGACATTGTTACCATGGATCGTGCGAACGCAACCGTAGGTAAAAGCGCCCCGTTAAAAACCGGCGCTGATGGAAAAATTATCATTCCGGATACGGTACAAGCGCTGTATGAAAATGCACGCGTACAAGATGCAAAAATTACAACACGTTCTATTATTGATGGCAGTGATACTACCTTCAGCAAGGATAGCATCATCCATGATCTACCGCCGGTTAAAGGCACGTTTAATGGTATGCCTATTACCAGTGAACGTATTGGTATTGTCGTTGATTCACCAGAAATGGCGCATGCATTGGCAGACCAATTAAGAGGCGAATACAACCAAGCTCTAGACGTTAAGGTAGAGCGTGTAGGTCGTCGCGATGTGGTAACTATGGATCGCAATAATGCGATTCTTGGCAAAAATGCACCGCTTAAACAAACGGCTGATGGGCTTGCAATTTCTGATACTACACATTCACTGTATGAAAATGCCCGTGAAGTAGCGCCGGTAGCTAAGCCTGCAGTTGTAGATACTGCAACCAAAGCGCCAGCAGTTGCTAGTGCTGAACCAGAAAAAACATCTGGCTTAGGCGTGGAGCCTGACGCGCCGGCCGCTAGAGGCAGCGCAGCGGGTATCGGAGTAAGAGAACGCGTGGCCGGTTGGCTGAAACGGATGAGCTTGCCGACGGTTGCTGCTCTTATTGCAGAAAAGCCAAAGGCGCCAGAAGCCAAAGCGCCAAAAGCACCAAAAGGGAAAGCGGCTGTGGCTGCTGTTGCTGATGTAGATACGCCAAAAGCTAAAGAGGCCACTCCTGCGGTCGAGACCGATGCATCAAAACCTGCGTCTCCTGCTGTGGATGCGCCTATCAGAGATTTCAATATTGGTGAAGCGGCAGAAGCGCATATCGCAGAAGCCAAAGCAAAAGGCAAACCGGTTAGATTCCCATTCCATGGTTTGGAATTTGAAGTGACGCCTGACAGCACCCGTGAAGGTGTAGCGCAGGAACACGCGACTCGACTCAATGGTCCTAAAACACATCCAGCAGGTGCAGGACATCCCGATTATACAGGCCCAGCCCCTGTATTATCGGATGGTACGACTTACAACGCACCGGAAAGTTTGAGGCCTCGTTCGGCAGCTCACGTTTCTTCGCCTGACGCTCCTTCTCATGTCGGCGGTGAAGCGCATGTGAATCATGGTAGTATGGCAGCGCAAGGTCGTATTGGTACGGCTGGCGGCGCGATCTTTACAGTGATATCTTATAATCAACTGATTAAGCATGCTAGAGAAGGAAAACTCTTCCAGTCGTCTGAAGACCTTTCGCATTTGGGTGGGGCGATTGCTGGTACGGCTGACTTAGCCGATAATGCATTGCCGCTATTTACCCGTGGGACTAATCCAAGTGCGCTATCTAGCAAACTGGGTGCGGTCGGCGGTAGTGCGGGTGTCGTATTAGGTGGTTTCTCGGCGTATAATGGAGCATCCATGTTGCTCGACAATGATAGCAGCAATGATGTTTCCGGTTGGACCCAGCTCGGTGTTGGTGGTGCTTCTACTGTCGGTTCAACAGCGATGGTAATGAAGTCCATGGGTAGCACCAGCGCCTTCGCGACCAAAGGCGGTGGCGCGATGATGCGATTTGGCATGGTCACAGGCGCGGTCGAAAGCGGCATGGCTATTTATGAAGCCAAACAAAAAGGTGACGACTTCCTGGTTTATAAAGAATCGCTTACCGGTGTTCTGCAAACGGGTGGTAACTATGTTCCATTCGTAGGGGATGCGCTGCGCGAAGTAGCCCGCGGCACAGATGCATTGGCAAGTTGGTTTGGTGGTACGGGCTTGCAATCCGACATTAAGCAATCAGCCATCGTCACAGCCGGTCAAGAGTTAGTCGCGCCTGCGTTCCAGGCTGCTACTGATAGGTGGTATGGAACGAGTGAGCATGCCGCTACGGAGCAGCGGGATAAAACCCATGCCATGCTGCTAGATAAACTGGTAGAGTTTCATAAAGCAAGTGAGCAAAACCCTAGTGATCCAGAGGCGCGTGCAAAAGCAGCCAATGCCGCTACGTTGATTGACGCGCGCATGCAACGTGATCCGGTTTTCCGTAACTTGGTGATGAATGGCGAGCAGAAAAATCAGATTGGGCACATACTGGAGCAATATAAGCCGGAGATTGAGACTGCCCGTGCACAAGCGAACGAAAAGGCTAAGATTGTTAAAATGCCTGATAAAAACAAGCGGGCAGATTGGTCACCACAAGAAGTGACGCAATATATGCTGGCAACGTTGGATGAGCGTTCGCGCGAATTGGAAAAAATGGTAAAAGAGGGTAAATCAGGTAATGAGCTTGAAGACCAACGCAAACTAGTTGCACAAAGTGCAGAAACCGTTGCTCGCCGCCTGGAAAAACATCCGGCTGAATACCATCCTGAGTCTGCGGCCGCGCGTGCGCTGAATGCACAAAAAGATCCTGCGCATGCAGTGTGGCCACACGGCACCGGACCAAAACCAGCGGACGCTGTGCCTGCAACAACGGTAAGACCTGCTGATGGATCTCTGTCCACTGATACTAGTCGCACAGGTGCAGGTACACCTGTAGTAGTAACTGATGGTGCTGGAACTATTGGTTCAGGTACACCTGTAATAGTAGCTGATGGTGCTGGAACTATTGGTTCAGGTACACCTGTAATAGTAACTGATGGTGCTGGAACTATTGGTTCAGGTACACCTGTAAGTGTAACTCCCTCTAAAGATCCGGACGCAGGTGCGCAGCACATAACGATTGATGCTGCAGCAGAAGCACGCATACGACAACATCAGATAAATTTCCATGCGCGCCTTGAAGAAATTAGCAGGCTTTGGGAGGAAACATCGAAAGGCGGTACGGAGAAAGATAATTTTGTACGTCTGACTCAGGTGGCTCCGAAGATGCAAGCTCTCTTTAAGGATATGCAAGAGGCTGGTGTAAGTAAAGACGATGCAAATGCATTGCTGGCTTATGCAACGCATGCGAAAGACAAAACCCATACGCATGCGACCGGCGGGCAATTGGATTATGACGATGTTGTGATTGCAATAAATCCGACAAGCAATTTTTCTGCTGGTAGTCCTGAAGCTGAGAAAGCTCTGAAAGACCGGATGATGGCGACTAACGATTTTAATATCGCAGGTAAGATGACTCATGATCAATTTATCGACGTGCTCCGTAAAAATAATATTGAGCCGGATGAATTATCGCCTCGCGTATTAGCTCGTCTAGAACGTGCAGCACGTCACTATCCGGCAGACCCTGCAACGGGACCAGGCAGCTATGACCAGGTGCTGCAAAACTTCAACAATACAATGAATGATGCCAACGCGATTAGCAGTTTATCCCAAAGGGCTGCAACCCAGCAAGGTTTCCGTTATGATGAAGGTTCGCTCAATCAGGACTTTACAGAACTTAAAAAAGCGATGCAAACACCTGTCGTTTCTGGCGGTTCTGGTCCACAGCGTGGCGGCGAACCAACACGCTAAGCGGTTTTGTTAGGAAACTCGCATAGGTCGTAAATGATGCATTGCTCGCAACGTGGTTTGCGGGCGATGCATATATAGCGCCCATGTAGAATCAGCCAATGATGGGCATGCAATTTCCACTGATCCGGCACTACCTTCTCCAACGCAATCTGAGTCGCATCGGCCGTGGTGGTTTTGCATAGGCCCAACCGGTTGGCTACGCGAAACACATGGGTGTCGACTGCGATAGTAGGAAGTCCCAGCGCACAATTTTGCCAGACCGCTGCGGTCTTTTTCCCCACACCCGCCAAGGATTCGAGTGCCGCGCGATCATGCGGCACTTTGCCTTTGTGGTGCTCGAGCAATTGCTGCGATAGGACTATGACATTCTTGGCTTTGGCATTAAACAGGCCAATCGTCTTGATATAGGTTTTGAGCTTTTCCTCGCCCAATTTGGCCATTTTGGCAGGCGTATCGGCCACGGCAAAGAGCGCAGGGGTTGCCTTATTCACACCTTTATCGGTTGCTTGGGCCGAAAGCACAATCGCTACCAATAAGGTAAATTCATTGGTATAATACAGCTCCGTCTGCGGATGCGGCATATTTGCTTGCAAACGCGCGAATATCTGGTCGATTTTTTGTTTCTTCATGCTAATACCATACTAACTCATTTTCGATTGCCTAGGGGGTTTTGAATGAAAACAGTATTTGCCTTTCTGCTCGGGTTGTCTTTCTTGGCGCCACTAGCTAGCTATGCGGCAGAGGTGGATTCGGTCTATATGGAAGAACTCACCTGGATGGAAATCCGCGACCGTATGCAAGCCGGTGCCAACATCGCAATCATTCCTACCGGCGGCCATGAACAAAACGGCCCGCACATGGTAGAAGGCAAACATAACATCATCGTGCGTTACACGGCAGGGGAAATCGCCCGTAAGCTTAACAACGCACTCGTTGCTCCCGTTATCAACTATGTGCCTGAGGGGCGAATCAATCCGCCAGAAGGGCATATGAATTTTGCCGGCACTATCTCCATACGCGATGAGACATTCGCCATGTTGCTCGAGGATGCGGCAGCGAGTTTGAAGCAGCACGGCTTCAAGCTGATCTGCTTTGTCGGTGACTCCTCCGGCAACCAAGAGATCCAACGCCAAGTGGCTGCTAAGCTTAGCAGCAAATGGAACAGTAGTGGCGTGCGCGTGTTGCACGTGAGCAATTATTATTATGAAAATGGCCAAGAACAATGGGTGGGATCGATCGGCCTGAAAGTGCAAAACCCCACTGCGCATGCCGGCTTTATGGATACGTCGGAATTAATGGCGCTCGGCCCGCAAGGTGTGCGTCCTAAATTGCTCGGCGATCGTGGCATCAAAGACTATGATAAAACCGGCTCGCTGGGTGATTCGACCTTAGCCTCGGCCGCGCACGGCAAAAAGCTGCTGAGCCTTAAAATTCAGGCAGCATATGAGCAAATCAGATATGCCTCTTCGCATCCGGAATAGGCCTCTGTGTCCCTAGCGCAAAAACATCAACGCAAGCATCATCGCTTCCTTATCGCCTGGCTGAAATCGCCGCTTAAAATGGGGGCGGTAGTCCCCAGTTCGCGCAGCCTCGCGCGTGCCATTGCTCAGCAGGTGGATTTGAGCAAACCAGGTGTGGTAATCGAACTGGGCGCGGGTACAGGTGCGGTGACGCATGCGCTTTTGGAAGCGGGTGTATCGCCAGATCGGTTGGTGGTAGTAGAGCGTGACAAGGGCATGCATGCGATTTTATGTTCGCATTTTCGTGAGCTCACGATTTTGCAGGCCGATGCTTGTGAGCTGGTGTCGGTGCTGCAGCAAGGTGGCGTGACGCAAGTCAATGCCATCGTCTCGAGCTTGCCGTTGCTTTCGATGCCTGCGCCGTTGCGTTTGCAGATCGAAGAGCAAATGGCGCATGCGATTGATGAGCATGGCACCATCATTCAATTCACCTATGGTCGTCGCTCGCCGCTCGGACGCAGCGATGCACGCAAGCTTTCCTTACGGGGGCACAAAGTGCGCACTGTTCTGGCTAATTTACCGCCGGCTCATATTTGGGTGTATCAAAAAGCCCCTTTCTGACTGCTTTTACCCGCTTTCAACCTGCTTTAAGCCCATTTTCAACCGCTTTAGACCCGCTTTGAACCGGTTTTTGCTCACTTCTGACTGATGTGAATAATTATAAATCAATAGATTAGATTGATTCACCCTCCAAAAACCCCCTTCTAGGTGACATTTCGTTATCCTTATATTAAAGCGCAAAATGATGGTCCGTAAGCGCAAAAACCCTGGCAGAAAAGTAAATAAAAAGTTAATATAATCCTGTTTCTGTTTGCTTTGCGAACGACAGCCACGAGGACCCTTGTGGCTCTTTTGACTGTGGTCTGCATCAGCAGAAATAGAAGCCGATTCGTTTGGCTTCGACATCACGAAAGAAAGAAGGTGCATTCCCATGTGGGACCCGTTCAACCTCTTCGGAGGTGAGCAGCCTTTCGCAACATCGTATGACAGCACGGAAAACACGGCCCCTTTCGCTGACTCGTTTAGTAGTGAGCTGGATCCGTACCGCCCGTCTGTCGAGCCAGGTTTTCTAGGTGACGGTTTGTTTGGTCATCACGAGAGCCTTTGGCGGATTCACGATCCGGCCCCCGAGCCGTATACGCCGCCGGATCTGGGGCATCATGACGGGGACGGAGGCTGGTAATAGCTTCGTCCACGTCCGCAGCATCAGGCTGGTTCTTCCGAAAGGGGGAACCAGCCTTTCTTTTTTGTGGGATTTTGGGCAAAAACCCCTAGCCATAAAGTAAATAAAACATTAAAATACGGCTGTTTCTGTTTGCTTTGCGAACGACAGCCACGAGGACCTTTGTGGCTCTTTTGACTGGTTATGCTTATGCAGCAGAAGCCGACGCCAACCTAGTTGGCATCGATCTCGCCTAAAGGCGGTTCCGTATGTTTGCTAACATGCAGGTTAGTGACTGGGTGATTCTGGCAGTGATTCTGCTGGTGGTAGGGCTATTCGGCCTCGGCAGCTATCTCAGCAATCGCTCCACGCGGCGCTCCAACCGTTTCAACTCTCGCTACGGCGGGGGTGGAAGCAGTAGGAGCAACGACACTTCCGATCCTGGGTATCAACCCTGGCTGTATGGCGGAGGGGATGACGATCATCATAGGCGTCACGGTGATGGCGGCGGCTTTTTCTCCGACTTGTTTAGCGGAGGAGGAGATGGTCACAGCCATGACAGTGGAGACTCGGGTGGTGGTGACAGCGGTGGAGGTGATGGCGGCGGTGGTGGTGACTAACCGGCGCTGAAGTAAAGAATAACAAGGCTGGTTCTTTCCGAAAGGGGGAATCAGCCTTTCTTTTTTGCAGGTTTTTTAGCCAAAAACCCCTAGCCATAAAGTAAATAAAACATTAAAATACGGCTGTTTCTGTTTGCTTTGCGAACGACAGCCACAAGGACCTTTGTGGCTCTTTTGACTGTGGCTTTGCCAAGGCACATTCCACGTAAGGCGGTGTAGTATGTTTTCACACATGCAGGCCAATGATTGGAAGCTGGTGGTTTTCTTCGCGGTGGTTATCATCGGAGGGATCATTCTCAGCAAGTTTGGACGCCCTTCTTCTGAGATCTGCGACGAAAATCGTCGTAGAGCCGAAGAAGCAAGGGAGTCCGAAATCCACTAAAGGAGGTTGAGCATGGAGCTCATACTCGCGCTACTTGCCCTGCTTGCAGGCAAGAGCATCCTTGGGAAAAAACCGACGCAATACACTCCTACAGAGGGTGACAGGCGAAGGGAGTATTACCGGGACCAGCAGCGGAAAGCGGATGAGAGCGCAGCTCGCGATCGCATTTTCCGCGGCAATGATGACTAAGAAACCAGCCGCCTGTACGGGGCTGGTTTTCTTTTTTTAGTCTAATGCACGTAACGACTTATTTACCTTATTTGGCCATACTTGGTGCTATGGCAGATCAACCACCCATTATCATCAAGCGGATTAAGAAAATCAGCGGCGGCCACCATGGCGGCGCGTGGAAAGTGGCGTATGCCGATTTCGTAACCGCGATGATGGCGTTTTTCTTGCTTTTGTGGCTGCTGTCGGTAACTACGCCTGAGCAAAAACTCGGTATTGCCGAATTTTTTACACCCACCACCGGTTTAAAAGATGAAAAAGGTATCGGCTTCCAGGGCGGTATTAAAGCCAGTCCCCAAGGCAAGGCGCGCAGCGATCTGACTGAAAAAGGCATCGTCGTTGGACAGGTAAAACAAGGGCCGGTAGCTGATGTGCCTAACCAAGATGTAGAGCATCCCAATCCGGATGCCGAGTCTACCTCTAAATCGGATAAGGAGCAGGAATTCACCGATACAGGCGAAGAATTCAAAGATGCACAGCAAGATATTAAACAGGCGCTGGAAGAAGATCCTGAGCTTAAAGATTACCGCAATAACGTGCTGATTCGCGAAACGCCGGAAGGGCTTAAAATCGACATGATCGATGACCCGAAAACGCCGATGTTTTATCCAGGCGGTGCAATGCTCACCGACACCGGTAAAAAAGTGCTCGATGCGATGGCCAATATTATTTCTAAAACGCCAAACAATATCAGTATCACTGGTCATACCGATGCGTCGGGTGCTACCGGCAATCCGCAATATACTAACTGGGAACTCTCCAGCGATCGCGCTAATACATCGCGCCGTTTCTTAAGCTCGACGCAATTGGAGCAGGAGCGGGTGATGAAAATCATGGGCTTGGCTGATCGCGAATTGCTGACACCGCAAGAGCCAAGCAGTCCACGCAATCGCCGCATCACTATTGTGCTGATGCGTGGCTCGTATTTCCGCGATCCAAAAGCCGCTCCCACCGCGCGCACGTTGCTGTCGGCACCGGATGTGAAGGTGAAGAAAAAAGAACCGCCGAAAGAAGCCACTCCGGCACCGCAAGAGGCGCCTGCCGAATAATATGCAGTGTAGGCTTTTTGTTTCACTCCTTTTATGCTGCGCCGGCCTGCCTGCTTACGCGGCTAATGTGCAAACCTTGGTCAGTCATGGCAGCGGCTTTTACATTCATCCGCAAGGATTCGTGCTATCCAATCTGCATGTGGTCGAGCATTGCGATGATATTGTGCTCAACGGGCCGGTGCTTAATGCACCAGCAACCATCGCCGCGCGCGATAGCGAGCATGATCTGGTGGTGCTGAAAACGGCTCCTATTAGCAGTGAAGCATTATCACTGCGCGATCCATCGGTGGTGATGGAACCAGGCGAGCGCGCATTAGTATTAGGCTATCCGAGCGCCATGCGCCAGAAAGATAAAATGATCGCCAAAGAAGCGCAGATAGAAGCCATCAGTGGTCCGCAAGGCGAAGATAAGTGGTTACAAATCAGCAATGTGGTGGCCAAAGGCAATAGCGGTGGCCCGCTGATGGATCGTGCTGGACATGTAGCAGGTGTGGTGGCGGCGCAAGCGGTGGTCTATACCTACCAGATGGATCAGCCGGAAAACGGCACCACGCGCCGTAGCGGCATTGCCGTCACAGTACCCACCATTCAAAGCTTCCTCGATAAAAACGATATTCCGTATCAGTTGTCAGACACCCAAACCTATTTCCCATTGCAGCGCCTAGCCGACAAAGCCAGGCAGCAAGTGGTTAGCGTGCGTTGCGATTACCGCACCGAAATACGCTAGATCACGAATGTATAATGGGCTGCAAATAGCGTGTTTTTGCGCTTCCACTGCTCATTTACTTAGTATGTAAATTCCGCTGCGGTTCTCAAAACACGCCATTTTCGCCACATTCTCCATTTCGTGATTTTCATAGTTGCTTTCAGTATGCAGCTCTTGCGCCCCACATGAAGCGCGCTCAGGGTTGTCCGGTCTGCTGGCAGGTGCTTCTACTGGCAAAATCCATAAAAATCGGCTATAGCAATGGGCATGTATCGTCTGATTCGCACCATTTTTCTGCTAGGCGTGATAGCCGCTCTCATAGGTGGCGGTTGGGCGTTTTATATCTATAGCACAACCGATGTTGAGCAGTTGCGCGGCATTATTGACTACGTGCCGCCTAATCAAACACAGTCGCGCAAAGCCGGATTGGCTCACCCCGATAATGCGCGCTTGGTCGATATTCCGCCAGAGTTGATTTTTGCGACCTTTGCAGCGGAAGATTATGATTTTGCTATTCACCGCGGCGTGCGGCCTGGCACCATCTGGACCTGCATCAAAGGTCGCCTGTTTCATGGTGCGCAATGTGGCGGTAGCTCACTTACGCAACAAGTGGTGAAAAACCTGCTGGTGGGATCGGAGCAAACGCTCTATCGCAAGGCCAAAGAAATGATCGTGGCGCTGAAACTGGAACGTCATTTCACCAAGGCCGATATCTTCACCCTGTATGCCAATATCGCCGAAACCGGCCCTGGCATGTATGGCTATAAACAAGCGGCGCAGCTTTATTTTGGCAAGCGGCTACGTGAGCTCACACCGGTGGAGTCTGCCTTCATTGCCAGCAATTTAAGTGCGCCAACCCTACGCTCACGCTGGTATTTGGAGAAATCGGAGGACCCTAAGCAGGTCGACTTCATCAAATATATTTTATTCAATGCGCTGATTTTCAGAACGGAACTGTTTAGCAACGATCATGTGCCGGCAGGCTTCCTCGCGCACGATCCGTTTGGCGATATTGCCGCGCATTATGATCAGATAGCATCCAGTTGGACGCGCTACAGCCAGGATGAGGCGATGAAAGAGGATGTGAGCGAGCAGGTGGATCGCTTTGTCCAGCGGCATCTAGGGGTGTTTTAGTTAACGTGCTTTGTGATAAGTGGCGCGGTAATCCGAAAGCTTGCCCGCAAAATCCGCAAATTCAGGCATATGCGCCAGGCTGGTGAGGGCTTGCCCGAATTGCTCAACCGATACAGGTGGAATATCGCTATTGTTCTGGTTCGGCTCCAGCATGTCTGGTGTTATTTTGGTTTTTTTATCGGTGGGTATTGAGGTGCCTGTGGTATCATTAACGACTTGTGTGGTAGCGCTCGCCCATTCTTCGGGTGGGTTATTAGCCAATGCCATAATCATACGAAGCTGCGTTTCATAGGCGGCGTATTTTTGTTCAAAAAAGGTCGTAAAAAGGGAATCGTCACGTAGATCGGGATCTTGCAATAGCTGCGCCACGCGTTGCATATCGTCTTGCAGATGATCTGCGGATTGTGCCAAACTCACGCTACGTTGCCACGGGGCAGGGGCCATGAAACCAAAAGACGGTTCACCCTTCAGATCGCCATCCAGTTTTTTTCGATGTCGGCCTATTTCCGTGTCTTTCAATTCACGCGGTGCATGTTGGCTGAATTGTACACTGGGCATCATCCGCTCTAAACATTCCAACAGTTCAAACATGGCCGGATGGTCTTCTTGAATGGTTTTTTGTAGCGCTGCTATTTCGATGGTGCGCGAAAACTCATAGGACATATGTTTTTTGTCCTCATTCAATAGTTCCAGCGCATCTTGATACAGACCGGCATCGATAAAGCCTTGCAGCCGCTCATTCGTTATATTTTTATAATAGGAAAGGGAACGCGCACGGTCTTTGATCTGCTTCCATTCCATCGCTAGCCCCAAAAGCGGATTGATGCCATTGGATACGATATCGTCTGAATTTTCCCAGGCTGCCTGATTCAGCGCTGTGGCTTGTTCGAACAAGGCTTTGGCATCTTTATCGGCTTGGTTCAGCATATTTATAGATCGAGGGAAAATTTATCGGGTCGTGGCGCTGTACGGACGCCTTGCGGGGCGGCATGTTTGGCAAACAAATCCATAATACGTTCTTCGATGAGATTGCGCGCATCGCTCTCAGGCAAGGCGCTTTCGATAATGTTGCGCACGGCGCTTGCTGTTATATCCCGATTATCCAGCGGATGTGCAAATATGCCTGCTAACCGATGGCGTACGGTTTTAAGCGCTGCCGGATCCAATCCTTTTGTATTCAACCCCACTTCACTGAGACCAAATTCAAGCTCTGGTGATAGCGATTCGACAAACACACGGCCTTGGCTGGCGGGAATTTTGGCTTCTGGTCTAGTCATAACACTATGACATCCTTATGGTGCGCTATTTGGCAGCGCCAGACTTAGCTTGTGTTTTAAATTCTTCACGCGCTGCTGCGTACGCAGCAACAACATCTCGTACGCTCATACCCTCTAGCAGGTTATCTGCGGTCGTATCTCTCAGCTCGCTTGGAGACCTGTCCCCTAATAGGTGCGTCAATAACTTCTCCGTTACCTCGGCTTTATTCGGTGGCTTGGGGTCTGTTATCTTTTTCCATAAACGGCTCATAATGCCTGGGCGAGGTTCAGCAGGTTTTTCTGTGGGTGTACCATGCTTGATGGCATTTAATGCACGGGCTACATCGGCGGTATCGATATTAAATTCGGCGCGCTTATTGACGCGGTCGGGCACTGCACGTATTGCATCGTTATAATGCATACCATTCAAAATAAGAACCGCAGCAGAAGGAGAGCTTGGCGGTGCGGCAATGGCCACGATTTCACGCTCAATGGTCGTATCAATGGTTGGCTTGAGCAGTTTTTTACCATAATAAGCGAAATCTTTAGTTGTTGCTTGGCTGACGCGACTGGCGATCTTGTTAATCATTGCATCGGTGATAATTTCATCGATCTGGGTAGTGTCTCCTAATGAGAAACTATTGGTCACCTTTTTGTGTAGATCGGCATTGTCGCGCACGTCCTCTACTACTTCTTGTGCTATATATCGAGCATATTCGTAGGTGGCGCGGTTATCCTTAGACGCGAGCTTTGCTTTTTTACCGAATGTATCAGCTGCGTAGGCATCTTGTGGGTAATCATTAATGATGCTACAAAATTGCGATGCTAGACAATGTTTCAAGACCTCCGGATCAGCGCCTGTGTGCTGCGCTAAGCGCTCTATATTGGGTAGTGGGGTGACTTCATCTCTTGCTGTATTTTCCATCAATACTTTTTCCTAGGTGTATGTTTAGCCGACCAGCTCTTCATCGCTCTCATCTTGCTTGTTGCTATGGGTGGCTTTGCTGAACTGGAAGGCGAGTTCATCATCTTCCACGGTGACTTTCACCGTGCCGCCTTTGGAGAGTTTGCCAAAGAGCACTTCGTCAGCCAGCGGCTTTTTGATTTTTTCTGCAATGAGGCGAGCCATCGGACGTGCACCGTTCGAGCGGTCATAGCCACGTTCTACCAGCCATTTGCGTGCCGCTTCATCCAGCTGGATGGTTACGTTGCGATCAGCCAATTGTGATTCCAGGCGGAAGATGAATTTGTTGACCACGTGCGCCACCACATCGGAGGTGAGGTGATCAAAGCTGATAATGGCATCCAAGCGGTTGCGGAATTCCGGCGTGAAGGCACGGTTGATTGCCTCTTTATCTTCACCGGCACGATCCACCTTCATGAAGCCCACTGGCGCACGTGCCACATCGGCGGCACCGGCGTTGCTGGTCATGATGATAATCGCATTGCGGAAGTTCACCGTCTTGCCGTTATTATCGGTCAGGCGGCCATAATCCATCACCTGCAACAGGATATTATAGACGTCGGGATGCGCTTTCTCGATTTCATCGAGCAAGATCACGCAGTAGGGGGTTTTATCCACCGCATCGGTGAGCAAACCACCTTGATCGAAACCAACATAGCCTGGAGGTGCGCCAATCAAGCGAGCGACCGCATGTTTTTCCATATATTCCGACATATCGAAGCGAACCAGCTCCATGCCCATCAGCACGGCAAGCTGCTGCGCCACTTCGGTTTTACCCACGCCGGTTGGGCCGGTGAATAGGTAGTTACCGATCGGTTTTTCTTCTTCACGCAAACCAGCACGTGACATTTTGATAGCAGACGACAGCGCATCGATTGCGCGGTTTTGACCAAACACCACGAGCTTCAAATTCTTCTCGAGGTTTTTGAGTTGTTCGGCATCATCCATCGACACGGTTTTAGCCGGCATACGCGCCATTTTGGCTACGATGTCTTCTACTTCGCGATGGGTAATGGTTTTCTTGCGTTTGCTTTCTATCACCAGCATTTGTGCAGCACCGGCTTCATCGAGCACGTCGATAGCTTTATCCGGCAATTTGCGATCATGAATATAGCGAGCCGAAAGTTCAACGGCTGCTTTGATCGCGCTGTTGGTGTAGCGCACGGCATGATGCTCTTCATAATAAGGTTTCAGGCCACGCAGAATTTTAATGGAGTTGTCGATCGTAGGCTCTTCAATGTCGATTTTTTGGAAACGACGTGCCAGCGCATGATCTTTCTCAAACGAGTTTTTATATTCTTTATAGGTCGTCGAGCCGATGCAACGGAAACCGCCGCGAGCCAGAGCAGGCTTCAGCAGGTTACACGCATCGAGCGCGCCGCCGCTGGTGGAACCCGCACCCATGATGGTGTGGATTTCATCGATGAATAAAATAGCACCAGGCGCTTTTTCGATTTCTTTGATGACCGCTTTCATGCGCTCTTCAAAGTCACCGCGATAACGCGTACCGGCGAGCAGGGCGCCCATATCGAGCGAGAAGATAATAGCGTTGCGCAGCACAGCAGGCACTTCGCCGCGTACGATGCGGAAAGCCAAGCCTTCAGCGATGGCGGTTTTACCAACACCGGCTTCACCGATAAAGAGCGGGTTGTTTTTAGTGCGGCGAGCCAGCACTTGCACGGTGCGATCCACTTCTTCTTCGCGGCCGATCAGAATATCGGTTTTGCCGGCTTCTGCTTTTTTGTTCAAATTCACGCAATATTGCGACAGGGCATCAGCCTTATCTTTGTCTTTCTCTTTGCTTTCTTTCGCAGCTTGCGGTTTTTCCAGCGATTCGCTTTCATCGGGATCAAGTTCGCGGCGCCATTCAGCGATTTTTTGATTGTCAGCGTATTTCACAACGCCGTGCGAAATGTAATTCACTACATCGAGGCGCGATACATCATGTTCTTGCAGGAAGAATACGGCGTGTGAATCGCGCTCAGAGAAGAGGGCAACTAACACATTGGCGCCGGTTACTTCGTTTTTGCCAGCCGATTGCACATGGATAGCAGCGCGGTGAATCACGCGTTGGAAGCCTGCCGTTGGGCGAGACTCTTCAACGTCTTCTACCACCAGCGTGGTGAGCTCGTTTTCGAGGAAATCCACCAAGGATTTTTTGAGTGCGGTAATTTCGATGCCGCAACCACGCATAACCGCGGCCGCATCTTGATCATCGGTCAGCGCAAAGAGCAAATGCTCAAGCGTCGCATATTCATGATGGTGCTTTTTGGCCAGCGCAAGAGCGCGATGGAGAGTGATTTCCAGGTTCTTAGACAGCATGGCGGCATACCCCACATAAGAATTTTACTGTTTCTCCACTCGGCACTGTAGGGGATACTCGCTTCGTCTAGCCAAGGTAATGACCAACTCTGCTTTTGTTTCCGCTACGTCCCGCGTGTAGACCCCGCAAATGCCTGCGCCTTGTTGGTGTATTTCAAGCATGATGCTGATTGCTTCTTCATGGGACCTGCGGAAAATATCTTTTAAGATAAACACCACAAAATCCATCGGCGTGTAGTCATCGTTCAGCAGCACTACTTTGAAATAAGGCGGTCGTTTGGTTTTCACCTCCGGTTCCGCGAGTAACAGTCCGTCACGCTTGACTTCCTGTTCTCCCCCCTCGGCTTTCACCTTGGGCAATTCATTTACAGTGTCTAAGGGTATTATTGCCATAAAACATTGAACACTCAGTTAAGTGAATCTTTCGGATTTATTAAAATTAGACAAAATTTTAGTCATTCTTTCTTTACAAATCCAGCTAAGTCGCTGATTCACCAAGCAATGACGGTTATACCCTATTTTGAATAAAAAGGGAAGATCCTTGAGAAAAAGAGTCGGGAATTAGGCTTTTATGTCGAGCAAAAGGCGTAATTGCTTCGAGCTGAGGGTGAGAGCCTGTTTTATAACAATTGACTCGGTTTGAGGCTGTAGAAGGTCAATCACGTTGTTGCGTATCGTCGTTTTTTTATAGATCTGGCTTTGCGACAGGTCGAATTGGCTGATGTTATTATCCAGGGCGAAATTAAGCAGATCCACCGCATTAATGCCAAACAGCTTGCTGGCTAAGGATTTGAAGGCTTTAACGCCGACATCGACACCGAGTTGAAATACCAGCAGAGAGGTGTCTAACGTAATACGCTCATAGTCCTTCTGTTCAAAATCGGTGTGGTACATATCTTTGACCACGCCGCTACCATCGCTTTCGGAAATGCCGGTCTCATAGCTGAAGTCGGAGTGTGTGGTGTGAATTTCAAAATCAATCGAGAACGATACCTGACTCACATTATAATTAGCAGAAGCAGCATTGACCGATAACATGCTCACATCGAATTCAAACGATTCAAACCCATCCGTTTCATCCATGGCATCGAGTGTTTCTAATGCAAAATCGATGGCGCTGTTTAAGCGCGTATAGATGCGCCCGCTTATATTATTATCTTCGAGAAATTGTTGTAGCGCTTGTGCGGCGAGGCGAAACTCTTCAGTGGTCTCGGCTTGATCGAGTGCCTGCAAAAACGGTTTCAATGCTTGGAAAAATTGTGCTTCCGGCGAAATGCGCACTACATCATGCACCGGTGCAAAAGGAATGACCATGTCATTATCAGCCGCGAGATCTTTGGGGCGGGCGTCGGCGAGCGCTTTGGCCAATCCTTCGGGATCTGCAAGCGAGCCGGCAATGGGTATGGCCGTTAACGTTGTCGGTAGTGACTGCATAGCATCCTACGTGGATGTGGTTTCGCGTTACGTACGCAATAGATAAGCTATAGCATAACACCGCTCAAAAAACCAGATATGAAAAAGGAAGGTGGGGAAAGAAAATTTCACCTCCTCTACTACAAGCCCGCATTTTGGGGCTTGTAGTAGAAGTAGATGGTGAGAGATCACACGCCGATCGCCTTTCTGGCTGTTTTAAAGCCGAGATTCCGCGAGGGACCCCAGATCTGACGTGCAACATACAGCCCGATAAAAACAGCTGCCAGAATGTACAGTCCGAGCCCTTCGTAGATGGCGATACCCAACGCGATGAGCAGAACAACTGACAGGATGGTTACTGCTGTGTTGAACGTTCTCTTCGTCATACAAGCGCTCCTTGGGAGTGTTTACGATGCTTAAAAGCACCGGCTTGCCGTACGAAACATACAATCAAATGAGCCGAAATTGCGGCTATCGTTCACTTGATCTTATCGTTCGGCCAAGCAAACAGAATACAGCTCGATATTAACACATTGTTAATGATTGGTCTATGGGGAAATAATAAAAAACTCCCGAGGAGGGCCAGCAGGTGGGCACTTGCTTGCGCAAGTGTGGTTCTCCCACCTACTGACTGATCCTTAGTTCAGCGGAACGCCATCCGGATTGGTATCCGTGGGCGTTTCGCCAGTTGTTTGCTTCTTACAGAATCGGCACCCAGGCTGCTCATGGTTAGGGCAGGCGGCGTCGAAATCCGTCACAGGGCAGAGCCCTGTTGCGACAAACGTGCACCGGGGAGGTTCCGGTGCCTCATTAGGCGTGAAGTGATCTTTCATGACCCTTTCACCCCCTTTCTTTGGAATGGTAGCCGTTTTTTAGACGGCATGTAGATGTGCTATCGTTCTGAACCCTAGAAAGATATCACACCACATCACCTACCATTCTAAAGTATGGAGGGGCTGTTAGGTATGAAGATTTAGTGACAATCAGTTCGATTTTTTGGGTTTCTTCCGGCGGCTTTTTTGCACCATAGATGTGTATAAGCCTTTGTTTTCCAATTTTTTATTTTGATCCGGCGATTTGGGTGAGCGGTTGAGTTCCAATATAATAACAAACCCTTCTTTTTCTTTGGGTTGGATACGCAAGATATATTTCACCGTTCTTGCGTCAGGGGGTTGATTGCGGTCATAGATCATAGTGAACAGGTGAGAGCGTCCGGGAATAGTGGTTGCAGGAAACATATCGTGCAGTTGCATGAGCGCATCATAAGCGGCCTCACGTGAAGGATAGATTTTTCCTTTGCGCGATGCGCGCAGCAGGTAATGCCCCATATCGGGCATATTGAGATCTGGCCGGTCTTTTTGCGGATGCTTGGCTAGTGGCTGCTGGTCTTTAATTGCGCGCAAACTAAACATGCCGTTTTGTTCAGTGATGGAAATAGTCATAAAATGACCGCGAAATCCTTTTTTCTTTTCTTCTTGGCTGATGTCATAATGACGCACCCATAAATGTAGGCCGTTTGTGGGCTGCCTTTTGGAAACTACATACATGCTGGCCAAATCATGCAAACGAGCTTGCGCTTCTTCACGCTGAGTGAATCGAAAAAAACCACCAATAACCGCTTCAATCATGGGATCAGTGGCTTTTGCAAATAGGGTCTTTTCACGATGTTTTGTGTGCATGGCTCTAGCATTGTAGAGCGGCGAGCCCAATGGTAATTGACCCCGGTCAAACGATAGGGATAAAAATAATGGAAACGACATGGTTTAAAAATCAACTGTCCCCCGCGATTTTGGGATCGCGAGGGACAGAGGGTAGAGGGTTGCATCCCCGGATGGGGAGCGGTTTAGCTCTTCGGGGGCGTGAGGACCTCGAACATACCGTCGATCATGCCGGCGGCCGGGAAAACCCAGCAGCAGACGATGATGATGGCGAGGCCGCCAATGACACGAACGCTGCACACGGCAACGCCAGTCCATTCGTGGCTTTCGACATGCTCACCAAGCTGCGTGGTGGCACGGGTTATCGGACGGATCATCGCCTTTTCGAGCGCGGCGATGGCGCCATTCTGCTGGTTGGGCTCTTTCATGAGAGCACCTCCTGAGTGATGCGGTTCTGGCCTGGTTAGCGCAGATACCCATCCCGTGCGTGTACGACACGTACAATCAAGAGTCACACAAAGGTGACGCGTTCACTTGATCGAAACGAGTCGCACAAGCAAACAGGATTCGAGACAATATTAACAAATTATTAATTTCAGGTCTATTTAAAAAAACCCAATAAAAATCAGTTTATTGGTTGATTTTCACGCAAAGAGATTAAGACGCAAGGCCTGGCCGCAAACGCTATTTGTCATCGCGTATTATCTGCGCTATAATCATCACCTACTTTCGCTAAATGCATTTTCGATGATGATCCTGGATCATAAAATTTAGCGAACGCATCACCCAAGTGAAAAATATAAAACGCGGTAACGCGCAGAAAATATAGCGTTTTAGCGTGTAATAAAAATAATGTAAAAATTTTTCACAATGGTTGTTGACATACCAAATAGGTAACGGTATACGAATCATCCCTTCGCCGACAGGGCGATGTGATTTAGAGAGTGAATTGAGCAATCAAAACGGTCTCTGCTGATTGAAATTGTGAATAGGTTTTTCTGACATCATATTGCATTGTCAGGCGCGGGAAAAGGCACGCACAGTACGCAAGTACCTTGGGCCAATTCTACCTGACGATGAAAATTTTGATGAGTTGATGTACTGAATAAGTTAAACATACAGAGCTCTTTTGCTCTGTACGTTCATGGTTCAGGCATCGTTCTTAAGAGAACAAGTTAAATAATAAGTTAAGTGCATTTGATGGATGCCTTGGCGGTAGAAGGCGATGAAGGACGTAATACGCTGCGATAAGCGTCGGGGAGTAGCGAATATACTTTGATCCGACGATGTCCGAATGGGGAAACCCACCACGTATGTGGTACTTGCAACTGAATACATAGGTTGTAGGAGCAAACCCGGTGAACTGAAATATCTAAGTAGCCGGAGGAAAAGAAATCACAGAGACTCCCTTAGTAGTGACGAGCGAACGGGGACCAGGCCAGTAATCATAAGATAAAAACTAGAATGCTTTGGAAAAGGCAACCATAGTGGGTGATAGTCCCGTATAGGTAAAAAGTTTTATGATTCTCGAGTAGGGCGGGACACGTGAAATCCTGTCTGAACATGGGGCGACCACGCTCCAAGCCTAAGTACTCTCTACCGACCGATAGTGAACTAGTACCGTGAGGGAAAGGCGAAAAGAACCCCGGCAAGGGGAGTGAAATAGACCTGAAATCGAATGCATACAAGCAGTCGGAGCACCGCAAGGTGTGACGGCGTACCTCTTGTATAATGGGTCAGCGACTTAATGTGTCGAGCAAGCTTAAGGCGGTAGCTGTAGGCGTAGCGAAAGCAAGTCTGAATAGGGCGCTTTAGTTCGACGTATTAGACCCGAAACCTAGTGATCTTACCATGGTCAGGTTGAAGGTGGGGTAACACCCACTGGAGGACCGAACCCACGCCTGTTGAAAAAGTCGGGGATGAACTGTGGTAAGGGGTGAAAGGCCAATCAAACTGGGAAATAGCTGGTTCTCCGCGAAATATATTTAGGTATAGCGTCGGGCGAATACCTTCGGGGGTAGAGCACTGGATGGGCTAGGGGGTCCCAAAGACCTACCAAACCTAACCAAACTCCGAATACCGAAGAGTACTACCCGGCAGTCAGACGGTGAATGCTAACGTCCATCGTCGAGAGGGAAACAACCCAGACCTACAGCTAAGGCCCCCAAGTGGTGGTTAAGTTGGAAAGGATGTGGGACGACCATAACAGCCAGGAGGTTGGCTTAGAAGCAGCCATCCTTTAAAGAAAGCGTAACAGCTCACTGGTCTAATAGCTATTCTGCGCCTAAAATGTACCGGGGATTAAACCACCCGCCGAAGCTTAGAGCTCTTTTAGAGCGGTAGCGGAGCGTTCCCTAAGCCTGTGAAGCCGGTTCGACAAGAAACGGTGGAGGTATGGGAAGTGAGAATGCTGACATGAGTAACGACCAACAGTGTGAGAAACACTGTCGC
>JANRLL010000002.1:0-56893 GCA_033762715.1 Rickettsiales bacterium | reverse complement strand
GGCCGCTTCCTCAGACTCTTTACCGAGCTGCCGATTGCCGAGATTGAGAAATTAGAAAAACTCAAAGACGCCGAGATCAACGAAGCGAAGAAAATTCTTGCAAACGAAGCAACCAAATTATGCCATGGCGATCGCGCAGCCAAACAAGCGGCTGAGACAGCCAAGAAAACCTTTGAGGAAGGTAGTATTGGTGAAAATATTCCGGTCTTTGAAATTACCGTTGAAGAGTTGGGCAAAGGCTTGGCGGCCTATGATTTGCTTCGCCGCGCAGGGCTTGCAGCTTCAGGCGGTGATGCAAAACGTTTGGTTCGTGGCGGTGGCGCACGGGTGAATGATCAGAAAATTGACGATGAAAATGATTTGATCGGCCCTGGTCAATTTACGGATAATGCGCTGAAGCTGTCATCCGGCAAAAAGAAACATGTGCTGGTGAAGCTAAAATAACATCTACTCTTCGTCGTTATCGCTAGACTCAAATAACCGCCGTAAGAAGCCTGGTGCTAATATAGAGAGTGGATTGACCGACACATCTGGTTCTTTGTATGTGCCTTTGACGTTGTAGCTGGCGGCAAACACACCCTGCCCATCTCCACCTGTCAATACATTACCAACGATAGGCACTTTTCCGACCATGCTATTGAGCGTATAGGCGGGCACTACCGTGCCTTGAATCGCCATATCTACGTGGGGCAATGCAATGGTGCCCTCGGCCGTCAGCCCAATTGATGGTCCGCGCACTTTGACTTTTCTAAACGTGAATACGTCGTTTTGTAAGGTAAAGGGAGCGGTCATTTTTTCGAAGCGAACCCCTTTGCCTTGTAGGCTATCAATCAGGCCGGTAAAGGAAGCGAGCGATAAAATCTTCGCAAGTACAGGCGCATTGGTCAGCGTGAAATCATTGATAATCAGCTTGGCGTGCAGCTTGCTTGTTGCTTTGTCGGTTTGAACCGTATCGTCATAATTGCCACTGATGCTAAGCGTACCGCCGCTCATACCCTCAAACACACCGGCGGCTTTGATAAAAGCACCGGCATTATCGGCGCTCAATGAGAATTGACGTTGCCCCTTCGGATTACGCAAAATGCGCAAGCTAAAAGGCTTGTCACCGGCATTGCCAGTTATGTTGGCGCTATTGCATAGCTTGGTGCTACAATTGAGTGTTCCTTTGACTTGGCGCAGTTCACCTGCTTTACCAAGCAACACATGGTCTAATGCCACATCAAGATCAATCGCAGGAAATTTAGCGAGCGAGAATGTACTCTGCTTTTGGGGATCATCTTCTACTAGGAAGCCAATATCGGCGCTATCACCTTGGGCACTGACTTTATAGCTGCCATTGGTGTTTTCATAGCTGGCCTTATCCAGATTGGTTTTGCCCCAACGCGATTTGCCGACGGTGATCGATTGAATATCAGTCATGTCCTTATTGAAAGAACCGCTGCCGCTCATATCGGCATCTTTGCCTTTTATGGTGAATTTTTTAATGATCGCATCATCTTTGCGCTTATCGACAATAATATCGAGCGTCGCCGGTTCTTTATCCGGCTTATCAAGACCGATTTTTTCGGCGGTCAATATGGTGTTGGTCAGATCCAGTGTGCCAGTGTAAAGCTCTTTGGCTGGGCCCTGTTTCATATCCCCCTTTACGCCTAACGTGCCTTGAAGGAAATCTAAATTGGGATAGCCAAAGCGCGGTAGCGATGTGACGGGGGCTTTGG
Organism: Rickettsiales bacterium; assembly: GCA_033762715.1. GTDB lineage: Bacteria > Pseudomonadota > Alphaproteobacteria > Rickettsiales > SXRF01 > JANRLL01. The sequence goes on along the minus strand of JANRLL010000002.1, from coordinate 55,175 downwards.
CGCTGACAGTGATGAACGTGTCAAAACCATCCTCGGGTGTGAATAGATATTTGACCGTGCCATCATTCACATCAACACCGTTGACTTGCGATGTTCCTTTATATAGCAGTTCACGATTATTGACACTCAAGGTGCCATTAGCATTAGCGATATCAAATTTTTTCATGAAGCCAGGTTGGCTCACCGAATCAAGTTTGGCGGTTATATCATAATCAATCTCAGGCTCCCCAATGGGCTTTCCTTGCGCATCATGCGGCGCATAAAAATCAAAACCGACCTTGCCAGTGAGTTGAATTTTACCCTCGGCTGTTTTTTCATTGAGGTTGAGCCGGTCTGCCTGGCCTAGCCTCGGCAATCGTAAAAACGCGACGGCATCTTTGGCTGTGGTTTGTACGGCCACGTCTACCACGATGTGAGGATTATCTGCATTGAGATCGGCAATTTCAACCGTGCCACCCGAGATGGTGGTTGATTGCAGGTATGAGGCCGATAGAATTTCGGTAGTTAGTGATTCACCGTCTACATGCACTTTTGCTTTTACATTCTTGGCTTCAGGATGCTCAGGCAAATAGCGAACATTGGCGCCTTCTAATTCAATCGTAGCATCGATCGCTTCTTTGGGCAGGGCCGGTTTTGCAATATCGCCCATTTGGATATTAACATTGGCTGTTGCCTGGGTAACCTTGCCATTTGTGATATTGGTGATCACCCATTCACGCGACACTGGCGATTTTGCCGGCGGCCAGAATTTATCAACATCCTTGGCATCGACTTGCTTTAAGCCGATATTGCCGCGAATGGCCATATCATTATCGGCCAGGGTGATGTTGCCTTTGGCGGTAAGTATATGAGGACCCATATTCGCCAATAAACTGTCGATTTGAATGTCGTGTAGTTTATTGCTGATTTTGCCTTCGGTGGTGAATGTGCTGATTTGCAGAGGCTCATGCAAAAAGCGACTGTTTATGGTTCCTCGACCGCCTTCAATATAATATCCTATACGCTCAAACTGGCCATGGCTATCCAGCGTAATACCTAATGTGCCTGTCAGCGGTACATCAATCTCGGGTATATCCTCATTGCCTTCCATAAACAGATTGACAAGCTTACTTGGCATGAGGCCGCTAAAGGCGACCACCCCTTCGATCATACCTTCGCTGCGCTTCCAACGGAAGTCACCGCTAATATTAGGTCGATACTCATCATAGCGTAAATGTGTGTTGCCGCTGGCTTTTACTTCTCCACTGCGACTGCGCCTGATTTCAAAATTGGTTTCATTGGCTTCAAAAACAATGCCGGATTTAGCATTGCCCACACTAACCTCCGCATTCATAATACGTATGCTGCGTAACCGGCGCAGATTACCGCTACCCTCGCTATCTATAAACGGCGCGAGCACAGCGGCTAATGGAATGGAATGCGATTTTTGGGGTGCTTCCGCATTATCCTCAGATGGGGTTGATTTGAAGCCGAAGCTGATCGAGCGATCTTCATTGTGCAGCAGGCTGATAACGGGATGATCAATGGCAATTGAGGTTGGGAATATGCGGCCGAAGGGTAAATAGAATAAATCGATTCCCAGAGCAATTTCTGGAAATTCAGAAAAGGTTTCACCTTCACGCGTGATCACGCTAACATTTCGTAGTCGCATATTGAGCGGATGCCGCCAGCCATCCCAAATAAGCCAGGTCTGCTCTATTTTAACCGTATAGTTGCCATCGGGGTGTTGAAGAGCCTGCTCGATATAGGGGGTGAGCTTATCCAACGAGCGTGGGCCTGCTTCGACCCAAAGCAATAATCCATTAAAGGCAATCAGTAGCGCAACGATGCACCACAAAAACAGGCCAATAAAGAAACGCGTTATTTTTCTTATCATGTGCGTATAATGAACTAAAATATGGTATGTGCTAGAAAATAAATAGTAAATTTGTAATGTTGTTATCGACCCCTACAGCTTATTCACAAGCCGATCTTGAACGCAATCTCATCGATTGGCGGCAGGCAGCCGCGCAGCAAGAATCACGCGCTTTGTCCGAATGGATGACAGGCCAAGAACATCATCCATTACTGCGTGCTGTATTCGGTAATTCACCCTATTTATCGCGCTTGCTATGCGGCTATCCGCAGCTTTTTTACGACTTCATAACCAATGGCGCCGATAGTTGTTATGCCCAGCTGGTCGATGAATTGGCCGCGCATGATATAAATGAAGATGTGCAAAAATCGCTCATGAAAAGATTGCGTGAAGCAAAGCATCATATAGCGCTTTTGGTAGCGCTTGCTGATATTGCATCCGAGTGGAATTTAGAAAAAGTGACGCAGGCACTATCGGCATTTGCTGAGCAATCGCTGGTGCTCACGGTAAGCGCGTTGTTGGCTGCTGCCGCGCGGCGTGGCGAAATTACGCATGGTGTTCCTAAAGATAGCGGCATTATTATTTTGGGCATGGGCAAGCTCGGCGGACGCGAGCTGAATTATTCCAGCGATATCGATTTGATTATTTTTTATGAGCCGGAGCGTATTGGCTATCAGGGACGGCAAAGCGAGCAATATTTCATGAACCGGCTGGCGCAGGATATTGTGCAGGTGATGCAAGAACGTACCAAAGATGGCTATGTGTTTCGTACCGATTTAAGGCTACGACCCGACCCCGCCTCCATGCCGCCTGCGATTACGGTGGATGGTGCCTATTACTATTATGAAGGGGTCGGCCAAAACTGGGAACGCGCGGCGATGATTAAGGCTCGCCCAGTGGCAGGCGATTATGAAGCCGGTGAGCGTTTTATCAAAAACCTTTCGCCGTTCATGTGGCGGCGTAATTTGGATTTTGCCGCGATTAACGATATTCAGTCGATTAAACGGCAAATGGATAGCCGCCAAACCAAACAAATTATGCCCAAAGGCCATAACGTAAAACTGGGTCTAGGTGGCATTCGCGAGATTGAGTTTTATGTGCAGATTCACCAACTCATCTGGGGTGGTAGAGAAGCCAGGTTGCGTAGCCGCGCTACCTGCGAAACGCTATCGATATTGACGCAGCTGGGACTGGTCGAGGCGTATAAACAAGAAGTGCTAGAGGCCGCCTATCAATTTTTGCGCAAGCTGGAGCATCGCTTGCAAATGGTGGACGATCAACAAACCCACTCGCTGCCCACTACCGATGAAGGGGTTGAGCATATCGCTTGTTTCATGGGTTATGCCTCGGTTGCGGATTTCACTCAGGTGTTTCAAATGCAGCTACTGGCCGTCCATGATATTTTCTCGCATTCCTTTACCGGCGCTGATGCGCTAGGCGATGAAGGAAGCCTGGTGTTTACCGGTGTAAGCCACGATCCGGAAACACTCGATACGCTGCGCCATATGGGCTACGGCGATCCGGAGAAATTATCGGATATTGTCATGGGCTGGCATCATGGTTCTAGTCGGGCCACACGTAGCAAACGTGCGCGGGAATTACTAACGGAATTGATGCCAACTATATTGCGGCGTTTGGCGGAAACGGCACATCCCGATGAAGCGTTTTTGCGCTTTAATGAATTTCTAGCGAACTTGCCGGCAGGGGTTCCTGTCTTTTCCATGTTTAATGCTAATTTGGCGCTGCTGGATTTGGTTGCGGATATTTTTGGCAGCGCTCCGATGCTGGCTGATTATCTGAGCAAATCCCCTAGTCTGTTGGAGGTGGCGCTCTATTCCGATTTTTACCAGTCATTGCCTGAATACGCCCAACTGGAAGCTCAGCTTACAAGTATTATGATGGTGAATGAAGATATTGAAGATCAGCTGGATGCAATCACGCGCTTTCGTAATGAGAAACAATTTCAGGCTGGTGTGCATTTGTTACAGCACCGTATCTCGGCAGAGGAATCTGCCATATTCATATCGCACCTTGCAGAAATTGCGCTCAAGCAAGTAGTGCGTATTATTCAAAGCGAATTCAGCCGTACGTACGGCACTATTGCAGGCGGGGAATTTGCTATTATTGCGCTGGGCAAGCTCGGTAGCCGTGAAATGACTTTCAGCTCCGATATCGATTTGGTGTTTATTTATGATGTACCGGATTTCGAAGCGCTGTCCGATGGGGAAAAGGCTTATACCGCGAGTATTTACTATAATCGCTTTGTACAGCGCTTGTTGAGTGCACTAACCTTAGTGGGGCGTGAAGGCCGGCTATATGAGGTGGATACGCGGCTGCGGCCTTCAGGCAAACAGGGTATGCTTACGGTAAGTACGAAAGCGCTCCAGCATTATTTTGATGAGTTGGCCTGGACCTTTGAATATATGGCTTTTACTAAAGCCCGCGTGGTAGTTAGCGATGAAAACCTTAATAAACAGCTAGATAGCTTTATAGTAAGTCAGCTGACCAAGAGTCGGGATACACAAAAATTGCGAAGCGATGTCGCGGATATGCGCCAACGTATGGACAAGGAATTCGCCACCACCAATCCGTGGGACATTAAATATGTGCGTGGCGGCATTACTGATTTAGATTTTATAGCGCAATATCTACTACTGCTGCATGCGCCTGATGTGAAGACAATGGGCCCAGGCAATAGTAAGGATATCTTGAATAGCTTGGCAGCTATTGGCAAGGTCAGCCAGGAATTGGCGCGGGAATTGGTGACAGCTTACCAATTCATGACGCAAATCTTCAATGTGCTCAGACTCTGCGGCGGCCATGATTTTGAAGCGTCGAGTTTGCTGCCTGGACTGCAGAAATTGGTATGTATCTCGGTAGAAATCGATGATTTTGATGAGGTAAAAAAGCGATTGATAGCAATTGAAGAGCGGGTCTATCATCACTATATGACTATCCTAGAAGCAAAATAATCACTTAGCATGGAGTATCACTATGGCTAAAACAGCCACTAAAACGGATAATGCAGCATTGGCTGCTGGCGATAAAGCGCCTGACTTTAGTTTGTCTACGGATGGAAATAAACAAGTAAGCCTTGCCGATCTAAAGGGCAAAAAAGTGGTTTTATATTTTTATCCCAAAGATGATACGCCAGGCTGCACACAAGAAGCTAAAGAATTCAGGGATCAACTCAAGGAATTTGAAAAAGCCGGTGCCGTCATATTGGGTGCTTCAAAAGATTCGGTGAAAAGCCATGAAAAATTCAAAGAAAAATACTGTCTGCCCTTCCCTTTGCTCTCCGATGAAAGCGGCTCTTTGAGCGAAAATTACGGCGTGTGGGTAGAAAAAAGCATGTATGGCAAAACCTATATGGGTATTGAGCGCGCTACCTATCTTATCGATCAACAAGGCGTCATTCGCAACGTATGGCGCAAAGTAAAGGTCGATGGCCATGTGGACGAAGTGCTTGCTGCGGTTAAAGCCCTATAATATTTTTCCGCTGAGAATATCATCTACATAGGCAGGCACAATCTGCGTGGCTTTGCCGTAGATTTTTTGCTCGAATAAGGAATAACCGTTCGAGGGCTCTAGATTGAGCTCCACGGTCTTAGCGCCATGATGTCTGGCTTGTTGAACAAAGCCAGCCGCCGGATAGACATTGCCGGAGGTGCCGATGGAGATGAATAATTCGCATTCAGCCAGCATGCGCTCGATCAAATCCATATATAAGGGCATTTCACCAAACCATACGATATGTGGTCTTAAGCGGCCTGGTTGCTTGCAACAGGCGCAACTTGTGTTCAGATCGAGATCATCTTCCCACTCAAATATTTCTTCACTAGCTACGCAGCGAATCTTTTTTAATTCCCCGTGCATATGCAGCAACGTAGCCGGTGCGTCTGCAAGTGCACGATCATGCAAATCATCTACGTTCTGCGTAATAAGCCACACTCTGCCCTCCCATTCGCGTGCTAGCCGCGCCAACGCATGATGCGCGGCGTTGGGGTGAGCTGTTTTAAGCTGGGCTCGTCTAGCATTGTAGAATTCATGAACCAGTGAGGGATTACGTGCAAATGCTTCAGGTGTTGCAACATCTTCGATGCGGTGATTGCACCATAGGCCATTATTATCACGAAAGGTGATCAGGCCCGATTCTGCAGAGATTCCTGCTCCGGTCAGTATGGCAATGTCAGGTTTAATCATTAACTACTGCAGGACATTCCCTGATCTTCTACGGCGTGGCGCAGATCATCTTCGTAATGATGATTCACACCATAGGTCTTTTCCATCAAGCCGCGTATATGCGCAGGCACCGCGTCACCCTCGCCCCATTCGATAATGGTACCATAATCTTCCAAATGGATGGCATCGCCTCGTTCTCTGGCTTCTTTAAACATTTTTGCCATGCTGGGTTTAATCGATAAATATGCCCAGAAATCTCCGCCGAAAGGCCGTTTTCCTTGGCAGAGTACCACGATCGTACAAAGCAAATCCGCCATGGACTGCGATGACAAGGGTGGTTCTGTAATATGTACCTCTTTCATCTTACCTACCGTTTATGGCGTTCAGTTTGATAAATCGATTCTTCAGCGTTGAGGAAATATCGTCGGACTTGATGGAATGGTATGGCGTTTTAGGATTATTGAGCGAGATGAGCTGTGTGAGCTGCTCAGTAGGAAGCGTATATAAGGCTTTTGAACTATATTGAATGGCTTCAGCTATGTCCTGCGTTGCAAAACTTGCATCAGCAAGAGCGCAGCTTGTAACGTTTACAACTGCACAATCACCGACTGCGAGCGCCGGTAAGATATAATGTACCATATCACCCCCGTATCTAACCTAACTGGTTCAAATCGGTATGTTTGCGGCGTTAGCGGTATCAGCAATTTATCTGCAGTGCAGTGAGCTTTTTTTAGTCTGCTCTATTGCTTTCGCAGGAGAATATAATCGATTTTTTATGAAAGTTCAACTGATGACGTGAAAGCGAGGCTAGCCCTAAACTACTTGCTGGTTTCAGTCAGCAATTCGGTGGCTGATGCAAATTGCCCGCGTGTGTAATAACGCACGACATCATCGAAATCGGTGAAATATTTCGTAGTGCCATAAATAGTCGAAACGCCTAGCAAGTCCGCACCAAAGCTGGTGGCTGCCATTACGTAGGTTGCATTATAGCTCCCTGCGCTGAGAGAATAGGGAGGCGTAATAAAACAATCGCAGTTTTGTTCTTCAAAGCTGTTATCGACCAAGGTGGCGCGACGGGTACCATTGGCTTGATACGCTCCCAAGCCATTGGCTCCTGAACTCATGATCAGCGCAATCGCAGAGGTGGTGCGGTTAGCACCGGTTGTATCTTGAACCGTAATGCTGCCTAGGCCGGTTGTACCGGTAATGCTGGTGGTATAGGTGGTAAAAGCATTTGACCCAGTCGCACGTCTGTCGACGGCATATTGAATGCGCCCGCCCCAAGGGTCGAAGGCAAATTCGTCCGGAAGTCCGATGGCGCGCACTGGAACCCCGTCAGCCACCGTATCGCCGGTACTGAAGGTGGCGCTGGTACAGGTGCCAGGGGTTGCGCGTTCAGTGCCAAAGCTGGTTGAGCTAATGGCTGCACTTAAACTGGCCGGACATGGTAGGCGGTTATTGGCTTTGCGAAAACTGATTAACGCTGATTCAATGGCGTCCAGGCGCGTTGCTAAGTCTTTTTGTTTTTGCGAACGGCTTTGCTGCACGACAAAAGTCATTACAGTGCCCGTTACTAACGACAAAATTAGCAATACAATGCCCATCTCCAACAAGGTGAAACCTTGCCGACTGAATTTTTTAGTTGGTATACAGCGAGATAAGAGCATAATGACCACCTATAATTTTACGCCGATATTATTAATTCAATATTAAAGAATTTTATGCTATGCCAATCCATCGCTAACTGCCTTGTAAAGTAAGCCAAAATGGAACCCAATGCCGCCGCGCCTTTGGTAAAAAAATTCGATTCTAGCCTGGACGAATTGCTAGCCTGGATGACTAGCGCTGATTTTTATATTGAGATTCTCGCCATTGCGCTAGCGATTTCGGTGTCCTGGCTGTTATCTTTATTGATTAAGCGTCGCACCAAATTGTATTTGGAACGTCATCCACCGAAGCGCCTGGACCTGGAATTTTATGTAAAGCCACTTTCCCTGCTTACGCCTTTTTTTGCGGTGTTGATTCTCAATGCCTTGCTACCCATTGCTCGGGAACATGAGGGCGGAATTTTCATTCAGTCGTTCATCGCGCTTAGCATGGCGTGGCTGATTGCGAAAACGATTATCCTGTATGTGCAGTCGCGTTTTGTAGCGTTTTTGCTGGCGGTGGTGATTATGATTATTACTGCTTTGAACGTCACGGGCTTTATGAAAAGCACCGAATCCTATTTAGAATCCGTTGTATTTGATATTGGCAAATTCAAGCTCTCCATGCTTGGCATCATCAACGGCTTAGTCATGTTGATTGTGGTGTTTTGGCTGGCGGGTGCCTTGTCACGCACCTTAGAAAGCTACCTGCGCAAAGCTTCAAGTCTGAGTTACAATACACGCGAACTTTTCGTAAAATTCTTCCGCATCTTTATTTATTTCATTGCCTTGATGATTACGCTGTCATCGATCGGTGTCGATCTGACTGCCTTTGCCGTATTCGGTGGTGCGCTCGGTGTGGGTATCGGTTTAGGCTTACAGAAAATCACTGCGAATTTTGTCAGCGGTATTACACTCCTGATGGAAAAATCCATCAAAATTGGTGATCTAATTGAGATTGGCGATATTAGTGGTTGGGTACGCCAGCTAAACATTCGCTATGCACTCATTGAATGTTTTGATGGTAAAGAAGTGCTAATTCCGAATGAGGAGTTGGTTTCGACTCGGGTGACGAACTGGACCTATAGCAATGATCGCGCCCGCATCGATATACCGGTTGCCATTTCGTATGATTCGGATTTTAGGCTGGCGCAAAAATTGATATTGGAAGCTGCCACCGAACATAAGCTGTGCCTTAAAAGCCCTACACCTAATTGTTTTATGCGGCAATTTGCCGACTCATCGCTAAATTTCACGCTGACCTTTTGGATACGTGATGTAAAAGAAGGGCGCCTTGGGCCGCAAAGCGACGTTATGTTTGCCATTTTGGATAAATTTAAAACCAATGGCATTGTGATCCCTTACCCGCATCAGGTACAAATTGAATATCCGCAACCAGGAACAAAAACATGAGCGAATTTAAAGCACGTACCCTCGATGAATGGAAAAAATTGGCTCAAAAAGATGTGGGCAATGACAAGGCCGGAAATCCTATCGCACTGGAAAGCCTAACCTGGATCACGCCGGAAGGCATTGCAGTTAAACCGCTTTATACCGCCCAGGATTTAGAATCGCTCGAATTGCTCGATACTATGCCAGGTTTTGCGCCTTTCCTGCGGGGGCCACGGGCAACGATGTATACGGTGCGACCATGGACCGTGCGTCAATATGCGGGCTTTTCCACCGCTGAAGAATCCAACGCCTTCTATAAGCGTAACCTAGCTGCTGGCCAAAAAGGTCTGTCCGTTGCCTTCGATTTGGCTACGCATCGTGGCTATGACTCCGATCATCCGCGCGTGGTTGGTGACGTTGGTAAGGCTGGTGTTGCGATTGATTCAGTCGAAGATATGAAAATTCTCTTCGATAGTATTCCGCTCAATGAGATGAGTGTGTCGATGACGATGAATGGCGCGGTATTGCCGATTCTGGCGAATTATATCGTCGCCGGCCTCGAACAAGGCGTCAAATTAGAAGAGCTGTCGGGCACGATCCAAAATGATATTTTAAAAGAATTCATGGTGCGCAACACCTATATTTACCCGCCAGAACCATCGATGCGTATCGTGGCAGACATTATTGAATATACGGCTAAATGCATGCCCAAATTCAATTCGATCTCTATTTCCGGCTATCATATGCATGAGGCTGGTGCGACGGCTGTACAGGAGCTGGCTTATACGATTGCGGACGGTGAAGAATATGTAAAAGCAGCTCTCAGCAAGGGATTGGATGTTGATTCTTTTGCGCCCCGCCTCTCCTTCTTCTTTGCCATTGGCATGAATTTCTTTATGGAAATTGCTAAGCTGCGTGCTGCACGCTTGCTCTGGGCAAAGACCATGGCAAAATATAATCCAAAGCATCCCATGTCGTCTGCATTGCGTACCCATTGCCAAACCTCCGGCGTGTCGCTGACTGAAAAAGATCCTTATAATAACGTGATTCGCACCACCATCGAGGCAATGGCCGCCGTGCTGGGTGGCACACAATCTTTGCATACGAATGCGCTGGATGAAGCGATCGCGCTACCTACCGATTTTTCTGCCCGTATTGCCCGCAATACCCAGCTTGTCATTCAACATGAGACCGGTATTACCAAAGTCGTCGATCCGTTGGGCGGCAGCTATTATATTGAATCACTGACTGCAAGCTTGGTGGCAGAAGCTGAGAAGTTGATCGAAGAGGCCAATCAGCTGGGCGGTATGACCAAAGCCATCGCAACCGGTGTTCCCAAAATGAAAATCGAAGAGGCTGCTGCGCGCAAACAGGCGCGCTTTGACCGCGTGGATGATGTGGTGGTGGGCGTCAATAAATACCAATTGAAGGAAGAAGCAGCCGTTGAAATTTTGGAAGTGGATAATGCCAAAGTACGCGAATCACAGATTAAACGCTTAAAGGAAGTGCGAGCTAAACGTGATGAAAAAGCCGTGCAACAAGCATTGGCAGCGCTTTCGAATGCTGCTGAACATAAAACGGGCAATCTCTTAGAGCTGGCTGTGGAAGCGGCTAAGCTTCGCGCAACGGTTGGCGAAATTTCTGCCGCACTGGAAAAAGTGTATGGACGCTATCAAGCTGGTATTAAGACGATTTCGGGTGTGTATGGCTCGCTCTATGAGCAAGATGCTGGTTTCGCCTCCCTGCAACAACGCATTACCGATTTTACTAAACAAGAAGGCCGCACCCCTCGCCTGTTGGTGGCCAAAATGGGGCAAGATGGCCATGATCGTGGCGCCAAAGTGATCGCTACTGCCTTTTCAGATATGGGCTATGATGTAACCGTTGGGCCTTTATTCGCAACGCCTGAAGAAGTGGTTGCCTTAGCGATCGAAAGCGATGTCGACATTATTGGTATCTCGTCACATGCGGCAGGCCATAAAACATTAGTGCCGCAATTAATCGAGGTGCTGCGACAAGCGGGACGTGAAGATATTTCAGTGATTTGCGGCGGTGTTATTCCCGCGCAGGACTATGAATTTTTACAGCAGGCGGGCGTGGATGCGATTTACGGTCCAGGCACGAACATACCTAAAGCCGCAGGCGAGCTGCTAGAGCTGCTGCGCAAACGCCACAATTATCGTAAGGCCAATAAGGCTTAAATATCGAGGTTCTCGACTTTGAGCGCGTTGCTGACGATGAAGTCACGGCGTGGTTCTACCACATCGCCCATCAACGTCGAGAATATGGATTCTGTTTCCACATCATCGTCCACTCTCACTTGCAACAAGCGGCGCTTGGTCGGATCGAGTGTGGTTTCCCAAAGCTGCTCAGGATTCATTTCACCCAGACCTTTAAAGCGCTGGATGGTCGAACCTTTGCGGGCAAAATCAACCATGGCGGTGTAGAAGCCTGACGGTGTTGTAACAGTGACTTCCGTTTGCTTGCGGTTGATCGTCACCGGTGCACTGAAGAATTCGTCGAAGAAGGCCGATTTGCTAGCAATCTCGAGACCTTCTTTACCGGCGAGCATTTTTTCGTCGAGCAAATAAAGCTCTTCGACGCCGCGCAGCATGCGGCCAATTTTATAGACGCCGCTGTCGAACGAGCATTTCCATTCGGCTTGTTCGGCAGAGAGTTCGTTGGCTTTTGCTTCCCAAGCTTTGGCTTTTTTCGCTTGATCGCCTTTGCCATCAAATACATGTGCTAGTGCAGCTGCTTCAATGAGCGGCAAAGGCATGCGCTTAGAGAAAGTGTTCAGTGAGTGAGCCACTTTAGACGATTGTTCCAGTACCGTGCGAAGTGCATCGCCGCTGATTTGCTTGCCGGCTTTGGTGGTCATGGTCGCTTCGTCGAGGCTGGTGGTGAGCAAGTGTTGCTCGAGCGCGTCATCGTCTTTGAGATAGACGTCGCTATTGCCGCGCTTCATTTTATAGAGTGGCGGTTGAGCGATATAGAGATAGCCCTTTTCGATGATATCACGCATCTGACGGAAGAAGAAAGTGAGCAGCAACGTACGGATATGCGAACCGTCAACGTCTGCGTCGGTCATGATGATGATTTTATGATAGCGGGTTTTTTCGATGTTAAACTCTTCGCGGCCAATACCGGTGCCGATTGCGGTGATCAGTGTGCCGATCTCCTGGCTGCCAAGCATTTTGTCAAAACGCGCACGCTCGACGTTAAGGATTTTACCTTTGAGCGGCAGGATCGCTTGGAACTGGCGGCTACGGCCTTGTTTGGCTGATCCACCTGCCGAATCACCCTCTACGATGAAGAGTTCGGATTTGGCGGGATCACGTTCTTGGCAATCGGCGAGCTTACCTGGGAGCGATGAAATATCGAGCGCACCTTTGCGGCGGGTAAGTTCGCGTGCTTTGCGCGCAGCTTCGCGAGCGCAGGCAGCTTCGACGACTTTTCCGATAACGATTCGGCCTTCTTGCGGATGCTCTTCAAACCATTGGTTTAACTTGTCATAGGCAAGGCTCTCGACCACAGGGCGTACTTCCGAGCTAACCAATTTATCTTTGGTTTGCGACGAGAATTTTGGATCGGGCACTTTGACCGAAATGATGCAGGTCAGGCCTTCGCGGGCGTCATCGCCGCTGATGGCGACCTTTTCTTTTTTTGCGAGACCAGTTTCTTCGTAATATTTATTGATAGCGCGGGTGAGCGCAGCGCGGTAGCCGATCAAATGCGTGCCACCATCGCGCTGACGGATGTTATTAGTGAAACACAATACGTTTTCATGATAAGAATCGTTCCATTGCATCGCGACTTCGCAGCTCATGCCGTCTTTTTCACCGCGTAACATAATAGTAGGATGAATCGAGGTTTTGCCTTTATCGAGATATTGGACGTAGGCTTCCGTTCCGCCTTCATAGTAAAATTCGGCAACGGTCTCAGGGTCGGTACGTTTATCGGTCAGGCGAATGCGTACGCCAGAATTGAGGAACGCAAGCTCACGCAAACGATGTTCTACGGTGCCAAAATCGAATTCGGTTTGGGTAAAGGTTTGCGGCGATGGCAAGAAAGTCACGCGTGTGCCACGATACCCAGGTGCTTCGCGGGTGACAGTGACGTGCTGTACTGTGTCGCCATGTTCGAAACGCGCGACATATTCTTTGTCGTTGCGCCAGATAGTGAGCTCGAGCCAGATCGATAAAGCATTTACGACCGATACACCTACCCCGTGCAGACCCCCAGATACTTTATAGCTGTTTTGATCGAATTTACCGCCTGCATGCAGTTGCGTCATGATAACTTCCGCCGCCGACACGCCTTCACTTTCATGCATATCAACAGGGATACCACGACCGTTATCGGTTACTGAACATGAACCATCGGCATTGAGCGATACGTCAACGACGTCGCAATGACCAGCGAGCGCTTCGTCGACAGCGTTGTCGACGACTTCATAAATCATGTGATGCAGGCCAGAGCCGTCATCGGTATCACCGATATACATGCCTGGGCGTTTACGGACTGCTTCAAGTCCTTTAAGTACTTTAATGGAATCTGCGCCGTATTCTGCGCTATTTGCCGCGTTCGCGAGTTGCTCTTCTGACACTTTTTTTAACCCTGCAGTATTAGCCATAATTTATCCTAATTTTATACACCGATTATCTGGCCATCAGCCACCTGAAAATATTGTGCTTTATTGTGCAAATCTGCAAACAAAGTCACGTCCGTTCCAGTCATCCATGTTTGAGCCCCAATCTGGCAGATTTCCTCGAATAACTCAAGCTTTCTTATGCTATCTAAATGAGAAATAACCTCATCTAATAAAATGAGCGGAATCAGGCCCTTCCAGAGGGCTGCCGCACGGGCTTGGGCAAGGATAATAGACAGCAAAACCGCCTTTTGTTCACCGGTCGAACAAGACTCGGCTGGCATGGCTTTTTCGATATGGGTAATGGTGAGCTCGCTACGGTGCACACCGGCCAATGTACGACCGGCAATGGCATCGTCCCGACGGGCATGATGCCAGTGGCGTTTGAGGGCTTCTTCTACCGTAATAGCGGGTTCATCTTCAAACAAACGGTCTTCAGCAATACCGCTAATGCTTAGATGCGCTTTAGGAAAATTTAGGGTTGAGCGCATAATGGCGTGATTGATACTCGAGATGGCTTGCAGCCTAGCGCTTGCAATGGCACAAGCAGTTTCCGCCATGCTTTGTTCCAGTGCATCGAGCCAAGGCGCATTGCCCTCGCCGTTTTGCAGCAGGCGATTGCGCTCGCGCATCGCATATTCATATTCATTCATGCGCGAGGCATGCTCGGTATCGAAACTATAGACCAGGCGATCGAGGAATTTGCGTTGAGCGGAATTGCCATCGTTGAATAGCTGTTCCATCTGCGGCGTTAGCCAAATCATGGCAACATGCCGGCCCAGCTCGGCTTGCGAGCGCAGGGTTTTGCCATCAATACGCACGGTGCGTTTATCGGTTTCCAGCGATTCCGGATCACGACCAGTGCCAATTTTGACTTCACCTTGTATGCCATGCACGGTGGCAGCTACCGCCCAATTACTCGCGGTCGCTTGTTGTTGAATGGTATCTAGATCAGCAAGCTTTGCGCGACGCAGGCCACGACCAGGGGTCAGTAGCGAAATTGCCTCCAGCACATTGGTTTTGCCAGCGCCGTTGCGTCCGGCAAGCACCACAGGCCTTTTGTCTAAGGTAATGCGCGCAGCGGTATAGTTGCGAAAACCCTGCAATGACAGCGAAGTTAGGTGGAGTGAAGTGGCGTTGCTCAGCGAATGGGACGTGTGATCGGTTTGCTGTGGGTCGCAGATGATCATCACACACGCATCGGCATGATAACATAGAGCGCACCCATATCCGCGGGATCACGAACCAAGGCAGGCGATGCGCCGTCATTCAATAAGAACTGGGCCGTATCACCTTCGATTTGGGTGAGCATTTCGAGCAGATAGCGCGAATTAAAACCAATATCGATATTCGGTGCGCTGTAGGACACATCAATTTCTTCTGTCGCGGTGCCATGCTCAGCTGAGTTAGCCGATACAGTTAGCTTGCCATTTTCCAAATGCAATTTGACAGCGCGTGATTTTTCCGAAGAGATAATCGATACGCGGTCTACCGCTTGCGAAATCGCTTTGCAATTTACTTCCATCAGCTTGTCATTAGCAGAAGGAATCACACGTTCATAGTCGGGGAAATTGCCATCGATCAGTTTAGATACCAATGTAGCATTGCCGTAGACAAAGCGGATTTTGCTATCCGACAAGGAGATTTGCACATCGCCCTCACCCTCATCCAGCAATTTTTTCAATTCATAGATCGCTTTGCGTGGCACAATAATACCAGGCATGCCATCAGCACCTGCTGGCAACGATACTTCCAAACGCGCCAAGCGGTGGCCATCGGTTGCAACGGCGCGCAGCACCTTGTCTTTGTCACCGGCTGAATGGAAATAGATACCATTTAAATAATAACGGGTTTCTTCCGTCGAAATCGCAAAGCTAGGTTTTTCCACCAGCGATTTGCATTCAGCGGATTTCAAGGTGAAGTTGAATGGGAAATCGCCATCAGCCATGACTGGAAAATCTTCCACCGGCAGGCAGCCCAGTGAAAAGCGCGATTGGCCAGAACGGATGCTGGCTTTACTGCCGTCATCATTCAGCGTGATTTCGATTTGCGCGCCTTCTGGCAGCTTACGCACGATGTCATACAGCATATGGGCCGGCATCGTCGTGGTGCCTGCTTTAGTGATGATGGCAGGTGATTTTTCCATCATTGCCAGATCCATATCGGTGGCAGTAAGGGATACGCCGCCGTCCTTTGCGTCTACTTTAACGTTCGACAATACGGCAATGGTACCGCGTTTTTCGACAACGGACTGTACGTGGCCCAGGCTCTTGATGAGATGTGTGCGTTCGATGGTAAAATGCATAGACTTAACGAGATGTTAGTTGAAAGAATAGCGTCACTATAGCAGCGGATGAAACCGAGGCAATCATTTAAATGATTAATTCTGCAACATGCGTGTGAGCAGTTCGATTTCTTGTGCGAACTCGCTATCGCTTGCCATTAATTCCTCAACACGCTTCACCGCATGCATCACTGTGGTGTGATCTTTACCGCCAAAGCGACGGCCGATCTCTGGCAGGCTTTTGGAGGTCAGGCGTTTGGCCAAGAACATGGCAACTTGGCGTGGGCGTGCGACCGAGCGTGAGCGCCTTGCGGAGTGCATATCTGACACCTTAATACTAAAATGCGTAGCCACCTGTTTTTGAATATCTTCAATGGTCAGGCGACGGTCATTCGCGCGTAGTAAATCATGCAATACTTCTTGTGTGGTCTCGAGCGTAATCGGACGTCCAACCAAGGTAGCGTGCGCGATCACACGATTTAAAGCGCCTTCTAATTCACGCACGTTGGAGGTGATTTTATGTGCCAAGAATTCCAGTACTTTTTGCGGCACATCCATGCCCTGCAATTGGTCCATCTTCGATTGCAAAATACCCAGGCGTAGCTCATAGGTCGTCGTATGAATATCGGCAACCAGGCCCCAACCCAGGCGCGAACGTACACGTTCTTCGATGCCTTCTAAGTCAGACGGCGAGCGGTCACCCGAGATAATGAGTTGCTTGTTTTGGTCTACTAGCGCGTTGAAGGTATGGAAGAATTCTTCTTGGGTAGAATCCTTGCCGCTGATGAATTGCACGTCGTCAATCATGAGCACGTCCACTGAGCGGAACTGTTCTTTAAAGGCAAAGGCCTCTTTGAAACGCAATGCGCGGATGAATTGGTACATGAATTTCTCAGCCGATAAATACATTACCTTACGGCCAGGATTCGAACGGCGAATATGCCAAGCAATCGCATGCATCAAGTGTGTTTTACCCAAGCCAACGCCGCCATATAAGAAGAGTGGATTGCAACCAGATACCACCACATCGGATTCAGCTACGCGGCGAGCAGCCGCATGAGCCAGTTCGTTTGGTTTGCCTACCACGAAATTTTCGAAGGTATAGCGCGGATCCAATGGCGCGCCCATATTTTCATTATCGGCATCCACCGTCTGCCAACCACCAGCGGTAACGACTGTTGGCGCGCCGGCCGTGGCCGGTGCCTTTACTTCATCGCTTGCGGTCTGCGCTTGAATAATGATCTCAATCTCATAGCCCTCAGCAGCTGGTTGTTCGTGCCAATAGCTACGAACATCTTCAATATAATGAGAAGAGATCCATTCACGCATGAAACGTGTGGGCACGGCGAGCTGAATTTTGCCTTCGGTGCAACCTACAAAGGCTAGCGGCTTCAACCAGCTGCGAAACACGGCATCCCCAAAATGTAGGCGCAGTTTTTCAGCCGTATCGGTCCAGGCATTTTTCAGCACATCATCTAAAGTTGCGTATTCAGCAATGGCATTTTGTGTCATGGCTGTACCTGCTTGATTGGCAGACCAGCACCCATCCAGCTGGAAGCGGTATTCGGTTGCGCGCCTTCAAAACCATCGGCCACATTGAAGCAATATTTATATCCACGTTCGGTCATGGCAGCGGCAGCATCTAAAGAGCGGCCTCCAGAGCGGCAGATAAAAAATAGTGGTGTTTCAGGGGCGATCTTTACCAGCACAGTAAAGAATTCAGGATTAATAGTAAAATGCGGAGCCAATTTCCAAGAGGCAGCCATAAACGCCCCTTTGGTTTTTGAGGTATCCGGTACACCGGTTTGCAACCATTCAGGTGCCGTGCGCACATCGATCAAAATGCCGCCTTGCTGAGCAAGATAATCGTAGGTTTGCTGCGGCGACAGCTCGCCTGCATAATTGACCTGTGGAAACTTATGAGCCTCAGCTAAAACAAGTAGCTGGCTCAATGCGTTGTGCTGCGGATGGTTGGTAGATGCAGTCGCACTGTGCATGATAAATGGTACCCCGTTGCAGAAAATTGACGTAATTATCGCGTCTGCTCTCTTAAACGGAGCAGTTGGTATACTCTATAAAATCAAGAAAAAGTCTTAGGCGAGCTTTTTAATGCGTGCAGAAAGACGGCTGATTTTGCGCGAAGCATTCGCCTTTTTCACTACGCCTTTGTTAGCACCACGCATGAGTTCGGGCTGTGCCGCTTTCAAGGCTGCCTGGGCAGCGTTTTTATCGCCACTTGAAATAGCCGCTTCAACTTTTTTAACTGAAGTGCGGATACGACCGATGCGCGCGCGATTTTGTTCTGTGCGACGTTCAGTCTGGCGAATGCGTTTTTCAGCCGATTTGTGGTTTGCCATACGTTGTGTACTCGTTTGTGTAAGCGGTTAATCTATGTTCCCTGTTTCGAAACAGTTTCCTCGTCAGGGGAGGTGAACCTAACTATTTTTATGAAGCTCGTCAAGCGCAATTCGCATAAAAAAATAAAAATTATCCACAAGCAAAAAATATAGACAAACAGCCATGTACAGAGCTGTTTTGTTAGGGGATGTCAAGCACGACCTGTGCTTGTGGATAACCTGTTAAAAAAAGCCTTTGTTTTTGGTGCCTCATGATTGGCAATGGGCACAGAAAAAGCTGGACCTGCCTGATAAACGGATGGATTGAATAGGGTTTTTGCAGGAAAAACAAGGCTCACCCTCGCGATCATAGACTCGGAAATGATGCTGAAAATGGCCTGTTTCACCGGACACATGGTAGAAATCACGCAAGGAAGACCCGCCTGATTTAATCGCACCAGACAATACGCGATGAATAGTTTTTACTAGGGTTTTAGCTTGTTTTGCGACTTTTTTGGCAGGCAGGTCGGGCAAAATACCGGCTAAAAAAAGCGCTTCGCTGGCATAAATATTCCCCACCCCCACCACCACTTGCTGGTCCATAATAGCGGCTTTGACCGAAGATGAACGGCGGCTGAGCTGGTTTTCCAGGTAGGCGGCATTGAAGGCCGGATCAAATGGTTCAGGGCCCAATGCGGCCAGTAGCGGGTGTTTGGAAAGCTGCGCAGCGGTGCACAGCGTCATCAACCCAAAGCGTCTGGCATCGTTATAAATCACCCAGCGGCCATCGCTTAATTCCCATATGACATGATCGTGCGCACCAAAGCGTGCCGGCTTTTTATCTATGACTGAAAAGCGCCCTGTCATTCCTAAATGCGCAATCAGCGTGTGTTTGTTGCTAAGCTGTATCAGTAAATATTTGGCCCTACGCTCGACTGCGGTGATGGTTTGTCCGCTAAGCATCGCCGCCAGATTTTTTGGAAACGGCATGCGCAAATCCTGCCGGCGCAACACCACCCTTTTAATGGTGGCTTTAGTAATGGCGGCAGCTAAAGCGCAGCGGACAGTCTCTACTTCAGGTAATTCGGGCATAGGCTCATATTGCAGTTGAGATCAGCTATAAATAAACGTATCTTGCGCCCCATGCAAAACAAAACCCATTTTGGTTTCCAATCGGTGGATGAACAGGAAAAAGCCTCCCTGGTGAAGGGGGTCTTTGACAGTGTAGCATCGCGCTATGATGTGATGAACGATTTGATGAGCGCGGGATTGCACCGGCTTTGGAAAAAAGAATTCGTTGCCTGGATGAATCCGCAGACTGGCATGAACATGCTCGATGTGGCAGGTGGTACTGGCGATATTGCACAGCGTGTGCGTGCTCGTGCAAACGTGCATGTGACTATTATGGATATTAATGAAGCCATGCTCTCCCAAGGGCGTGATCGCGCCATTGATCGTAATCAGGATCAGCAATTCACCTGGCTGTGTGGTAATGCTGAATCGATCCCGCTGCCCGATGCGTGTATGGATATCTATTCCATTGCTTTCGGCATTCGCAACGTCACCCATATTGATAAGGCATTGGCGGAAGCCTACCGTGTTTTGAAGGTGGGCGGGCGTTTTATGTGCCTTGAGTTTAGCCAGCTCAATCAAGACTGGATGCAAAAGCTTTATGATGCTTATTCCTTTTCGGTGATTCCTACGCTGGGAAGAATGGTAACCGGTGATCGTGATAGCTACCAATATTTGGTAGAGAGCATTCGCCAATTTCCCAACCAAGAACGCTTTGCCGATATGATCAGGCAGGCAGGCTTTGGCAATGTGCAATATCGCAGCCTGACCCAAGGCGTTGTTGCTATACATTCTGCGCGTAAATTATGATGTTTAACCATATCCGAAACACCAAACGCCTTTTCACTATCGCCCATATTATGGCGCGTGAAGACGCCTTATTTGTATTGGAAGAATTCAAAGTATCGCCTGTGATTTTAGCGCTAGTGCGCTTAATCGGGCGCAAACATCCGGAAAAACGAAAAGGCCAACGCCTCGCTAGCGCGTTTGAAAAATTGGGACCTGCATTCATTAAGCTCGGACAGATTCTATCGACGCGCTCCGATTTAATTGGCGAGCGGCTTGCCGATGATTTATCGAGTTTGCGTGATGCGCTGCCACCCTTTCCTACTGCTATTGCCAAGGCTATTATTGAAGAGGAAATGGGGCAGCCCTTGGAACAGGTGTTTGATCTATTTTCTGAAACAGCGGTTGCAGCTGCGTCCATTGCTCAGGTGCATAAGGCACAATTAAAAACAGGCGAAGTCGTAGCCGTAAAGATTCTGCGGCCGGATGTAGAAAAAGCATTCGAGCGCGATTTGGATGTGTTTTTCTGGCTAGCTACAATCATGGAGCGGCGCCTCCCTCACCTACGCCGCCTAAAGCCGCTTGAGGTTGTGCGCACATTAAAAGAATCGGTTTTCCTAGAGTTGGATCTGCGCTTTGAAGCCGCGGCAGCCACTGAGTTTGCACAGAATTTATTGCAGCATGAATCGGGCCTTCGTGTGCCAAAAGTCTATTGGATGCAGACCTCGCGTCGCTTATTTACCATGGAGTGGATTAATGGCATTCCGCTCAATGATGTGGCTGCAATCAAGGCTAGTGGCGTGGATGTGAATATGCTGCTTGCTAAATCGGCCAATAGTTTGTTTGCGCAAGTATTCCGCGATGGATTTTTCCATGCGGACTTGCATCCTGGCAATTTGTTTGTGGATGCTAAAGGGGATTTGGTTGCCGTTGATTTTGGCATTATGGGCCGATTGGACTGGAAATCGCGCATGTATATCGCTGAGATATTGCGCGGCTTCCTAACAGAGGATTACCGCCATGTCGCTGAAGTGCATTTTACCGCTGGTTATGTGCCGGCACATAAATCGATCGAGGCTTTTACCCAAGCCTGCATGGCGGTTGCCAAACCGATTACCGGCAAACCATTGAATGAAATTTCGGTCGCACGATTACTCGGGCAGATGTTTAAAATTGCCGCTGAATTTGAAATGGAAACCCAACCACAACTCTTGCTGATGCAAAAAACCATGATGGTGGCCGAAGGTGTTGGCCGTATGCTCAACCCACAACTCAATATCTGGGAACTGGCACGCCCAATGATTGAAGATTGGGCGCAGGAGCAGTTTGGATTAAAAGGTAAGGCGCGTGATACGCTGCAACAAGGGGCTGATATTGTCAAAAAACTGCCAACGGTTTTGGGGCATATCGAGCAAGCGCTAGAGCTCTTTTCCGATCCGCGCGGCATTCGCCTGCACCCGCATACGCTTCTCGCCTTACAAGAGCGCCGCGACTATCACCATAAAAGCTGGGTGTTTTTTGCCTGGAGCGCCTTAGCGGTTGTGGCTGCTATTGGTATAGCGATAGCAAGCTGATAGCCGGCCAGCATAGCGTGCCCATTTCATTTTATTGCCAGTAAGCCCATATAGGCATGCCTTGATTGCATAGCCTAGCATTAGGCGTATACGCAATGTTTGCGCGCAATAAGGTCCCCGATATTTTTGCTCAATATATAAGCGCGACGCGATCATATGATATTGCTTGAAGCGCTCACCGGCCGGTGATGGCGGACCGCTGGAACTCCCCATCACATGCGTTGCCTGCGCGGACGCGACAAGGATGCAGCTAAACCCCGCCTTTTTAACGCGCAAACATAAATCATCGTCCTCATAATACAGGAATATTTGCGAATCAAAAAAACCAGTTCGGGTAAAGCGTGGCATCGGGAGTAACCAGATAGCGCCTGATAAATAGTTGGCGCAAAGGTCGCCCTCAGGGACATGGTAGCGATCACGCCTGGCTTCGCGCTCAAATACATGGCGCTTATGGCTGGGATAAATAGCCTGCCGCTCATCACACAGTAACGGCGCCAGAATGGCCGCATCGTTGTAACGTTCAGCGGCTCGGCAAAGTTGCTCTAGCGCCGGTTGATCTATCTGCGCATCGGGGTTGATCAGCAGTGCATAAGGGGTTGTTACCTGGGACAGCGCCTTATTATTCGCGCGGCCAAAGCCTTCATTAGTAGCGTTGGCAATAATGGTTACGTGCGGGAAACGGGTGGCAACAAGCTCGCGCGTGTTGTCTTGGCTGGCGTTATCCACCACGATAATGCGCTTGATTAGCACAATACGCGATAAAGACTGAAGCGTGGCTTCAATCACCCCTGCGCTATTATAGGTTACGCATATGGCGGTTACATCATACATGGGTCACTAGGAACCATGTCTGCCAGGCGCGGTCAAGAATCTTGAGCATGCCATTGATTTTTGCTAAGCTAGGGTATGATCAGAATTTTATTGGCAGCTGCTGTTTTGTTTGGGGTGTATTGGGTGTGGTCGTATTTCTCGCCACCAGCCCCAGCTGTGCTGCCTCCTGTATCGGTAGAATCGGCTCCGCGTGAGCTGTCGCAGCAGGAAAAAGAATATTATGTACGCATCTTTGATTACACCATGGATTATGTCCAAGGCGGGCAGAGCTATGCCTGGCAAACCCATGGCGGTAAAGGCGATATTGCAGTGGAAGAACCATTTACCAGCAAATCAAAAACCCTCTGCCGTAAATACAAAGAGCAGCTCATCATTGCCAATAAGCAAACCACCATCGCAGGTATTGCCTGCAAGCGCCAAGGACGCGATGGGTGGTGCCGTTTGAAAGAGGATAATGCGCTGACCTGCGCTATGGAAAAACCAAATTATCTGGGCACTGTTGGGGTTCAAACTCCGACCACCAGTACGCCTAATATCAATCTGCCTGCTGGCGGCGTTGGGCGTGTGGGGGCACCATCTAAAGGCGCATCATCTGGCTCTAGTGGGCCACGTGCGCCTGGCGAGGTGGATGCGCCAGATGGGGAAACTTATGCTGACACAGTGACCGGAACCGCCGGTGCGGCAGCAGGGCCTGCTACAAGCGGTGCCTTTAAGTGGTTCAACGATACGTTTAGATAAGCGATTTTGCTTTCTCAACCACCGCGTCAAACATGGCCTGCGACAGACGGCCGGTGTTGATATTATAGCGCGAACAGTGATAGCTATTGAGCAAGATAATATCGCCCAGCTTATGCGGCGCTCCATGCTCAAACTTGGCGTGGGATGCTTTGAATCCGCGAGCTTTCAACACAGCATTATGCGATACTAGCCCCAGCGACAATACGACTTTCAAACGCGACATTGCCGCCATTTCTGCCGATAAAAAGCTATTGCAGTTTTTAATCTCGGAGGGCTCCGGTTTATTTTCTTGAGGTACACAGCGTACCGCATTGGTAATGCGGCAATTCACTAATTTGAACTCGCCGCTTGCTTGTTGTACCGTTCCGGCAAAGAGCCCCTCTTCCGACCTGGCCAATCCGGTTTCATGCAGCGTGGCTAAAAAATCGCCTTTAGCAAAACCAGTTTTTTGTAAGGCAGGGTAGAGAATGAAACCTGCATAATCACCGGTGAAAGGCCTGCCGGTTTGATTGGCGCCTTTAAGTCCTGGCGCAAGCCCTACGATAAGAAGCTCGGCTGATAATTCACCAAATGAAGGCACTGGCGCATTGAAAAAGGCCGGATATGCTCTACGATTTTCTTCCCGAAACTGAACCAGGCGTGGGCAAAGCGGGCAATCAAGCGAGGGTGGAATAAAGGTCATGTGCTGGTTATTATTTTGAGCGGTCGCCAAATTGTTTTTTATACTCTATCTCTGGCGTTGCTCAAACTGTCAACTGCTAAACCCGTTCTTAGCATGCCGACACCGCTTTTAATGTCACGGCCTGCTTGTCTAATAATTATCTTCGCGCTTCATAATCTTCCGCAGGGATAGCTTGTTCTTGCTTATGTAGCATTCCCATATCTGCTTAAGCAATTTGATTGGCTTCTATAAGCATTTGTAGAGCCTGAACGTGCTGCTCCAGAAATACGCGCTCTTAACCCAGGGCTGAGAATGTTCCCGCTATTTCAATCACAGCACCAACATCAAATATCGATGCTGCTTTTCTGGTGATGTCTTGTGATGTGTTTAAAGATGTTTGTTGTAATTCTTTAAGAGAACTAACGAGTGCAGTTAGTTGCTCACGATGCTCTTCTTGTTGCATCGTTTCAGTGAGCGCCTCAAGTTTTTTAGGGATTCCTCAGTCACTGTTGCCAAAGCAATATGCTTTTCAGCCCAGAACCGGCTTCTTTCAGCTAAATTCTGTTTTCTTTGTGTTATCGTCAAGAATGCTGCCATCTAGAAACCTGCGTCTCCTTATAGATTTCTGATGAGATTATACAACAGTAGTATTACATCATTATTGGAGGGGGGGGATATATATTAAGGCTTGCAGAGACCAGATGACGATGTTGTGCGGTGGTATCCTGATGGAATTTCAGTAAATCTGTACTTAAATCGCTTAAAATTGATTGTTGCTCACTTAATGCAAGTGCCGTGTGCGCTATCGTTGTCGGTGATTCAGCTTGATCCTCAGCTACTTTACGTAAGGCATCTGCTTTGTTTTTATATACAGCATTCACTTGTTCAAACAAAGCATGGGTTACCTTGACTTCATCATCAAAACTTTTGGCTATATTGTTTAAATGGGTTTCCTTTTCTTGAGTAAAAGTTTGGAACCATTTTTTCTCACCGCTGAATTCGGCTGATTTACCAAGATATTTTGCCATTTCAACAGCAGAAGTCTTTTTTGATTCTAGTCTTTCACGCAAATTAATTATAGCAGATTTTATCTCGTCATCCTCTTCTACACCTTGGGATAATTGATAGACTGCTTCAACATAAGCAGTCAGTTTTTGTGATAAAGCATCATATCCACGGACCCAAAAATCCATTTCGTCACGGTCTATTCCAGCAATTTTTGATTTCCATCGCATAAGCCGCCCCTGACCCAAATAAGGTATACAAAGCTATTAATTTATAAGGTGATAATAGCGGCAAATGCTTAAGAAATTAATAATTGTCTTAAGGCCCTTAAATTCAAGGGTATTTAATTATTTATATAAAATTTACAAATAACCCTTGAAACCTTTCTACAACCACCTATATCAAGCGCACCCTATTTTCTTAGCGCAGGCCTTATTCCTATTGGCCGAGCGCTACTGTGAAAAGCTTAGATTTAATAGTTAAAAGGAGCATATGAATATGAAGATTAGACCGTTAGGCGATCGCCTGGTTATTGAGCGTATTGAACAAGATACCAAAACTGCTGGTGGTATTATCATTCCCGATACCGCCAAAGAAAAGCCAAAACAAGGCAAAGTACTGGCTGTTGGCCCAGGTAATAAAGATGAAAACGGCAAACGTATTCCGGTCGATGTGCAACCTGGTGAAGTAGTGCTCTTTACCCAATGGGCTGGCAACGAAATCAAAATCGAAGGCAAAGAATATCTGGTATTGAAAGAATCAGATGTTATTGGCGTTATCGAACAAGGCAAACCTGCTAAAAAAGCAGCTTAACTACTAGACATTTTTAAGGAGTATACACATGTCAGCTAAAGAACTTAAATACGGTTCGGACGCACGCGAGCAAATCCTGCTCGGCGCTCAGAAATTGGCCAATGCGGTTAAAGTGACCCTTGGGCCTCGTGGCCGTAACGTTGTAATCGAAAAATCGTTCGGTGCTCCACGCATCACGAAAGACGGTGTTTCGGTTGCTAAGGAAATCACCCTGCAAAACAAATTCCAAAACATGGGCGCGCAAATGCTACGCGAAGTGGCAACCAAATCGGCTGATATGGCTGGTGACGGCACCACGACCGCAACCGTACTGGCACAAGCTATCTTCACCGAAGGCAGTAAAGCAGTAGCGGCTGGTTTGAATCCTATGGATTTGAAACGCGGTATCGAAGCAGCGGTTGAAGCTGTTGTGGAAGAAATCAAAAAGAAAAGCAAACCCGTCAATTCCAAAGCGGAATGGGCGCAAGTGGCTACCATCTCTGCTAACGGCGATAAGGAAGTGGGGCAAAAAATTGCCGAAGCCATGACCAAAGTGGGCAAAGAAGGTGTGATTACCGTTGAAGAAGCAAAAGGCCTGGAATTCGAACTAGATACCGTAGAAGGCATGCAGTTTGACCGTGGTTACTTGTCTCCTTACTTCGTGACCAATGCTGAGAAAATGGTAGTAGAGCTCGATAGCCCCTACATCCTCATTTTCGAAAAGAAACTCTCTGGCCTGCAACCTATGCTTCCTCTGCTTGAGGCAGTGGTTCAATCGCAACGCCCTCTTCTCATCATCGCTGAAGATGTAGAAGGCGAAGCGCTGGCTACGCTGGTAGTGAATAAGCTACGTGGTGGTCTGAAAGTGGCTGCTGTTAAAGCGCCTGGCTTTGGTGATCGTCGTAAAGCAATGCTCGAAGATATCGCGATCCTCACCGGTGGTGAAGTGGTGAGCGAAGATCTGGGCGTGAAGCTGGAAACCGTAACGGTGAAAAGCCTCGGTCGTGCGAAGAAAATCGTGATCGATAAAGACAACACCACCATCGTTGATGGCGCTGGTAAAAAAGCTGAGATCGAAGCACGCGTTGGTCAATTGAAAAACCAAATCGGCGAAACCACCTCAGATTACGACAAAGAAAAACTGCAAGAGCGTTTGGCTAAACTGGCTGGTGGTGTTGCGGTTCTCAAAGTTGGCGGTTCTACCGAAGTAGAAGTGAAAGAACGCAAAGACCGCGTTGACGATGCTCTGCACGCTACCCGCGCTGCTGTTGAAGAGGGCATTGTTCCAGGTGGTGGTTCTACTCTGCTTTATGCAAGCCGCGCTTTGGACAAAATCAAAGTTGAAAACGATGACCAGAAAGCTGGCGTTGCGATTATCCGTCGCGCACTGCAGGCTCCTCTGCGCCAAATCGTAGAAAACGCTGGTTTAGATGGTGCTGTTGTGGCGGGCAAATTGCTCGAAAGCAAAGACACCAACTATGGTTTTGATGCACAAAGCCTCGAGTATGTGGATCTGATCAAAGCCGGTATCATCGACCCAACCAAAGTGGTGCGCGCTGCATTACAAGGTGCTGCATCGGTGGCAAGCTTGCTGATTACCACAGAAGCCGTTATTGCCGATCTGCCTGATGAAAAGCCTGCCTCTGGCGGCGCTGGTGGCGGTGGTATGGGCGGCATGGGTGACATGGGTTTCTAATCCATTTCATTCGGCTTATACAAGATGTTAAGGGCGGCTTCGTGCCGCCCTTTTCTTATGTTTTACTTTGTAATAACTGGTGGTTAGGCTATGCCCACTGCCTGGCCCGTCATCAAACTTTCACACAATTCACTAACTATTCGTGTTATAAATAGATATTAGGCTGGAGGATCCTGCCTAATGATATGACATGAAGTGTTTAAATGGTTGAAAAGCCTACGGATAGTAAAGACACGGCTGGAAAAGTAACCCAAGAGGCCATCGCATCGGCTATGGGATCTGCGCAGCCTGCTTTATCATCAGAACAATCAACCGATCCCAATGCTCCGCCTTTCGTATCCGCCGGAAAGCGCATCCATAACGAAATGACGTACCGCGTGATAGACTGGCTCGTCAATTCTAGTATTGGCGTTGCTTTCACTTATTGGACCACCCGAACTGCAAGCGGTGAAAAATATTTTGGCAAACCGGTCGCTGGGTTTTTCAAAAAAGTTTTAAGCCCTATTTTAAAAGAGCCGGAAGCCCTTGAAAAAGGCGCTAAGTGGGGCGGCATGTTCGCAAGCATCATGGCTGGCGGTACCGCGATTATTCCGCCTATGATGGTGATGGAAAACAAGCACAACAAAAAAGCTATAGTTCGCTGGCTGGATGAAAAAATATACGGCAAAGAAACCGTCGCGCATGATCCGAAATTTGAAGAATCATACCGTGCGATCGATGAGGAACCCAAGAAAAGCTTTGCAACCGGCATGGCAGCGCGCTTCTTGGCGCTAGCGCCGTTAATTGCGTGGGTGTCGTTGCCTAAATTGAACGATCCGGCGATCAAATACCTGTATGATCCTATCGGCAAGGCTAGTAAGTGGGTGGCTGAAAGCATCGGTATTCGTCCTAAGAAAATGCTCGTCGAAGGCACGATGGAATTGGTGGAGGGTAACCCTAAACTACCTAAGAAATTCATGAGCAATTGGGATTTCCTACATCGCACCATCGGGTTCGATTTCGGTTTGACTTTCTTTTACGCCATTTTGCATGAAGCTGCTTTCAAAGCCTTAGCCGCTGTAGGCGTAGACAAAAACGCGCAAAAAAACCCAGACAGTAAGCTCGACCACATTATCGATCCTGAACATGTGAATGTCGTGGCTACAAGCGCTGCGCTAGATGCGACGCAACCCCAGGAGCAGCGCTGGATAGATAAGGCCAAAACCGATCAAGAACGTTCCCCTTTAAAGCCTAAAGCAGGCTCCTTTGAAGAGAAGGTAGCCAGAAGCACGCCGCCAGCCGAAATTGGTGCGGTATTTTAATCATTTATTATCCTTAAGATCTTCATAAAAACGTCACATTTCTTGTGGTACAATGTGTTATAAATGACAGTGTAGCCGTTTATAACCACTCATTGCCGGCATATGGCTAAAAATGGAAGAAAAAGATAACAATACCAGTGAGTTGACTAAGAATACGGCAGCCGTATCCGCTGCTGCTGCTTCCAATATAGTGCCCGATCAAACCCCTGAGCCTGTCAAAACCAAGCAACATCCACCCGCCAGTAAAGGCGAAAAATGGTTTGACTGGATGGTGTATTCCGGCCTGAACTATTGGGTGAATTTGGCGATGTCGATTGCCATTACCGACTACTTTACCCGCCTAGGCGGCCGTCAAACCCTCGATAAAGCCATTGGCGCTACATCGCGTGCCGTTGCAGGTATGGGCCTAAAGCTAGAAACAGCTCAGCAACATAGCCGTGTAGCATGGGAAACCTTCATGCTGACCAGCGGTGGTAACTTGCTCACCGTTCCGCTCAAATACATGGAAGATAACAAGCGCAATATCGTCTATTGGCTGAATGAGAAGCTAGGCGAGAAACAAATTGCGCCGGACGGTCATAAAATGACGCCGGATGAAATCTACATCGAAAAAGAACAACCTAAGCAAAGCTGGCTAAATGTATTTTTACGTCGTGGCGCCGGTATCGTTGCCGTAACCGGATCGGGTATTGCTCTGGATCATATTGCCGGTGATAAAACCGTGCCGCGCACCTACAGCTACACAGTCGATGGCGTGACCCACACGAAAGAAGGCCATCTGGGCGGTAAAGAGCGTATCACCAATCTTGCCATTGGCGGCCTCAATCAGATTCTACCGGAGAAAATGGTCAAAAGCCCTGCGGTTCAAAGCTACATGAATCTGGCTGTTTTGGATTTGGTGTTTACTAAACTCACTGCTGCTATCATGCATATGACCAATGGCGCCAAAAAAGGACATGCGCCTGGCGAGATTGATGGTGAACAGCCAGCCGATAAACCAGCTACACTGGCACCTGTTGCGATTCCTCCCGCTGCGCCGATTATTGCAGAAGCCGCATCCGTAACGCCGCCTGTTGTGGCTGAGCCTGCTGCTGTGGTTGATGAGGTTCCTGAAACCAAAGCTATGGAAGGTGCGCATGTAGCGCAGCTAAAAGCACAGTCGCATCACCATGCGAAAGAGCATCACAAGGAACCTCACCATAAAGAACACCATAAAGAACACCACAAAGCCTCTAGCTTTGTCGAAATGGCGCAGCAATCATCGGACAAGCAAGCTACAAACATGCTTGGTACCTAAAGGGCATTTATGTCTGCTGACATGCAACAGTCAGGAACTACCCCCAACGATGATGATGCGGCGGTTTCTCGGCGCGAAAAAATCTTTAATTGGCTCACTTACGGTGGCATCGCTGGACTCGGTACCTTTTTGGTTACCATTCCCACAACCTATTGGGCTAAATATGGCGGTGGCGCCAATCTCTTCAAAGCAGCGGCCAAGGAATTAGAGCGCACAGGGTTTCATCCCGAAACTGCTGAGCAAATTGTTACCACCACGGCGCTGATGCAAGGCGGCAATATCACGCTCTTTCCTGTTAAATTTATGGAGGATCATAAGGCCGAAATCATTGGCAAAGACCCTGCAAAAGAACAAAACAAACAAGACTGGACGAGCTTAATTAAGGCACGGCTTGTGGCCTGGGGCGCTGTTTTCGCCAGCTTTAAAGGCGTAGCGAAACTAATTGGTGGCGATAAATTAACTGCATTTGAAGAAAAATTTGCCAAGCATGTCGTGTGTGATCCGCTTGGGAAAGCAACTCATATCGCAGGTGCGGAAACCAAACTCTATCGTTATGGCAAAATTGCAGCACTCGATGTATTTGCAACGGTAGCGGCCTCTACGCTGCTATATATGGGCAGCCGTTTATTTGCCAAGCCTGCCGTGGTAACGCTGCCTGCGGGCGCTGAGCCTACGATCGACCAAGATATACCCTCTACTCCCATGGTTGAAGCTAAATCGTTTGTGAATCAGCTATCTGCACACAAAGACGCCCGTTCGGCTTCCTTTGTGGACGGGCTTGCTGCTCAAAAAGCCGGACACGATACCAATTCTGTGTCGGTGCCAAGCTAGGCGGCGACGCTTCCTGTTTGCCTAAAATATAAAAACCATATATTATAACCCCCTTATAAATAAAAAGATTGTCAAAGATGAGAAGCTCTTGGGCCCAACCATCGCTATCGCGTGACTTCGCATTGCTCTTTGCGGCGATTGTATTTCTGCTGTTTTTGGCCTCTGCCTGGGTTACCTATGCTAGCTATTCAAGCCATGTAAAACGGATTGAAAATGAGCTGAATAAAGAATCGCAATTAATCGAACGCGCGCTTGGCAAAGAAATTGAAAATGCCGGTTACTTCTTGATGGCGCTTGGTCGCCAATTTGTCATGGATAATAACCGTGACCTACTCACCATGGCCAAGACGATCAAGACTTTTGATAATAAGGGCTCTATTTTTAGCATTATCGCCTGGGTGAGTCCGGCACAGAAAATGGTGGTGAGTAGCAATCTTGGCATATTGGAAAAGCCGGTTGATCTTTCGGATCGCGACTATGTACAGCAATCGATGATCGAGCCGTGGAAGATGGTGATCGGTCATCGTATTGACGGTCGTGTGTCAGGGCACTGGGTAGTGCCTGTTGCGATGGGTGTTACCGATAATACCGGCAAGTTTGTAGGCTCTATTATGATTAGCCTTGATATTAAAATCCTGACTGATCATTTACGCAGCGTGATCAAGCGCGATGGCATCAGCTTTGCCATTATTCACAAAAATGATCATTCGCCGGTAACTGCCATTTCCGATGAAGATAATTTTATCGAATCACACTTCTCAAAGAACAGCATTGCATCGCTTAATGAAGCACCCATGCCTAATGGATTGATAACGTCGAATAGCTTGTTATGGAATACGGACAGCTATGAATATTTCCGTATATCTAACCAATATCCTTATATTGTTTTGCTGAGCTATGAAGCGCTGCATAGTGATGAAACTTTTTATGGTATGCTATGGTCTAGGTTATTGCAGCTGGGCCTGACAGGCCTTTTCCTGGTGCTGGTGCTTTGGGTGATGCGTGTGCGCATGATTAAGCCGGTTTTACAGCTTACAGGTATTGCCGAGGCTGTCTCAAAAGGTGAATCCTTCAATCCGCTTCCGTCAGGCGGACCGGTTGAGATCGAAGGTCTGTCTAATCAAATTAAGCGCATCAGCTATTATATTGAAGAAACCAAGCGCATCGAAGATGAGCTGCGTAACAAAATGTTTATCCTTAAATCAGCTAAAGAAAAAGCTGAATTGGATAAGCGCAGTAAATCGGAGTTTTTGGCTTATGTATGCCAAGAGCTGCGTAATCCTCTCAATAATATCATTGGCTATGCACAGGTGATGCGCGACCAGCTTTACGGCCCTATCGAGAACCGCAAATACCGCCAATATACAGCCGATATCTATCAGACTGGCAATACCATGCTTTATCATTTGCAAGAGCTGATGACCCATGCGAAGGCTGAGACGGGCTATATCAAACTATCGCAAATGCCGGTTGAAATAGAACCTGTCGTGCGCAAGGCCACCCGCTTCTTGTCGGATAAGATTCAGTTGGAAAACACGACCATTAAAATTGAGTTGCCTGAGGCGCTGCCTAAGATTTTAGGAGATGAATTCCGCTTGCAGGAAATGCTGATTAATTTGCTTACTTACGCTCTGGAACAAAATCCAACCGGACAGCCTTTATCACTGCGCGTTAATTTGCTGCAGGAAAGCAAAGAACGTTATGTTCTAACCATCGTGATTTCTCTGGCTGAAGACATCCCGCATATCCAAGATATGCTTGCATCGACTATTGAGCGCTTGCTCAATACCAACTCCTATGACCAATCGCCTGTTGACCGTAATGTTATAGAAGATACTTCATTGAATCTGGAACTGGCGCAGTTGGTGATTGAAGCTCACCAAGGTAAAATGGATATTATACGCACAACCGAAGGCCACACGGCTTGCGTTATGCTCTTTTTTGCCAATCGCTTGATATTTGCAGACGAGCTATAGCCCTATTCGTTGGTGATGCCATATTCGCTATATAGCGCAAGCAGCCTATTGCTCGATTTCAGCTTCTCAACGGCCTCATCATATTGTTGCGCGCGTTTATGTGAATCGGCAATGACAGGTGAAAAGCCAACATACACATAACCTTGCTTTACGCCTCCGGCCCGACGAATACTTTCTTGGAGCCCCATATTTTTAATGGTGTAGTCCATCACGATTTTGCTTTCGACCAATATATCGATATCTTTAGCAAACAGCTTTTTGATATTGTGTGGCAGCGCCTCATCTCCGCTTACAGACTGCACGGCTCGAGCAGATCCTTTGTATTTTTTGATATAGGCCGTAATCTCGGGACCATACCCATAATCTGCAATAACACCTAAGCGCTTTCCTTCTAAAGATGAGACGTCTTTGAAGGTCCATTTATTAGAGCTTAGCGTATAGAAATCATCGGTAATTGCCGCTAACGGATTTTCTGGAAAAATAAGTTTAGGTTCGTCGCTGCTATTAGCGCCTACCACGGCATCCACCGTGCCACGTCTGACTTCTTCCAAGGCCTGAGACCATGGCATAATCCGATATTCAACATCATAGCCTTTAAAGGCATACTTTACTAAATCAATACCGATCCCCAATTGGGAAGAAGTCGGATTGCAATTGATCGGACACCAAATATCAGCCGCAATCACTAATTTCTTTTTGGGGTTCGCGATGGCATAGGCTGGATTAACCGGCAGTGCCATTGTGCTTAAGGCGATAGCCAAAAACAAACATGCTATAGGGGTTATGCGTGACATGAAAATACTGAGGTGATGGTGACAACATCATCCTAGCAATGAAGGTTTGATAATTGATTAATGTTCGCTGGGAATAAAATAAAATTTGATACGTTATCGAAGCGATTGCTTCTATGGCTCCGCGACCTGGATTCGAACCAGGGACCGTCCGATTAACAGTCGGATGCTCTACCGCTGAGCTATCGCGGAATACCGGTAGAAATATTCTTCCCTTGAGGAAGGCGCCCTATATAGCAAACCTCGTATAGCAATGCTAGTGAAAAATCACTCTTTTTTGCCAGGCTGGCTCTCAAAGATTGGAATAGACGTTACAGTTTACGCCTTTTTCTTTCAGTTGCTTGCATAAGTCAGCCGCATCAGCATCGTTTTCAATGGGGCCCACACGCACTACAAACTTACCCGCGCCTTTTCTGCCCGTTTTCAACACACTGCCGCGCAGATCTTTTACGATATCTTGCTGTGCTTTTTGAATCGTTGCCCAACTGTCTAGGGCTTCGGTTTGTGTGCGTGCAGCGGCTACTTCAAGCCAGAAGCTTCTAACGACTGCTGGTGCAGGCGTGGGGGCAGATGCTTCAGCCGGAGCTGGATTAACTTTGCGGCGGAAAGCGTAACGATCCGCGCGTTCATCGCGGGCGGCGATAACTTGTGATTCTGCTTTAGGCGCTTCTTCTTCGCTAAAGCTACAGATCAAAGAATCATTTGCCTTTTTGATGGTGCTTTCACAGAAGGCCAATGCATCTGCACGGCTGGAAAATGTCCCCATGCTAAGGCTTACCGTATCTTTTTTACGTTTAATCACTGGATATACCACGGTGACTTTCAACGTCGCGGCCACTTGAGGGGCTGCTTCACGCACCTGTTGCCAGAAGGCAGTGGCTTGCTCTTCACCGCTGAATGCATTAACGGTCAGCCAACCCGAATGATTACCTTTACCTAGCGATGGTTCGATCAGCTTAGGCGCTTCTTCCGTTTTGATGGTGTTGTAATAGTTAGTCGCTTTTGGCTCGATCTTACGCTTGTTGCTAAGCGGAACCGATACGGCTTCTGCAACCTCTACTTTGGCTTCTTTTTTAACATCCGTGTCTTGTACCTGTACAGGCGTCACGGCGGTGGATTCCTTATCAGAGCCCATGAAATCAAGAATGCCGGAAAATAGCCCGCCAGATTCTTTTTTGTCTTCTGGTTTAGGTTCGCTGATAGCAGGCTGTGCGGCTTCTGTGCTAGCAGACTCTTTGCTCCAAGGCATTTCGCTCTCTGCTGGCGCGCTCTTTTTGGAGATCTTACGTGGCTTTTTAGGCATAGGGTCTACCAAACCTTCGATAACGAAGCAGGCGGCTTCTTTTTCAAATAGGCGTTCGCAGAGTTTCTGCGCCTCTTTTTTGCTATCGATGGGACCTGCTTGAATACGGATTTTGATATTGTTATTGGAATCCATAATGGTGCCAGGCAAAAATTCCAGGTGGCCAATAATATCAGAATACTTGCTGCTGAGCACTTGCCAGTCTTTTTGCGCATCCTCGTCATCAACGGCATTACCTAGCTCGATATAGTATTTTTCAGCGGCATTGCCTGAACCAGCATAGCCAACTAACGAAAAGAGCAGGATAAAAGAACAAAACCAGGATGTTTTCACGTAACCCTCATAAAACAGGATGATGTGCGAATAACTATAACCAGTCTGCCGAAAAGACCAGAAAAAAGTTAGAAATAATAGGATTGGGTTGAAAGGATGGAGGCCGGGGTCGGAATCGAACCGACGTATACAGGATTTGCAGTCCCGTGCATTACCACTTTGCTACCCAGCCAGGGCAGAAACCAGAGGGGGCATCTTAAAAACAAATCGGGTCAGGTCAAGCGTAATCAGACGACCGTGCCATATAGATCGTAGGCATCCGATTTGGTGATCTTTGCTTGAACGATATGGCCAGGTAAATGACGCTTGCTGCTGGTTAGGTTCACAATGCCGTCGATTTCTGGCGCATCGGCTTGGCTACGGCCGATCAGGCGTTCGCCTACTTCATCGATCAGAATGGGGATGGTTTTACCCACTTTTTGTTTTAAGCGCTTTGCGCTGATGGCTTGCTGGACTTCCATAAAACGGTTCCAACGCTCTTCTTTGAGCTCTTCCGGCACGGGGTTAGCAAGCTCATTGGCCTTTGCACCACCTACCGCCTCATAGCGGAAACAACCTACACGATCGAGTTGCGCTTCTTGGAGCCATTCCAATAAATACTCAAAATCCTCATCGGTTTCGCCAGGGAAACCCACGATGAAGGTGGAGCGCACGGTCATATCGCCACAGGCTTTGCGCCAGGCAGCAATCCGGTCTAGCACCTTTTCCTGGTTGGCAGGGCGTTTCATGGCTTTGAGCAACGAGGGGCTCGCATGCTGGAATGGAATATCCAAATAAGGCAGGATTTTGCCAGCGGCCATTAATTCAATAACCTCATCCACATGCGGATAAGGATAGACGTAATGCAGGCGTACCCAAGCACCCATATCACCTAGTGCTTCGCACATATCATAAAATTTGGCACGCACTTCGCGACCTTTCCATGGGCTTTTGGCATATTTCGTATCAATGCCGTAAGCGCTGGTATCTTGAGAGATGACGAGCAGTTCCTTAACACCAGACTGCACCAAACGCTCAGCTTCCAGTAACACATCGCCCACCGGACGGCTCGCCAAATCACCGCGCAATGACGGGATAATGCAAAAAGAACAGCGGTTATTGCAGCCTTCAGAGATTTTGAGATAGGCGTAGTGGCGCGGCGTAAGCTTGATACCGGCAGCTGGCACCAAATCCATATGCGGATCATGTTGTGGCGGCAGTGCTTTATGTACAGCCGTTAGCACCGATTCATACTGGGCCGGACCAGTGATGGACAATACATCAGGATATTCTGCGCGAATCAATTCGGGGGTTGCACCCATGCAACCGGTTACAATTACTTTGCCGTTTTCGGCTAAGGCCTCACCAATGGCTGATAACGATTCTTCGCGGGCGCTATCTAAGAAGCCGCACGTATTGACAATCACCACATCGGCATCGCCATAGCCAGGTGAGAACTCATACCCTTCAGCACGCAATTGCGTCAAAATACGCTCAGAATCGACCAAGGCTTTTGCGCAGCCAAGGCTTACAAATCCTACTTTTGGGGCGGGTGATAGCTGCTTTTCCATAGGGGCTATATGCCTAAGCTTTCATGACTGTGCAACCAGAATATGCTACACATCGTAGTTATACTGCTCTTTTAGCTGTTTTTTGGTGGATTCGCTGGGGCTATGGCCAAAGCCTGAGGCAATAATTTTGCCATAATCACTAATATCTGCCACTTCTTCCGTATGCTCTGTAAGCATTTTTATTTTTTCATGTGAAGCCAGCACGTAATAATAAGCATCACGGCCATTCTCATCTTTTCCGGTAATAAAATGCACCGCTACATTGCCTTGGGCGATAAGGCGATTAACAAAAGATATTTTAGACATGATGTCGCGGTCCAGGACCAGTTTTAGCAGGACTTAACACAGTCAAGGTTGACACCTGAGCGCGTGGTGATGGTTCTTCATCGCCCTCAAAAAGGGTGTCACGCTCATGAATTGTCTTGGTATCTGTATTGCCGGCCATCATGACATCAAATGCAGAAAGAACCGCATTTTCACGCTCGGCAGTCAAGGCCACGCCACGCAGCTCTTCTTTGTGTTTCTGCCAATAGTCAGCAATGCGAC
Source organism: Rickettsiales bacterium (assembly GCA_033762715.1). Taxonomy (GTDB): domain Bacteria; phylum Pseudomonadota; class Alphaproteobacteria; order Rickettsiales; family SXRF01; genus JANRLL01. The sequence goes on along the minus strand of JANRLL010000002.1, from coordinate 17,747 downwards.
CCGCTGATTCATTTTCTCTGGCGCGTGGGGTAATCTGCGTTTTGACAATATGCTCAATAACATCCAGTGTTTCGGTTGAAAGCACTTCACCTTTAGCAGCTTTGGATAAAAACAGGCTTTCATCCTTAGGCGGGCTCAATTCAATATACGATGCTTCACGAGGATCATGCAGCTTGTATAGATCGGGGTCGTTATTGGCGGCGGCGAGATAGGCCGTCATACCATCTTTGTTCAAATAACCAATCAGATCGCTTGTGTCACTGCGTAGCGAAACGGAATATTCGCTAGGAAATATTTTGGCTGCCATGTTTGGTGTGGAGGTTTCTGCTAGGGCAGCAATGGGCACACCATCATGACTGACGAGGCGCCCTTCATCATCGACTAAAGCAAAAGCTTCATTCGCACGCGCACGGTTGGCAGCATTAGCGGCATCTTCTTGGCGTGCAGCCCCCTCTTCTGCTCCACTATATCCTGCTTGTGATAAAGGTTTTAAATCGGCGAGCTCTTGCCTGATACCATAACACAAATCAGCCAGTGGCGATGAAAATGCAATTAATGGCTTCAGTCGTTTTTCTGTAGGAATGGTGTTAGTGCGTATGGATTCAATGGCACCAATCGCGTCGGCGCTTTTTTGAAAATCAGATAAGGCAATATTTAGTTGCTCCAATGAATCCTGAATAGTTTTGGTATTAGATTCCTCTAATAGGCGATTAATCTCGTCGCTGTCATGCGAGCTGTTAATGGCCAAAATATTATTAAGCAAAAGTGAGATATGTCGCTGATCTTCGGCTGAACGTGTTTTTGCAATGTCTTGTATATGGTGAGCTAGCTTAGTGATTTCCGGCTGATTATGGCTAGTCAGCGCATGGGTAAAATCAGCAACCAGCCGTTCAACAATCTCGGCTGCTTCTTCCCGAATGGTTGGCAGTTCCGCCAATGATTGGGCTTGTGCCTTAGACATAATTTGGCCAATTGCCAAATGCACATTTCTCAATTCTTCTACGGTTCTGGCATCCTGCTCTAAAAAATCGCCATAGCGATCGGGGAATGCCTGTAGATTAGCTATTTCCGCTGGGCTTAGATAGTTGCGCTTACCCAAGCGCTCCAACACAAATTCTTTAGGTACAATCTCGCCGCCAATAAAATTATCAGTATTTTTTTCTCGTGTTGCTTCTAATAACCATTTGCTACGAAGCAGGCCGCGCAGCTTGCTTCCTAGGTCAGATGGGTTGCTTTCATAGGGTTTTTCAGGAAAAGCTGTTTTGGCAAGTTCGTCATTAATGTCAGGGTTATTGTTGGTAGCTGTGGCAGCAGTGGGGGCTGCTTCTACTTCATCCCAGGCGGCAAATGTGTCGATTGCCGTGCTGCCTATTGCTGTTTCTGCGTTGGCAGTATTTTTGCGTTCTCGGCTTTCTTTATAGCGCTCGGCTTCAGCGATGAATTCTTGTGGATTACGCACAATACCAGTGCGCAGTTCCGTAGATAGTGATTCAAAACGTTTGCTATTTGGATGACCGGCAGTGTTGCCTGCTAAAAAATTAGCAGCCTCATGACTTGCCTTTAATAAAGCGCTGCTGCCAAAATAAGACATTTTGCTATCATCAGCCATTATCTATACCTCGACCGTTAGGTTGATTGAGCGCATCAAGCGCTTTGTTTTTTCTGTTCGATTTTGTGAGTTCGCTGAGTGCAGCCATACCTACGACTACACCTAAACCAAGGCCCAGCGTTTTGGCAATAGAGCCGCCTGTGTGAGCGATACGGGCCTGGGTAGCAAGGCGTGCGTCATTGAGCGCTTCGGTAAAGCGGCCCATATTTTCAGATATGCGTGCGGGTACTACCGTTGCTGGTGCTGTATGGGTCAGAATGGTTTCAACCACACGCCCTGCTTCCGGTTCAGTTGCAACAACGACCGGCGAAACAATAGTTGTAGCACCACTAGGAAGCGTTTCCGGTACTGGTGTTGGCGTAGGAAGTGGTGGTGTTACAGCATGCGCAGGGCCGTTGAGGCGAATTTCCCGTTCAATGGTAGGATCAATAGGGCCAAGCGATTGGGGCGCCGGTTTAACTGCGGGTGCTTTTTTAAGCGGTTTGGCAGGTGTGGCTGCTGGTGTTTTTGATTTAGGCACTGCTTTAGGCGGCATTTTAGGTGCTGGCGTAGGTTTTGCTGCGCCTGGAATAACGGCTGCCACTTCGCCTGAAGACGTACCCTGTTTTGCAATGGGTGGTACAGCACCTGGCTTGCCTAGCGTTTCTGCTACCGGAGGCACAACAGGCTTTGGCGCTGGAGTGGCTGGTTTAGGCTGCGCCACAATAGTGGCAGCAGGTGACGGCGTAATCGGTTTGGGTGGTTGTTGTACGACAACAGGCTGCGATTTAGGAATTTCTTTAGCAGCGGTAGGTGGGCCATCAAGTGGGAACGCATCTTCCCAGGCTTTCATTTCAGCAAAATGAGCTTCATGATCAATAGCAGTCGGCGCCGGTGCCACGGGGACTTCAATTTTAGGGGCAAATTTTAATTCCATGTGCGCGCCCATCACATGATCAAAATTCTCTTTCAGTGATTTAGGTACAGCATATGCCAATTCACGGCGCTGTTTCCATTCATGCGCTAAGGTATCTTTCAATAGCTCTAACTGTTCAAGGGTAAGTGTTTTAGTGGCATCAGCTGTGATGGCATTGCCTGCGGCTGAGGTCGTAAGCAAAGGATGAATTGCTTCTAAATCAACAAGCGCTCGCTGCATCACACTTGCGTGTGGGGCTAATTCGCGCTGGGCAAATTCAGTATCAAGCTTGAGGCTGTCGATTAAATAGCTTCGGTCCTTACCTGAGAGGCCAATAATATCTTTATGGTAGGTAGGAATTTTACCGTCTTTAATTCCTTCGATCAAACGATCAACTTCGCTCAAGCCAATGCTTGCCAATGTTTGCTCAGGACGAATAGAAGCCTGCTCGTATGCTTTGACGACATAGGCACGAGCTTTTGGATCGGTCATTTTAATTTGCGATGATAAGAGAGCTTTCTTCAGCGCTTTCATATCCGAATCGGTCATGGGCACGCCAAATTCTTTGCCCGATATCATATCGCCCAAGCGGCGTTCGATAACCGATTGACCTTCGCTAATAGGTCGAACACGCAACCTATCGGCTGTAGCATGAATCTCTTTTACCACGCCTTCAATATGCTCATCGGTGTAAGCGCGTGGTATTGCTTTTTCAGATGCAGCAAACGGCACGTCGATCACAGAGTGCTTAGGCGCTGCCGGCGTTGGAGCTGCTACTACAGGCTCAATGATAGGTGTAACAACAGGCGCGATCTCTGCTCGCAAGCCTGGCGGAAGTTCTGCATCGGGTATAACGAGTTTTGGAAGATCAACTCGTGTTTCAGCGGTTGAAATATCGAATCCTTCAGGTAGAAGTGCGCGCTCTTCGGGATCCATAGGAACTACTTTTTGCCCCGCAGGCGCTGGTTCGGCAATAGTGGGAGCATCGTTGATCGTAAATTGTGGCTCGGTAACCGGATCGGCCGCAATTGTTGGTGCGGTATTAATGTCAGGCAGCGCTTCTGCAAAAGGACCCAGGCCATTTACATAGGCATGGTTTAGCACCTTGCGCGATTCATAAATCGGACGATGCTCTGCGCCCATTACATCTTCGGTTAGTCTCCACAATCCCGTTTTATCAGCCTCATCAACCAAGCGGGTTTTTACGGAATGGTTCAAATGATCGAGCAATGCTTTAGTGTCCTGGGCTGGCAAGGCCAATGATTCGAGTGAATCGGCGGTCAAGGTTCTGTTACCATGCGTAATTTGCTCAAAGGCAAGCCGTGCCGCCGGTGATAACGTTGGCAGGGGGGCGCTAAGCGCTTCAAGCGCACTGATATGGCTGAGTGTATTTAGCAATAGCAGTGATTCACTCTGACCAGCAGCGCGACGCGCTGTGCTGATCCCGCTCAAATGCTCAGCAATGGTTTTTAATTCTGCTACACCAATTTCACCGCTTTGCGGAATGGGTTTAAAACCATGTAGCGTGCTTGCGAGATCGGTGGGCTTTTGGGTTGCTTCTTGTTTCAGCTGTTGCTCAAATTCATGCAGCCAGGTTTCTGTCGGTGTTTTAGCTGCTGCCGGAACCAATCCAAGTTCTTCTGCTGTTGGTAATGTGAAAACTTCAGTTGGATGGTTACTAATAGCCCCTCTCGCTGTTGGAGGCATTTCATTTGTGTAGCCGCCTGTGTCTTGCTGATATAGCAAATCTGTAACACGCTGTTCTGCAATGCCGGAAAGTTCTTGGACTTCCGCATTAGCGGCATGGGCGCGTTCCAGTTCACTTATATTTCTCCAGCTATGGACAAGGGCTTTGGATACGTTGCCTTCGGATAAGCGCGTACCTATGGCGGCGCGCAATTGGGTAACGGTAGATGGTAATAAATGTTCAAATTCCTTGCGTGGCCAGGGACTTTGCAAGGTTGCCGTTGTGTGCGCAAATTGCTCGGATAAATGGCGTATGGTGTTGGGCAATACATTACCCGCTTCCACTGTTTGTGAGCGGATTTTATCCAACTCGCCAATCAAGCTGTGAAGCTCGCGGGGTGAGAATTCATTGGGCACAGGAATATGGGCGTCTGCCCAAGCCCTTCTGGCGACAGAATCTGTGGGTGGGGTAAGATCTTCGACGGATAACTTTCTGATAAAATCTTGGAGCCAACGCTCGGTTCTATTGGCATTTGCCGGCGCACCAACACCATCGGCCGGCTTGGTGCCGGACGCAACGCGCTCCATGCTGCTTAGAAGTGCATCCAATGACGGACCATCGGGTGGTTTGACCATAACGTGCTACGCCTTACTCATTTTATCTTGGTATTATGGCGCAAATTGGTTAAAAATTGTATGACAATTCTATGAAGGTTAAGAGATAGATAATGTTAAATTATTATCTATTTATAACAATAAGATACCTTAATGCTTGCCCCTCAAAAAAAACATGCTAGGCTCTGAATCTCCTAATTCACCACAAACAAGGTAAAGGTTATGAAAAACAATTGGTTAAAGCTTTTGGCGCTCATGGTAATGATCATGCCTATGTCGGTATTAGCAGCACCTTCTGAAGATGCGGCCTATGATAAAAACAGCAATTCAATTGTGGATCAAAACGGTAAATGCGTGCGTACCAAATGGATGGGTAATGAAGATCCTTGCGCACCTAAACAAGCGCCGGTTCCAGTTGCAGCCCCTGCTCCTGCTCCTCAAATTTTTGCAAGCAAAGACGAGCGCACCATTTATTTTGATTTCAACAAGGCTGAACTGACCGAATCGGAAAAAACGAAATTGAACGCGTTGGCTAAGATCATCAACGATTCCAAGCGTATTACCGATGTGCGCATCGTTGGCTATACCGATCAATTCGGTACTGATAGCTATAACCAAAAACTGTCTAACAAGCGTGTAGATGCGGTAACGGATTATCTGCGTCCGCTGATTCGCCTGGGCATTACCCCTGAAAAATCAGACATTCGCGGCGCTGGCAAAGCCCCCACCACAGAATGTAAAGATGTCAAAGAGCGCAAAGAACGTATCGCTTGTATGAAAGAAGAGCGTCGCGTGGAAATCGTACTGAACCGTCAGTACTAATTCCTGCTCAGGCCATTACAAAAGCCCTCGCTTCGGCGGGGGTTTTTTGTTGGTAACTATTTATTAAGTAAATTGACAGCCCAGGCAATAGTTGCTATTGAATAGCCTAAGTAGTTCCCGAGAGGGATTAATAGGGAATTGGGTGTAAAACTCAAGCTGTCCCCGCAACTGTAAGCGGTAGCCTAAGGCGCTTATGTCACTGAACCATGTAAGGTTTGGGAAGACGGCCAAAGGCGATGATCCGCAAGCCAGGAGACCTGCTACTAAGTGTCATATGTTGCTCGGCGGACGGGGTGTTTTGCCAGGGTAGTGGAGCTTTCTGTGAGAACAGTGAGCTGTCCTTCCGTAATATGATGACACGTGTGATTTTTTTCTGAACCATCAGAAAGAGGTCATCAATATCAACAATCATGGAGGGCTTAATGAATACCCCAGTCGTATCCGGCATTGCAGACGAAACAAATAATGTTGCTCAGCCATCTGCCGCCGAAGCAAAAGCAGCTCCTGCTGTTGCAGCAGCCTCTCCTACGCAAGCACCCACCGTCATTGATTTGTCCCTTTTTGGTGAACTACGCACCATTCAAGCATTGCGCAATAGCGGCATTATTCCCAATGATCAAATCCAATCGGATTTATTGATTATTAAACGCATCAATCATGGCATGTATGGCGATTATAGTGCCGGTGTCAGCGATCAAAGCCGTACTGCTATGCAGATGCTGCAAACAGCTTTCAGGCGCAAATTAGAAACCGATGGCGCAGAACGCACGATTAAGGAAGGTTACATAAACCGCCTGGTCGACGAGTATTTGTCGATCATGATCAGCGAAAGCGAGGACCGTATTCGCAAATTGGATTTTGCACCCCTTGAAAAAGATAATGCAACGCCTTCTGCCTATAATGATCGCCATAAAAAAGAAGAATCGCGCCGTGATAAATATATGATGGAGCGCGACTATTATCGCAACAATCCGCAAATCATCCAAGATGCTGCAAATAAATACCAGACATTGGTGCAAGCAGGCCGCTTCTTGCCTATTGGCAAAATCGTTGCACTCAGCGGTGAAGTACATCAAGACCCAGTCTATGCTGCTGATTTGGTCACCGACGTGCTTGGTGTTATGGGTGCGCGTGGTGTTAAAATGCTCGGCAAAAACTTTGTCGATGATGAAGCATTGGCCCGCTATAAAGCCGATCCACAAGCCAACCAGGTTCGTATTCAGGCGCTGGCGGAGAACTTAAACCGCGCTACGCAACCGCTGCGTCAGCTGCAGGATTTTGAACAAGAATCAACTCAGCTCGATCGTATCTTAGCATTAAAGATGTTGCTTTCGGTGCAGCTGCATCATGCGCTCTCTCAACAACGTCCTGTGCAAGGGTTGATTGATGTTGAAACCAAAGCGCGTGACCTGGTGCGTAAATACACCCAAGTCAGCATGTCGCTTGCCTATGACTATCTGGGCGAAGGTGCTGCGATGGGTGATGCACGCGTGCAAAAAATTAAAGCCAATCTAGAAGCAGAAATGAAAAAAGACGGTATCCAGATTTTGCCGATGGATCAGGCTGTTGCTGCGGCTTCCATCATTGCTCGAGCGTCTGCGGAAGATCTATTACCAGTGGTGCAGGATAATGAAAAACTATTAGGCAAATTGCAGTTAATTGCGCTATCAGCTGGTGTGGATGTAAAACAAAAACCTCTGCAACCCAAACCGGATTTGATCGGTGTGGATATTTTAGAAGTGCTGCAAAATTCAGTGAGCAAGCCAGGCGCATTTGTAAGCCCAGGACTGACTGACTTCATCCGAAAAATATTGAACGCAGGTGCCGAGGCCATACCGGTTATCGGAGGTGGAGGCCGCGCCGCATGATACGTATTCTTCTAGCCACATTATCTTTTTGTTTGATCGCAGATATGGCATCGGCGATGGAAGAGACGCAATATGTGCGCGATAAGGAATATGCGATCGGTCATGCGAAGCAGGCGCTGCAAAAGCAATGCCTTGCACAAGCTGTCAGCAAAGCCAAAAACACTATCAAAATTCAGCCAACCGGTTCACTTGCTTTTAGCGACGATATTTCGCGCGAGGTGTATCAGACTTTTTACTGGGATAATGCCGATCGTGGTGTCGCCTTTGTTTTGCCGGTTGTGGTGCAAAATGACAAAGGCCAGACCAATACGAATATCGCCTGTTTTTATGCGCTGACCAACCAAGGATTGAAGTTGCAAATGGCTAAGCAAGTGGCAGTGCAGCCTTAAGCTTGGCTTGCAATCACATAAAAATCAGTTAATCTATTAAGTCTGCCAACTAACTCATTTACAGGATATTGCATGTCAAACCCGAATAAGCGCGAACGTCTGATTGATTCTGCTTCAATCTTGTTTCACCAACGTGGTATGCACGCGACCTCTCTGGCGGATATTGCAGCACACGCCGATATACCCATTGGCAATGTCTATTATTATTTCAAAACCAAAGAAGAATTGGCGCTGGCTGCTATTGCCAAACGTAAAGAGCAATTCACCGCAGCTTATATGGTGTTGGATGAGAATATTCCCGATCCACGGCAACGCTTAGTTGAGGCGCTAAATTACTTTGATAAAGTGCGCGACGAGTATACTAAATATGGCTGCCCCATTGGCCGCACCATTGAAGATGGCCGTGCCGATAAGGACCAAGTTAGTGCAACAGCTGCCAATATTTTTGAAGATTTTGTACAATGGGCAAAGAAGCAATTTGAACAGCTGGGGCATAACGATCAAGCGCAAGTCTATGCGACGTCACTGATGGCCGGCATTCAAGGTGGCACAGTTATGGCAAAAGCTTTCAGCAACTCACAAGTCATCACCGATGAAATCGCTCGCCTCACGGCCTGGGTACAAAGCTTGCCTAATAAACGTATTTCGTTGGGCAAAGTGGGCTTTATGAAAGCGACGGCCGATAAAGCAAGCGACGCCGCTTAATTAGCCCGGAGTATATGCCGTTTCGACTCCCTTAGCGGCATTACGTCCACGGACATTGCCTTCAATCATGTCATGAAACGATTGATACGCCTCTTTTGCGGTTAAATCCTTATATTCGGATGACAAACCTAGTTCGATGGATTGCATAAGTTGTGTTTCCAACTGTGTAATGCCTTCTGCAGATGTACTCACATTTCCAGCCAATGCCTCATAAAGTGCGAGGGTGGCTTGGGTTACGGCTTCAATATGCGCCTCAGCAATAACAGTTGATTTGGCCACAAGCTTACGCAAGGTCTTTCTTGAAACCTCATCGGGGTCACTTTTCCCGCCAATACGTGGATGCGGTTTGGGAGAAGAGCCTGAATTGGATGTCATGAATGTGATCTCCTTTTACTAATTAATATGGAGGAATTCTGACAGATAATCAAGCAATAGGCACGTATTATTTATGCCGGGGCGCTGCTGCCCGACGCAACCGGTCGTTAATTGCTATCCCTAATCCCTCTTCTGGAATCGGCATGACGGCAATGCTCGCAGCATCGCTAGCATCCAATAGACGCAGCATTTTAAAGAGATGCGCTGCCGCCTCACGCAGGTCGCTTTTGGCACTGAGATTCTGTACAATAGCTGTCGGCAATGCATCACCAAACGCAAGCAATGCCTCGCCTGGTTGCAGATTTGTCGCGTTCAGTCGTAGCGGCTTGCTGGGCGCATAATGACTCTCTAACATGCCAGGTGATTTAATCTGCGCATCACCTCCTGATAATACGGGCCCAATATGCGATTCGATCATGTCTTTGGTAATGCTGCCTGGACGCAAAATACGCGGCACCTCACCTGATAGATCAATCACCGTTGATTCAAGTCCTATTTGGCAATCGCCGCCTTCTAGAATACAGGAAATGGATTCGCCTAATTCATCGCGCACATGGCTTGCTTGCGTGGGGCTTATACGGCCTGAACGATTAGCGCTCGGTGCAGCAATCGGCATCTGTGCGGCTTGTAATAAAGCATGTGCAACTGGATGGGCTGGAATGCGCATGGCAACGGAATCCAAACCTGCGCTTACTAATAATGACAAAGGGCAATTCACACTGCGTGGTAATACTAGCGTTAATGGGCCAGGCCAAAAAGCGGTCGCTAAGGTTTGCGCGTTGGCATTCATCACCACATAATCGGATAGCTGATTACTCGTTGTGACATGCACAATCAGCGGATTGAAACTGGGACGACCTTTTGTTTCATATATTTTGGCCACCGCTTCATCCGAGCACGCATCAGCACCCAGCCCATACACCGTCTCCGTTGGAAACGCGACGAGCTCACCAGCTTGTAATAATTCTGCGGCGTGTTTTATATCATTCATATTGTAGCCTTATGTATTAATCGCTACTAAATATAGTTGTAGAAATAGTTATTTTTCGCTATCGTTTTGAAAATTCATTCATGGAGTAGCATATGGCAAAAGTGATCACAATAGCGCAACAAAAGGGCGGCGCAGGAAAAACCACCGTTGCAACGCATGTGGCGGTCGCGCTGAACCAAAAAGGTAACCGCGTGGCGGTGATTGATATTGACCCGCAAGGCAGCCTTGGCTATTGGCATCGCATTCGTGAAGAAAAATTTGGTGAAGGCTATACCGGTCTCACCTTTGCATCGTTATCCGGTTGGCGCGTGGCTAGTGAAGTGGCGCGTTTGCGCAAAACGCATGATTACATCGTGGTTGATAGCCCTCCTCATACCGAAACCGAAGCACGCACTGCCATTCGCAGTGCTGATTTGATTATTATTCCGGTGCAGCCTAGCCCTACGGATTTATGGGCCACCAAAGCAACCCTTGAACTCGCTAAAGCAGAACGCATTCCGGTGCGCGTTGTGCTTAACCGTGTTCCTGCCAACTCGCGTTTGGCCACTGTGATTGCAGCGGAATTGCCAGAGCTCAGCGAAAACACCATCGGTAACCGCGTGCTGTTTGCATCGTCTTTAATGGAAGGCCGCACGGCAACGGAAATGGAGCCCAACAGCTTAGCCGCAAAAGAAATTAAGGGGCTGGTGAAAGAAATATTGGCGCTGACTGCTGATGAAGAAGTAGAAGAAGCGGCGCCCAAATCCAACAAGCGCCAGCTGGAAAACGCATAATAATCAATAATTAACCAGCTGCAACAAAAGCTTAACACGCCTTAAGTGGTGAACCGTGTTATATTTCGGTCAGTATAACTGATATAGGGGAAGCTCATGGTTAAACAGCTAGATGAAGAAACACCAGCCCAAGTCGAAGATCGCCAAAAGCGATGGTGGCGAGATAGGCACGAAGAACAGGGTGAAGTAGAACGCTTGGCACGAGAGCGGTTACAAAACTGGGGCTCTTGGGCGCGTGACGATGGTAGTAAAAAAATGGGTGCCGACGGACGTGATCCCGACGATTTCGAACCAGGAGATTTTAAAACCGATCGCTCTCGCCATGGCGGTGGTACGGGGCGTGGTGGTCGTAACGGACGATAACTTAGTCTTTCGTGATTATTTCTAACGCGTGTAATCCCGCCTTAAATTCATCGGTAAGTAAGCTATATATCAGCTGATGGGATTGCACCTTGCTTTTTCCTTTAAAGGCCGCCGAAGCTATCGATAATTTATAATGCGTTTCACCGTGCGGCGATGCACCGGCATGGCCTGCATGCTTGAAAGAATTATCCTCAAGCTCCATATAGTCTGGATTGAGTTCTCGTGATAGTATGGCGCAGATGCGTTCATGACGATTCATATGACTACTCATAAAACAAAAAACCACAAAAGCAGCAAAAAAGATTTTGCTCCTCATATTTCGGCTGATAAAGCACCGCTTTGCAATATTGAGGGCTGTGGTGAAAAAGGGCTGTATAAAGCGCCGTTGAATAAAAAGCAGCTTGATGAATATCAGTGGCTATGCCTGGAGCATATCCGTGAATATAACCAAAAATGGGATTATCTAAGCGGCATGAGCCGCGCGGAAATCGAAGCGTTTATGAAAGATGCCATGCTGGGCCACCGCCCGACTTGGGCCAGGGAGGATGCTATTAAAGGACGTGAGGATAAACTAAAAGAAGCGATTCATAGCTTTTTTCACTTTGAGCGATCCAAGGCACAGGCGCATCCAACCGCCCTGCCCGCCAAAGTTCGCAAAGCACTTACGGTGATGGAAATAAGTTACCCCTATACAGGGAAGGAACTGAAAGTCCAATATCGCCAGCTGGTGAAGCAATATCACCCTGACTTAAATCGTGGCGCCAAAACGCATGAGGAAAAATTTAAAGCCATCACGCTGGCATATAGCACCCTGCAAGAGCATCTGAAAAAAGCATAAACGCCCGTTGCGACTTCGCGTAATTCGTGTATGTTTTCCCTAAATTAAGGTCGTAAATCCATGACAAAACTGGCTGTAAATACCACGATGAACGCAGAGTCTCCTGATAAAGTAATTGCTACTGAAAAACTCTTTGGCGTGAAAACGGGCTTTGAGGTGAAAGGCTTTTCGGCTCCTAGCGAGTACGTGCCAGAGATTGATCCTGCCTATTGTTTTGAGCCGGAAGCCACACGTGCGATCTTAGCGGGGTTTGCCCGTAATCGCCGCGTATTGGTGCAAGGTTATCACGGTACCGGAAAATCGACTCATATCGAACAGGTTGCGGCTCGCCTAAACTGGCCCTGCATTCGCATCAACTTAGACAGCCATATCAGCCGTACCGATTTGGTAGGTCGCGATGCGATTGTACTCAAAGACGGCAAACAAATTACCGAATTCAAAGAAGGTATATTGCCTTGGTCATTGGGCCGTCCCATGGCGCTGGTATTTGACGAATATGATGCAGGACGTCCGGATGTCATGTTTGTAATTCAGCGCGTGTTGGAAGCACAAGGTAAGTTCACTCTGCTCGATCAAAACCGCATCATCAATCCACATCCGAGCTTCCGACTATTTGCGACCTCCAATACGGTGGGTCTAGGAGATTCCTCGGGCCTGTATCACGGCACCCAGCCCATCAACCAAGGGCAGATGGACCGCTGGAGTATCGTAACGACGCTGAATTATTTACCTGAAGATCAAGAATTAAAGGTGGTGCTGTCTAAAGTAAAGCAATCCGATGCCAAGACTAAAGAAACTCTTAAAAGTATGATAGCCATGGCAAACCTCACCCGCGAAGGCTTTATGCAGGGTGATTTATCAACCGTGATGTCGCCGCGTACCGTTATTAGCTGGGCAGAAAATTTTGATATTTTTTCGGATGTTACAGAGGCTTTCCGCCTGACCTTCTACAATAAATGTGATGATAACGAAAAACCTGTTATCGCCGAGTATTATCAGCGCTGCTTTAACGTTACCCTCTAGTGACCTGCTTTTTCCTAGCTAATGGGCGGCTGCCCTAAGGTTAACAATCTTTTGTTAACCATCTTTGTGCTATAATTTAAAGCATATTTAAGTGCTTTATGCATGGCAGAACAAGATTCATTTAATTTTCCAATGGCCACAGCCCCTCGCCTGAAAAATTGCGTGAACTGGTCACCACTAAACTAGCCTCGCTTGAAGGTAAGGATGTAGAGCAAGGCATGTGGAGCAAATATGCGCCTAAATGGATGGGTGGGCATGATGATTATGCCGCGCAGGAAACCCGCCAAGATATTGCGACCTTGAAAGGCGCATTGAAAGAAATCGACACCTTCCAAAAGAATCATGGTCCTGCTGCTGCATTTGCAAACCTGCCCGAATCTCCAAAAGACCAGGTAAAGCAGATCCAGCTCGCTAACCAGACATCTACGAGCAAAGTTACTGGTGGTCATGAAGCCACGGAAATTGCTGCGCAAGCGGTTGGCCGCCGCCAAGCAGCCGTCGAACAGGCTATGACAGTTTAGTTGTACGCAGGCCTGGTTTGGGCTAGTACAGTATTATGGCACATACCCAAAAAGAACAGATTGCTACGCTAAAGCACTCCATCCAATCGACCACGCGCGCGTTGGCGAAAAAGCCAGATCTCAAGGTCAGTTTTGGTGCTGCGCCCAATGCGGTATCGTTGCCGCCGATGCAAGAGTTGCCGACACCGGAAATGCTTACCTATACGCGTGGCGTGGCAGATCATGCGGCGCTTTTGGAGCGTTATCACAACGAAGAACTGCACCGTACACTCAGGCCCGATGGCGCCGGCCGCGGAACACTGTTTGACACGCTGGAGAATGTGCGGGTGGAAAGCTTGGGCAGCCGCCATATGGCAGGCGTACAGCATAATCTCTACCGGCGTTATGAAAACTGGCTGATGCAAAATAATATTCATGCGGGCAAGATTCCCATGCCAGCTTTGGTTGAGCTTTTTGCACGCCACGTTATCGGCAAGCAGCCGTTGCCTGATTTTGTGCAATCGGTCATGGAAAATAAGCAGATGCTGTTTACACAGCTAGCGCCGCTTTTAAGCAATATGGAAGAGCATATTCATTCCCAAACCGATTACGCCAAATTTGCTGCGCAGATGATTGAGCATCTGACCGAGTTTCAACATAGCACCGATGAAACCCAACCAGCTGAGGACGGCTCATCGGAAGAGCGCGATCAGCAAAAACCCGATGATTCATCAGGTGGGCAAGAGCAAGACACGCCATTTGCTATGGGCAGCAGCGATTCGACGCCCAAGGCCATGTTGGCAAAAACTGTGGCCGCAGGATTGACTGGCGATGAGATGAAAGCTCAGCCGGTCGATGATGCGTTTATGCGGCCTGGGCAATATCCATCCAATATACCAGAAGAACATAGAGCGCAGCCCTATCACCCATTCACTAAAGAATATGATGAAATTGTCATGGCCAATATGCTGGCAACACCGGCAGAGCTTGATTATCTACGAGGCCAGCTTGACCAGAAACTTACCCAGTTTCAAAGCGTGACGGCGCGGCTAGCATCCAAGCTGCAACGGCTTCTATTAGCGCGACAAGCCAGGGAATGGTTGTTTGATGAAGAAGACGGCATGATCGATAATCGTAGGCTGTCGCGTGTGATTATTCATCCAGATTATGAGCGTTTTTATAAACGCGAAAAAGATACCGAGTTTCGTGACACGGTTGTGTGTCTGCTGATTGATAATTCAGGCTCGATGCGTGGGCGCCCGATTACCATGGCTGCGATGAGCGCCGATATTATCTGCCGTACATTAGAGCGCTGTGGTGTGAAAACCGAAATTCTGGGCTTTACCACGCGCGAATGGAAAGGCGGCCAAACCTATAAGCACTGGGTGCGTGAGGGTAAACCCACCCATCCAGGACGGCTGAATGATTTGCGCCATATTATCTATAAGCCCGCCGATATTGCCTGGCGCAAAGGACGCCGCAATATTGGTTTGATGTTGAAAGATGGCATACTCAAAGAAAATATCGATGGTGAAGCTATTTTATGGGCCTGTGATCGCTTGATGGCCCGCTCTGAGCAACGTCGTATTCTCATGGTGATTTCAGACGGTGCGCCGGTGGATGATTCCACCCTTTCCGTCAATAGTGGTAATTACCTAGATAAGCATCTACGCGAGGTGATTGCCCTGGTCGAAAAGCAGATGCCTATTGAGTTGCTCGCCATTGGCATTGGGCATGATGTGACGCGCTATTATCAGCGGGCGGTTACGATCAGCGACATTGAAAAGCTGGGTGAAACCATGACCCAACAGCTGGCCTCACTCTTTGACGAAGACCAAAGACCAAAACGCGCTAAACCCAAGCCATAAAAAAAGAGGCCCGAAGGCCTCTTTTTAGTATTCTTAGAACGCAGCTTATGCTGCTTCAGCTTGTGCAGCCAATTTCTTTTTAATTTTGCGACGCAATTTTGCTGCTTCTGGCGTCAATACGCGCTCAGAATGGTTCAGCAAATAGCTATCCAAACCACCGTTATGCTCAACGCTACGCAGTGTAGCAGCGGTCAGGCGCAAGGTAATAGAGGTGCCCAGTGCATCGCTGATGAGCGATACTTTTTGCAAGTTCGGCATAAAGCGAACATTGGTTTTATGGTTTGAGTGGGATACTTTATGCCCTGCCTGAGAGCCGGTTCCCGTGAGTGCGCAACGTCTTGCCATAGTCTTATCCTTTTCGTTTGAAGGCTGGACTTATAAGGGTTTCCCTCGCATGCGTCAAGCCGATTTTACGCTATCATGCAGTTTTATGGCAAGAATCGCTAACTGCTAACCTATTGGGCTTGTGGCCTTAAACTACCAAACAGGCCATCTTTCTCATCGTCAGGGCCAGCAGTGAAGTATAAAGCGTTTTTATCGCCTAGGCTTTCGCCGTTACCAAAGAGCAAGCCCCAGACCTTGTCGATAACCACCGGTTTGCCCTTTGTACCACGCACATAGTCAACAAAATTGCGGGTTTTAACGTCGTAGGCTGCAATTAGACCATCGCCAAAATTGGCCACGAACAGACGGCCCGACAACGCGCCGAAATTATCCGGCGCTACAGCTAATCCCCAGGGGGCAGACAATTTGCCGCCATCGTTCCACACTGCAATCAATCGGCCATACTCGTCAAATTCAGCTAAGCGCCCATGGCCAGGCTTGCTGGTATCTTCTTCCCCGACAAACAGCTCACCCTTTTTGCAGTCGCCAGCCTTAATAGCTTCAGCTGGGCATGCTTGAGTTTTAGCATAAGTAACGAAAATATTGCCATCGATTTGCTGCACATTGAAAGGTGCATATTCACCAGGATCGACTTGGCCATTTTTATTGTCATCGAACGGTTGGTCGAATGCCATATTGACCGGCTGGAATTTGCCATCAAAAACCTTGATCGCGGGTTTAGCGCCAAAATCCGCTACATATAGGCGATCATAATCTTCGCTGATAGCTAGACCAAAAAACTGAGCGCCTTCTTTAGATTGATCGATCACTGTAATAGCCTCAAGCGCACGCTCAAAGCTGCCATCTGCCTTTTTATGCTCGGTCCAGGCAGACATTATCCCGCCATCGCTTACAAAAATAAATTTCGCTGGAGCTGTGATAGGCTCTGCACCTTGAACGGATTGGGTAATCACAAAATTGCTACTGCTGTCACTAAATACCACGCCGGTTGCGAATTTATCATCACCGCCCACAGGCAGTTTTACATGGCTAAGTTTATCGGTATGGAGTTTGCGCAGCACCTCATCGGGTGAAGCCTGCACATCACCTACGTATTCAAAGCTGACATCTTTTCCTGCAACCCAGAAATGGCCACCTGCCCCAGCAGGTCTGTTAGCAATACCCCAAGCATTGATAAGCTTCTTGTCGATTGCATCGGCTTTATATTTAGCCTTATTGGCGATTAGACGGTGCTCAACATAGCTATTGGGTTTTGAGGATTCCTCGGCATGCGCGACGCAGTAAATAAAGCTACAGGTGATAACAACACTGGCTAACAAAAGGTGCATAGAAGTTCTCCCTATAAAGAATGAAGCATCCTTATAGTGAGAATGATTCGCAAACACAAATAGTATTTGCTACTTTATTTTATGAATTGAATGGATATAGCCAGTCCAGAAATCTTCTAGCTGCGCCAAGGTCTTATTGAGCGGTGTAAGCGTAGACTCACTCATCTGTTTGGATAGCTCATTCACGTTGCGGACATAGAGTTCATCAATCTTTTTACAGAGACTCAGGCCTTTTTCGGTCAGGCGAATACGGATCGAGCGCTTATCATGCAGCGCACGCTCTTGTGATAAATAGCCATTTTCTACCAGCTTCTTCACGTTATATGACACGTTGGAGCCCAGATAATAGCCGCGGTTAGTCAGCTCGCCAATCGTGAGCTCTTCGCCACTAATATTGTAAAGAATCAGCGTTTGCACGTTGTTGATATCGTCTATTTTATGGCGATCAAGCTCAGTCTTCACCACGTCAAGAAACAAACGGTGAAGGCGCTCAATCAGTTGAATAGATTCTGTATAAACGGTTTTCAAGAGAGCCTCGCATAATTGTCAATTACTGGAAGATACGCAGAAATCATTAAAGATAGATTAAAAATATCATTTTAAGCCTCGGGTTTGTAACCGGCTTCTTCAGGTGGGACAGCCGGTAAGCGAATCTGAACATTGGTGCCTTTGCCGAGCTCGCTTTCAATGTTGATGGTACCGTAATGAATCTCCACCAGCTTTTTGGTCAATGGCAGACCAAGGCCGGTGCCCT
>JANRLL010000001.1:0-177095 GCA_033762715.1 Rickettsiales bacterium | reverse complement strand
CAATTTTCCCATTAAGCGCTTGACGCGATTTTGCCGCTGCGGTAAAAAGCGGCCTATGACCACAAACAACATCGCATATCTCCGCAGACGGCGGAATCTCACGCAAAAGCGGCTGGCCGATATGATCGGCATTCCGGCCTCGACCCTGAATCGCATTGAGACGGGCGAAACTGAGGGGTTTGAGAAGTATCGCGCATTGCTTGCCAAGGCGCTCAGCTGCACCCCAGAAGCACTGGACGCGCCTGAGCTTGACCTGCCCAGCACTCCCATCACCGGCTTTATTAAATACAAGACCTTCATCAAGGAAATCCCTGACAAGCAGCGCGAGACCGTGGACGCTATTTCGGGGCTGCCCGCAACCGCAGAGGCACTGAAAATCAAGACCTCCGACCTTGTGCCGTATCATGGCGCAAACGATCTGCTCTATTTTGATGGCGCGCCGCAAACCAACGAGCGGCTCTTCCTAGACCGCGAATGTGTCATCACCCTCGATACCAAAAAGCGTGGCGAGCGTTTGCTGGCTTGGATTTCCAAGGGCAGCAAGCAAGGTCATTACATCCTGCATCCGCAAGGCGGAACACTGATGATGGATGTCAAAATTCTTGCAGCACACCCCATACTGCACATCAAGCGCGCTTAAGCCCGTTCTTTGCCGCTTCGGCAATAAACCGCTGTTATTTCAGTGAAATTTTTTCTTTGATTGCAATTTTTCTATAGACAATAAATTGCATTATCTGCTACCGAATCCTACCCATAAGCAACTTTATGGGAGGCAATTCACCGATGGCTATAAAAGAAAAATTGCAAAAATGGCTCGCGCGGCTGACATTGCAGCAAGCCTTTCACTTCATCATCGCCAGCTTCTTCATGCTGCTATTTGCAGCGTTCTTTGACTGGCTGATCATCAACTGGATCAGTGGGTGCTGTGAAGGCGGCGTGTGCATTCCCGAATGGCTGTATCCCAGCTGCAAAGTGGATGGAGGCAACCATGATTGATGAAAATGACATCAACCAATATGCCGCCCGCCAGCTGCTTATGCTTCGCCAGACCACCGGCATCAGCCAGAAGCGGCTGGGCGAGGAAGTGCAGCTATCGCCGCAACAGGTGCAGAAATACGAGCGCGGCCACAATCGCCTGTCGGTCGGCAAGGCCATGCAGTTTGCAGAAGCGTTCGATGTATCGGTTCTCGTTTTCTATCCGCCACGCGGCGATTGCCAATCGACTGAGCCGCTGCCACTCCCTACCGTGCGCATACTTCGGCTCCTCGCGCGCATTCCTAACGAATGTTACGAGGAGGTCTATCATGTGGTGAAAGCCATCGCCAATATCACAACCCGCGACGATGGGGGGGAATGATCATGGCAACCATCGACCTCGAAAATCTTCAAGCCTCCGATATCACGCCCACGCTCAATGCGCTGCATCGCTTCTTTATGGCGCACGGCATTACCGTGGTGACTGATAATCTTTTCCTGAAGCCGGAGCAGCTGGCGCGGCGATGGGAGCTATCAATCAGCTGCCTCAATAACTGGCGCTTCACGGGTGGTGGGCCGATCTACATCAAAACTGGCCCCGGCCCGAAAGCCAATGTGCGCTATCCCATTCTTGGTGCGGGTGGCGTGCTGGAGTTTGAGCAGCAGCGGTGTTTTCGCTCCACTACCGAGGAAAGTCAGCGCAGCGCATCCATTGAAAGCGCGAGGAGTCAAGCGGTTTAGATGGCTGGAAACGCTCATATATACGTTGATGTTCAACCCCTTAAGAGCGGTAGTGACCCTGTCATAACCACTGAAAGGAGCGAACCATGACAGCCAAAATATCCAAGAAAATGATCGATGCATTCGAGGCCACCGGCAAACTGGAATATCTCTGGGATGCGGAGGTGAAGGGATTCGGGGTGGTCATCACCCCAGCGGGCAGCAAATCATTCATCCTCAATTACCGCAACCAGGACAACCGCTCACGCCGTAAAACCATCGGCAAGTACGGCAAACTCACTGTCGAGCAGGCGCGCGACATCGCCCGTGACCTGACTTACCGCATCGCCAAGGGGGATGACCCCGTGCAGCAGGATGAGTGGCAGCGCAGCCAGCCAACCTTTGAGGAAGTGGCCAAACGCTTCCTCGATGACCACAGTGCTATCCGCAGCAGGCCAGCGACCCATGCCAGCAATGTGCAGATTCTGGCACATATGCTACTGCCGCATTTCGGCAAGATGAAAATCCGCTCCATCGAGCGCAAGGATATTTACGATTACCTTGCCAAAAACCGTCAACGTCCGATTGGTGCCAACCGCTCACTGGCCTGCATGTCCTCAATCATGAGCAAGGCGGAACTATGGGGCTACCGCGAGCGCAACAGCAACCCATGCTTTGGCGTGGAACGATTCCCCGAAAATCGCCGCGAACGGTTCCTGAGCGAGCAGGAATTTGCGGCACTCGAATCCGCCATGCAGCGCGCGGAACGCAACCTCACCGAAAGCCCGCATGTGCTTGCGATGTTTCGCATCATGATGCACACGGGCTGCCGCCCTGGCGAGGCGCGCCACCTGAAATGGGATTATGTCGATTTGACCAACCGCGTTATCCGTCTGCCGAAAGAAGCCACCAAGGAGAAACGCCCTAAAACGCTATTCATCACGCCCTATATCGAGGGTGTGCTAAAAAATATCCGCCGCATGGAGGGCAATCCTTACGTTATCGTCAGCGAGCGCAATGACGGCAAGCCCATCGCCGATGTGAAAAAGCCGTGGGATCGTATCAAGAAGGCAGCAGGCATTACCACCGAACTGCACCTGCACGATTTGCGGCACAGCCATGCCAGCATGGCCAACGCTCTGGGTTACTCATTGCCGATGATTGGTGCGCTGCTCGGCCACACACAGGCGCAGACGACGCTGCGTTACGCCCATCTGGCAACCGACCACCTACGCCAAGCGGCGGAGGACATCAGCAACCGCATCGCGGGCGTGGCCAAAACCACCAGCCCAATGCCGCCGCACGACAAACCACGAGCGAATCTGCGGATGGTGAAGTAAGCAACAGAAACAATTTGGTTCTTGCTGACTTTTTAACGAACAGGTGGTAGTCTTCGCCTATGGCAAAGAGCAAATACACATTCCATGAGGATTTTAGCGGCGCTGGCATGGCTCGGCTTGGCTTGGGCGATGCGTGGCAATGCGTTCGTGCCTGCGATATCGACAGCAAGAAGTGCCGCGCTTACCGCGAAAACTTCGGTAACGATCATCTGTATGAAGGCGATATCGCCAATGTAAATGTCCTCGGTGCTCATCCTGCGCGCCTCGCATGGGCGAGTTTTCCATGTCAGGACACCTCGCTTGCGGGTGGTTATGCTGGACTGGCGGGCGAGCGCAGCGGCATGTTCTGGGCATGGTTGCGTATCGTTGAGGGTATGGCGAATGCAGGAAAGCCCTTCGATATCGTGTGCGTAGAAAACGTGCGCGGGTTACTAACCTCGAATGCTGGTACTGACTTTGCCGCTATCTGCGAGGCTCTCGCCAAAGCCGGGTACTGGATCGGTTCGGCAGTCATTGATGCCGCTGATTTCTTGCCACAGAGCCGTGAGCGTCTTTTTGTGGTAGGTGTGCGCTTGGATAAACGGCAGATAGGCAGCATTGCAGCCAAAGCTCCCAATCCATACTGGCATCCCGAATCCATGCTCCGCGCATATGAGCATCTTACCAAGCGCGCGAGAGATAAATGGTTCTGGCTTGAATTGCCCGAACCTCCTGCAAAACGTATCACGCTCGAGGATATCATTTCAGACACGTCAGAGGGTGTGGAGTGGCACACCGCCGAACAAACCAATCGCCTGATTGGCATGATGTCCGAAGAAAATCGCCGCAAGCTCCGCGAACAACAGGCCACCGGCAAAAGATCTATTGGCACGTTGTATAAACGAATTCGCAATGGCCAGCAACGAGCCGAGGTGCGGTTCGATGGTATCGCTGGCTGCCTGCGCACTGCGACGGGTGGCAGCAGCCGCCAGACCGTGATGATTGTGGAAGGTAAAAAAGTGCGTTCACGCTTGCTTGCGCCGCGTGAGGCCGCACGCCTTATGGGCTTACCTGACCATTACAAACTGCCGCAAAAATATAATGATGCGTATCAGCTCTGCGGAGATGGCGTGGCAGTGCCGGTCGTTCGGTTCCTTGCCAAGTCTCTATTTGAGCCGGTTCTGGCACGAATTGACGCATCCGAAGCCAAGAATTCAGTAGTTTTAGCAACTGCATAATCGGTTGTAGCGGACTGAAAATAAATCGGTTAATCTCTGCCGATTATGTCATCAAACTCACGTTCGCCATCTTCCGCCATCGATACTGTCGAAATGCCTTTCGACACCAATGCGCTACGCAAAGGGTTAAAAGCATTCCTCGATCAGCCGGTGAGCGATCCTCGTGCGCCCAGCGTCAAGCGTCTGGGCGGCTATAAGTTCGGCGTGTATGCGTTCTACGATTATGATGATGAGCCAATTTATGTTGGCCAGACCCGAGAAAAACTCTCTGGCCGTATCGGCAGGCATCTCACCAACCAGCGCACCGATGCGGTGGCGATGAACGTGCTTGATCCCTACGAGGTTTATGCCGTTGCGGTGTGGCCGTTGCCAGAGTTCGAAGCGCGCTCAGGCAGTGATGCGGAGGTGAAGGCGCACCTGAATGCGCTCGAAGCAGCCGTGTTTAATCAGCTGATGAAGGAATCAAAGTTCAGTGCTGTATTGAATGAGAAAATCCCGCTTTTCGGAAAGGCTGTTAAACCACCCAAGCCATATAAAGGCGTGATCATCAGTGATGAAGTGCGCGAGATTCGCGGCCACCCCGATGTGCGCCTGGCACGCCGCGCCGCCACTATTGCGCGCCTGTCGCAAGTCATCTGCGAACGTGGCGACGTTCAGCCCGGACTGCGCCGCACTTTGCTGGTTCAGGCTGAGCGGCTCATGTGGCTGGCCAAAGAGCGCTACAAACCGTTCGAGGCGCAAGCCATCGCCGAAGATGCGACTAAAGAAGGCGAAGAGTAAGAAGGGCTCGCGTCACAGTACAGCGGGTGCATTTTTAGTCCCTAAGTGAGATTAGTGCTGCACAACATAAGTAAAGTAATATAAAATTAGCGATTTTCTGATACGAAATCTCGACTGGTGTGATGCATCGTGATATGCGATAGTAGTACCGTTTATCTATCAGGAATTTATGGCAAAAGCTGAACAGATCATAGAGCTATTAAGGAGTCACATAAGCGGTGATGACCGACGCTTTTTTGCCATCGCCATGCAAGTGGCCGCTCATGAAGCGCAGCAAGGCCATGAGAAACTGGCCCAAGAATTGAAAAGTCTGATAGACAAAGCCAAGGAAAAGCAATCGGCAGTGCAAACGCAGACCTCCGTTGTCAGCTTCCTGCAGCCTAAAGGTGATTTGGCGAATCTGCTTTCTGCGGAATATACAGAGACTACTTTTGCTCAGTTAACCTACAGCCAAGCTCTAAGCGAACGCTTCCAACGCATCATATTAGAGCAGCGCCAACAGCAGGCACTAGCAAAACACGGGCTGCATCCGCGTCGTAAGATTTTACTGTTTGGGCCACCGGGCACCGGAAAGACCATAACTGCCTCGGCACTTGCTGGAGAGTTAAAGTTGCCCTTGTTTACCATTCGCTTGGATGGACTGATTACTAAATTCATGGGCGAAACTGCCAGTAAGCTCCGTGTTATTTTTGATGCGATGAAAAATACACGGGCGGTGTATTTCTTTGATGAATTTGATGCCATCGGTGGCGACAGAAACCTCGGAAATGATGTGGGCGAGATTCGCCGCGTTTTAAATTCCTTCCTGCAATTTATGGAGCAGGATCGTTCTGATAGCTTAATTCTTGCTGCTACCAACTATGTAAAACTTCTCGATACCGCACTGTTCCGCCGTTTCGATGATGTGATCGAATATTCGCTGCCTGATAGTCATCAGGTAGAAATGGTCATTCGCAATCGCCTGCACAGTTTCAAACTCAAAAAAATGAACTGGAAAAAAATTCAAGAAGTTGCTGAAGGCCTTAGCCATGCTGAAATTACTCGCGCATGCGATGAAGCTGCCAAACAATCTATCCTCTCCGATCTTTCTACCGTGACAGAAAAACTACTGCTTGAGGCGTTACAGGAAAGAAAACATGCGGGGCTGCACTACAGTAAATAACCGCATGATGGATCGTGATGCCTATTCGCAAAGATTTAAAGCATATCCTGCTACCAGAGAACTCCGAGAGGGCTGATTATACCCCTGTCACTGGATTCATTCCTGGCGAAGACCGTCCTGTTCGTACAGCGCGTCAGCAACGCTTTCTGCATGCTACAAAGCTAGAGCAAGATATTACCAGTGCATTAGATAATCGTGCCGCGCTGATTGAAAATATCAGAATACCTGACATCGATATCGTTTCGGGCGTTTGTTTAGATATCGAAGGTGCGGATCACCAGCCTTTAGATATTGATGCCCTTGAGAACCGCCAAGCGCCAACAGCACCAGTCGAGTTGCTCAACGTGCGCATGGTAGACGGTAAAATCAAAGCAACCATTTTTGTGCCTGATCGCCGAGTTGAGTCCCTGAAGGGAAAAGTGAAAAAATATGGCGATGAGTCATATGACGCAAATGGAACGAAAGGCTTAACTCTCTCTGTTGATACCATTGAAGCCATCCGCCTTGCTGGGCTGGATGCATTTTGGATGGAAGATAGTCCGCTACCAACTGATTCCACCACGAAGATCACTTGGGAGGCTTGGATTCGCAAGGGAATGTTGGATTCCTTGCGTGCCAATGCGGTAAGATTGGGCATTACTGTCTCTGCGCACAGTCTACGATTTCATGAGTGTGATATCTGTCTGCTCACTGCGTCATTGGATACATTAGCTATACTGCAGCTTGCGGCAGCACCCCTCGTAGGTTTCCGTTACCGCGAAGCGGCTCCCGGATTTTTTGTTGACCTTCCTCCTTATGAACAAGCGGAGTGGGTGCAGGAAATGGCAGGACGTTTGCAGTCTCCTGATTTAAATGCGCCAGCCGTATGCCTGCTTGATACAGGCGTTCGCAACAGTCACCAGCTATTATCAGGTTCATTAGCGGATGGGGATTGCGACAGTTACGATCCGACTTGGCAAACCGATGATCATCACGGACACGGCACACAGATGGCGGGCATAGCCTTACTGGGAGATTTAAGCTCGCATCTTGCTTCCGCAGCTCCAGTCACATTACAGCACCGTTTGGAATCAGTGAAAATCTTGCCACCGCGCGGTGAAAATCCTGAAGAACTATACGGTTGGATCACACAGGAATCGATAGCACGAGCACAGGTAAACGCTCCCCAGCGCAAGAGGGTATTCTGCCTTGCAGTTACCAACTCAGGCAAAAATACGAACGGTAAGCCAACGGCTTGGTCAGCGGCGGTTGACAAATTAAGCATGGGCGTAGATGCCGATTTAAATATTGATGACGACAAAAAGCAGCTATTTGTCGTATCCGTTGGCAATATCCGAGATACTCTTGTGCATGGTCAGTATCCAAATCGAAATGATGTGGAGGCCGTCGAAAACCCTTCCCAATCATGGAATGCTTTAAGCGTTGGTGCCACCACGCTGAAATCCTTTAGTGAAGATAAAACTCTTGATGGCTGGGAGCTGGTCGCCCAAGTTGGCGATATCGCCCCAACCAGCCGAACCTCCGTCGATTGGACAGACAAAGAATGGCCAATCAAACCCGACATCGTATTGGAGGGTGGAAATTGTGTGAGCGACGGGAGCCTTGTTTCCATTGATCCAGATCTATCGTTGCTTACAACTGGTCGGGATGTACCTCTACAGTTTAGCAGGGATACGAGTGCGGCAGCAGCCGAAGCATCAAGAATCGCTGCTATTTTGCAGGCTGAGTATCCCGACTATTGGCCAGAAACAATTCGCGGCCTAATGGTACATAGTGCGAATTGGCATGAGTCAATGCTACGTGGTGTCCTACCCAAGCGTATGCGTGCTGGTGAAAAAGAGAATCTTTTAAGAAGATTCGGCTATGGCATCCCCAGCCTAGAATTGGCACGCTTCAGTGCATCGAACCGTGCATGCATTATTTCGCAGCAATATATCCAGCCGTTCTCCAGAGAACAGGGAGACGCTGGCGCAGGCTACCTGGAACTGAATTATCATAAGCTGCCTTGGCCCGTTGAATTCCTTAAGGAGCATGGCAATACGAAAATCCGGTTGCGAGTGACACTTTCCTACTTCATCGAGCCCAACCCATCTGACCGACTGCCGACACAAAAATACAGCTATGCTTCACATAGGCTGAAATTCGCATTGCAACGACCGCTTGAGACCGAAGAGAAATTCAGGCAGCGCGTAAATAAAAACGACCGCACACCGGGCGAAAGCTACGAGGCTGTTGATAGCGATAATTGGCTACTCGGCGTAAATACCAGAAACAAGGGATCAGTGGTTTCCGATGTGTGGGAAGGCACCGCCGCCGCTCTTGCAGACCAAGCGGCTATCGCTGTCATGCCTGAAGGCGGCTGGTGGAAGTATAGAAAACACCTCAACCGCGCCAATCAAAAAGCAAGATATGCTTTGCTGATCACGCTGGATTGCGAAAATGCAGAACTCGACATTTACACACAGATAAAAAATCAAATTGGTGTGGCTGTCGAAAACGTGGTGGGCTGAAGATTATAGCCTGCATTCATATCAGCACAAAAAACATGCACGCGCATCGTGTCAGCACGATATCAACAATAGGCTTGGCAATGTTTGGAAATGTGCGTAGATTGATATCACGCCGTTAGGGGCCGAAACCCGCTAATTTTGGTATTGTTTGGCATTTATTGTTATTGTTAATCAATAACTTAAATGGCTTTCGTAATGCGAGGGTCGGGGGTTCGAGTCCCTTCGACGGCACCATTTTACTGTATTAATGGGGCGGCAAGCTTCCGCTTTTACCCGTGCCTGTATCTGTCAGAATCGTTTTTAAATAGCCTCGTGCTCTGGCCCTTTCGCTTTCTATTTCTTCGGCACGCGCAATAATCGTTGCAATATCGACGACACCCCTATCACCTAGAGGCTGACCATCTTTCGTCACATAGGTAACGCCCAGCATCGATTTATCTAAAGGGGTGATGTTTACTTCACCTGTTTTTTTATCCTTACGCAGCACGATAATTTTGTGCACATCTTCCAGCAGGAAAGAAATGGTGCCAGCATTGGGCTTATTTACATCAATAGCACTTCGCAGTTGATAGGCTTTGGCTGGATCGTCTTTGCGAGTATAACGCACGGTTTTTGATAGGCCGTCGAGGATATTTTTAACAATCGCTTCGCGCTCTATGCGTTCTGCTGGCACTAGTATATTATTTTGTTTGGGATCTTTAAAAATATTCATCTCATCAACCAGAAAATCGACTAAGTCGTGGTAACGCGATTCGCCCAACCCTTCAGGTGTAAGCTGTTGCGCATGAGCAATCGGCGACTGATTATTCAATGCATCGTCACGCACACTTCGGTCAAAGAACCACTGTTTGATTTCCTCAATATCCTTACCGGTAAAATCACCACTATGTCCGGTAGGATAGATATCAATATGCTTTAATTGCTGCTTAAGCTTGTCTTGATTCGTAATGTCCAAATTCTCTAAATCGCCTACTGCAATCATGGCCCCAGCGGGTACATTTTTATGAATGATTTCGTATTTTCCGCCAAAGCCGGATGTCCAATGCGGGATCACGCCCGTCAGCGCAAACCCATCTCTTGGTTTGCCATACGACACCAGATCAACACCTTCATGCTCCGATAAGATGATAACCAGCATGTCTTGGTTTAATGAAAACATACAAAAGCCCGTAAAATCACCCCTAAATATAGCAAACTATCATACTGTTATATAATGAAGTTTCTGTGTCACATGATAACCTATTGGATAACATTATTTATCTGCGCCTGCCTTAGAGCCGAAAATGATGGAAATCGATAAGAGGGCTGCCAATCTCTATTTTAATAAATATTAACTTACGGCCTGTATCCTATACGCTATGCAGACATTACCTATAATAAGCGATGATGCCGTCAGGGGCCTTGTGGCCTCACACCCTGTCGCCGATATTCAATCGGTCAGCACTGGCCGGTTTATTATACCTATTCCAAAACTGGAGGATGGTTTGGGGCCACTGGAATTGCCGAATGCCAAAGAGGTAGAATCGGTTATTAAATCAGGCGCATTTGGGTCGGCCATCCTTTCGGCTACACTGGAAGGATTCCCGCAAGTCGTCCCCACCGATGGCTCACAGATAGTCGTTATCAATGATATAACGCGTCATGAGGCGATTGCGCTACAAAGCATCTATGATGCGATTCTCGAAGAGCATGGCGGCAAAATGGATCGCAACAACCTGATGGAATTTATACATCTGGCCACCGGCATTGCCTATGATCCGCAAACCCGCTCTATTAATTTAGTGCCCGATAATATTGGCATTCGCGGCGATGTCTATAACATGTCGATGCAGACCTTCAAAGAGCGCCATAATCGCTACGGTTCTGATGGGGACCTCACTACTGTACCGAATGAGCAAATCAAAACCGGCTATTACCAGAAAAAACAAATTCCAGCTCAGGGCTTCACTATCAGCGGCGGATTCAAACGTAGAACCGAAAGCGGTACCGAACAAATTTTTCCTGAAAAGGCAATGATTGCCCTTGCCTCAGATGGTCTGGTTTCGGCTATCCATCATAATGACATCACCGTTTCCTATGAAGGTGCCGATGGCAGCACGTTGGTTGATGCCAATACACAGGCCATCAAGCTCCCCAATTACCCAGTAGGGCAAGTATTGCTTACAGAGCGCGGCGCTCCACCCAGAGACGATTTTAGTTTAGGCAAAGAATAACCTGTTCTTATTTTCCACGTGTGGGTTCAGTAGACTGGGCGCGCTCAGACCAGGGACGTTCGGTCAGTTGCTTTTGCCGCTCTGCCATTTGCTGCACATCTTCTTTTTTTACACCAAACAAACCTCCTACCGCTTGGGTGGCAGGCAAAAACAGATGCTCGCTGGTGAAATTATCCCAACTCTCGGCCGCCCCGGGCGCTAAGCCCCGCCCGCTTACCACCAAGCCGGCGCTGATGGTGGCGCCGGTCGCCTTGCCGGCGGCCAATTGCCAGAACGGACCGTGATTGCCCATGGCGCGTTGCGTGGCTAAATTAATAGCGATCGAGGAGGCGGTCCAAATCAGCGCCTGCGGGAGATGATCCATTTCATGCCGGTAAATCGCCTCCAACTGCGCTTTATATTCGTCTGACTCAATAGGGACGCCATGTTTGAGCGCCCATTTTTTGGCCGTGCGCTCAGCGCCTTTGTGAAAGAAAGTACCCAGTGCCGGCTCCATCAGCATGCGCAGGCGGTCCATAAAACCAGGCGCATAGCGCTGCAGCCCAATGGTCAGCGGCACGGCGCCGAAATCGCCCACCACCTCGCCAATCCACCAATGTGTGAGATGGCTATGATCATGTGGATGATCGTGCGTATGGTCATGTGCGTGGTCATAATCGTGATTAGCATCATGACTATGGTCATGGTTACAGCCAATGGAAAAGCGTTTGCCCAAATAGGTCTGGGTCACATTGCCGATATAGGGATCAATAAAATCCGTCACCGTGCAGGCGATCGCATGATTGATGGTATAGGCCGTATCCTGCGCGCGCTGGGCATCGGTCTTTTTGGCTTCGCGCGCTTCAGGCGTCAGTGGGGGAGAAGGTTTATCAACCATAAAACGATAGACAAATTATTTGTTATACTGTAACAAATAACTATTATGCGCTGATAATCACTGTGTAAAGCGGTTTGTTACATTATAACAAAAAAAGGCATTCTATGGCACGCCCCTCTTCCCTGTCCGCACCTTCGCAAGAGCTGGTGCTTACAGCATTGCGCAAGCATAAAACGCCGATGACGGCCTATAGCCTGCTTGAGAAACTCAAAAAAATGGGCATTAAAAGTCCACCGATTATTTACCGCGCGCTTGAAGGGCTGATGCAAACCGGCGCCGTGCATAAGATCAAAGCACTCAATGCCTTTATTGCCTGCAACTGCGCAGCCAGCCACCAGCATGCGCTATCGGTGCTGACCGTATGCCATAGCTGTGAAAGCGTGGAAGAATTGCACGACCATTTGGTTATTGATCATCTGGAAAAGCTGCGAAAACATGGAGTGCCGATTCAAGATCACGCCGTTATCGAGCTACCGATTACTTGCGTGAGCTGCACAGCCTGATAGCAAATTTACGCCGTTAGTTGCGGCTGGGTGGTGGCTTTATCGGTTTTGGTTTTGGCCAGCCACGACATATCTCCGGCTTTGGCAAGTGGCTTTTCGGCGCCGGTTTTAGCCGCTGCTTCTTCGGCTTTTTGATGCGCCATCGCCCAGGGATTCTTTTTCATCAATTCAACTTGTTGCAGCAGCGCTTTTTGCACATCCGTATCTTTCATCGCCAGGATTTTTTGCTGGCCGAGGAATTCAGAGAATTGTGCAATCAGGGGCTGTTGCTCATCGGCAGGCTGACGCGCAACCACATCGGCGGCAATGGCAATAGCGGTTTGATCCACGCTTTTATCACTTACCACCCCTTCGCCATGGCCTTTCGACGAAATCGCAACCAAAAACTCTGCCAGCAGGTTCGACGCCACAAACACGCCACGGTCAAGAATCGCCTTTTTAGCATTGGTGGTGCCGATATTATATTCCACCGCCGTGCTGGCCGCATGGCACATGGTGCTGATCATATAGCCCACGCCAGCCACCGTCAGCGGTCGCTCTTGAATCCAATCCCAAACACCCGCCAAGCCTTCTTTTGTCTGCGCATCAGGATCGCGTTTTTTCTCTTTCACCAGGTTTGCAAACATCCCCGAGGTAAAGGTCATACCGCCCAGACCAATATCAAGCATCTGCGAGGTTTTATGGAATTTATGCACCACATGCTCGCCTTCCTTGCGCAACGCGGCAATATCAGCAGCAGGTATTTCAGCATGTGGGAAAACAGCTTTTAGCTTATCGACGCGTTTGGCCACGAACTGTTCCACCTGCATCGGATCGATCGGCTCATGCATTTTGCGGTAAGCGGCGATGGCGATACACACGCCTGCCATGGCAAAGAAGCTATTCATCAATTCCGCCGGATAGCGGCGCAGGAAATCATCGGCTTTTTGTAGCTTACCTTTTTTCTTATCATCCAAAATAGCCGAGATCGCCGCATCGGGCGGCAGCTCAATATGCTGCTTATTGAGGTAATCGGCCATATGCTTCGAGATGTCGCGAATTTGAATATCGGATTGGTCTTTGCGGCCGAACAGTAGGCTCGATGCCGTACCACCGCCATAGAGGAATCCGGCCGCCATATTGAGCGGCGATTCGCCTTTCATGCCGTAGGTGATAAATTTAATATCGCCCAGAATATAGGCGAGGCCCGCGCCAAACAGACTGCGCTTTTTCACCGTATCGGTGAAGTTGACCTTAGCGTCTTTGCCTTTGTCGTAGTTGCATTTTCCGTCAGCCCATTTGCGCGCTTCGAGCAGTTCGGTCAGCTGGGTTTGGTGGGAAAAGCCACGCACTTCCAAAACCGGCTCGCCGCAATAGCTATGGGGTACGACTTGCCAATGTTTTTCTTGTAGCGCGGCGGTGATTTGATTGAGCAGACTATGATCGGCATCGTCATCTTTCGCATGCACATAGGCTAATTGAGGCCCCGCATCCGTTTTAACGAATGTCACCTTATCGATCAGTTTCGACTCAGGATAGGAATAAACGCTCACCAATCACCCTCAAAAAAAGACGCGGCTATTACGTAGTTATACCCTTTAAATATACAGAAATAATGTGACAATTGCATGACCGTTTCGTTTTAAAAAACGGCCATGCAATGATAAATTTTTATTTTATTTAAAAAACAGCTGGTTAGCTATTTTGCAGCCTGTCCCAGCTTGCTATGACGACGGCCATAAACCACATAGATAATCAACCCGATTAAGAAATAGAATTTCAAAGTGATTAACATGCCCTTCAGGCCCCAGATCAGATATCCACAACAGAAAATGCCCAAAATTGGCGTAACCTTTGGATAAGGAACACTAAATGGACGATGCAGATCAGGCGATGTACGGCGCAAATAAATCACGCTGAAACAGATAATGGCAAAGGCAGCCAAGGTGCCCAGCGATACTAGGTCGCCCAAGATGCTAATAGGAGTCATGCCGGCAGCGATCGATACCAAAATTCCTACTAAAATCGTGTTAATCCAAGGGGTTTGGAATTTAGGATGCACTTTGCTGAAGATCGGTGGAATTAGGCCATCTTTAGACATGGTGTAGAAAATACGGGTCTGGCCGTAAAGCAACACCATCATTACCGAGGTCAGGCCGGCGATCGCACCAATTTTAACGATAAAGGCCAACCATGGTAGATTTACTGCGTCGACGGCAACCGCAATGGGATCAGGCACGGCGAGCGTATTGAACGGCACGATACCGGTGAGCACTAACGACACCGCCATATAAATCACAGTACAAATCACCAGCGACCCTAAGATACCAATCGGCACATCGCGCTGTGGGTTTTTGGCTTCTTGTGAGGCTGTCGATACAGCTTCAAAACCAACATAAGCAAAGAAGATAATACCCGCTGCACGAAAAATACCCGCCCAGCCATATTTATCATCGCCACCTGGAACCGCTTCAGGAATGAATGGATGCCAGTTATCGGGATTCACATAAAATGCGCCCACACCGATGAACAGCAAAATCACCGCAACTTTGATGCAGACGATCACGTTATTAACGGTCGCCGATTCTTTCACGCCAACGACGAGCAGCGCCGACATCATCGCCACACCCAGCATCGCCGGCAGGTTGAACGAACCGGTGAAGGTCATTTCTTTGGCTTCATTGAGCGCAATGGTTGGTTGCGTCAGATAGGTCGGGATCACAATGTCAAAATTGCCGAGGAAACTCACCACATAGCCTGACCAGCCCACCGCAACCGTAGATGCCGCTAAGCCATATTCGAGCAACAGCAACCAGCCCATGATCCATGCGAAAATCTCACCCAAGCTCGCATAGGCATACGAGTAAGCACTGCCAGAGACAGGCAGCATCGAAGCCAGTTCCGCATAGCAAAGACCCGCAAACGCGCAGCACAAACCAGCCAGCACGAAGGAGATAATAATGGCAGGGCCCGCATGCTCGGCGGCTGCTTGTCCGGTCATCACGAAAATACCGGCACCGATAATACAGCCAATACCTAAGCTCACCAAATTGGCAGCCGATAAGGTACGCTTCAATTCACCTTTTTCTGATTCTTGCTGGATAGCCGCCACTGATTTTTTGGCAAGCAGTCGGGAAAAATTCATTTAGATCCTCCGCGGATTATGGTGTGTTAAGATGGAACGTTAATACACCATTATGCAGTTTTTGCAATCCGCTTATGCGCCTAAGTTATATTGCAGCGCAGCGAAGAACGAGCCACTTACGCTCGGCCTCACTCAATTGATCTTGCAGCGATTCCAGCACCCAAGCGTGATAGCCGTTAAGCCATTTCTTTTCGTCTGCCGTAAGCAAGGCAGGCTCCACCACACGGGTGTCGATCGGCACGCAGCTTAGCGTTTCAAAGCCGTGCCATCCCTTCTCTTCCAATCGCACCGCAACCAGATTTTCGATGCGGATGCCATATTCGCCCGCTTTATAATAACCCGGTTCATTGGAAATAATCATGCCAGCTGCCAGCGCCGCATCCCCACCACGTTTGCTGATACGTTGCGGCCCTTCATGCACATTGAGAAAATGCCCAACGCCATGTCCGGTGCCATGATCATAGTCAAGCCCCGCATCCCACAGCGCCTTGCGCGCCAGCACGTCCAGCTGTGAGCCAGTGGTGCCAGCAGGAAAACGCGCGGTGGCAATGGCGATATGGCCTTTGAGCACGCGCGTGAAGCGGTCTTTATGCTCGGCAGTGGGTGCGCCGATGGGAATGGTGCGCGTAATGTCGGTGGTGCCATCGGGATATTGCCCGCCGGAATCGAGCAGGAATAATTCACCAGGCTGCAGCACACGGTTGCTCGCCTCCGACGCGCGGTAATGCACAATCGCCCCATGCTCGCCGCTGCCAGCAATAGTATTAAAACTCACGCCACGAAAATGATTATTCTCCGAGCGATAGGAAAGCAGCTGATCACTCACTTGCAGCTCGGTCACGCTGCCTGGAGCTTGCCCATCGAGCCAGACCAGTAAGCGGGTGAGTGCTACACCATCGCGCCGATGCGCATGGCGGATACCTTGTAGCTCAATGTCGTTTTTCTTTGCCTTCATCGGCACGCACGGATCGCGCCCTTCGACAATCACCGCACCCGCATCGGACAATTGCTGGATATACCACACCGGCAGCGTCTGCATATCACACAGCACACGTTTGCCTTTAAGCGCTTTGAGCCGCGCAGTTCGATCAGCAGGTGCAAATAATTGCACCTCCGCACCCAGATGCGCACGCACCACATCGCTGCACCGCGCCGCATCCATGCCCCATTCCACGTGACCATCCGCATGGGCAATGGCAATTGACAGCAGCAACGGCGAGCCCTCCACATCCCCTCCGCGCACATTGAGCAACCAGCACACCGAATCCGGCGCGCTGATGATTGCAGCATCCGCACCATATTCTTTGAGCACTACTGCCACACGCATGCGTTTGCTGGCATGCGCCTCACCACTATAGCTTTCATCATGCACCTCGACCTGGGAGGCAGGTGGCTGTGGACGCTTATCCCACATCGCATCGACTAGATTTGTAACCGGCACCAGCTCGATTTGTTTAGTCGCCAGTATTTTTTGCATCTGCGCCACCGCATCACGGCCATAAAGCTGCGGGTCATAGCCGATACGTAACTGCTCCAGCTGCTGCGTAATCCAAAGCAACGGCGACAGCTCAGCGCTATTATGCATGGAAAATAAAGTGCCATCGACTTCTTGCGTCACCTGCAGCGTGTAACGCCCATCGACAAACATCGCAGCCTTATCGGAGAGTATTACCGAAGTACCGGCCGAGCCGGCAAATCCTGTCAGCCATTCCACACGGCGATTACACTCAGGCGGGTATTCATTCATATATTCATCCTGCACCGGCTGAATATAGCCTGCCAGTGATTGCGCTTTCATGCGCTCGCGTAAGGCCTGTAATTTTTGCTGCGTGTTCATGCAATTATTCTAACACCAACGTACACCACTCACCATGCGTAAATCGCCGCACCAGTTTTAAGCCTTGTGACATATGGGCGGCACGCACCATGGTTTCTTGCGACACTAATAGCCCTGATAACACCGCCACACCGCCTGGCGCTAAATGGCGTTTCAAATGCGGCGCGAACTCGACCAAAGGCCGCGCCAGAATATTGGACAGAATCAGATCATACGGCCCGCTGCGTTTTACCCGCTCGCTCGCATAACCGTCAGAAACCTGCGCATCCACCCATTGCGTCACCCGGTTCATGCGCACATTCTCCTGCGTCACCCGCACCGCCACATCGTCAATATCCACCGCCAACACCGGCATTTTCCACAGCTTCGCTGCCGCAATGCCGAGAATGCCCGAGCCGCATCCCATGTCTAAAATACGGTTAAAGCGTCGCGAGCGCGTCAGCCAATCCATCGCGCCTAAGCAGCAGCGTGTGGTGCCATGTTCGCCGGAACCAAAGGCCGCACCGGCATCGACTTGAATCGGAATAATGCTCGATTGCGAAGGTGGCACAATATGCGCACCATGCACAAAAAATCGGCCAATGGAAAGCGGTGGGAAATTCTGCGCTACTTGCGACAGCCAATCCTGCTGCTGCAATTTCTCAACGGTCACTTCCGGCATCGCCACCTTGCACATGCCGCACAGCAATATCAGGCGAGTTTTGATCTCGACCAGATTAGGTTCTTCTTCGCACAGTAAATCAAAGGTCCAAATATGATTGGCCTCATCGGTTTCAAATCCCGACACCGCCATGGCAAGCCCGCCAAATGCCTCCTCAGCCATACCAGCCCCTGCCGCCGGTATTTTGAAGCTCACTTTCCAATAAAAGTTCGGCTGCGCAAACGGATTGGTTTTATTACGTACGGTCATACTGCTTCACCTTCTATCATGCGCAACCATTCATCTTCGCTAAGCACACGAAGTTTCAGCTCATGCGCCTTTTTTAGCTTGGAACCAGCATCGGCGCCAGCGATAACAAAATCGGTTTTCACCGATACTGAGCTAGCCACTTTAGCGCCCAAACTTTCCGCCCGTGCTTTAGCCGCTTGGCGGGTGATTTTCTCCAGGGTGCCGGTAAACACCACCGTCTTGCCCGACACCGGCGAATCCACGGCGCGTTGCTCGGCATCGGCAACGCGCAATTGCGCTGCCAGCGATTCTACAATCTGGGCATTATGCGGTTCACGGAAAAAGTCCGCTATTGCTGCAATCACTTTCGGCCCAATCCCATCGATCAGATCGAGTTGCGCAGCAGCTTCACCGCCTTCCGGCAGCGCCTTCATCGCTGCAATCCAGTTAGCATAGCTGCTATAATTCCAAGCGAGCAGTTTAGCGGTGATCTCACCGACATGGCGAATGCCCAACGCAAAAATAAATTTCTCTAACGATACATCACGTGCTTTTTCAATCGCCGCCAATAAATTCTCGACCGATTTTTCGCCCCAGCCTTCGCGTTCCAAAATAAGGGCTTTATGCTGCGCCAGGTGAAAAATATCGACCACGTTTTTAATCAAGCCGTCGCGCCAAAAGGCGGTAATTTGTTTTTCGCCCAGCCCTTCAATATCCATGGCATTGCGGCTGACAAAATGCCGCAAGCGCTCAAGCAGCTGCGCTTCGCATAACAGCCCACCCGTGCAACGTTTGGCCACCTCGCCCTCTTCGCGCACAGCCAAGCTGCCACACACCGGACAATGATCGGGGAAGAGATAGGCAGTGGATGTTTCGGGGCGCTTGCTGACATCGACCTCTACCACCTGCGGAATCACATCGCCCGCGCGTTGTACCACCACCGTATCGCCAATGCGCACATCTTTGCGTGCGATTTCATCCTCGTTATGCAGTGTTGCATTACTCACCACCACACCACCCACCGTCACCGGTTTCAAGCGCGCCACCGGTGTCAGCGTGCCGGTGCGGCCGACTTGTATATCGATGCCTTCTACAAGCGTTGTCGCACGCTCAGCCGGAAATTTATGCGCAATGGCCCAGCGCGGCGCCCGCCCTACGGAGCCCAGCTGCGCTTGTAAAGCGAGGTCATTGACCTTATAGACCATACCATCAATGTCATGATCGAGTGTTGCGCGTTCTGCCTGCTGCTTGTGATAAGCTTCGAATAGCTGATCTAACGTATAAACATGCGCGATTTTTTCTGCCGCATGCAATATCGTATCAAATCCGAAACTCGCTAAATTACTCACGGCAGCAAGCTGCGAATCACCCAGCTCATCACCCACCCACCCATAGACATAATAATTCAAATGGCGCGAGGCAGTGATTTCGGGATCCAGCTGACGCAGGCTGCCAGCGGCGGCATTGCGCGGATTCGCGTAGGGTTGCTCACCGGCTGCTAGCTGGTGTTCGTTCAATTGCCGAAACACATCATGACGCATATAGACTTCGCCGCGCACTTCTAGCACACGCGGATAGCCGCCTTGTAATTGGGTAGGAAAGCGTGCGACGCGTTTCATATTCTCGGTGATATTTTCACCCACTTCACCATCGCCGCGCGTGGCAGCCACATCGAGTTTGCCTTTCACGAAGCGTGCGGAAAAAGACAGCCCATCAATTTTCGGCTCACAGATATAGTCAATGATTTTACTCTCGCCCAACCCTAAAAATCGTTTGATGCGCGCATCCCAATCACGCACTTCTTCTTCGCTCATCGCATTATTGAGCGACAACATCGCCGCGCTATGGCGCACTTTAGCAAAAGCTTCTAAGGGAGGCGCACCCACGGTTTGCGTAGGGCTATCGGGTGTAATTAAATCAGGATATTGTGCTTCGAGAAATTGCAAACGTCTGCGCAGCGTATCATAATCCGCATCGGAAATTTCCGGTGCGTCTTGCTGATAATACAGCGCGTCATGACGGCGAATCTCTGCGCTTAAACGCGCATGTTCGCGCTTATTCTCGTCCGACGCAAACAGGCTCATCACGCTGCCTGCTCTAATAGTTTTTGCGCAGCTTTACGCGCTTCGGGTGTAATCGTCGCACCGGCTAACATGCGTGCCAATTCCTCTTCGCGCTCCTTGCGACTCAGCGCTTTGACCGCCGTGGTGATTTTCTTGCCCTGCATCGCTTTTGACACTTGCAGATGCTGGCTGCCACGCGCGGCAACCTGCGGCAGATGCGTCACCACCAGCACCTGCGCATTCTCACCTAAGCGTGCGAGCCGCTGACCAATCGCATCGGCTACCGCACCACCCGTTCCGGTGTCGATCTCATCAAAAATCAGCGTGCTGGCCTGATGCGTATCAGCAAGCGCCACCTTAAGCGCCAGCATGAAGCGCGACAGCTCGCCGCCCGATGCAATTTTGCTCAGTGCCGCATAAGGAATATCTTTGCTGCCTTTGGCCACGTTGGTTGCGCATTCGAAATACACACCGTCCATGCCCGCATCCGACCATTGCGTATCGGGTAGTCGCTCTATGCGCACACGAAAGGCGGTGTTTTCCATTTTAAGCGGCGCCAATTCCGAAGCGATGGCTTTTTCCAATTTCACGGATGCTTTTTTGCGTGCCGCCGATAAGAGTTCAGCCTGCGTGCAGAAAGCGTCTTTGCTGGTTTTTTCTTCTTTTTCCAATGCACCCAAGCGATGCTCTTGCGATTGGATGAGCGCCAGCTTTTCCTCGGTTTGCTCACGCAGCGCCGCCAACTCATCGACCGGCAGATTATATTTGCGACCGGCGGCCTTAAGCTCAAACAAGCGTTCTTCGATACGCTCCAACTCTTCGGGATTAAAAGTGGCATCCTGGCCGATTTTCTCTAGCGCATATTGCGCTTCTTCGGCTTCGATCGCGGCTTTTTCCAGCGATTCGATGGCAGCGGCAAACGTCGGTGTTTGCGTCAGTGGCGAGCGCGTGAGCAGGCGCTGCGCACTACGCAATGACGCCGCCACACCCTTGCCGCCATTCAGCTCGCCAATGGCTTCATTGAGCAGCTCATAGAGCTTCTCGCTTTGCATCATCAGCGTGCGTTTGCCCGTCAGCTCATCTTCCTCGCCAGCTTTGGGAGCGAGCTGTTTGAGTTCCTGGCTGATATGGCGCAGATAATCTTGTTCGCGGGCGACTTGCGCAATATCGGCGCGTAATTGCTCGAGCGCGTTTCTTGCATTTTTCCAGAGACCGTATGCGGCAGAAACAGCTTTGCGCATTTTGCCGTGATCGGCAAACAGGTCGAGCATATCGCGCTGCAAGCTGCTGTCTTGCAGGCTGCGCTGGTCGTGCTGCCCATGCACCTCAATCAAATAATCGCCAAGCTTTTTAAGAGCGGTCACCGTCACCGACTGGTCATTGATCACGCAACGCGTTTTACCATCAGCGCTGATCGAGCGGCGAATAATCAGCGTGTCGCTTTCATCTAATTCCAGCTCGGTCAAAATTCGCTTCGCACCGGCATTTTCTGCGATATTAAATTCAGCACTGACCGAACCCTGGCTTTCACCCTGGCGAATCAAGCCGGCATCGGCACGCGCGCCCAGCACCAATCCCAGCGCATCCAGCAAAATGGATTTGCCCGCTCCCGTCTCACCGGTCAGCACGCATAGACCGCGCTCCAAGGTCAGGTCGCAGCTTTCAATGAGGACAATATTACGTATGGAAAGCTGGGTAAGCATAATATCCTACGGTATGAGCGAATCCCACCAAGAGGATTCGGTTTCATTTTCAGCGGTTTTAGTCTTCTCCGAACTGGTCATCAGCGCATAGCTATCGCGGTACCACAAGCTCGCTGGATAGTTATGCCCCAGCACAGACGCATAACGCTGCGCTTCTTCGCGAATGCCCAGTTTCAAATAGCATTCTACCAACCGGTGTAAGGCTTCTGCCACATGGGTGGTGGTTTGATAATTTTCAACGACCACTTTGAAGCGGTTAATCGCCGACAAATAATCATCGCGCTGTAAGTAGTAGCGGCCCACAGCCATTTCCTTGCCCGCCAAGTGATCGACGGTGAGATCGACTTTGATTTTGGCATCGCGCGCATATTCGCTGTCTGGGAAACGGCGCACCACTTCGCGCAGCGCATTGAGCGCCTGTTCGGTCATTTTCTGATCGCGGCCCACATCGGAAATTTGCTCATAATAGCTAAGCGCAATCATATAATAGGCATAGGGTGTGGACTCATTATCGGGATAGAGCTTCACATAGCGCTCGAAGCTTGCCACCGCCGCTTCAAAATCCTCACCTTGATAGCTGGAAAATCCTGACATAATCACCGAACGGCGCGCCCAGTCAGAGTAAGGGTATTGGCGCTCTACTTCATCGAAATCTTTGGCCGCTTCTTTAGCCTGGCCCGTAGCTAGTTTGCCGTAGGCGTTATTATAGAGGATTTCCATTTTTTCAGGCGGCTTGGGTGCTTCTTCGGCGCTATCGCCGCATCCAGCCAATAGCCCACCCATTACCAACGCACATACAAGGATTTTTTTCATGCCCCTGTTTTAGCCTAGGGACAAGAGCCGCACAACAGCATTTTTGCTTGTTTTAAACGTAGGCGGGAGTGACTTCCAGACCCGAGCGAGGCGAAGGTGCCGGAAGTTGGTTCTCAGGGCTGATAATATACGCCATCTCATCGGCAAAGAGCGCGCGCAGCAAGGCGTTGTTAATCGCATGTCCTGGACGCACAAACGAGAAACGGCCATCGATGCGAAGACCGGCCAAATAGAGGTCGCCTAAACAATCGAGCGCTTTGTGACGCACGAATTCATCGCCGTAACGCAGACCTTCTTCATTGAGAACTCCGTCTTTGCCCACCACGATAGCGTTATCGAGCGATCCGCCAAGGGCCAGACCCATTTTACGCATAGCGACCACCTCATGCTCGAAGCCAAAGGTGCGAGCGCGTGAGAGCACTTGTTTGAAGGTCACTTCACGGAAATCATAATGCGATTGTTGGCGGCTGATCACCTGGTTATCGAATTCGATTTCGATGCCCATCACGCAGCCTTCATCGCCTTCACGGTTTGGCTCTACGCGAGCAACACTTAAGCCATCGCGCACTTCCACCGTTTTGATCACGCGCAGAATCGAGCGCGGCGATGCCAGCGCTACGGTGCCGACACATTCAATCATGAATAAAAATGGCTCAGAACTGCCATCCATAATCGGCACTTCCGGTCCGTCTAATTCAACCAGCACGTTATCAATGCCAGCGCCCCAAAACGCAGCCATTAAATGCTCAATCGTCGATACCGTTACGCCATGTTCATTGCGAATGGTGGTGCCCAGACGGGTTTCGCATACCGCATCATAACGCGCAGGGACCAAGGATTTCTCAACCGGTACATCAAGGCGCTTGAACACGATGCCACTATGAGCCGCAGTAGGATATAAGGTCATATTAACTTGGCTGCCGCTATGCAGACCAATACCGCTGCAGGATACTTTATTGGCAAGAGTCGTTTGTTTGGTCACAAGAACACCTAACGTTGGTTATTAAACACAACCCGACTCTATGCCCATGATGGCTGCTTTTCAAATCACGGTTTGTTACAGATTGTTACAGGGAAAAGGTTATAAAAATCAAAAACTTCTACCGAGAGGAGAAAAACTATCTTTATGAGGAATTTGCGCTAGGCCGTGAGCGAAAAAGCACAGTTCTGAAAGAAGACAAAATCGCTAGGCTGAGTTAGATGCGAAGCAATGTGAGAACCGGCATTATGTGCGTGAGCTTATATAGAGGGCTTTATAAAACGAGACAAGTTCTAGGCATGAGCGGGAAAAAACAGCAGCGTACGCTAAAATACGTGAGGATTTTTGATCCGCGAATAACGACGAAATTGGCCGTTATATAAAACCCTAGTTGGCTTGGCGGCGCAGGAAAGCAGGGATGTCGAGATACTGATCTTCACCCTGGCCTTTTTTCTGTGCATCTTCGGTATCGCCATCTTTTTGCACGACTTGTACACGCTCGGTGATTTCGGCACGGGGAGCGTCATTACGGACAGATAGCGAACGGCCTACATCAGCCATACGTTGGAAGAAGCCGCGCGCGTTATTGTCTTCGCGTGACTGTTGCTGGCGAATGGCATTGCCAGCAGCTTGGCGCGGAGAAATATCTTGCGGCGTAGCTGCTGATGCAGGCTCACGCAGGCTCATGCGCAGATCATCTTGTGGAGCGTCTTGCAAGTCTTGTGCTTCGATTGCTTCTTTGATGGCTTGCAAATGCTGCTCGGCAGCTTGCTCATCGATCATCTCAGCTGCTTTTTCAACACGTGGTGGCAGTGGGCGCATTTCAGCTTGCGCGCGCGCAGGCGCAGGTTCAGCCGCTTGGGTACGGATCGCTTCAATGCCCATCGGGCGTGCGACAACGGGTTTAGCCGCATCAGGCTTCACCACCGGTGACTGCGAGAAAACATACGGTTTTTTGGGTTCAGACACGCCCACTTTTTGCGCAGGCGTATTGTTGATTTGGGTTTGTGCATCGATACCGGTTGCTACCACCGATACACGCATACGGCCTTGCAAATCGTCATGGAATGTCGAACCGAAAATGATATTCGCTTCGGGATCCACTTCTTCACGCACACGATTCATAGCTTCATCGACTTCAAACAGCGTCATATCGGTGCCGCCGGTGATGTTGACCAACAGGGCACGCGCGCCTTTGAGTGACACGTCATCGAGCAGCGGATTCGAAATCGCGGCTTCTGCCGATTCAATCGCGCGACGTTCGCCGGTTGCTTCACCGGTGCCCATCATCGCTTTGCCCATTTCGCGCATCACGGTGCGAATATCGGCGAAGTCGAGGTTGATCAGACCTGGTTTTACCATCAGGTCAGTCACGCCGCGAACGCCGGAATGGAGCACATCATCGGCCATTTTAAACGCATCGGCAAAGGTGGTGCGTTCATTAGCGATACGGAATAAATTTTGGTTGGGGATCACGATCAGCGTGTCGACGTAATCTTGTAATTCTTTCAAGCCCGCTTCAGCGAGGCGCATACGGTGCGCACCCTCAAATTGGAAGGGTTTGGTGACCACGGCAACGGTCAAAATGCCTTGTTCTTTTGCAATGCGCGCAATGGCTGGCGCTGCGCCTGTTCCGGTTCCACCGCCCATACCGGCCGTGATGAATACCATGTTGCTGCCTTCGATATAGGCAGATATTTCGTCGCGTGCTTCTTCGGCTGCCGCACGACCCACATCGGGATTGGCACCCGCGCCCAAACCCTTGGTCACACCTGCGCCCAATTGAATGGTGCGTTCGGTCAACGAATGATCAAGTGCTTGCGCATCGGTGTTGGCCACCACGAAGCTCACGCCTTCCAGATTAGCGGCAATCATGTTGTTCACCGCGTTTCCGCCGGCACCACCTACGCCAATAACCGTGATGGTTGGGCGCAATAGTTCATTTCGATCTGGCAGGTGTAGATTCAAGGTCATGGTTTCCTCCCCAAGGCATAAGACACCATAATATTGACTATTTTTATTCTTTTTACCACTAGATTTTGTGGCTTTATGCAAAAAAATGCATTTTTATCAATCCGCCGATTTTAGCGCCTACCACATCTGGTAGGCTCAATGGGACACTTAGAAGTTTTCTTTAAACCAATTGACGACCTTCTCGAAACCCGCAGTGAGTCCCTTTCTACGGCGATGCACGTCAAACATTTGTTCTTCGATCGGCTTCTTCACCACATATTCAATCATGCCCAAAGAGGTAGAAAAGGCAGGTCCACTCACCGCTTCTGCTAATCCTGGGAAACTGCGCGGACGGCCTAAGCGCACCTGTTTACCTAGCAGATTCATCGCCGCTTCGCGCACGCCCAATAGCTGGGACGCGCCACCGGTAATGACCACGCGCTTGCCAGCAACGCCGCCGAGTCCACTCATTTCGATCTTGCCGCGAATCATCTCGAAAATTTCTTCAATGCGCGGGCGAATGACACCTACTAGCATCGAGCGTGGCAAGGTGTTGCTTTCATCGGGATCTTCTTCACCCAACGGCGGCACTTCGACCATCACCTGATCATCCCGTGCGCTGGCAATAGCGCTTCCATGCAGGGTTTTCAGGCGCTCAGCATGCTGCAAGCTGGTCGATAAACCACGCGCAATATCATTGGTGACATGCATGCCGCCAATGGGGATCGCATCAGTATAAATATTTTTGCCGCCAGCGAAAATAGAAAAGCTGGTCACCCCGCCGCCCATGTCAATCAGCGTCACGCCCAATTGTTTT
The DNA here is from genome assembly GCA_033762715.1 of Rickettsiales bacterium. Classification (GTDB taxonomy): domain Bacteria; phylum Pseudomonadota; class Alphaproteobacteria; order Rickettsiales; family SXRF01; genus JANRLL01. Next base: position 150,620 of record JANRLL010000001.1, on the reverse strand, counting down.
TCGTCTTCTTCCAAGCAAGAAAGGCCCGAGGCATAGGGCGATGCAATATATTCTTCGACATTCAAATGACAGCGGCCGATGCAATGCGCCAAATTGCGCGTGACACTCGGCAGACCAGTAATGACATGCAAATCGGCGCCGAGTTTTTTGCCATACATTTTGCGCGGATCAATGATGCCTTTGGCACCATCGAGATAATACGACACCGGAATGCAATGGATAATATCATGCTCATTATGCGCAACACTCGCGCGGCCCTGCTCGATAATATCCATGATGTCGCGATCGGTCACTTCTTCGCCGAGCATGGTCATCTCAACGGTGATATTGCGCGAGGTCAGATTACCTCCAGATAGGCTTACCAGCACGTTTTCCACCGTCTCGCCCGCCATTTTTTCAGCCGCATGCACAGCCGCTACGATCGAGGCTTCCGCTTCAGCAAAATCGGTGATGATGCCGCTTCGGATACCTTTGGAGAGCTGATGGCCAATACCTACAATTTTAGTTTCGCCGGCGGAATCGATATGCGCGATGAAGCAAGCGATCTTCGTCGTACCGACATCAAGCACTGCAATGCTGCCTACGCCACTTTTCTGGATCGATTTATTCTTTTTCATAGCCCTGTTTTACGTTTCTTTCGCCCGACTTGCGCGGTTCGGTGATTCCTCTGGAGGCAAAGTAATAAAGAATCTATCTTGTAAACGCAAGTCAATGACCTTGATGTTGCGCTCAAGCAGGCGTTGCTTGCGATTCAGCTCAGCTAACATCCTCCAGGCCTGCTCGGGCTTGTCTTCCGGCAGCTTGATTTCCACCCCGCCCGATAAGCGGATATTCCAGCGACGCGCGCTGATGCGAATGGCTGAGTCGAAATGCTGCGCTAAATCGGCATCGGACGCTAAAATCGTCAGCAACTCGCCTATTTTTTCCGGCGCTTTTTCGCCTACAATCAACGGTAATTTGGGGTATTTGGCGGTATCAACATCTTTCATCGCCACGCCATTATCATCCACCAGCGCCACCTTGCCCTTATTTTGCCATAGCGCCACTGGTTCACGTTCAACAATATGTACAGACAACGTGCCAGGCAATTCGCGCTCGACCGCCGCAAAGCGAATACTGTCGATTTTTTCCAACCGCTCACGGATTTCACTGAGCGATACGCGCAAAATCGGGTCGCCTTTTTTCACGCCGATTGCTTCTTCGATCGCATCCATCGGCGTGCGATTGCGCCCTTCGAGATATAAAGTCTGCAAGCCATAGCCACCATGCACCGTCATCGCATAGATGCCGTCGCTCATCTGCTGCGCGGTTCGCTCTACCGCGCCTGAGCGCCACATCCACACGCCAGCTGCCAGCACACCGATGCCTAGCAACACGCTGCTGGCAATAGCAAGCTTATGCAAAAATGCCTCGCGCCTTTTACGCGCGGCTTTTTCGCGCATGATTTGCTGCGACTGCCGTTGTCTGGGTGTGAGTGTATCTTTTTTCTTCGATTTAGCTCTAGCCATACGCAGCCTCTTTGACCAATGCTTGCACAAGTTCGTTGAAACTGATGCCCGCATGTGCAGCAATTTCAGGCGACAAAGAAAGCGCTGTCATGCCAGGCTGAGTATTGATTTCCAGAATATAAAAATCTTTGCCGTCAAAGCGGAAATCCGAGCGCGAGAGGCCGCGGCATCCCAACACCTTATGCGCTTTTTCCGCCAGCCGCATCACCTCATCATATTGCGCTTTTTCAAGCGGCGCCGGAAGAATATGCACGCTTCCGCCCTCGGTATATTTATTCTCATAATCGTAAAACCCACTCTTGACCTGGATTTCCGTTGCACCTAGTGCGCGGCCACTCAGCACCGCAACCGTAATCTCACGCCCAGGAATATACGACTCCACCAGATAGCGCACTTGATGCGCGGTGGGTGTCGGCGCATCTTCCACCCGCCAAGCGCCATCATCGATGATCATAGCCAGTGAGCGATTTTCTGATTCGGTGACGATATGCACGCCCACGCTCGAGCCTTCATCGGCCGGCTTAATCACGAACGGCCTCGGCAGCGGATCGGCCTTAATCAACTCCTCACGCGCGAGCACCACGCCTTTGGCGCAGCGCAGCCCTACCGATTCAAACAATATTTTGGCCATCGGTTTATCCATGGCAACGCTTGATGCCAGCACGCCCGAATGGGTGTAGGGAATTTGCATTAAATCGAGCATGCCTTGTACGCAACCATCTTCGCCAAAACGCCCATGCAATGCGTTGAAGACTACATCCGGTTTTGTCGCAGCTAGCACTTGCGCTACATCATGACCCATATCGATTTCAGTAACGCGGTATCCCAGTTCGCGCAGCGCTTTGGCACAGGCGGCGCCACTATTCAGCGACACTTCGCGCTCAGCTGACCACCCACCTTTTAACACTGCCACATGCGCGCTCATGCCTTCTTCTTTCCTATGCGTTTAATTTCCCATTCCAACGACACATTGGTCACTTCCTTGACGCGCTTGCGCACCTCTTCACCCAGCGTTTCCAGATCCTGCGCCGTCGCACCGCCAACATTGATCATGAAGTTGCAATGCTTCTCCGATATTTGCGCGCCGCCAATGGTAAGGCCGCGGCAACCGGCACGATCGATTAACTCCCAAGCTTTCTGATTCGGCGGATTTTTAAAAGTGCTGCCGCCGGTGCGCGTACGCACAGGCTGCGTGGTTTCGCGCTCTTCGGTGATGGAGCGGATACGATCGGCAATTTCTTCGCGCTTGCCGGCTGTGCCTTGCATCGTAGCTTGGGTGATAATCGCGCCTTCCGGCACACCGCTGCTGCGATATTCAAATTGCATCTGCTCATTGGTCAGCTGTTTTCGCATGCCGCTGCGTTCAACGATTTCGGCTTCGATCAACACCTGCGATGCATCATTGCCATAGGCGCCGCCATTCATGCGCAACACCCCACCAATAGTGCCCGGTATACCGCTTAAAAATTCCAGGCCGGCGATTTCTTCTTCGCAGGCAAAGAGCGCTGCATTGAGCGCTAGTGTCGCAGCACCCACCACCACCTTATGGCCTGGCAGCGCATCGACTCCGGCAAAGCCGCGGCCTAATTTAATCACCACGCCGTCAATACCGCCATCGCGAACAATCACGTTCGATCCCACACCCAACACCGTGACTGGAATAGACAGGGGCAGCAGCGATAAAAATGCCGCCAACTCATCAGTATCATGCGGACGAAACAGCCATTGTGCCGGACCGCCCACACCGAACCAATTGGTTTTTGATAAATCAGCATTGGGCCGCAGGCGTTCACGAAACACATCAAAGTCGCTGGTCTCTAACACTTCCAGACTTTGGGTGGCTGCCGCCTGATTCATGATACCGCCTTTTTCTTTTCAAGCGCTTTCAACTCGGCCGGCAGAGCATACGCCCATTTCGTAATCGAGCCGGCGCCGAGGCATAATACCATATCTCCAGCCTGACCTACAGTCAGTAATGTGGGCGCTAATGCTTCCGGCGATTCCAGCCTGATCACCTGGCGATGTCCGGCGCGGCGCAGCCCTTCCACCAAATGATCGGAGCTTACGCCCTCGATCGGATCCTCACCGGCCGTGTAGATATCGGCCACCAGCACTACATCCGCATCATTAAAACAGGTGCAAAACTCATTAAACAAATCATGCAAGCGTGTGTAGCGATGCGGCTGCACCACGGCGATCACTTTACCACCGCGATAATTCTGCACATCACGCGCTGCTTTGAGGGTCGCTGCAATTTCCACCGGGTGATGGCCATAATCATCAATGATGGTAAGGCCGTGCCCCTCGCCGGTTTTGGTAAAGCGGCGCTTCACCCCTTCAAATTTTTTCAGGCAGCCGGTAATCACGCTATCGGGCTGTTTCAGCTCGAGCGCAATGCCGATAGCGGCCAGTGCATTGAGCACATTATGGCGGCCATGCATCGAAAGCAGCACGTCTTTAATCACGCGCTCTTTTTCATCACCGCGCGGCGCAACCACCACATCAAACATCTGCCCGTCTTCGGTGGTGCGCACATTCACCGCTTGAATATCCGCTTGCTTGTTGGTGCCGTAAGTGACAATGCGGCGATCGGTAATGCGCACTGCCAAAGCCTGCACTTCCGGATGATCGGTGCAAAGCAACGCCACCCCGTAAAACGGTAAATTGGTGAGGAAGGTTTGATAGGCCGCCTTGGCCTGATCGAACGAACCATAATGATCCAGATGCTCGGGATCGATGTTGGTAACGACCGCCATGGTCGCCGGCAATTTCAGGAAGCTGCCATCCGATTCATCAGCCTCTACCACCATCCATTGGCCAGCACCTAAATACGCATTGGTACCGCGCGCATTGATGATGCCACCATTAATCACAGTCGGCTGCAATTGCGCCTCTTCTAACATGGCGGCGGTAAGCGCCGTCGTCGTTGTTTTGCCGTGTGTACCCGCTACTGCAATCGATGATTTAAAGCGCATGAGTTCAGCGAGCATTTCTGCGCGACGCACCACCGGCAAGCGCTTAGCGCGCGCGGCCATCAATTCGGGATTATCAGGCTTGATCGCAGACGACACCACCACGACCGCCGCCTCATCCACATGCTCGGCGTTTTGGCCAATATAGATTTTGACACCCAGCTGTTTCAGGCGTTGCGTATTGTAGCTGTCGCTCGCATCCGAGCCTTGCACCTTATAGCCTAAATTATGCAGCACTTCGGCAATACCGCTCATGCCGATGCCGCCGATGCCGATGAAATGCAACACGCCTACGGCCAGCGGCATAGTAGAACCCGATGCTGTATTCATCATGACCCACCTCCGTTTGTCTGCGCCAACACCAGCTGCGCCAGCTTATAAGCCGCATCAGCTACACCAATTTTGCGCGCATTCTCGGCTGCCTTGCCTAAAATATCAGGCGCCGCCAAGAACGCTTCCAACCGCGCCGAAAGCGAAGCTGCCGTAAATCCGTCTTGCGTCATCACCCAGCCACCCCCCACATCTTCCATCGCGTTGGCGTTGAAATATTGGTGATTATCCATAGCCGTTGGCAGCGGCACCAAAATTGCCGGACGTCCCGCCACCGTCAATTCCGACACGGTAGATGCGCCCGAGCGGGCAATCACCAGATGACTCGCAGCCAGCCGCGCCGGCACATCGACAAAGAAACTGGCCAGATCGGCATTAACTGACATTTTGGCATAGGCCGCACGCGTCTCTGCCAATTCCGAGGCACGACACTGCTGATCCACCCGTACCCGCGCACGCAAAGTGGGTGGCAACATATTGATCGCAGCCGGCACGATCTGGCTGAAGATGGAAGCACCTTGGCTGCCGCCGGTGACTAAAATATGCAGCTTGCCATCGGGCATCACGGTAGGATACGGCACGTCGCGCAGCGCCTTGATGCTGGCACGCACAGGATTTCCCGTGAGCGCTACTTTTTGCAGATTTGAGCTGGAGATCATCTGTGTCTGCTCGAATGAGGTAGCGATGATATTCACGCGCGCAGCCAGCATGCGATTGGCACGCCCCAACACTGAATTCTGCTCATGGATAATGGTAGGAATACCCAAGATCGTGGCCGCATACACGGTAGGAAACGACGGATAACCGCCAAAGCCTACCACCGCTTTGGGCTTGAGTCGACGCAGCACATTCCAGGCTTGCGCAATCCCCACCAGGATAAACAAGGCACCACTGATTTTTTTAATCAGCCCGCCGCGCAAGGTGGTGCCAGCGCGGATGGTGCGTTTTTCGATGGTAGATAGCGCGCCGCTTTCAAAATGGGCAAAGCGTTTATCGGTCACCAGCACCACGCGCTCATTCAGGCGCAGCAGGCTCTCCGCCAGCGCTTCTGCGGGGAAAATATGCCCGCCAGTGCCGCCGGCAGCTAGAACGATAGGTTGTAGTTGGTTTTGTTGCGTCATCACCTTGCCAGTATGAACCATTCACTAGCTCTTGGTAGAATGGTACTTATAGATGCCGTATATACTAATCAATGCCCACGCTGCTTCAAGCAGAAATGCAGGCAAATTCCAATCGATGGACAAGGAGATCATCAGGAGAATGGCGCCGGCCAAATTAAGGCCAAGATAGGCAAGACCAGTATGCAACAACTTGCCATATTGCAGCAGGAAATAAGCGCTTAAGAAACAGAGCGTGCCGGCAATGCCTATCAGACTACCGAACAGCTCCATAACGCCTCCTAGTTAAACACAGCATGAACCCCATGCCCAAGGCAATCGCAATCACCGATGAACCACCATAGCTCAGGAAGGGCAGCGTCATGCCTTTGGCTGGCAACAGCTTCACCGCCACCCCCATATTGATGATGGATTGAATGCCAAACTGCACCAGCACACCTGCAACCGCCAGCACCACATAGAGATCGTTTTCTTTCCAGATGCGGTGGATGCCGCGCAGCACGATGAAGGCAAATAACCCCACGATAATCATGCAGAAAATCACGCCGAATTCTTCACCGGCCACTGCGAAAATAAAATCCGTATGCGAATCGGGCAGCGAATGCTTCACCTCGCCCTCGCCTGGCCCACGACCAATGATGCCGCCTTGGCGAAAGGCTTCAAGCGATCGGGCGATTTGGTAATTATCACCGGCAGACGGATCTAGGAATCCATCGATGCGCTTGGCCACGTGCGGGAAAAAATGATAGGCGCCAAACAACCCGGCAATGCCCAGGCAACCAATCATCATTACCCAAAACATCGGCAGGCCCGCTAAAAACAGCTGAATGCCCCACATGGTCGACACCGTAAGCGTCATGCCGAAATCCGGCTGCACCAGCAGCAGCAGCACGGTCACCACATAAAGCCCAATGGCCAGGCGGTAGCCGGGGAAATCCACCCGCCGTTGGTTTTCTGCGCAAATCCACGCCATCACAATGGCAAAGCACGGCTTCATAAATTCGGATGGCTGAATGGAAAATCCGGCAATATCTATCCAACGGCGCGCGCCTTTGGTTTCCATGCCGATGATAGGCACCAGCGCCATCAGAAGTATGCTGGCGCAAAAGCCGATAACCGCTAAGCGCCGCATAGCAACGTTGGAAAGCATCGACACCGCCATCATCACCACAATACCCATGGCAAGAAACACATAATGACGATAGACAAAATAAAAATCCGGTAGATTAAGTCGCTTGGCAACCGGCGGAGAGCCAGCGGTAACCAGGATCGAACCCACCGCAATCAGAATCAGCAGGGCAAATAGATTCAAGCGATCGATCGTCCACCACCACCGGCCAATCACCGATGTATTTGTGCGATCAAGACGCATGTTTGGCTTTACCTTCTAAAGCAGCAACCATGTCGCAAAACGCATCGCCGCGCTGTTCAAAACTTTTCCATTGATCAAACGACGCACAGGCCGGCGACAGCAGCACGACCGCATCTTTCTTGCCATCTTTCCAGGCCATAGCAGCGGCCTTATCCACCGCAACCGCCAACGTGCCGCAACGCGTATAGGGTACTTTTCCTTCCAGTGTTTGTGCGAATTCATCACTGGCCGCACCAATCAAAAACGCATGCGCAATCTTGGGTAAATAGGAGGTAAGCGACTCGATGCCGCCAGCTTTCGATTTGCCGCCTAAAATCCAATAAATCGATTCAAAGGGATCAAGCGCATTGCGCGTCGCATCGGCGTTGGTGGCTTTGCTATCATTGATAAAGCGCACGCCGCGAATGGTCGCCACTCCTTGCAACCGGTGCCTGAGCCCGCCGAAACTTTGCATCGCACGGTAAATCACTTCTGGCTCGATGCCTACTGCGCGCGCAGCACTATACGCTACGGCTGCATTTTGCCAATTATGGCGTCCGGTGAGGGTTGCAATCTGGCTGATATCATAACGTTTTTTGCCATCGATCAACACGCCCTCTTCCACATACACGCCTTGCTTCACAGGCTGATGCGCCGAGACGGGCACCAGATGCGCCTGCGATAGTTCTGCTGCGATGCGCCGCGTATAGTCATCATCTACCGCAATCACCGCCACATCGTCTTTGGTCTGGCGATCAAAGATATGCATTTTAGCCGCGATATAGCCTTCCATCGAACCATGACGATCCAAGTGATCGGGCGTAATATTTAAAAACACAGCCACATCAAAATGCGTGCTGGCAAGTAGATCCAGCTGATAGGACGAGGCTTCGATCACATAGACGCCGTCTTTGCCGAGCGGCTCCAGTGCTAGTGCTGCCGTGCCTAAATTACCACCAACTTGCACACTCATACCGGCGGTTTTTAAAATATGACCAATCAAAGTCGTCGTCGTTGATTTGCCGTTAGTGCCGGTAATGACGATATAACGCGCCTCCGGTTGTGCCTGATACAGTAATTCAATATCACCAATCACCGGGCGCTGATGACGATGCGCCAAGGCCACCACCCCGTGCGGCGCCGGATGCGTCAGTGGCACGCCAGGGCTTAGCACCAAGGCTTGCAACTCGGCCCAAGGCCAACTCTCATACGGCAGCAGCTGAATACGCGAGCCATAGCTTTTTTCAGCAGCAGCGCGTGAGGCATCATTATCATCCCAGGCATAAATTTTTGCACCACCTGCCACCAATGCAGCAATGGTCGCCTCGCCTGCTTTACCCAGGCCAAATACCCCTACGGCTTTTTGATTATACGCGCTGACGGTAATCATCTTAGCTTTAACGTCGAAAGGCCGATCAATGCAAATATACAGGCAATAATCCAGAAGCGAATCACGATGGTCGGTTCGCTCCAGCCTAATTTTTCATAATGATGATGAATCGGTGCCATACGGAAAATACGTTTACCGGTGAGCTTGAACGATGCCACTTGCATAATCACCGATACCGCTTCCATTACAAACAATCCGCCTATGATCGCCAACACAAATTCATGTTTGGTCGCCACGCTGATTGCACCTAACGCCCCACCAAAAGCCAAACTTCCGGTATCGCCCATGAAGACTTTCGCTGGCGGCGCATTAAACCATAAGAAACCAAGACTGCTGCCGACCAAAGCCGAGCAGAACACGGCAAGCTCACCCGCGCCTGGGATGTAATGCAGCTGCAGATAATTAGCAAAGACGGTATTGCCCACCAAATACGTAATCAGCGAAAAACATCCCGCCACAATCATAATCGGCACAATGGCAAGCCCGTCTAGACCGTCGGTCAGGTTGACTGCATTCGACGATCCCACCATGACGATCAGCACGAAGGGAATATAAAAAAGTCCGGCATCGATCATGATATCTTTAAAGAACGGCACTGCCACATGATGCTGCATGCCAACCGGACCTGCCTTCATAATCAGCAGTGCGGTTGCTACCGACACCAGCGAAAGCGCCAGCATTTTTTTGCGTGAGGAAAGCCCTTTGCTGTTGCGCTTGGTGAGTTTTAAATAATCATCAACAAATCCCACCGCGCCAAAACCCAGGGTCGCCATCAAAATAATCCAGATATAGGGATTGGATAAATCGGCCCACAAAACCGTCGACAAACAGACAGACAATAAAATCATTACGCCGCCCATGGTCGGCGTGCCTTTTTTGGTGGTCAGATGCGACTCAGGCCCGTCACTGCGGATGGGTTGACCTTCGGCTTGTTTGGATTTCAGCCAGCGAATGATTTTAGGACCAAAATAGAAGCTTAAAATAAGCGCCGTAAACACGGCCGCGCCGCTACGAAAGGTGATGTAGCGAAAAATATTGAAGATCGAATCATGCTGCGCCAATAAATTATATAACACGTTATGCTTCCTTTAATGCCTGTGCCAGCTGGTACATATGGCTCCCATGCGAGCCCTTCACCAACAGGATGTCACCTTGTTGTAGATGGTCTGTTAAAATAGGCAACAATTCGATCGCTTTTGCCACCTGGTTTTTGCGAATCGCTTCCGGCAAAGCACGGTGCAGATGTTGCATGAGTGTGCCTGCGGTAAAGACACCATCTACCCGGGCTGCGGTCAAATCCACAGCAAGCTCGCCGTGCAAGCGAGGGCCTTCTTTTCCCAACTCCAGCATATCGCCCAACGCCACCCATAGGCGCCCTTTGCGCTCGAGTTCGGCCAGTTTGGCAAATGCAGCGCGCATGGATGCAGGGCTTGCGTTATAGCTATCGTCGATGAGATAGGCGCCGCTTTTAAGCAGCTGCATAGCACCGCGCCCTGCTACCTCACGAAATTGGGAAAGCGCTTTTGTTGTTTTAGTTACATCCAGCTTCAGTACTTTGGCCACCGCCAACGCCATCATCGCGCCATACGCCCAATGCTTGCCCATGGCCGCTAATGATAATTCAATGGTTGCAGCATCCACCTTCATCGTAGATTGCCCCGCCTGATAGCTAATCAGGCGTAGCTGCGCATTGGGATGTTCGCCCACACCTATCACTTGTAATTCACGGCGGTGCGCAGCCGCAGCTAACGCATCGAACCAACGATTATCACGGTTGAGCACAGCCACACTGCCTGCGGTCATGCTTTCAAAAATTTCGGCTTTGGCTTCTGCGATCTGTTGCTCAGAGGTAAAAAATTCCAGATGCACCGATTCCACATTGGTGATGACGGCAATATCAGGATGCACTTGTTGGGTTAGTTGCGCGATTTCACCCCCATGATTCATGCCCATTTCAAACACGGCAAAATCCACATCCATCGGCATATTAGCAAGCGTCAGCGGGGTGCCGATATGGTTATTGTAATTACCGCTCGTCGCATAGGTGCTGCCATGCGCCGATAAGCCTAAGCGAATCATCTCGCGCGTGCTGGTTTTGCCGACACTGCCCGTCACACCCACCACCTTGGCGCGGGTGCGTTTGCGTGCAAAGCGGCCCAAGGCCTCCAGGGCTTTGAGCGTGTCCTCTACCAGAAGGAACGGCGCCTGTGCGGGTAGGTTTTCCGGTGTATGGCTGATTACGACCGCCGCGGCCCCTTTTTCCAGCGCTTGCGCCGCGAATTGGTGGCCGTCCATATGTTCGCCTACGATCGCCACAAATAAATCACCTGGTTTGATCTTGCGGCTATCAATTTCCACCCGCATGGCATTCCAAGGTTTCGAGCTATGCCCGCCGGTTGCCTCACTTGCGTCGTTATGGGTCCATAGGCTCATGCGGATAGCTTCAGCTCCTTAGCGCATTGGCGCGCAACCTCCACGTCGTCAAACGGCAACACCTTATTGCCGATGATCTGGGTTTTTTCATGCCCCTTACCTGCAAGCACCAATACATCGCCTGGCTCAAGCCGGCGCAGCGCTACATAAATCGCTTCACGCCGATCGGCTACTTCTTTGGCTTTCGCGCAACCCGATAAAATCGCCTGGCGAATCAGCGCTGGGTTTTCGGTGCGCGGATTATCATCGGTGACAATCACATCATCGGCCAGCTCGCACGCAGCCTTTCCCATTTCGCTGCGTTTGCCGGTATCGCGGTCACCGCCGCAGCCAAACACCACGCGTAACTTGCCTTGCGTATGCGGTTTGAGCGTTTGCAAAATATTGGCAAGCGCCATTGGTGTATGTGCATAATCCACATAGACCGCCGCACCATTCGCATGCCGTACCGCCAGCTGCAAACGCCCAGGCACACCTTTGAGCTCCGGCACGAATTCCAGCAATTCTTCAATGGTCATACCGGTGCCCATCGCAAGCCCGATAGCGGCTAAAATATTCATCACCTGAAAGCCACCCACTACCGGTATGCGCAGGCGATATTCTTTGCCCATCAAGCGCAGGTTCGTAAGCTGGCCATCGGGCTGCGGCGTAATGGAAAGCACCTGCAAATCCTTACCCTGCTTGCCGTAACCCAGCACGCGCAAATCGCGTTGCTTACAAATGGCCGCCAAAGCATCAAACCGCACATCATCCTGATTGATGACCGCCGTTGCGCCTTTCGGCAACACTTCTGCAAACAGCCGCGCTTTAGCGTTGAAATAATTTTCTTCCGTGTGGTGATAATCAAGATGATCACGCGCGATATTGGTAAAGGCACCCGCTTGAAAACGCACCCCATCGAGGCGCGACTGATCCAGCCCATGACTGGATGCTTCGATCGATACATGGGTAATCTCATGCGCCGTCATTTCCGCTAGCATCTTATGCAAATCCACCGCATCGGGCGTGGTGTGCGAGCCGGCATGCAGCTCTTCGCCGTCACCCACCAATACGCCCAGCGTGCCAACCGAGGCGGCGTTGCGATCGTTATGATAACAAAATTGACGGAAAAAATCGGCGGTGGAGGTTTTACCGTCCGTGCCGGTAATGGCCACGATATGCTCGGGCTGGCGCGCATAAAATGCCGCCGCCATATGCGCAAGCGCTTTGCGTGGATTATGGCTGCGGATTAAGGCAATGCCTTTTGCATCAATGGTTGCTGATTGATCGCATAATACGGCTGCCGCACCAGCTACTTTAACATCCTCGATAAAAGCGGTGCCATCGGTTTTGGTTCCTTTAAGTGCCGCAAATAAGCTGCCTTTGGTCACGCGCCTGGAATCAGCAGTAATGCTCGTGACTGGCAGATTGGCTGCTTCCTCTGGATAAGAAAGCGCTTCCGGCACTGCCCGTATTAAATCAATAAGATGCCGCATGAATATAGTACTTAGGAAGGGGTTTTGCCGAAGCCGTTTGGGTTTTGGGTTTGCCGCCCACATCGACCCAGAATTTTTCCGCATCATCTTCCGGCACATCAAAGGCCGGACGCAAGCCCACCAGCGGACCCATGCGGCTTACGATATTGCCCACCACCGGCGCTGCCACCCAGCCACCAGTCGCATAGCCGTAAGTGGCTTTGTTACCCTTGGGTTCATCGACCATCACCAATACCACATAGCGCGGGTGATCGACGGGAAAAGTGGCGATGAATGACGTCACTTTTGCATCTTTATCATATTTGCCGCCGCCTTGAATTTTTTCGGCCGTGCCGGTTTTCCCGCCCAGGCGATAACCGGCGACATCCGCCTTACTGCCAGTGCCATGATCCACCACCAACCGCATGAGGCGGCGAATATTCTGCGAGGTTTTTTCGCTGACGATACGCTCTTTATCGTCCTTGTCTTTATTGCCATCTTTGATCAAAGTCATATGCGGCAATACCCCCCCATTGACCAGCGCGGCAATGCCACGCACCAGATGCAGCGGCGTCACCGAAATGCCATGACCGTAGGAAATAGTCACCGTATTGATTTCTTTCCATTCCGATGGAAATTGCGGCACGCCTCTTTCGGGCAGCTCAATATCAATCGGCTTCATCATGCCGAGCTTTTCCAGAAAGGCTTTTTGCTTAGCACCGCCAATATCCAGCGCCATCTTGGCCGTGCCGATATTAGACGAGTAGGTATAGATTTCCGGCACGGACAACCAGCGCTTTTGCGGGTGGGTGTCTTGAATGGTGAAGGTGGAAATTTTAAGCGGGTTAGTGGCGTCATAACCGCTGCTCATGTTGACTTTGCCCGAATCCAAACCAAGCGCCATGGTAAAGCTTTTGAAGGTTGAACCCATTTCATAGACACCAAGCGTCACGCGATTAAAGCGCGCCTGATCTTCCGCTTTGCCCATTTTATTGGGGTTGAAATCAGGCAACGACACCATGGAGAGCACCTCATCATTGCGCAAATCCATAATCACGCCCATCGCGCCAATCGCCTTGAATTCCTCCATAGCGCGCTTGACCTCTTCATACATAATCGCCTGCAACCGCACATCAACCGACAGCGTCAGGTTATCACGATTATTCACCGTATCGCGCAAATCACGATCAAAATATTTCTCAATTCCAGCTAAGCCTTTATTGTCTAACCCAACATAGCCCAGCACATGCGACAGCATATTGCCGTACGGGTAGACCCGCTTTTCTTCCGGCAGAAAATAGACGCCAGGAATGCCCAAGCTATTGGCCGCCTGCTGCTCACGCGGCGTTAAGTTACGTTTGATCCACACGAAGGATTTGCCGCCCCCCATGCGCTTGGCTAATTGCGCGGCATCGAGCCCCAACACCTGCGCCAATTTTTTGGTGGCATCATCCAGGTCGCTAATTTCTTTGGGGTTGGCAAAAGCAGATGCGGTAATCAAGCTGGTCGCCAGCAACATGCCATTGCGATCGACGATATTGCCTCGCTGCAACACGCGCTCCGAAGCGCCTACTTCGATTGATTGGCCCTTATCATCGCTATCGGAATCGCTGACTAAAATGGTTTCCTTGTGCGGGTGTTGAAGCACCGCCACTTCCACCATGCGGTAGCCGATGCTGCCGTAGCAGAGCGTAAAAAACAAACTCACGCACAGCAGGCGGACACGGCTTTGTTCGATGATTTTACGACTGGTACTTTCCTTGACGATAACTTTACGGGTAGTGCGGCTCACTCCTGATCTCCCACCTCTGGATCCACTTTAGCCGACACCGGCTGCACCAGACTTTTTTCCGTTTTTTGCGCCAGGGTTGCCGAGAAAGGAATGGCTTCAAGATCGGCCACGCGATCGACGGTGAGGCCCGTATTGCCTAGATATTTGCTGGATAAATTTTGCAAGCGCTGCGGGCGATTGAGATACGCCCATTCGGCCGCCACCACATGCAGCCCTTCTTTTTCTACTTCCAACTGTTTAGAGATATCAGTGATTTGCTGCCGAATCGCATGCACTTGATATTTCACTAAATACAGAGAGAACGTGGCCACCACGATAATCAGCAACCACACTATTGTTGAAATGCGAGCCATGGCTAACTTTGTGTTTCCAATGCTGCACGCTCCATCATACGCATAGTGGCAGAACGCGAGCGGGGATTATGTTCGACTTCCAACGCGGAGGCTTTTTTCTTGGCTGGCTGCGGCATGAAAAAAGCGGGAGCCTCCTGCCCATGCTGTTGAGGCATATGGCGTGAAGGCTCCCCAGATCTACCGCAACGGGAGTAGATAAATTGTTTGGCAATGCGATCTTCGAGGGAATGAAACGTCACCACTACCAGCTTGCCACCAGGCGCCAGTAGGGTTTCTGCTTCTTTAAGCCCACCTTCGATCGAGTCCAATTCTTGGTTCACGTGAATACGTAGCGCTTGGAAACTGCGCGTCGCCGGATCCACTTTGCTGCCAGGCTTGATGCCCAGCGTAGAGCGAATGATTTCAGCGAGTTGACGGGTCGTAGCAATCGGCGCGGTGCCGCGCGCGGCGATAATGGCTTTGGCGATGCGGCGCGATTGTTTTTCTTCGCCGAATTGGTACAAAATATCGGCCAGTTCGCGCTCATCCAGCTGATTGACAATATCGGCAACGCTGATGCCTTGCTGCGACATACGCATATCAAGCGGGCCGTCCTGGCGGAACGAGAAACCGCGATCGGCCTGATCAAGCTGCATGGACGACACGCCCAGATCCAGCACAATGCCATCAACCATACGCACACCGTGAATCGCAACCAGCGAGCACATATCGGAAAAATTACCGAGCAGCCAAATGAAACGGCCTGGAAATTCTTGCTCCAACTTTTCAGCAAAGCGGCGCGTGGAAGGATCGCGATCAATCGCAAACACACGGCAATTCGCCGATGACAGGATCGCGCGGCTATAGCCGCCGGCGCCAAAGGTGCCATCGATATAGGTGCCGCTATCTTTTGGATTCAGCCAATCGATCATTTCATGCAACATCACGGGAGCGTGTTCGGTCATTGCGCATCTCCCTTCAGCTGGAAGCGTTTTTCGCGCACCAATTCACGCGCACGTTTCACATGTTGTTCGAAGCTTTTCGGTTCCCAGATTTCAAAAATTTCCCCTTTGCCGACGATGGTGGCCTGCTCGGTGAGTTTGGCCGCCTTCAGCAAGGCATCCGGCAGCATGACGCGACCTTCCGTATCAAAGGCCAGTTGCACGCTTTCACCGAAAATGGTGGTGGCAAAAGCATCGCGCTCTTCCGAATAGGGGTCGAAGCGCTCGATGCGTTGATTGAGTTTATGAATGCGCTGCATGCCGCAGGCTTCCACACAGGGATTGACCGGTGAGCCGTACGCAACAATGCCGGCAAAATCCTGCACCGCCAAAACCGCGCGAAAAGGAGCTGGAATCGAAATGCGTCCCTTTTTGTCGATACGGTTGTGAAAGGTGGATAAAAACAGCATCCGCTCGATACCTGTTTGCTTGGGTAGTTATGGGTTTAGATGGGAGATTATTGGTATTTTATGGGCAAGTCAAGCAATGTTTTGGGATAAGAATGCGCCTTAACCCCTTCCGTGACAGCCATTTTTAGGCGAGCATTTATAAGCGGCTTATCCCAAAAACCAGACGGAAGGAGGATGGGATTGGGTGGGTTTTTAGCTGGGTGTCCGCATGGATTGGGTCATTTTTTGTCACCTTTTTCCTGAAAAATCCGGCAAAAACGGCGTAAACGCCTGAAAGAGAAGAAATATGACCGGAACAAAGCGGGTGCAGAGCGGTCAAAAGCGGGGTTAAAGCGGGGACAAAGCGGTCTGAAACCGCTTCAAAGCGGGTAGAAACCAAACGGCGGATAAAAAAAGAGCCGCATAAAGCGGCTCTTTTGGAATGACGAAACGGAGTCGATAACTAGCGCGAGTAAAACTCGATCACGAAGTTAGGCTCCATAACCACCGGATATGGCACTTCTGCCAATTTCGGTGCACGTACGAACTTCGCTTTCATTTCAGCGTTATCGAATTCGATATAGTCAGGCACGCTACGGTCTGGATTTTGTACCAACTCGATAACGTTAGCGATCTGACGTGATTTTTCGCGCAATTCGATCACATCGCCTTCGCTTACTTGGAAGCTAGGGATGTTCACGCGACGACCGTTCACTTTTACGTGGCCGTGGCTTACGAATTGACGAGCGGCAAACGGAGTAGCTACCACACCCATGCGGTAGATAACGGTGTCTAGGCGGCTCTCTAAGATGGCGATCAGGTTTTCGCCGGTATCGCCTCTACGGCGTGCGGCTTCCTGATAAATACGGCGGAATTGACGTTCGTTGATATTGCCGTAATAGCCTTTGAGTTTTTGTTTCTCACGCAACTGCGTACCGTAGTCGGAGCTTTTTTTGCGCTTACCAGCTGCGCCATGTTGACCAGGTGCATAGCCGCGTTTGTTGAAAGGATCTTTAGCATTGCCCCAAAGGCTCACGCCCAGGCGGCGGCTGATCTTATATTTGCAATTAGTACGTTTCGTCACGTCGCATTCCTATTTAGTTGCACTACCGCACCAGCGCGGAAGTCACGTTATTAGTAAAGGGACTGCGAATATAACGATAAAAACTGAGCTGTCAATGAAGTTTCGAGCAAAAAATAGGCTAAAAAATTTAGCTCAGCCCGCGGGCGTTAAGATCGGCAACCGCTTCGTCAGGAACGACGCTCATACGCGGGTTTGCGGCACGGCCACCCATGCCACGGCTCGCCATGACCATTTGTTGCCATTTGCCGGCTTCATGGCCATCAGCAGGGCCCATTTCAGCGCTGGCATTGTTGAATGCCATCATAGGAGGCACAACTTCAACATCTTGTTCTTTATAAGTTTTTGCTTTACGCGAGCCGCTAGCCAAAACAGCAAGACCCGCAACCGCCGCCAAGGCAGCACCGGCAACCAGTACCTTCTTGGTGCCGCTGCCAATTGCCTTTTTGGTATAAAACATTGCATCTTCCATCACCGCGCCATTGACGGGGGTGGTAATCAGGCTACCGCCAGAACGCGTATTAATGCCCACCAGGCCCGCCGTTTTGTGGACCCCTGTGCAGAGTGCTTCTGTTACTTTACCGACGATGTTTGCCATATCTACTCAACTATTCAACTATGCCAGTTGTGGCCCTGCCGCAGCATGGGCTTCACGTTGCTGTTCAATACCTTTAGCGAATTTACCTTTTTCAGCCGATGCGCCGAGCATTTCTTTTTGCAACATTTGCGCATGCATTTGCTGAAGATCCGCTACGATTTTTTGTTGGCCATCCTGCATGCCCATTTCATAGCCTTGCTGCATTGCCATCATCGCGGTGTTCTGTACCGATGCCATCTGACCTTGCACGCGATCCTGATAGGCTTGGCTTTCTCTATTAATTTTACCGCCTGCTTTCGCCAGGCCGTAAGTGCCACCGATCAATGCGCCCGCACCACCAAATCCAAATGCGCCTGCAATACCGCTAGCAAGCGTAATCAATGCGCCAGGGCCGGTCATCATAGCCGCTGCAGCACCGGTAAAAGAACCCAATCCCACAAAGCTAGCCACAGCGCCCAACATACCAACGCCAAATACCAAAGTGGCTGCCGTCAACAAACCAGCGCCAACAATACCCAACAAACTGCCTTTTGCGACTTCAATGCCGGCCGTTGCGACCTTGCTGTCGAAATCATGATCTATTGGTTTTGCCATAACTCACCTTTTTTCAATCTAGCCAATAGCTTGGCCCTACATGCTCACATTATGGCAGATTACGTCAATCAAACAAGTGAAGCTTTTATGACAATCGCCAAAATCCTAGGGTTATGCGAGCCCCATGCCCTCTTGTTGGCCCATTCCCATGCCGCCAATACCATGGCCAGGAGCCACCATACCGCCGCCCAAGGCCGCAGCACGCATTTGCGCCACACGCATACCCATCATTTCGCTATTTACCGAGCGCATCTGCGCACGTTGCGTACGGTCCACCGCACGTGCTTCCGCCTCATCCACCGCATCTTCTGCGCCCATCAGGCCAGTAGCACCGCCTACGACAGCACCAACTTTTGCACCAAACATCGCAGCACCAAACGCGGCGCCCAGCACTTTAGCCGAGAAAAACCCAGCGGTTGCCGCACCTGCCGTATTCAAGCCCACGAAGGAGAGCAACGTACCTACCGCACCGCCAATCAAACCAGGGCCCAGGGCCAGAGGGATCAAGGCCAATGCGCCTACAATCAACGCGCCTTTGATCGCGCCATTCAGCGCGCTTTTGAACGTATGTTTCACATACTCGCCAGTGCGGCTGAAGTTCTTCAAAGCGGGATCTTTTACATTGTCGCCCATAACGTCCTCATTCAAAAAAAATCTTTGTCTCTAGTGTTAGTATCCCATGCACGGGTTTGAAACACAAATTAAGCTTTTGTGACAAAAAACCATTGCTTTTGCGTTAAGATAAAAAATAATATTATAAATCAATGTTTTAATTTTCATGCCACGACCTGCATTCCTTGGGTTTGCGGCAAACGAGCTGCCCATAGGCCGGATGTGACCAGCGGTTGGCATAAATCGCGCTCATGCACTGAGCCGCCACTACACACGCCATGTTCCTTGAAAATGCCACCGACCGCTGCCAGGGCCGAAGAGAGCATGGTAAGGACCGATCCAT
This sequence comes from Rickettsiales bacterium, assembly GCA_033762715.1. GTDB lineage: Bacteria > Pseudomonadota > Alphaproteobacteria > Rickettsiales > SXRF01 > JANRLL01. The sequence goes on along the minus strand of JANRLL010000001.1, from coordinate 131,322 downwards.
CTTCCAACGGCTCCAGCATTGTTTTTTGCATCACCTTCGCTTCGAGAGCCGCCGCATCACGGCTGCCAGCTTCGGTTTTAGCCATAATATCGGAAAGGTTGGCCATTGGGCTTTCGGGATTATCCGTCACCAGCGGCACGGCTTCTTCGAGATGGCTGGCTTTGGCAAGGGCATTAGCTTGTTCAATGTCGGTATTCGTATCACTGACTTTCTTTGCCACGTCATGCAGTCTCAACGCCACCACCGGCTCAACCAGCGGCGCTTGTACTATCCCATATGCCTGTGCTTTTCTCATATGCCTATCCTCTCACCTTTCATCATAAACCGATGGGTGCGATAGACAAATGAAGCTTCTGTGACGCCGTATGTGACAGGTTTGTGGCAGCGCTGAAAACTAGTGCTGATGGCCTTTTGATGGTGGCGTGCGCTCGCCTTCCCAGATTTCCGTTTTGTGGCCAACGGTAGGATGCGCTTTGGTGCGTACATACACCACGCCTGGTTTTTCGATACCCATTTCGCGCAAACGGATGCCCAACTTTTCATCCAAATCTTGGCGAGCTTCTGATAGCAAACCACTAGCATGCGCATCACCCGCATAGACCACTATTTTCGCGTTCGGATTTTTACGAAGACGCTCAGCAATTTCATCCACCCAACGGTCTGTTGCTTCGCGTCGATCATTATCGACCAGTTGCCGCTTTTGCGGCGTAAAGGTAACCGTATGCGCTTTGCTGACACTCACATGTTCGGCATGGCTTGTATGGTCTGACGGAGGAGGAGTGGTCGTCGTCGTTGCCTGCAAAGCATCGTCGCCCACATAGACAGTAAAGGAAGGCGCTTCCCGCATCTGATAGAGCTTATTGAGCGATTCTTCAAACGGCCCACCTGGATGCGCATGGTTAGGCAATACGAATCGTCTTTTGACGGGAGATGATTGAACGGTTTGTGTGGTTGGTGCGTCATGCGAAGCGGTAGGCTCATGTAGCTGATCTTGTATATCTTTTTCTACTATTCTTTTAACGCCATGCTCTTCATCAAGTCCTACTACCTCAATTCCGGCAGCATCCAATTGCTTTACGTAGGGCGAAATCGGCCGATCCCAAATACTGGTATAGTGCGCGCCGTGCTCCAATGTATTTTCAATGACAGTGGGCGACGCAAATTCAAATGCCACGGCATCAACACTGCCTCGAGGCATATCGGTGAGCGCAGCATTCATCCAGTTGAGAGAGCGCACATCGCTATGGTCGGTATCGGTGACAACCACGACACTGTTATTCTCAAATAATTTTTCGAAAAAGCGCGGGCTATCATCCAGCACACGCCCACCGCGCATACTCACATTGCCGGTATCAGCGCCATCCGCATGATGGTAATTATAATTGATCTGGCGAGGGACAGCAACAGCACCCACTATTGCAGCACCGGCTATAGCACCGGCTGCTTTCTTGGACAGTTTTCTTTTCCAGAAAGGCGGTTTGTCCTGTTTGGGATTTTCCTCTGCCATGCGGGGCATCTTAATCCCAATTCCAATGAATTTCACCCCAAAACGTAAAAATTTATTAACCTGTTGGATTACCAAACCTTTACGTTATACTCGCCGAATGTCTGATGAAACTCACCATATTATCGCACACGAAACTGATGTGGGCCAACGGCTCGATAAATTTTTATCGGCGCGCTTGCCCGATTTTTCGCGAAGCCGCATGCAGGCGCTGATTGAATCGGGCCAGGTAACGATGGGCGAGCGCACGATTGGTGATGTGTCGCATAAAGTAAAAGCAGGCACAACTTATTCGGTGACCATTCCGCCGGTGGAACATTCGCATCTGGTCGCACAGGATATTGCGCTCGATATTATCTACGAAGACGCCGATATTTTGGTTATCAATAAACCACCTGGCCTTACCGTGCATCCGGCGCCAGGGCATCCCGATATGACTTTGGTTAATGCGCTGCTGGCCCATTGCGGTGAATCGCTTTCAGGCATTGGCGGTGTGGCGCGGCCTGGCATTGTCCATCGCCTCGATAAAGATACGAGCGGACTGCTGGTGGTGGCCAAACATGATAAGGCGCATGCGCATTTATCGGCGCAACTGTCTGAGCGCACCTTGAGGCGCACCTATCATGCCCTGGTGTGGGGTACACCGCCCAAGCAGGGCACGATCAGCGCCAACATCGGGCGCTCCCCGCAGAACCGGCAAAAAATGGCGGTACTAAAACAAGGCGGGCGCGAAGCCACTACCCATTTTAAAACCCTCGCGATTTATTTTGACGGCGCTTTTTCATTGGTGGAATGCCGCTTGGAAACTGGCCGCACACACCAGATTCGTGTGCATCTGACCCATCTCGGACACCCGCTGGTGGGCGATCCGGTCTATGGCGGCTCAGCCAAAGCCAAAATGACCGGCAAACTCTATCGTAATTTGCCCAATGCCATCAAACAAACTATTCTGGCATTTAATCGCCAGGCATTGCACGCCAGGGCGCTAGGGTTGATCCATCCTATCCACCTGAAAGCCATGCATTTTGAATGCCCCATCGCCGATGATTTACAACGATTGCTTGTAGAATTAGAGCGTGGTAGCAATGCTTCCTGATACTAATTCTTAATTGGGGTTTCTATGTCCACGCATCCCACCGTCGGTTCTTTCCTATTTGATTATCTCTACAGCCAAGGTGCACATCACGCGTTTGGTATTCCTGGCGATTTCGCGCTACCGACGTTTCGCTGGCTGGAAAACTCCCAGGTTAAACTCTATACGCTGACGCATGAACCCTCGGTGGGTTTTGCTGCTGACGGCTATGCGCGCATTCACGGGCTGGGTGTGGCGGTAGTGACCTATTGTGTGGGTGGGCTTAACATGCTCAATTCCATTGCCTGCGCTTACGCTGAAAAAAGTCCGGTGCTGGTCATCTCCGGCGGCCCCTCGCCTAGCGAGCGCAGACGCGATCCGCTGTTGCATCATAAAGTACGCACCTTCGATTCGCAGCAACGCATCTATGATGAAGTGACCTGCGCCTCGACCGTACTCATGGATCCAGACACCGCCGCGGAAGAAATCATTCGCGTGGTGACCACCATGAAAGCGCAATGCCGCCCAGGCTATATCGAGATTCCGTATGACGTGGTCGATATGCCGATCAAATTGCCAACCATCAAAAATATCCCAGCACCGGAAAGCGATCCTGAAAATCTGGAAGCAGCACTCAGCGAAGCTGTAGAGCTGATCAATAAAGCTAAAAAACCAGTGATCGTTGCCGACGTCGAATTGCATCGTCATGGCCTGACCCATATCGCGGTGGAAATGGCGGAAACCTTCAATATTCCGATTGCTGCCACCTTGTTGTCTAAAAGCGTGATTCCTGAAACCAACCCGCTTTATATCGGTGTCTATAGTGGTGGTTTATCCGAACAAGAAACCCAGGAATATGTCGAAAGCAGCGACTGCGTGATTTTGCTCGGCGCGTTTTTATCCGACGTGTTCATGGGCATGAACACCGCCAAGCTCAGCCGCAAAAACACCATGCTCGCCAACACCGAAAAAGTCAGTGTCGGCTTGCATAGTTATGAGCAGGTCTTATTCAAAGATTTTATCGAGGGCCTGCGTAAAAGTTCGATTGCGAAAAAGACTTTCAAAAATCCATACCACCACCGCGAGACCCATCCCCTCACCGATGCGGATCGTAAGCTGCCGCTGGATTCCGATTCTTTCTTCAATATACTCGGCATGCAAATTGCCAAGGATGCAACCGTGGTATGCGACACCGGCGATGCGCTTTTAGGCGCGATCGGTTTGCGCACGACGCAGCAAAGTAATTTCCTAGCCGATGCTTACTACCTGTCGATGGGTTTTGCCGTGCCCGCAGCAATTGGCGCAATGGTGGCTAATCCTAGCTCGCGGGTGTATTGCCTGGTGGGTGATGGCGCATTTCAAATGACCGGCATCGAACTTTCCACCTGCGCGAAATATAAAATGAGTCCCATCGTCTGCATTTTAAATAATGATGGCTATGGCACGCAACGTCACATCATCGATGGGCCGTTCAACAATATTCATCAATGGCACTACACCAAACTCACCGACCTGCTAGGCTACGGTAAAGGCGTGCGCGTGACCACCAAAGGCGAGCTGGAAAAAACGCTGAAAGAAGCCGCCGCCTCGAATGAGATGTATGTGATTGAAGTGATGATACCGCGTGACGATTGCAGCCGCTCACTTCGCCGCATGGCAGGGCGCTTGGGCGAGATGCGCGATGCGACTAAACGCGGCAGCTAAGCGTACAAAATTCTTGCCAATTCGATTGGCTTAAGAGATAGATGCATAAACTCACTCGGGAGACTTGCTTATGATCTATCGTTCCTTGGCGCTGCTGTTTATACTCGCGATTTCAGCCTGTAACACCGTCGATGGCCTAGGCCAAGACGTACGCCAGGCCGGTGAATGGACGTCGGATTCGGCTAAAAAGGTCAAAGATGAAATGAAGTAGTATCAGCCGTGATGATGCACGTGCGGCACGCCTTTTTCGTGCAACAAATGCTCTAGCTCACCGCTTTGATACATTTCACGCACAATATCGCAGCCACCTATAAACTCGCCTTTAATATAAAGCTGCGGAATAGTAGGCCAGTTGGTGAATGACTTGATGCCTTCGCGAATTTCTTGGTCGGTTAGCACATTCACATCCTTATAATTCTCAATGCCCACGCGCTTGAGCACTTCGACCACGGTCGCCGAAAATCCACATTGCGGCATCGATTTCGTACCTTTGAGATAAAGCACCACATCATTCTCACTGATGTCTTTTTGAATTTGTTCGAATATCGGGTTGGTCATAGCCTTCTCCTTTTGATTATTCATTTAGCTTATCGGTGGCTCACGTCTTTGGCACTGCCGATCCAATCTTTCTCGCGTTCTTTAACCCAATTACGCAACTCTGCAAGCGCCTTTTTGTCGTCGTCAGACAAATTCTTGCCCTTCTCGAATACCATCTTTTTTTCTAATACATCGATACATGCCTCTAGCAGTTCGCATAGATTGTAGCGTAGACGATTCTCACGCGTTCCTGCCTTTGAATAAAACATGGCTTCTCGTAAAACGCGATTGCTCTTGTCACCATATAAGGAAACAGGAAAATGCTCATTCAACCAATCGACATCTTGCCGCATCAGGCCGGTAAAGGTTTCAAGCCCATTGAGAATGCCGTATAATGACATCCGGTGCCACGCTCCCTGATCACCTACCATCATCGCCTCATCAAAAGAAAATGGAGTTACCCCTTTCTTTTCTTCGAGCCTGTTCAATACTTCTTGTTCCCAATTTGGCGCATTCTTCGCTACAGCACGATCAAATGGCCGCCCCATGGTTATGCGCTCACTTTTGTCGTGACCTGCAGCGCATGCAAGGTGGTGCCCATACCACCGTTTAATGCGCCCATAACAATGCGATGCTGCTCTACTCGGCTTTTGCCGGCAAAGGCATTCGAGGTTACGGTGATTGCCCAGTGATCATTATCGCCCGCCAGATCTTTCAGTTCAATCTGCGCATCGGGCAAAGCTGCCTGCACTAAGCTTTTGATTTGTTCGGCGGTCATCGCCATAGACATGGTTCTTTCGTATCGCTAGAGATTTCGAGCATTCTATCTATGTGATCGCTATTGACTTTGCAAGGATCTGACTCTAAATAGTTGCTGCGAATCATTATCACTTGCGCCCTCTTTGCTATACCAGATTGCGCGTTATAATTAGGATAACTACATGAAATTAGCCCTCTCTTTTGTCGCTGCCACACTTTTATCAACCACTGCTTGGGCAGAAACCCCTTCTTTTGAGTTGACCTTGAAAGATCATCAATTTGAACCGGCCACGCTGGAAGTGCCCGCCAATCAAAAAGTAAAGCTGGTGGTTAAAAACGCTGACAGCACCCCAGCCGAATTTGAAAGCCACTCGCTGGGCCGCGAAAAAGTGATTCAAGGCAATAGCAGCGCAACCGTTTTGGTGGGCCCGCTCAAACCAGGCGAATATAAATTTGAAGACGAGTTCAATGCCAAAACCGCTCAAGGTAAACTCATCGCAAAGTAAACCTATGCTCGCCAGCTTTATCATCCTCTTTCGCGAAGTCTTAGAGATCGCGATTATCCTGACAGTCGTCATCGCCGCAACGCGTAGCGTGCCTGGACGCGCACAATGGATATGGGGTGGTATTGCTGGTGGCGTGATTGGCTCTGCCATCGTGGCACTGTTTGCCCGCTCGATTTCGGAAGCCTTCGAAGGTGTAGGCCAGGAAATGTTCAATGCCGCAGTGTTGATTGTGGCAGTTGCTATGATTGCCTGGACTGTCATCTGGATGCGCAAACACGGCAAAGAGCTCGCGCAACGTATTCACCATGTCGGGCATGCCGTTGCCAAAGGCGAATTGCCGCTTTATTCGGTAGCACTCATCGTAAGCCTGGCTATGTGGCGCGAGGGAGCTGAAATCGTGCTCTTCATGACCGGCATTTTAAGCACCAGCCAAGAATCATTCTTTGCCATTGCGGCCGGCGCGCTGGCAGGTGCCGTATCGGCGGCAGCGCTTGGCGTATTACTCTATTTGGGCATTATCAAATTATCGGCTAAATATTTCTTCAGCGTTACCAGCGCGCTACTGATTCTAGTCGCTTGCGGTATGAGCGCGCAAGCCGCCGGATATCTGATTGCAGCCGACATGCTGCCTGCTATCGCACCACAAGTCTGGGACACCAGCCATATTCTGGCCGAAAGCAGCATCATTGGGAAAATACTTAACGCATTGATTGGTTATTCCGAGCAGCCGTCTGCCATGCAGCTGGTGTTTTATGTCGCCACCTTGTTCTTGATTCTTGCCTCCTTAAAACTCACACGTGAAAAAATTGCATAAACAACTTTGCTTATGCGCAAGCATCGTTGCTGCTCCCTCCTTGTGCTTTGCACATAATGTGAGCTCGCCTTACGTCGATGCAAATCTGTTTGAAATCGAAAGCCGCAATCGCTTTGATTCCGATCGCCGCGCAAGCGAGAATGGTTATCGCCAACATATTCTCAAGTTAAGCTACGGCATCAACGATTGGTTTGGCCTGGAGCTTTCTGGCAAGCTGGAACATCTGCCCCAACAAGGCCATTCCTTTAGTGGCAACGAAATCGAAGCCGTTTTTCAATTCACCGAAACCGGCGAATATTGGCTTGATACCGGCATGAAGGTCGGTTACGGCGCTGCCTATACGCCATATCCATATGATGCCAATAGTGTCAGCGTAAACTGGCTGCTAGCCAAACGCACGGAGCACTTTCTGCACCTAGCCAATATCATTATCGACCATGAGGTCGGCACGCATGCGAATGCCAATCCCGAAGCCGAGTTCCGCTGGGCCAGCCGAGTGCGCCATAATCAATGGATAAACCCTGGCATCGAATATTATGCCGCCTTTGGTGAAATAAGCGACAGCGGAAGCTTTGATGAGCAAAAGCATCTGGCCGGACCCGCCTTGTATGGCGACCTGCCTTACGATGGGCTAAGTTACGAAACGGGCTGGCTTTTTGGCCTCTCTGATGCAGCGGAAGATCAGATGGTGAAGCTCTATATTAAATATGAATTCAGCCTTTAATCGGTCATCAAGAAAAATATTGTAAATCTAGCGGGTCATGCTAACACCAGGGCATGAAAAATACTGCCGCGCACAAAATCGCCATCACCCCTGAAATCGTTGCTGAGCATGGGCTTTCGCCTGAGGAATATCAGCGTGTTTTAGCCATAATGGGCCGTGAACCCAATCTGGTGGAGCTTGGTATCTTCTCGGTAATGTGGAGCGAGCATTGTTCCTATAAATCAACACGCAAATGGCTGCGCACCTTGCCTACCGAAGCCCCTTGGGTGATTTGTGGACCTGGTGAGAATGCTGGCGTCATCGACATTGGCGACGGCCAAGCGGCGATCTTCAAAATGGAATCGCATAACCACCCGTCTTACATTGAACCCTATCAAGGTGCTGCAACCGGCGTCGGCGGTATCTTGCGCGACGTCTTTACCATGGGTGCTCGCCCGATCGCCAACATGAACGCGTTGCGCTTCGGCTCCCCCGATCATCCCAAAACCAAATATTTGGTCTCGGGTGTGGTGGCTGGTATCGGTGGTTACGGCAATTGCGTGGGGGTTCCAACCGTGGGCGGTGAGTGTATTTTCCACCCCTCCTATAACGGCAATATTTTGGTCAATGCCATGACGGTGGGCGTTGCACAAAGCGACAAGATTTTCTATTCCGCTGCCGCCGGTGTGGGCAATCCCGTTGTCTATGTCGGCAGCAAAACCGGCCGCGATGGTATTCATGGCGCGACCATGGCCTCGGCCGAATTCGACGATGCATCGGAAGAAAAACGCCCGACCGTGCAGGTAGGCGATCCGTTCACTGAAAAGCTGCTGATAGAAGCCTGCCTTGAACTGATGGCAACTGATGCAATCATTGCAATCCAGGATATGGGTGCGGCTGGCCTCACCTCTTCTTCGCTCGAGATGTCGGGCAAAGGTGGCACCGGTATTGAGCTGGAACTCGATAAAGTGCCGATGCGCGAAGACGGTATGACGCCGTACGAAATTATGCTGTCCGAATCGCAAGAGCGCATGCTCATGATTTTGAAACCGGATAAACAGGAACTCGCGCGCCAGATTTTCGAGAAATGGGAATTGGCCTTCGCCACCATCGGCCGTATCACCGATACGGGCCGCTTGATTCTGAAAATGCATGGCGAGGTGGTGGCCGATATGCCGGTCGATCCAATGTCTGAAGACGCACCGGTTTATGACCGCCCTTGGGTGCCTACGCCTAAGCGTAGCGCCGTGAATCTACCGGCGGCGGAACTGGCTAAACGCGATATCGCCAAGGATTTGCTGACGCTGATTGGCTCACCTGATCTCGCCTCCAAGCGTTGGATCTGGGAACAATATGACCATATGGTCGGCAACGACACCGTGCAACGCCCAGGCGGCGATGCGGCGGTGGTGCGTGTGCATGATACGCAAAAAGCATTGGCTATTTCTACCGACTGTACCCCACGCTATTGCTTTGCCGATCCCATCGAAGGCGGAAAACAAGCGGTGGCGGAAACCTGGCGCAATTTATGCGCGGTGGGCGCCAAGCCGCTTGCTATCACCAACTGCCTGAATTTCGGCAATCCGCAAAAACCAGAGATCATGGGCCAAATCGTAGGCTGCCTGCAAGGCATGGCGGAAGCCTGCCGCGCGCTGGACTATCCGATCATCTCCGGCAATGCCTCGCTTTATAACGAGACTAATGGCCAAGGCATTTTCCCCACCCCGGCAATTGGAGGCGTGGGTATTTTAAACGATGTTACTAAAACCATCGGCAACCGCTTTACCAAAGCTGGGCTTGAAATCCTGCTGGTTGGCACAACCGCCGGCCATCTAGGCAGTTCGCTGTATTTACGTGAAATCCTCGGCCGCGAAGAAGGACCACCCCCACCGGTAGATCTCGCAAGCGAACGCGCACATGGCGATTTTGTGCGCAGCCTGATTGAACAACAGCTGCTGGCCGCCTGCCATGACCTATCCGATGGCGGCTTGCTGGTAGCGCTGGCTGAGATGACGTATCAGGGCATCGGCGCGAAGATTACCGCCAGCGGCGATGTGGGTTTCTGGTTCGGCGAAGACCAAGGCCGTTATGTGATTGCTGCCGATTCTGCGCAATCGGCGGCGATTAAAGCAGCGGCACTGTCGAACCACATCCCATTAATCCATCTGGGCACAACGCAACCCGATATATTTTCGGTCGCGGGGACAACTATGAAAATTGCTGATCTTCTCAACGCTTATGAGTCATGGATGCCACGTTATATGGCTTCCTAATCGACTCAATTATTTGCACAATTGCTATTAACCGATCTTTAAGCTAAACTGTGGTTTAATTGCGAGACATTTAGTCTCTATTGCCTGTCACAGGAAGTGCACCATGAAGATACAAACCAAGAATATCATCATCTGCGTCTTGTCGATCACCTCGATCGCCTTTACCGCTGTAGTAAACCATCACGCGGCAGCTGAAGCAGAGCATCTTACCGAAAAGCAGGCAAACCTGACCAAGATTATTCAGCGCCACATGAACGGCGACATGATGCACGATGCCATCCGCGCCGACGTGCTGCTCGCCACCAGCCATATCCGCTCAGGAAACAAGCAGTCGACAGCTGAAACCATGAAAGAATTCAAAGAACATATAGCAACGTTCAATGAGGTTATTTCCAAGAATTTGGCCGAAGATCTACCGGAATCGCTCAAAAAGGATTTATCTATCTCCGATAATCTACTTAAAAGCTATAATGAAGCGGCACTTAATGTAATGGTGCAAGAAACCGCAGAAAAAGCAGAACAGCAATATGCAAAATTCGATGCTGTGTTTGGCCAGCTCGAAGAAGCCCAAGGAAAGATGAGCGATGATCTGTTAGCCTATGGCGATACCATCTCCAAACAGGCACATGCAGAGGCAGACCGAGCCGCGGTAATTTCTAACGTACTGCATCTGGTCAATTTTACTCTCTCGCTAATTCTGGTGATTTTTGCCATCACATTTATTTTCCGTCCGCTTCGCCAAATGGCGCAGGCGATGCAGGCCATCGCCGATGGTGATATTCAAACCAAGATTCCACACACAAGTCGCAAGGATGAAATGGGTGAAATGGCGCGCACTGTGCAAGTATTTAAAGAGAACGCGTTGCGTATCGCCGAACTTGCAGAAGAGCAAAAACGCCAAGAATTAAACAATGCCGCAGAGAAAAAACGCACGCAGCATGAGCTTGCCGCGCAATTTGAATCAAGCGTCAAAAGCGTGGTAGACCGCGTAGCAACAGCTGCCACCGAAATCGAAGCTACTTCTAAATCGGTGACGCAAATCGTCGATACCAATAAAAACAAATTACGTGCGCTGACCATCCAGATCGAAGGCGCTACCCGAAACGTTGATTCAGTATCGGCCACCACCACCCAGCTTTCAGCCGCCATCAATGAGATCAACCAACAAGTGGCGCGCTCGACCCATGTTACCCATTCTGCAGTGCAAGAAGCACAACATGCCGACAATACTGCGCAAAGCTTGGTGCAAGCAGCACAGAAAATTGGCGAAGTACTGGAAATGATCAACTCGATTGCTGCGCAAATCAACTTGCTGGCGCTTAACGCCACCATCGAAGCAGCACGTGCGGGCGATGCCGGCAAAGGCTTTGCGGTGGTTGCCAGCGAAGTAAAAGAACTCGCCAATCAAACGACTAAAGCCACCGAGGAAATCTCGCAATATATCAGCTCAATTCAAACCGCAAGCGATGACACAGTAAGCGCGATCCAAGGCATTAGCGGCAAAATCCGCGAGATCAACGAGATCTCAACCACCATCGCTTCTGCCGTGGAAGAACAAGGTGCTGCCACACGTGAAATCGCAACCAATGCACAAGCCGCCGCCAACAGCACCGGCGAAATCGCCAAAAACGCATCCGATGTGTCTACATCATCTAACCAGACTGGAACCGCTGCTGCTGATATGACCAAAGCAACCAGCGATCTTTCCCGCCAGGCAGAAACGTTACGCACGGAAGTGGATAAATTCTTAAACGGAATTCGTGCTTAAGCAGCAAGTAACGCGTCAAACAAGCGCTTGCCGTCGGAACCACCCAACAAGTTTTCAGCATGGCGCTCAGGGTGCGGCATCATACCCAGCACGTTTTTCTTCTCGTTGAATACACCCGCAATATTGAGCTGTGAACCGTTAGGGTTAGCTTCCTCGGTCACAGCGCCCTTCATGTCGCAATAGCGAAACGCTATCTGATCGCGGTCTTCTAGCGATTTGAGGGTGGCTACATCAGCATAGTAATTACCATCATGATGCGCAACCGGCACGTTGATGATTTCATCTTTTTTATAGGTTTTGGTGAAAGGAGAGCTGCTTGATTCCACTTTCAGATACACTTCGCGACAGACAAATTTCAGATGCTTATTGCGCATGAGCACGCCAGGCACCATTCCTGCTTCAGTCAGCACCTGAAACCCATTACACACACCGAGCACCAACCCGCCACGCTCAGCATGGGCCTTGACTTCGCGCATAATCGGTGAATGCGCTGCCATCGCACCACTGCGTAGATAATCGCCGTAAGAAAAACCACCTGGCAGCATCACCAAATCCACTTTGGGCAAGCTGGTGTCGCGATGCCATACCATAGCCGGATTTAAACCAGTAGCAGCCAATACCGTCTTGGCATCACGGTCACAATTTGAGGCAGGAAAAACAATAACGGCTGATTTCATACGCGCGATCTCGATGCAGGTGACATTTCGTTATAAAGATGATTATGTATCTCGGTCAGGCGGTCGGAATCCAACAGTCCAAGGCCCAGCAATTTATCGATAAAAATACCTTTGATCATCTCATCACGGTTAGTCGCGCTGCCAATAGTAAATTGTACGGCGCCATTGGCATAGCCTTCCTGCTCACCCAATGGTGTTATCTTGGTATCAGGAGCAACGGCTCGCAGTTTTTCGACTACACTATCAAAAGAGCGCCCACTTAATCGGCCATAATATATCGATTCTTTGGGCACGATCAGACTGAAATCAATTTTTCCAGGCTGTTTATCCACCACCAACCGCAAATCATATCCAACGTCATATCCTGGCTGGGCTTGGGTGTTAGCAGTCACAGGCTTAATCTACCAATTCGAATTTATAATTCTCAATCACCGTATTGGCGAGCAGTGACGCGCACATTTTTTCCACCGCCGCTTCTGCTTTTTTGCGATCGGTTTCATTGACCACCAGCTCAATATATTTGCCCTGGCGCGCATCGGCTACCTGGCTGAATCCCATGGTGTTGAGTGCGCCGGCAATGGCACGGCCTTGCGGATCGAGCACACCGTTTTTCAAGGTAATATGAATCTTGGCTTTCATTTCTTTTTCTTCTTCACTTTAGCAATAGCAGGCGTTGGCTTTTTCTTCGCCGCCGGTTTCTTTTTTACGGGTGCCATGCGGGTTACCGCTTTTTCTGCTTTCGGCAAAACACCTAAACGACGTGCTACTTCGCGGTACGCATCTTCGATCTGGCCCAAATCCTGACGGAAACGGTCTTTATCTAATTTGCGGCCGGTTTCGCTATCCCACAGGCGGCAATTATCAGGGCTGATTTCATCGGCCAGTACGATTTGCTCACGGTCATTTTCATATAAGCGGCCAAACTCCAGCTTGAAGTCAATCAAGCGAATGCCCGCACCCATAAACAGGCCAGACAAGAAATCGTTGATACGAAATGCATACATGCGCAGCTCATCAAGCTCCGAAGGAGATGCCCAGCCAAAGGCATAGATATGCTCTTCGGTAACAAATGGATCAGCCAACGCATCGTTTTTATAGCAATACTCAATCAGCGGATGCGAAAGCACTTTGCCTTCTTGAATGCCGAAGCGCTTAGCAAAGCTGCCGGCCACCACGTTACGCACAATGATTTCCAGCGGAATAATCTGCACCGATTTGATCAACTGCTCACGCATATTGAGCGTGCGGATAAAGTGGGTCGGAATGCCTATATCATGCAAGCGCAGCATCAGATATTCGGAAATACGGTTATTGAGCACACCCTTGCCGCTGATGGTACCTTTTTTCATATTGTTAAAGGCGGTCGCATCGTCTTTAAAATGCTGAATCAATGTGCCTGGCTCTGGGCCTTCAAACAATTGTTTCGCCTTGCCTTCATAGATAGGTTTACGTGGGGGTGCCATTGTTAAAATCTTTCGTTTACTGTAAGTCATGGCATCTTCTTAGTTGAAATTATTACGCACTGCAATATTGCAGTGAAGGCTAAAAGCTTTTATACACATAAGCAGACGAACCTAAATCACAGAGGAACCCCCATGACCAGCTTCGATGAGCGCCAAAAAGGCTTTGAACGTAAATTTGTCCACGACCAGGAAATGGTCTTTAAAGCTCAGGCCCGCCGCAATAAATTGCTGGGGCTGTGGGCCGCAGAAAAGCTTGGAAAACAAAAGGATGCGGCGGCTGAATACGCCACGCAACTCGCTATTACCGTCATTGATGAGCGCCGTAAAGACATTGCCGGCCGCGTGTATTTTGACCTGCAAAAAGCCGGCGTCAACGTTACTGAAAAAGACGTGCGCGTAGAGCTAGAGCGCCTGCAACAGCAGGTAAACCAAGAGCTGCTAGGCGACAAAAAATAATACACACTCTGGAGGCGCCAATGAAGCTTCCGGCTTTAATAAAAACAAGCCCTATCAAGCGCTTGGCCCTTGGGATGCCTAGTTTTGGCAGTCCGCTAGTCGCCTTATGGTATTACCTGCAAACCTATCAAAACGCTAAGGAAATAGCTACTTATAAACCAGCCGCAACTGCCGCACCCCGTGAAATAGGCTTTAAGGATATCTCGTTTACCTTCGCCGTGATTGCCCTCTCCGCACGGGTGGCCTCGCTCGACGGCCAAGTGACGAAAAGCAAATATATTGCTTTTCGCGATGCGTTTCCGATCGAACGCGGCATTTGCAATAAGCTGCGCTCGCTCTTTTACATGGCATGCGAAGACCATACGCCACATACGCAATTCATCCGCCATATTACCCTGGCCTACCCGCGGCGCATGACGCTTTTCATCGCGCTGGTTGAACGCTTGTTTCGTATCGCCATGGCCGATGGCAGCTTATCCAAAGCGCATGAAGCCATGCTGTCAAAAACAGCGCATATGCTAGGATTAAGCCCGGCGCAATATAGCCAGATTCACACCAAATATTCCGAACGGATGAAACCTTATTCGGTGCTGGGAGTGAGTAAAAAAAGCTCTGGTTCCGATGTACGCCAACGCTACCGCGAGTTGATGCAACGCTATCACCCCGATCGACATGATCCATCGAATCTGTCGCCGGAATTAGAGTTGCTGCTACAATTGAAAGTATCTGAAATCAACAACGCCTACCAACGCCTGTCACGAAAGAAAGCTGCATGAGCATTATCCATATGGGCCTGGCGGTTTTGGTGGCGGCGCTGTGGGGCGGCAATTTTGTCGCCGCTAAAGTCGGCGTTTCGTATTTCCCGCCGTTTTTCTTTACCTCCATGCGCTTTATCTGCGTGACCGCCTTGCTTATACCGTTTGTGCCGCGCCCGTCGCTGGATCAGCTTAAGCGCATTATGCCGGTGGGGCTCATGGCAACGTTTCACTTCTCGCTTTTATTCGTCTCATTGCATCGTGGCCTCGATATTTCCAGCGGCTCGCTGGTGGGTCAACTCGGCGTGCCATTTTCCTGTATATTAGGTGCAATTTTCTTCAAAGACCGTATTGGTGTTTGGCATATCACAGGCATTGTGATCGCCTTTATTGGCATCGCGGTGATTGCTGGTGCACCTAACATATTAGCCCATCCCGATGCGTTTTTCATCTCGATTGCCAGCGCGCTTTCTTGGGCCATTGCCAATATTTTTGTCAAACGCGTCAAAGATATTCCCAGCATGCAACTGCTCGCCTGGATGTCGCTATTCACCTTGCCTATTTTGCTGCTGCTCTCCACTTTGCTTGAGCCCGTCAGCTGGTCGCTCATTCCAGCCGCACCACTTTCCAGTTGGCTGGGCCTGGCTTACACGACGCTCGCCTCCACCTTAGGCGCGTATGGGCTGTGGTATTTCCTGCTCAACCGCTACACCGTTTCACAGGTAGCACCCTTCTCACTGCTCACGCCGGTATTTGGCATTAGCTGCGGACAGATATTTTTCCAAGAATTACTCACCACCGAAATCATTGCCGGTGGTATTATCACCATCGTGGGTGTTGCGATTATTGTGCTGCGCAAACCCAAACATGCGCTGATTACGGAGGCTACGTGAAACCCTATCGCTCGCCTAATTACGACTCACGCGATAATCATCCCATCGATATGCTGGTGCTGCATTATACCGGCATGTTGTCTGCCACACAGGCCTTAGACCGGCTATGTGATCCGGCCGCGAAAGTCAGCGCGCATTATGTAGTGGAAGAAGATGGCACCATCCATAATCTCGTTTATGAAAAAGAGCGCGCCTGGCATGCCGGCGTGAGTGCTTGGCGCGGTCATAGCAATATCAACCAGCGTTCGATCGGCATTGAAATCGTCAATCCCGGTCATGAGTTTGGCTATACGCCCTTCCCCGAGCCGCAAATTGCCGCTGTTATTTCCCTGTGCAAAGGCATACTGACCAGAAACCCACAAATCAGCGCGCGCAATGTGGTCGGGCATTCCGATGTAGCCCCCGCACGCAAAACCGACCCAGGTGAATTTTTCCCATGGGCGCAACTCGCCAAACACACTATCGGCCTATGGCCTCGGCACGCAACTGCCACCACCTTGCCTGAATCCGCGCTGGCCGATTATGGCTATTCACTGGAAAACCCTACCAAAGCCATTGAAGCATTCCAACGCCATTTCCGCCAAAATCATATTTCAGGACAATGGGATAGCCAATGCGGTGCTTTGCTTGCAGATCTGATACGAATGCTCTAATATGCGTCTGCCAGATAGCTGGATGACCGCAGGGGATATGTGGGCGAGCGATTGCGAATAGCATCAAACGTCGAATGCTCTTGAGGAAAGTCCGGGCTCCACAAAGCACGGTGGCGGGTAACGCCCGCCGAGGGTAACTTCAGGGAAAGTGCCACAGAGAATATACCGCCTCGCCGCTATTTATAGCAGCGCGGTAAGGGTGAAAAGGTGCGGTAAGAGCGCACCGCGGTTCCGGTAACGGAACTGGCAGGGAAAACCCCGCCGGGAGCAAGATCAAATAGGGATAGGGTGTCGCTTTGCACAATGCTATCCGGGTAGATTGCACGAGGTGCTAAGTAATTAGCATCCCAGATGAATGGTCATCGCTGCGCAAGCAGTACAGAACCCGGCTTATAGGCTATCTGGCATTTTTATATATTACTTCCGTGATTTTCTCCTGAAAATCACATGAAGTACGCTGAAGGCTCGCATGGTCTACTGACCATTGCTCCGTTATTTTCTCCTGAAGATCATATGACGAACACTAAGGCGTTATAAAATAACGCAGCATCCCACCAGCGCGGGCAATGCTATCCCACGATGTATTCTCAAAATTAATTGCCGCCACCGCAGCGGTTGGAAATGTGAGCGTCATTTCATTCAGCGCTTTTTCCTCACCGCCCCGTGCCAGCTTAATGGCAAGCTCATGCGCTCCAGGATTATGCCCTATAATAAGCAACTGCTTTATATCGTCGGAACATTCAGCAACCAATTTTAGTATCTCGGATGGTGACGCCAAATAGAGCGCTTTGCTATAGGTAATAGGCATCTCCGGCAGGCAAGACTGGATAATCTCTGCCGTTTGCCGTGTGCGAACCGAGCTGGAGCAAAAGATTAGATCAGGGCGCAATTCCAGCGCCGCCAGCCGCTGGCCCACATGGCGCGCTTCGGCTTGCCCCTGCTCATCTAACGGCCGCTCATGGTCATCAAGATCAGCCTTTGTCGGCACTGCTTTTGCATGCCTCAGGATTATAAGACTTTTTTGAGATGGCATGGTGTGTTATCTGGTTGTCATCTGCACCGGTTTTATCATAGAATTAAGATATTCCAACTTATAATGGCGGTTTATGAGCGAAAAGAAAATAGAATCCATCCTCTTAAGTAGCAAAGAACGTTTCATCAACCGCGAACTCTCCTGGCTTGCATTCAATAGCCGCGTACTCGATGAGGCCTTCAACAGCCATAACCCGCTGGCTGAACGGGTGCATTTTCTATCCATCTCGGCCTCTAACCTCGACGAGTTTTATATGATTCGCGTCGCCGGCCTTAAAGATTATGTAGACCAGGGCATTACCAAAAAAAGTATGGATGGGCTAAGCCCCAGCGAAGAAATCACCATCATCGACAAGCACGTCGCCAAAATGGTGACGCGCCAACATGAATGCTGGATCAAACTTAAACACGAGCTGGAAAAACAGAATGTTATTGTCGTAAGCCAAGATGAACTGTCGGGAAAAGACGCGCATTGGCTGGAAGAATATTTCACCGATAACATCTTTCCGGTACTCACTCCGATTGCTATCGATCCGGCCCATCCTTTTCCCTTTTTGCCAAACTTAGGCTTAGCGCTGATCTTCCAGCTTACCAATTCGGCAAACAAAGAGCAAATGGTGATAATTCCGCTACCGGTAAAGCTCCCGCGTTTCATACCTTTGCCTGATAACAAGAAGCAACGCTTCGTTTTACTCGAAGATATTATCCGTATCCATTTGGATCGGATCATGCCGCATTTTGAAATCCAGGATTACGCCTTGTTTCGTATCGTGCGCGATAGCGAACTCGATGTGGATGAAGAAGATGACAATTTCGTGCGCAATTTCGAACGCGCCATTAAACAACGCCGCCGCGGCCGAGTGATCCAGATTAAATTCGCAGCGCCAGCCAGCCGCCATCTGGTGCAATTTGTCTGCGACCATATCCATGTGGATCTAGCTGATGTGATCGAAGTGGAGGGCATGCTAGGCCTTTCTAATCTCAAGGAAATATGGGAACATGCGGCGCCTGAACTTAAATTCCCGCCCATGACCGCTCGCTTCCCCGAGCGCATCAACGATTTCGGTGGTGATTGTTTTGCTGCCATTGCCAATAAAGATATTGTGGTGCATCACCCGTTTGAAACCTTCGATGTGGTGGTGCAGTTCCTAAAGCAAGCCGCAGCTGATCCGGATGTGGTATCGATCAAGCAAACCTTATACCGCACCAGTAAAGACTCGCCCATTGTAAAAGCGCTGATTACTGCGGCCGAAGCCGGCAAAACCGTCACCGCACTGGTCGAGCTTAAAGCCCGCTTTGATGAAGAGGCCAATTTGCAATGGGCCCGCAATTTAGAGGCAGCCGGCGCGCAGGTGGTCTACGGATTCGTATCGCTTAAAACCCATGCGAAGGTGACCCTGGTCACCCGACGCGAAGGCAGCAAGCTGGTATCTTACGTCCATTTCGGCACCGGAAATTACCACCCCAACACCGCAAAGATCTATACCGATCTGTCGTTTTTCACCTGCGACCCCGATTTGTGCCGAGATGCGGCTTATCTGTTTAATTTCGTGACCGGCTACGCGCCGCCGCGGGAATTTAAAAAGCTGATTATCGCCCCACGCGACCTGCGCAAAAAACTGATCCATTTAATTGAAGATGAAATTGCGCACGCGAAAGCCGGCAAGCCTGGCAGCATGTGGGCCAAAATGAATTCGCTGGTCGATGCAGATATTATCGACACGCTCTACCGCGCCTCACAAGCGGGCGTACAAATCGATCTGGTCGTGCGCGGTATTTGCTGCTTGCGCCCCGGCGTGCCGGGCTTGTCGGAAAATATTCGCGTCAAAAGCATTGTTGGGCGATTCTTAGAGCATGCACGTATTGTCTGTTTCGGCAATGGGCATGAACTGCCTTCCAGCCATGCGAAGGTGTTTATCACCTCCGGCGACTGGATGCCGCGTAACTTTGATTGGCGCATTGAGGTATTAGTACCTATTGAGAACCAGACGGTGCATGAACAGATTATGGGCCAGATTATGCTTGCTAACCTTAAAGATGAAAGGCAAAGCTGGCTGATGCAACCTGATGGTACCTATGAGCATTTATTTGCCTCGAGTCATAGTCTGTCGGCCCATGAATATTTTGCTAATAATCCTAGTTTATCTGGACGCGGAAAAGCGCTAAAAAAGGCCAAGTCGTCACAATTGCTCCAATATAAGCCCGCAAAGAAATAAGGAATAGCGTGTCCCAACCCACCTTTGAATTGAGTGTAGTCTCTTCGCGCGACGGCCGTATTGGGATTATCGACATCGGTTCCAACTCGATCCGCCTTGTGGTGTATGACCAGCAGAAGCGCTGTCCGGTGCCTATTTATAATGAAAAGGTGATGTGCGCCTTGGGTAAAGGGTTGGCTACCAGCGGCATATTGAATCCGGACGGCATTGAAATGGCTGAAGACGCGCTTAAGCGCTTCCTTGCCATGAGCAAAAATATGGAGGTGACTTCACTGTATATTATGGCCACCGCCGCCATTCGTGATGCGCAAGATGGCAAGAGCTTCGCCCGCCTGCTTTCTGATCGCTACCATATTGATATCGATATTATTAGCGGTCAAAAAGAAGCTAAGCTCGGTGCGTTTGGCGTATGCGCGTCCATCCATAAGCCCAATGGCATTACCGGCGATCTAGGTGGCGGCAGCATTGAGCTGGTACGCGTGGATGAAGGTCATATCGAGGACCATACTAGTCTTCTGCTCGGCAGCCTTCGCATGATTGACGAAACCAAAGGCGACAAAGATAAGCTACGCAAACTTATTGATAAGCGCTTTGAAGAAATCAACTGGCTGGACGATCACAAAACCTCGCATTTCTATGCGATTGGCGGCAGTTTCCGCGCCTTGGCTAAAATGCATATGGAGCATGTGAACTACCCGCTTAAAATTCTGCATGAATATACCGTGCGCGCCGATGAGTTCGCTAAATTCCTCGCTTCGATCATGGAGCTACCAGCGGATAAATTAGAAAAGCTGCCGGGTGTGGCGACCAAACGTATTCCGGCTCTGCCGGGTGCGGCCATGGTGCTGGAAAAAATTATCAGAACCGCCAAGCCCAAGCTGGTAGTATTTTCTGCCAGCGGTATTCGTGAAGGTTACCTCTATGAGAAATTGTCACCCTTCTCGCGCGAGCAGGACGGATTATTAACCTCGTGCCATGAATATGCCACCAAAGGCGGCCGTTCCACTGCCTATGCCAATGAGCTCTATACCTGGATGCAGCCGCTAGTAGATAATGAAACTGAAAGCCAGGGGCGTATACGCTTTGCGCTTTGTCTGCTGACGGATATCGCGCTGCACATCCATCCTGAATATCGTGCGGATTGGGCTTTTCATCGTATGTTATACTCTGCGCTTACCGGTATTTCGCATAAAGAACGGGTAACCTTGGCGCTCGCACTCTATTACCGCTATCAATATAAAGCGAAAGCCGATTGGCCAGCGCTGAAACTAATTGATGCAAGCGACATGCGCTGGGCCAAGCTGGTGGGAAGCTGCGCCAACCTCGCCTATCACCTTTCAGGTAGTGTTGCGGGTAGCCTGCATAAAACCAGTCTCGAGCCTACGGGTAAAAATATTGCATTGCATTTAACCGACGGCATGGAAGATGCTATGGGCGATGCCATTAGACGCCGAATTGAAGTCATCAATGAAGGCTTTAAAAGCTATGTGGCAAAATCCGCGTAGCGTTAACGGTACGGATCGTCCTTCAGTAAGTAATTCTGCACATAGTCTTTTACCCCGTCTTGTAGCGACATCAGGGGTGCGCTATAGCCCGCGGCAATCAGCTTATCCATCTTGGCTTGCGTATAATATTGATAGTGCGGCGCCAACGACTCCGGCATATCAATATAATGGATATTAGCCCGACGATTAATCGCGCTAAATATGGCCAATGCCATTTCATTGAAACTGCTGGCAACACCCGTACCTAAATTATAGAGGCCGGAAATCTGCGGATTGTCTAAAAACCACAGCATCACGCGCACGCTATCTTTGATATAGATCACGTCACGGCGCTGCTCACCGTCCTTGTATCTGGGGTTATGCGAGCGAAACAGCTTCACACTGCCGGCTTGAATCGCATGCGGCGCAATTTTAGAAACCACGCTTTGGTTGTCAAGTTTGTGAAATTCATTGGGACCGTAGTTGTTAAACATACGCAGCCCTACCCATTGTGGTATCTCAAATTCTTTGCGATTCACTACATTAGCTACATGCACGTCAAATAGTAGCTTGCTCCAGCCATACGGGCCCATAGGGCGCAGCGACTGCAGATACTCCAGATCCATGCGGTCATCGAATCCCTGCTCGCCATCGCCATACACTGCGTATGAGGAGATATAGAGCAAGCGCACATGGTGCTTGTTACACCACTGCCATAATTGCAACGATAAGGTGAAATTGTGCTTGAGTACCAGATCAACGTCTTTTTCAACCGTCGATGAAACCCCGCCTAAATGGAAAATCATCTCAACCTGCTGATGATTATCTTCCAACCATTCATACATGCATTCAGGGGAGATAATTTCGAACACATGGTGCTTACGTAAGTTCCGCCATTTATTATCGTTACCAAAACGATCGCAGATCACTACGCGGTGGGTATTACGTTCAAGCAGTGTTGCCACCAGGTTAGATCCAATAAATCCGGCGCCGCCTGTAACAAGAATGGTTTTCATAATGATTTCCCTCCTACTCTCTATTATACTGTGCTGCCCTTTAAGAAAGAGTAAAAATCCGGTGGATAAGTGAGGTAACATGCAGAAAGACAATAGATTTTTAGATGATTTAGCCAAGATGGCCAGTCAAGCGGCTGGTGAAATTGTGGAGATGAAACAGGGGCTTGATGAAATGGCTCGCCTCCAGATTGAAAAATTATTACAGAATATGAACTATCCCTCGAGAGAAGAGTATCAAACGCTGCTGGAAATGCAGACTAAGATACGGGAAGAACAAGAGAAATTTGCTAAGCGCCTCGATGCACTCGAAAAGCGCCTCGAAGGGCTGATTTCTAAGTAAATTCAAGCGGATATTGCCCTGCGCAAAATATATATGCAAGATATTGATATATAACGGAAAAATAATTTTCGTTTATTCATTTTTAAATGATTGGCTTTTTGGGAATTCCATGCAAGGATAATAGCCAGAAACGGCTTCTAGCCTTTCTTTCCTAAGTATCACCCGCACACAAAATGCATCAGGAGATTATACTAATGACGAGTTCGTTCATGCTCAAACACGAAGACATCTTCCACAATCCTATCGATGTCGCTGAAACTGTAATCGTCGATCGTGATTGGGTGTTCGATCGCCCGGCCGATAGCGAGTTAATCGCTGAAGTGAATGGTGCATGTTGCAATTATCGCATGTGGTTCAACTGGCAAGAAGACTCTGGCGCCATGACATTGTCGTGCACGCTCGATACGAAGCTGCCGAAAAAAACATTCTCTAAAGTCTATGCACTACTCGCATTGGTGAATGAGAAATTATGGATGGGCCATTTTAATATCTCCTCTGAAGATGGAACCATTACCTTCCGCCATGCATTACTGGTGCGTGATGGCGCAGGCACCTCACAAGAGCATATGCAAGAGTTGATGGATCTCGCTATTAGCGAATGCGATCGCTTTTACCCAGCGTTGCAATCCGTAGTATGGGGCGGCAAAAGCCCGAGCGAAGCGCTCACCATCGCAATATTTGAAACTGTCGGCGAAGCTTGATAGAAAGGGTGTGTGTCACCCTGACCTTAAGGAATTCACATGACTGACCGCTCGCTGTTACTGGTGGGATGTGGCCGTATGGGCAGCGCCCTGCTCACGCGTTGGAAAAAATCCGCAACCATAGGCATACAGGATTTTTGGGTGATTGAACCCAATGCCCCCACCATGCGTGGTATGAAATCACGATGGGTCTCTGATCTGGAGTTTGTTCCAACATCATTGCGTCCGCACGTCATCGTCTTTGCCGTGAAGCCACAACAATTATCCACCATGCTGCCTGCCTTTAAAAAACGTTTCGGCAGTAAGCCTCTCTATATTTCCATTGCCGCCGGCAAGCCATTGTCTTTTTTCCACTCCCATTTAGGTCGTGATGCACACATCGTGCGCGTGATGCCCAATACACCGGCATTGATTGGAAAAGGCATGAGTGTGCTATGCGCGTCTAAAGCACTTCCCAGCATCGCTAAAAAAACTGCAACGAATTTACTCGCCGCCGTGGGGCAAACGAGCTGGATAGAGAACGAACAATGGATGGATGCAGTCACCGCAGTCTCGGGCAGTGGACCGGCCTATGTATTTTTGTTTCTCGATGCGCTAACACAAGCAGGCATCGAACATGGATTGCCCGAAGCCATGGCTAAACAGCTCGCGATTGCAACACTCATCGGCAGTGGAGAATTAGCGCGCGCGAGCACAGATTCATTGGATGCGCTGCGCCAACAAGTTACCAGCCCCGGTGGAACGACTGAGGCCGGACTTCGCGTCTTAATGGAAAAAAATGGGCTCAAAAGTCTGGTTCAAGAAGCGGTAAAAAAGGCAGCCGAACGTAGCAAAGAGCTATCAAAATAGATATAAATCAATATCTTGAATATATTGTGCGTTGCACAAAAAAATCTTGACTTCTCACCTCTAATATCCCATGATGTGCCCGATTCTGTTAATCGACTACAGAAGACAACATATAGGAGAATATTTATGAGTACCAATTTTGCATTTTCTGACTTTTTCAAAAACTCGTTGGATCTGAACCAATTGTTTTCTACCCAACGCCGCAACATCGAAACCGTTTCGGCTGTTAACCAAACCGTGGTTGAAAGCGCGCAAGCTATCTCTCGCCGTCAAGCTGAAGTAGCTCGTGACAACGTAGAAAGCATTTTGAAAGCATCGAAAGACATTCTGTCGGGCAACACCCCAGAAGCTAGCCTTGCTAAACAAAGCGATCTGGCTAAATCGATCTTCGAAAACACGCTGGCTAACATCCGTGAAATCGTAGAAACCGCTACCAAATCAAGCTTCGAAGCCTTTGATATCTTGAATCAACGCGCTGCTGAAAGCCTGGCTGAAATCAGCAAAGCTGCTGGTCAAGCACCTGCTGCTAAAAAATCGAACAAACAATAATTGTTAGATTGATTGAATAAAAAGGGAGCCTTTGGGCTCCCTTTTTTTATGTTAGGCCTCACCGTGAAAATGGGCAAAGATCATTTCAGCCGTCACACGGTTTATATTTTCCACCTTGGCAATCTCCTCCACACTGGCAGCTGCCACGGCTTTGGCCGAACCGAAATGCATTAGCAGCGCTTTCTTGCGAACAGAGCCAATGCCTGGGATTTGATCCAACTCGGAGACTTGCATCGATTTACTACGCTTATTGCGATGGGTGCCGATGGCGAAACGATGCGCTTCATCGCGTAAGCGCTGCAAATAATGGAGTGCAGCATCATCCATTGGTAATTGGAACGGTGCTTTGCCTGGCATGAAGAATTGTTCCCTGCCCGCATTGCGATCCGGTCCTTTAGCAATAGCAACCAACGCAATATTTTGTACGCCTAACTCTTCGAATACCGCCATCGCTGTCGAAAGCTGACCTGCGCCACCGTCAATCAGCACCAGATCTGGTACGGCCCCAGCTTCACCTTCTAGTCGCTTAAAGCGGCGCATCAATACTTCACGCATCATAGCGTAATCATCGCCAGGCACCGTGCTTTCATCTTTGATGTTAAATTTGCGATACTCTGATTTTATGAAGCCATCCGGTCCCGCAACAATCATCGCACCCGTTGCATGGACCCCACTGATATGACTGTTATCATAGACTTCTATGCGCTGCGGTGCGTCTTCTAAGCCGAACAAGCTCTGTAGCGATGCTAGCACCTCTTGCTGAGTGGCGCTCATCGTCATATGGCGAATAAGGGCCTGGCGTGCATTCACCAGCGCCTGATCTAATAATTTACGCTTCTCACCACGTAATGGTTGAACAATCTCTACTTTATACTGTGCTTGTAATTGCAATGCTTCTTCAAGCAAGCTGACTTCATGTATCACCGCATTGACCAGGATGGTTTGTGGCGGCAGCTGCGTTTGGTAGAATTGCGCAATGAACGTCTCTAGGATTTCGCTATCGCTATAATCCTCTGAATGAGTGGGAAACCAGGAACGGTTACCATAATTGCGTCCAGCGCGAACCGAAAATAGCTGAATGCAACATTGCATGCCTTCGCGCGCTAACACGAATATATCCACATTCCCCACCGCTTCATTATCCAAATCATGCTGCTGCTGAACGGTGGTAAGCGCACGAATACGATCGCGTATGATACGCGCCTTTTCATAATTCATCTGCAAGCTGTAGGTCTGCATTTCTTCGATCAACTCTTGCTGAATTTCTTGATTCTTTCCAGACAGAAACGCCTGCGCCTGCTCTACCA
Organism: Rickettsiales bacterium; assembly: GCA_033762715.1. Taxonomy (GTDB): domain Bacteria; phylum Pseudomonadota; class Alphaproteobacteria; order Rickettsiales; family SXRF01; genus JANRLL01. The sequence continues at coordinate 105,291 of JANRLL010000001.1, read as the reverse complement.
ACTCAGCATAATCTTCTTTGCTAATTTTATTGACGCAAGGCGCGCTGCAGCGCTTGATCTGATACTGCAGGCACGGACGCGTACGGCTATTAAATACGCTATCCGAACACGGCCTGAGCAAGAAGGCTTTCTGCAGGATAGCGAGGGTTTCATTCACCGCGCCAGCCGATACGAATGGCCCATAATATTTTCCCTTTTTGGTTTTAGGACCGCGATGTTTGGTGATGCAAGGATATTCGTGATCACCTGACAAAAAGATGTAAGGAAATGATTTGTCATCTTTCAGAAGAATGTTGTAGCGCGGAGCAAATTTTTTAACTAGGTTGGCTTCCAGCAATAATGCCTCTGCTTCAGAACGCGTAGTGATAATCTCCATCGATGCGGTCTGAGACACCATTCGTTGCAAGCGTGCGTTCAATGCTCCTACATTCAAATAGGACGACGCTCTGTTCTTCAAACTTTTTGCTTTTCCAACATAGAGCACGTTGCCCGCGTGATCGATCATCCGATACACCCCAGGGGTATGCGGCATCGTCTCCACATAACGTTGAATAATGGTGCGTCCTGTTTGCAGGGACAGTGAATTATCGGACATAAATCTAGTCTAAAGTATTTTTTATAGTAATTTCAATGGCTCAAAATAATCCACTATTTCTGTGGATAACTCTGAGGATATACCCATCAATTTTTCATCTAAATCAGGTTAACCCTAGTGTCAATCCTACTTGCCTAAAAAATGGGCATATTATTAACATATTGAATTTTATATATATAATAAGAGTTATTGATTGCCAATACTCGCCAATTAATGAATCCTTTACTTTATGTGACAATCGCTTTCAAACTGTGTACAAAGAGCGCATCAAAAATTACCGAACATCTCTATCTGGGCAAATATTGCCTAGCGATAAAAGCATCTTTTCTTATCTACTAATATAGTAAGCAGTACGCCCTATTTCTACCTCACTATACGCCATTCTATATTTTTATGTCGATCACTAACAACCATTTTGTAGCTACAAAATGCATCGTACTGACATTCATAAAAAGAGGCTTTGCATCGGATAGACAAGTGGTGTTTTATACCCACCACCTCATAGACCAACTACCATATTATGCACGCTGCCAACCAACTATTAGAAGCTGTTATTTTACTGTGCGCTGCAGTGCTTATTGTTGCGATATTTCGCGCGATACGCCTGAGCCCTGTACTCGGCTATCTGGCGGCTGGCACCATTATCGGCCCGTTTGGCTTTTCATTTATTCGTGATACGACCACCACAGCGGGCTTTGCCGAATTCGGTATTATCTTCCTCTTGTTTTTGATCGGCCTTGAGTTGTCGCTCGAACGTCTGCGCAGCATGCGCACCCATGTATTCGGTTTCGGCGGCGCACAACTTATCATAACGATTGGCGCCTTTACCTTGTTCTTTGCCTCAGGCATTAGCGATCAACAATCAGCCATCATCATTGCTGGCGGACTTGCGCTATCTTCCACCGCTATCGTATTACAGGTGATCAATGAACAAGGCGAAAAGGCATCACGCGTAGGCCGCTTGGCCTTAGCTGTTCTTATCTTGCAAGATCTCGCCGTTATCCCACTTTTAGTATTCGTCTCTATTGTAGGCAGCGGTGAGGAGCAGCGCCCCTTAATCGAGATTATCGGAGATGTGGTGATTAAAGCCTCGCTTTGTATCGCAACTATTTTTATCGCCGGGCATTTTTTACTGCGTCCACTTTTTCGCTTTATCGCTTCGCTCGATCACACCGAACTATTCACCGCTACGACTTTGTTTGTTGTACTCGGCGTCTCCGCGCTGACGCATTATGCAGGGCTTTCGCCTGCGCTCGGTGCGTTTATGGCGGGATTGCTCGTAGCTGAGACCGAGTTCAAAACACAGGTGGAAGCCGATATATTGCCATTTAAAGGGCTCTTCCTCGGTCTTTTCTTCATGACGGTCGGCATGTCGCTCAATCTCGACACCCTATTAAATAGTTTTATGAGCATCATCGGCTTGACCATTGCACTGATGGCATGCAAAGCAATCATCATCATCGCGCTGGGACGCATATTCGATTTTAGCATGGGCACCGCGCTGCATGTAGGCTTGCTGCTGTCACAAGGCAGTGAATTTGGTTTTGTGCTTTTCACCCTCGCCGACACAAAAGGTCTGCTCGATCATCAACTTTCGCAAATCTTACTGGTGGTGATTACCATCAGCATGGCCCTCACCCCTATGATTGCAAGCTTGGGTAAGCGCCTCTCCTTGATGCTTGAGAAAAACACCATCACCAATCCCAGCGACATCGTGGAAGAAACACTTGATCTCAGCAACCATGTCATCATCAGCGGCTTTGGTCGTGTGGGTCATACCGTGGCACGTCTGTTGGAAAGTGAAAATATCAACTATGTTGCCATTGATATGGATTCCTTCCTGGTGGCAAAAGAACGTAAAAACGGCATTCCTGTTTATTTCGGTGATACGGCGCGAGTGCATGTGCTCAATGCGCTCGGTATCAATCGCGCCAGAGCGCTGATTATCACCCATAACGATACGCGTGTGGCGCTGCAAACCATAGCAACCATCCGTGAAATCAACCCTGAGTTGCCGATTATCGCCCGCGCCAAAAATATTGAACAAGTACAGAAGCTTGAAAAAGCGGGCGCCGATCTAGCAGTGGCGGAAATGTTTGAAGTCAGCCTGCAAATGGGCGGTGCTTTGCTCAAAGCCCTGGCCGTTAACGAGTACGAAATATCGAGGATTATCGATATGTTCCGCGCCGAAGACTATATGCTGACCCGCTCAGCCGAAAAAGAAGTATCAGCGCCGAATTAGCACTTTACTTTCCTTATAAATATAGTTAGGTTGCGCCCCTTATCCACAACAGGCGGCGACCGGGCCTAACAGCCGGCGTTTTCATTCGGAGCAATGCGAATGAAGGTGGGCTGTCGTCTTAAAATTGGGCATGAGTGCACTATGAAAATACTGGCCTGCAATAGCAATATTCCATTGGCTCAATCAATGGCAAACTATCTGGGCGTACCGCTGACTAACGCCAGCGTGAAACGATTTGCTGACCAAGAAGTGTTTGTTGAGATCCATGAGAACGTGCGCGGCGAGGATGTGTTTATCGTACAATCCACCTCTTATCCTGCTAACGACCATATTATGGAGTTGCTGGTGTGCCTGGATGCGCTCAAACGTGCTTCGGCCAAACGTGTAACGGCCGTCGTTCCCTATTTCGGCTATGCGCGCCAAGACCGCAAAATGGGTTCGCGCACTCCGATTTCCGCTAAGCTCGTTGCCAATATCATTACCGCCGCCGGTGCGAACCGCGTGCTTACGGTTGATTTGCATGCGGGACAAATTCAAGGCTTCTTCGATATCCCGCTCGACCATTTATTTGCCGCACCCGTATTAGTGCAAGATATTAAAGAGCATTATAAAGATGCCAGCCGGCTGGTGATCGTATCACCCGACGTGGGTGGTGTGGTGCGTGCGCGTGCTCTGGCTAAGCGTGTTGGCGCCGAACTTGCCATCGTTGATAAACGCCGCGAAAAAGCAGGTCATTCAGAAGTGATGAACATCATCGGTGAAGTCGATGGCCGCGATTGTATCCTGGTGGATGATATCGTTGATTCCGCCGGCACCTTATGCAATGCCGCTGAAGCGCTGAAAAACAATGGCGCCTCCTCGGTTGCCGCCTATGTCAGCCACGGCGTATTGTCGGGCGCTGCATTGGAGCGCATTGCTAAATCGAGCCTGACCTCACTGGTCACCACCGATACCATCATGACGACCGACGAAGTTAAAGCGTCCCCGAAAATTCGTATTGTTTCTGTTGCAGCGCTGCTGGGTGAAGCCATCAAGCGCATCAGCGACGAAACCAGCGTCTCAAGTTTATTTGATTAATAAGTGATTTTAAAAGGAGTATTACTATGACTAACGCTAAACAAAATGCTACCCTAAGCGCAGAGCTACGTGAAACCCACGGAAAAGGCCCTGCTCGTGCATTACGCCGTGAAGGCAAAATTCCTGCTATTTTATATAGCAAAACCGGCACGCCTGTTTCGATCGCTTTGAAACAAACCGATGTGACGCAAGAATATCAACGTGGCCGTTTCCGCAGCCGTTTGATCGACATCAAATTGGGTGGCAAAGACGTGGTGAAAGCCCTGCCAAAAGATCTGCAATTCCATCCAGTAACCGATGTGATTGAACATGTGGATTTCATCCGCGTAGAGCCTGGCTCGCAAATCCGCGTAATGGTGCCCGTTAAATTCGTTGGCCAAGATAAATCGCTGGGTCTGAAACGTGGCGGTGTACTCAACGTTGTACGTCACGAAATCGAATTTATCTGCCCAGCAGAAGCCATTCCGCAACATATCGAAGTGAATCTGCAAGAGATGAACATCGGTGACAGCGTGCATATCGAAAGCATCGCGCTGCCAAAAGATGTTACACCCGTTATTAAACGTAACTTCACCGTTGCAACCATTGCTGGTCGTACGAAAGAAGAAGAACCAGCTGCTGTGGCGGCTACTGCTGCGGCTGCTCCTGCTGCTGGCGCTGCGGCTGCTCCTGCTGCCGATGCGAAAAAAGAAGACGCGAAACCAGCTGCGAAGAAATAGTCATTTCTTTGTTAGGTTATGGGCAATCTTTGGTCACGCATGGTGGGTCTTTTTTCAAGGAAAGACTCACCGCGTGATACCCAGGATGATGGCCTGAACCCCATGACAGCGCCTCAACTCTTGGTAGGGCTGGGCAATCCCGGCAAAGACTATGCGCAAAACCGCCATAATATTGGCTTTATGGTTGTAGATGCGCTTGCCGATCAGTACCGATTCAACGCTTGGAAAAAAGCCTTTGGCGGCATGATCTGCGAAGGGCAAATCAACACCCACAAAGTGCTGTTGTTTAAACCACTGAGCTACATGAACCTCTCGGGTGAACCCACGCAAAAAGCCGCGCGCTTCTATAAAATACCGGTCGAACGCGTTACCGCATTTCATGATGAGCTGGATCTGCCGCTGGGTAAATTGCGCGCCAAGCGCGGCGGCGGTCACGGCGGGCATAACGGCCTTAAAAGCCTGGATGCACAGCTGGGCAAAGACTACCAGCGTGTGCGCATCGGCATTGGCCATCCTGGCGACAAAGACCGCGTTGCTGATTATGTGCTGTCCGATTTTGCCAAGGCTGAGCGTGCAACAGTGGAAACACTGGTGCAAGACATCACACGGCATATCATAGTATTACTGGATGGCGACGAGGCGGGATTTATGAATAAGATCGCGCTGACGATGAAAGACGTCGCTTCATGAGAAAGAAAACCAAGCTCGAAAAAAAGTTTCAGCGCCTGGTAGCGCTTGAATCTACGCAAACAACGCAGGATCTGCGCGATATTGATATGCTTACCCCTGAAGAAGAACAGGTGTTTCACATCATCCAGCAACAGATTGCACTGCCCACCGGCAAACATAAAATGACGTTTGAAGAGTATGTCAATACGATGGGGAAAAAAGGCGTAGTCGATGCCTATATCGAGCCGGATATGATCTCCGGTGTACCGCGCCTAGCGCATGTCATCAGCTCAACCTTTGTATTGTTACTCTTGCTGACTACTCAAAACATCATCTATATGGTGGTAGCCGGTATATGCATCTATGCGTTGCTTTTAGTGTATTACCTACAAAACCGCCCTCAACTACGCAAAACGAATATCAACCAAATACTTGCCGAAGGCATTAAGGATTAAGAATGGGTTTTAAATGTGGCATCGTCGGACTGCCTAACGTCGGCAAATCAACTTTATTCAATGCATTGCTTTCTACCATGCAGGCAGAAGCAGCCAACTATCCGTTTTGCACGATTGAGCCCAATGTCGGCCGCGTGGGCGTGCCCGATGACCGCTTGGATAAGCTCGCTAAAATCGCAGGCTCGGCGCAAATTATTCCTACCCAACTGGAGTTTGTCGATATTGCAGGTTTGGTGCGTGGCGCCAGCAAAGGCGAAGGGCTAGGCAACCAGTTCCTGGCGCATATCCGCGAAGTTGACGCGATTATGTATGTGCTGCGCTGCTTCGAAGATGGCGATATCACCCACGTGGAAGGTTCGATCGATCCGCTGCGCGATGCGGATATTATTGAAACCGAGCTGGTGCTGGCTGATATGGAAAGCTTAGAGAAGCGCATTCCTACGCTGCAGAAAAAAGCCAAGCAAGATAAAGAAATCGCGGCCCAACTTGAGCTGATCGAACGTGCGCTCAAAGTGGTGTCGGAGGGCAAACCCGCACGCCATACCGAGTTAAAAGATGCTACCGAGCGAAAACTGTTTCAGCAATTGCAACTGCTGACCTCGAAGCCGGCTATGTATGTGTGCAACGTGGAAGAAGGCAGTGCCGACAAAGGCAATGCACTTTCGGCTAAAGTGGAAGAGATGGCTAAACAACGCGGCGCTACCAGCGTGGTGATCTCGGCTAAAATCGAATCCGAAATATCAATGCTTGCGACCCAAGAAGAAAAACAAGAATTCTTGTCGGCGATTGGACTGGAAGAAACCGGCCTAGCGCGCATCATCCGCGCCGGCTACAAGCTGCTTGATCTGGTCACCTATTTCACGGTGGGCCCAAAGGAAGCGCGTGCCTGGACCATTATCCAAGGTATGAGTGCGCCGCAAGCCGCCGGCGTTATCCATACCGATTTCGAAAAAGGCTTTATCCGCGCTGAGACCATTGCTTATCTAGACTACATTACCAATAATGGTGAGCAAGGTGCCAAAGAAGCTGGAAAATTTCGTTTAGAAGGCAAGGAATATGTGGTAAAAGACGGGGATGTATTACATTTCCGCTTCAACACCTAATCAACGCTGACACCTATGGGCCTGTTCTTCAAAAAAAGAGAAAAACAGCCAACGCCTCCTTGGATCAAGTGGCTACTGCTAGGCTTTATCGGCTATGCCATTATTATTAATCAAAACAAAGACGGCGAGCCGCGAAAAGCGCTCGATAAAGCCGCTGAAGAGCTGCATCCGAAGAAATTGTTTGGCTATGACTCCTTTAAAAGCAAACTCTTTCCCACCATGCAAAATGATCTGTTGATCAAAGAAGTAAAGCCCGGCAATGGAGAGCCGGTCGGCTGCGCGCAAGAAGTACGCATCGCCTATACCACTTCGCTTGCCGATGGCACCTCGCTTCCTGACCAGGTTTCTGCCGACAAACCCCTGACCTACCGTATCGGCGAAGGCAAAGTCATGCCCGTCTTTGAACGCGCAATAGTGGGGATGACGCCGCAAGGCAAACGCAGCGTAGCCGCGCAACCGGCCCTTACCTATGGCGCTGAAGGTTTCGCACGTGACGACATGCCACGCGATCAGGAAATTGTGTTTGATATCGAGTTGCTGGATGCCAAACCAACCCTGCCAGCCCCGCGCGATACGCCTTACCGCATGTTTACCCAGCGCGGTGGCAATGGCGCCACCATCAGCTGCGGCATGCCGGTTACGGTGGCGCTTACTATGTGGGATATGGAAGGCAAACGCCTTTACCCCAAAGACGATACCACGCCAACTCCCCTCACCTTTACGCCTGGCAAATCTGAGGTGTTTATGGGGTTGGAGCAAGGCGTCATGGGAACCTCTCCAGGCACGCAGCGTCTGCTGATTGTACCGCCAGCCATGCAAAAAACCATGCATGGAAATCAGCCCACGATCACAATTCCACTGCCTAACAAGCAAACAGTGCTTGTCGAGCTGGAAATATTACCGTAAAACGCGCCTCATCTACTTTGATTGAGGAATAGTATGTCTCTTGTCGCCGACCGACTCGCCCGTGTAAAACCATCGCCTACCCTGGTTGTCACCGCCAAAGCCGCCGAGCTCAAAGCTGCCGGCAAGGATGTGATTGGTCTGGGAGCGGGTGAACCTGACTTTGACACGCCCGATCATATCAAACAGGCAGCGATTGAAGCCATCAATCGCGGCGAAACTAAATACACAGCCGTAGGCGGAACGCCGGCCCTGAAAAAAGCCATCTGCGATAAATTCAAACGCGAGAACGGCCTAGACTATGCACCCAACCAAGTGGTTGCAGGCGTGGGCGCCAAACATGTTATTTTTAATGCCTTTCTAGCTACGCTTAATCCAGGTGACGAGGTGATCATCCCCGCGCCATACTGGGTCTCGTATCCAGATATGGTGATTTTCGCCGAAGGCACGCCCATCACGATTGCTTGCGGCGAAGAAAGCGCTTTCAAACTAGCCCCCGCTGCGCTGGAAAAAGCCATCACCGCCAAAACCAAATGGCTGATCCTCAACTCACCGTCTAACCCGACGGGCGCCGCCTATAGCGAAGCCGAACTTCGCGCACTGGCTGATGTGTTGCTTAAGCACCCGCAGGTGATGATCCTCGCTGATGATATTTATGAGCATCTGGCCTATGACGGATTTGTTTTCAAAACGATCGCCCAACTTGAACCTAAACTCTATGACCGCACGCTTACGGTAAATGGCGTATCAAAGGCCTATTCTATGACCGGCTGGCGTATTGGCTATGCGGGAGGTCCTAAGCCGCTGATTACGGCCATGAGCGATATTCAATCGCATAGCACCTCTAACCCTTCCTCTATCAGCCAAGCGGCATCGGTTGCCGCCCTCAATGGCCCACAAGCCTTCTTGCAGGATTGGAAAAAAAGTTTCGCCGCTCGTCGCAACCTTGTCGTCGATGGCATCAATGCCATTGAAGGGCTGCGCTGCCTGAAACCTGAAGGTGCATTTTATGTGTTTCCTAGCATGAAACAATTGATCGGCAAAAAAACCGCCGGTGGTAAAACCATCACTAGCTGCAATGATTTTTGCAATGCTTTACTAGAAGAAGCGCTGGTTGCCGTGGTAGCCGGAAGCGCCTTTGGTTTGAACGGCTATTTCAGAATATCCTATGCCACATCCGAGAAAATACTGGCTGAAGCGGTGGCTAGAATAAAAAAATTCGCTGAATCAATGACATAGTACGTTAATATTTTTTAATATTCAGCCAATTAATACATTTCCAAACGCTGTACAAAAAGTTACAATCTTATCCATACTCACTCAGAGCTGGATACGATCCTATGTTTCTCAATACACCGAAAGATGTATTGCGCGCTTTAAGCGAAGGCCATATCGGCTGGCGTGATGCCGCCGCGAAATTGCACGTGGACCATTTCGAACAACTGCAAGCGCTTATGCAACAACATGGCTTCGGGCTGTATCAACCTGACGCAGATAAATCACGCGAAACCATGAGCCGACTCGATGCCCTTTTATATGATGAGGGCGAAATCTAGTGGCAAAAAAACATAAGCAAAAAGAAAAGCCTCAGGCGTCCGCTACTACATCCTCACCCGATTTAGGTCCACTGCCAACCGAAGCTAAGCGGATGTATAATCTGTATGTGGCGGTAGATGCCTGCGCAGAATTGGGCGGACAGCCCTATAAAGCGCTGACAGCACTTAAGCAACTTTATGACCGCAGCCAGAGACGCAAGCTAGTAGTGGTGGATACCGAACAAGGCGTGCACGAGAAAGCCAATGTTGCAGCACGCCACCTTCTTTCCGCACTCGATGATCCTTCCAGCCAATTTGGGCAGTTTCTGCACGATCACGAATCCTGGTCGCAAGTGATTCAAACCCGCACCTGCCGTGATTTTAAAAAACAATTAGCCACAGAAATTTTTCCCAAACTCGTAACGCCTATGATCGAGGCCGCAGAACAGATCAGCGATGAAATTCGCACTAAAGCCTTTGAAATCTGTCAAGAGCGCGGAATTGAAACCATCCAAGGCAAATCGGTTCACTCGCCACAAGACATTAGCCTGCGTCTCGTTAGAAGCGATGGTAATCATTATCTTTTTAAAGATGCGACACTGAATGAAGCGGCCGATAGGGTTATGGCAAGCTGGCGGGAAAAAATGGATAATCTGCCCTTGCTGGATAAAAACAATAGCCGCAAGGACGAAAAAGGCTTCATGCTGGAAATGGTTAAAGCGATGCAAATCGCTAAAGCTTATATGCATACAATGGCCACGCAATTCCAACCAGAGATTGCCAAGCAAATGGGCGCCACGCCTAATGCGCTTGCTCGCGAAACCTTACATAGCGCAGTGCTTAAAGCGTCTTCTCAGCATTATGCCGATATGCCGTTTACGCACATTCCCAAGGTGTGGGAAACACCCGAGGCCTTGCAAGCCATCCGTATGACCTCCTTATGGCCGTGGGATCAAAAACCCGTATTAGGTAACATGGCCAAAGATATGTTGGACAAAAGCCATTTCAATACCGGCGATCGCTCCTATCTCGACTTATATACGGGTAATCTACCCACGATCACCGACCCTAAAAACAGTGTCTTTATTTTGCTGACTCATGATGCCCCGCTACAAAACCAAATGTTGGAATGCGCTACTGGTGTGAATTATCATATGGCCCGTATCAAATCCGATAAAAAAGGGGAAGGCAAGGTCAAGCATCCTGTCTATGCCTATAGTACCATTCATGAAAATTTAGGCCTTACTAAGCGCAAGCCCGAAGAATATCCGTTAGAAGCGGCCTTAGCCGGCAGTGAGTTTGTCGAATTTCTCTATAAGGAAGCACTTGCAACATTCAGCAGTTATATCAGCGCCGATGAGCGAAAAGAGCTGCGCACAGCCATTGAGGCCAATAGCCCCAGACACCCTAACCAGGTACACACCAAACTGCTCAAAGCTATCAGTAATCTGCAAGAGGTGGATGAAGGCCTATGCAAAGCCTTGAAGCACACCGTTGAAGAAGCCCATCAGCTAGAACATTTCGTCAGACGCGATATTGAAGATTATGGCAAGGCGCCTGATCGTTATGCTACCCGCCGCCAGGAACGTGTAGACATGGTGCCTCGGTTAGAAGAAAAACGCAAAGCCAATTCAGGGCGCGAGCCTCTTATTATTTTATAAAAAAAGCCCCACCGAAGTGGGGCTAAAAATAAAATAACAGGGGAGGATGGGCATAATACCCATGGCAGGCAATTGCCTACTTTATAAGCAGATAGTAACGATTTTAGAGCGCTTGAGAATAAGGGATCGCGCAAGCTAGCTATGCGCAAAATGCATAGCTACGAGGCCGTATTCCAACCATCTTCTTGCAGCTTTCTGATGATGAACTCTTTGAAAACTCTTATTCTTTTCGAGTTTCTAAGCTCAACCGAATAGGTGTAATACATATCGGTCATCGGGCCTTTAAAGTCGGGCAATACGCGCACCAACCCCACCGCATCATGCACCATATAGTCCGGCAGGCCAGCAATGCCAATACTGCTTTCCACTGCCTTTAAAATACCGCGTAAACTATTGATGCGAAAATAGGGTTGTAGGTCACGCACCTTGGTTGTCTTTAGCACCCAGTTAATTTCATCGAAGGGCACGCGATCTTCTTCCGCATACACCACCAAGCGATGCGCGGAGAGGTCTTGCAGCTTCTTTGGCGTACCATGCACACGTAGATATTCTTTCGAGGCATAGAGCGAGTTATTAAGTGAGGTTAGCTTTTTTTGCACCAAATCAGGATGACGCGCCGGAAACAAACGAATCGCCACATCCGCTTCACGCTTGATCAAATCCAACTCACGATCGCTGGCTATCATCGTTACGTCGATCTCAGGGTACAGATCACAAAATTCGCGCATACGCGGCACCAACCACATAGTGCCAATGGCGGTAGGCACGGTGATTTTAAGCGGACCGCGCGGACGCTCCTTACTTTCCAGCAAGGCATTCTCCGCCGCCGATAAGCGCGTAAATACATCACCCACGGTTTTAAATAAAATCTCGCCCTGCTCGGTAAGTACCAGCCCGCGCGCATGGCGGTTAAAGAGCGACACATGCAGGCTTTCTTCCAAAGCACTGATTTGACGACTGATGGCCGATTGGCTGAGATTAAGCACTTGGCCGGCGCGCGTGAAACTATGGACGCTGGCGACCGTATGAAAAATCCGCAGCTTGTCCCAGTCCATCATATATCGCTACCTTAGTGCCCTGATAAAAACCGTTCGGCTTCCAGTGCCGCCATGCAACCGGTGCCAGCGGCGGTCACGGCCTGGCGGAATATTTTATCCTGTACGTCGCCCGCGGCAAACACGCCTGGAATATTGGTTTTGGTGCTGCCTGGCGTGGTGACTACATAGCCCTCACTATCCATGTCCAGTTTACCTTTAAATAACTCGGTATTAGGCGTGTGGCCAATCGCGATGAAGGCGCCATCACAGGTCACTTCACTCACCGCACCGGTTTTTACGTTTTTGATACGAACACCGGTCAACGAATTTGGATTTTCAGTGCCTACAAATTCTTCCGCTACACTGTCCCAAATGACAGAGACTTTGGGGTTTTTAAATAGGCGATCCTGCGCAATTTTTTCCGCGCGCAAACTATCGCGGCGATGAATCAACGTCACTTTGCTGGCTAGATTGGCCAAATACAGCGCCTCTTCCACCGCACTATTGCCACCGCCAAATACCACCACCTCTTTGCCTTTGAAAAAGAATCCATCGCAGGTGGCACAGGCCGAAATACCAAAGCCAGAGAATTTCTTTTCGCTATCCATACCCAGCCAACGCGCCGTGGCACCGGTTGCCACCACCAACGTATCGCTTACGTAGCTGTCGCCCGATTCGCCAACTGCCGTAAAAGGGCGCTTAGAAAGATCGACGCTAGCAATGGTGTCGTGAATAATGGTAGTGCCTACATGGGCTGCTTGCTTTTCCATTTGCTCCATGAGCCATGGACCTTGCACCGCATGTTCAAAGCCAGGAAAATTCTCTACATCGGTGGTAATAGTCAACTGACCGCCTGGCTGCAATCCGTGCACCATAATCGGCGCCAGTGAGGCGCGCGCCGCATAAATCGCAGCTGTGCAACCCGCGGCGCCTGAGCCAATAATTAAAACCTTCGTGCGATGCTCAGCCATTACTTCGTGCCTTTGCTGGTTTGATGTGTTTTGAGCCACTCCTTCATCAAAGCAATTTCTTGCTCTTGTGAACGGATAATGTCGTGTGCAATCGCGCGCAGCTCAGGGTCTACACCAGCTTTAATCAACACCCACGCCATATCAATAGCGCCTTGGTGATGCGGAATCATACCGTTTACAAAATCAATATCGACATTGCCCGTATAGGCAATATTCATATCGTGATGCATCGTGTTCATCGCTTCTTTATAGGCTTTGGTTGTTTCAGCATCGCAATCGCAGCTGGTTTTCGAATAGCTGTCTTTCGCGTTCAGCCAACGTTTCATGATACCGATTTCAACTTCTTGCCAGATCACAATACGCTGAGCCAGCGTGCGCAAGGTTTTATCCTTCGAATGCGCAAGCAACACATTAGCCATATCCACCGCGCCCTGGTGATGCGGTACCATACCACGTGCAAAATCCACATCGGCATTGCCGCTATACATAATGTTCATATCATGGTGCATACGCTCCATGGCACTCATATAGGCTTTCACCGTTGGCTGCTTTTTGACAGACGCCTTAGTGGGTGAAGACATTGCATGTTCATGGGCATTGGACGCCAATGCCGGAGCAGACAGCAACCCGACAACAAGCGATAGCATTAGGAGATGTTTCATAGGATTCCAAAATGATGTGGAACTAGCCCGTAACCGAGCGTTACAGGCTAGTTCCTTGTTAAAGATTATAGTTTACCTGCGTTGTTTTTTAGGTATTTCGCAACGCCTGCTGCGTCTGCTTGCATACCTTCTTCGCCGCGGTTCCAGCCAGCAGGGCATACTTCGCCATGCTCTTCATGGAATTGCAGCGCATCAACCATACGCAGCGCTTCATCTACGTTGCGACCCAGGGGTAGATCGTTGACCACCTGGTGGCGCACCACGCCCGAACCATCGATAAGGAAGGTGCCACGCAGCGACACGGCGCCACCCATCAGCACGTCATAATCGCGTGAGATAGACTTGGTAAGATCGGCCACCATTGGGAATTGCACATTACCAATACCGCCTTTTTCAACAGGGGTATTTTTCCACGCCAAATGGGTGAAGTGTGAATCAACCGACACGGCGATCACTTCGGTTTTGCGGAGTTTGAATTCTTTGATACGGTTGTTAAACGCAATGATTTCTGATGGACACACAAATGTGAAATCAAGCGGGTAGAAGAATAAAACGCCTACTTTTCCTGGTTTGGTTACTTTGCCACTCGCATCTTTTTTAATACCCAAATAGCTAAGGAGGTTAAAGTTTTCTTCGATGCTGTTATCAGCCATAACTGCCTTAGCAGTGAAATCGGGGGCCTGTTTACCAATCAAAACGCTCATCCTAATTCTCCTTAATATCTGCGGTTATAAACGGTTGGAGGCCTAATATAGTGCCAAAAACATAAGGTTCAAGGAATCTTTACTCCGCGCCATTTTAGCACTACATAGGGAGAGTGCTTATCTATATGACCTCAAGGAGATGTTATGGCCTTCCGTAAACCGACACTGGTACCGCTGCTTTTTATTATCAGCGCTACGTTACTCTTAGGTAGCCTGGGCAGCTGGCAGATGATGCGCCTGCAATGGAAAAACAACCTCAATCAAATGATTGCTGAAGGGCAAGCCTTGCCAACCTTGGGTAATCTGCCCGAACAGATTGATAGGCTGGTATACCGCAATGTAGCGCTGACCGGCAAATTTCTGCCCCAGCATGAATTACATGTGGTGGGTAAAATCCAAGGCGCAGAAAATGGCTTTTTTATCTACGCCCCGTTTGAATTGGATGATGATGGCCGTGTGATTCTAGTCAATCGTGGCTTTGCCCCTAAAGGTAGTAATTATGCGACCACCGGCGATACGCAAACGGTACAAGGTGTGCTGCGGCCTGCCCGCGATAAGCGCCTATTCTTGCCCGATAACCAAGTCGAGAAAAACGTATGGTTTTATGAAGATTTGGAACAGATTTCACAGCTGGTCGGTAAGCCACTCATACCGCTGGTGATTGAGGCAACAGGTAAACATGAAGCCAATGTATTTCCGATTCCGCGCGATAGCCTTATTCAACTGCGCAACGACCACCTGCATTATGCCATCACCTGGTATAGCTTGATGATCATTGGGCTGATTATGTTTGCTATCTATCATCGTGTGCCGCGTCCATGACCGCATACCAACAGTTAGAGTCCAGTTTTCGTCGCTATTTCGCACTCAAAGGCGCAAGCGCCATCCTCGGTTGGGACAATG
This sequence comes from Rickettsiales bacterium, assembly GCA_033762715.1. Taxonomy (GTDB): domain Bacteria; phylum Pseudomonadota; class Alphaproteobacteria; order Rickettsiales; family SXRF01; genus JANRLL01. The sequence goes on along the minus strand of JANRLL010000001.1, from coordinate 90,055 downwards.
CGACCATGATGCCAGAAAATAGCGGTGATACGCGCGCCGAACAACTGGGAGCGCTCGCCGAAACCGCGCATGAAATTATCACGCAACCCGCATTGGCTGAGTGGTTTGCCAAGGCCGATAGCAGCGAGCTCGATAGCTGGCAACAAGCAAACCTGCGCGAGATGAAACGCAGCTGGCACCATGAAACGGCGGTGCCGGCCGATTTGGTGAGCGCCTTTACCAAAGCCTGCGTCGAGTCCGAACAGTTTTGGCGTGTCGCGCGCAAAACTAATAACTTTAAAGCCTTCCTTCCCTATCAGGAACGAGTGCTGTCATTGGTGCGTGAAGTGGCACAGGCCAAAGCACAGGCCTTAGGCATCTCCGCTTATGACGCGCTGCTCGATCAATATGATCCTGGCACCAGCCAGGCATTACTCGATCCACTCTTTAATGATCTAGCGGGCTTTTTACCAAGCTTTATCCAATCCGTCATGGAACGCCAACAATCACTGCCAGCACCTTTGCCTATTCAAGGGCATTTTCCAACCGCTAAGCAAAAAGCATTGGGCCTGCATTTTATGCAGTTGCTTGGATTTGATTTCACGCGTGGTCGCTTGGATGAAAGCACCCATCCGTTTTGCGGTGGCGTACCTGGCGATATACGGCTTACCACGCGCTATGATGAAGAGGATTTTCTATCCGGCTTCTTTGGCGTTATGCATGAAAGCGGCCATGCGCTTTATGAGATGGGACTGCCAGCTGCTTGGCGCAATCTGCCCGTAGGCGAAGCGCGCGGTATGGCCTTCCATGAAAGCCAATCGCTGCTCACTGAAATGCAGCTTTGCATCAGCCGCGATTTTCTTACCTTTGCTGCACCTGTCATTGGCAAACAGTTAGGCGTATCGGGGCCGGAGTGGAGTGCGGATAATATTTTCCGACTGATGACGCGCGTGCAACCCAGCCTAATTCGTGTTGATGCCGATGAAGCAACCTATCCCGCGCATATTATCCTGCGCTACCGGTTGGAAAAGCAAATGATTGCCGGCAGCTTATCCGTAGCCGATTTACCGGAAGCCTGGCGTGCAGGCATGAAGGAATTGCTGGGCATCACCCCCGACAATGATGCACAAGGCTGCATGCAGGATATTCACTGGCCCGATGGTGCTTTTGGTTATTTCCCGACCTATACGATGGGTGCCATTATCGCAGCCCAACTCTTTGCGGCCGCGCGAAAAGCGATCCCCAACCTGTCTGAGAAGATCCAAAAAGGTGAGTTTATTCATCTATATAAATGGCTTAGAGAGAATGTGCATTCGCAAGGCTCCAAGTTGACCGCGATAGAATTGCTCAAACATGCCACTGGCCAAACGCTTGATGTGTCAGTATATAAAGAGCACTTGAAACATCGCTATTTAGGTTCATCGTGACACTGCATTACGTTTCTACCCGCGGCAAAGCACCGGCACTTGCCTTTGATGAAGTGGTATTGGCCGGACTCGCATCGGATGGCGGGCTGTACGTACCTAACGACATTCCTATTTTCTCAACCGCTGAAATTGCCGATCTTGCCGCCTTGTCCTATCCTGAGCTGGCCTATCGCATTATTGCACGCTTCACCGGCGACAGCATCGAGCCGGAAGCGCTGCAACATATCATCGCAGAATCCTATAGCACCTTCCGCCATGATGCGATTGCCCCTCTCAAGCAGCTCGATGCGCATAGTTTCGTGCTGGAATTATTTCATGGCCCTACGCTGGCATTCAAAGATTTCGCGCTGCAATTCTTAGGTCGTTTGCTGGATTATATTCTAAGCAAGAAACAGCAAAAGGTCGTGGTGATTGGCGCCACCTCCGGCGATACCGGATCAGCGGCTATTGCTGGCTGCCGCGGCCGCAATAATATGGATATTGTCATTCTACACCCAAAAGACCGCGTATCGGATGTGCAGCGCCGGCAGATGACCACCATTGCCGATGCCAATGTGCATAATATCGCCATCGACGGCACGTTTGACGATTGCCAGGATATTGTGAAAACGCTTTTTGGCGATGCCGCTTTTCGCGAAGCAACGCATTTAACCGCGGTCAATTCTATCAACTGGGCACGCATCCTCGCCCAAGTGGTCTATTATTTTTATGCCGCGCTCGCATTGGGCGCGCCAGCACGCCGTGTGAGTTTCTCGGTGCCGACCGGCAATTTCGGTGATATTTACGCCGGCTATATCGCCAAGTGCATGGGCCTTCCCATCCATCAGCTGATTATCGCCACTAATAAAAACGATATTCTGGCACGCTGTGTCGATAGCGGCAGCTATACTATGCGCGGCGTGCACCCCACGCTGAGCCCCAGCATGGATATTCAAATTTCCAGCAACTTTGAACGTCTCTTGTTTGATCTTCATGATCGCGATGGTGATATGATTGCTCGCCTGATGACGGGCTTGCGCCAAGAGAAAACCTTATCGCTGAGCAAAACAGTGCAAGATAAACTGCGTGCTGAATTTGCTAGCAGCGCCGTGGATGACGAGCAGACAATAGCAACCATTCGCGATGTCTATCAGCGCACCGGTGAACTGCTGGATCCCCATACGGCCGTTGGTTATGCAGCAGGTATGCATTGTCGCAGCGATACGGCCACTGCCCTTGTATTACTCGCAACCGCCCATCCCGCTAAATTCCCCGATGCCGTCAAAAAAGCAACCGGCATCCATCCGGGCTTACCTGTGCATCTGAGTAATTTGTTGAATCTGCCAGAACGTGTGCATGGCCTTGGCAATGATGTCTATGCGGTGAAACGCTACATACAGAGCTTGGTATAAGCACGGCATGAACATCAATAAGAATAATTTGCTGCTGCTGGTTATCTTCCTTGAAGGCTATATCGTGCTCGCCTGCGAGCTGCTTGCGATCCGCCAGCTTATTCCTTTTGCGGGCAGCGGCACCGAAGTCATCTCGATTATTATCAGCGCCGTTTTGCTGCCGCTCGCCCTTGGTTATCATGTAGGTGGTGCAAAATTTCGTAAAGTGGCAGCAAAGCGCAAAGCAAGCGGCCTTCCACCGCTTAGCATCCGCAGAATCTTGCTACGTAACGCGTTGCTGTCTATGGCCTTTCTTACCATGGCGTTATCCTACCCGTTTTTAGAATTATTATTTGGCGTGCTGAGCGCTCTGGATATTACCCACCGTATTGCGCAAGTCTCGCTCTACTGCGCCCTATTTCTAGTAGGGCCGGTTTATGTATTAGGGCAAACGGTGCCGCTCATTTCTAATTATTTTTCTAAACGGGATTTAAGCAGCATCACCGGCACCATGCTCTTTTGCTCTACCACCGGCTCTTTCCTGGGCTCGGTGTTTTCTACCATTATCCTCATGAGCTTTATCGGTGTGCATAACACGGTGATTGTAACCATGGGCTTGCTGGGCGTGCTGGCACTTCTGCTTACCAGGCGCAACATGCGCTATGAGCCGCTCTTGATCGCCTTACTCTTTGTCGTAACGCTTGCCGCTAATAACAATTTTACGATGCGCGAGCTGAACATCGTTTCTAACAATAACTATAATATGGTGATGGTAACGCATGCACCTAATAGCGACGATCTCTATATGTTCGTCAATCGTTCGGGCTCATCTAAATTGGCAAAAAATAATGCCAATCGCTTTCCTTATGTGAACTATATCGAAACGAATTTCATAGATACCATACCGCTTGCTGCTGAGCCTAAAAACATACTGGTATTGGGTGCTGGCGGCTTCACCATCGGACTTAATGATAAGAAAAATCACTATTTGTTTGTCGATATTGATAAGGACTTAAAACCGGTTTCAGAACATTATTTTCTTAAACAAAAGTTGAGTGCCAACAAGCGGTTTGAAGCTTTATCGGCACGCGCGTTCTTGCGCAACAACCAGGAAAAATTCGACCTGGTGATTATTGACGTATTTACCAATATGCATTCGGTGCCTATGGAATGTACCACCCGCGAGTTTCTAGATGCGATTAAAACCAGCCTAAAGCCAGATGGTATGGTCATTGCCAATATGATCGCAAGTCCAACATTTAATGATTATTTTTCAGTTCGTTATGACAATAGCTTTGCTAGTGTCTTTCCTAATTTTTCACGCCAAGTCGTCACCCCTTTTGATCCTTGGTTAGAAAAGAATCATAAAGAGAAGCACCCAACAGCAAATATATTATATATTTATTATAATAGGCTTACCATGGGTGATACGGCTGTTTATACCGATAACCAAAACACTTACTCTTTGGATCGATAAATGACTTACCAATTGACCACAATGGATAATGGCCTGCGGGTAGCAAGCGAAACCATGTCCAACGTCGAAAGCGTAGCGCTTACCGTGACGGTTGGTGTTGGCGCACGGCATGAGCATACCGAGCAAAACGGTATTTCGCATTTACTTGAGCATATGGCTTTTAAAGGCACCAAAACTCGTAGCGCCCGCGACATCGCTGAAGCGTTTGACAATATTGGCGGGCAACTCAATGCCTATACCTCGATGGAAAACACGGTATATTACGCCAAGGTGCTTAAAAACGATGCCAATGTCGCAGCCGACATCTTGGGCGATATTTTGCAAAACTCCATCTTCGAACCCGAAGAGCTAGTGCGTGAGCAAAATGTCATCATCCAAGAAATCGCCATGCATCACGATACACCCGATGATCTAATCAATGATTATTTTGACGAGAAAGCGTTCCCCGATCAACCGATGGGCCGCTCTATCTTAAGCACGCCAGAGCGCATTGCCTCTTATACGCGCGATCATTTGGTGGATTACATGCACACCCATTACCAGCCCAAACAAATGGTGCTGTCTGCGGCAGGTCACATTACCCATGAACAGCTGGTAGGCTTAGCCGAACGTTATTTCTCTTTTGCCCCAAGCAAAGAATGCCCAGCCCCAGAAGCTGCGCGCTATAAGGGCGGCGATGTGCGCATCGAAAGTGATTTGGAGCAATTGCATCTGCTATTGGGTTTGCCTACCGTCAATATTCATTCGCCCGATTATCAGGTGCTGCAAATCTATGCCAATATCCTAGGCGGCGGTATGTCGTCACGACTCTTTCAAGAAGTGCGTGAAAAACGTGGCTTGGCTTATACCGTCTATGCCATGGGCTCGGCTTATGACGATTGCGGTTTGATGAATATTTATGCAGCCACCTCAGCGGAAAAAGGCGGTGAGCTTTCGGCAGTGCTGTGTGACCAGCTGCACCAAATGGTAGAAGAAATTCTGCCCAATGAGATTACGCGCGCGAAAAATCAGTTAAAAGCAGAGCTGCTCATGGCGCGGGAAAATCCGCAAACCATTGCATCGTGGATTGGCCGCCATTTGATTCGCTACGGTGAATATCGTGATGTGCATAACATTGCTGAGCGCATTGATGCGGTGACCATGGATCACATAAAGCACTTAGGTAAACAAATACTAGAAGGCACATTGACCATTGCCGCCTTAGGTCCGGTCAGTGGTGTTTTGCCGTATGAGACGCTGGCAAAAAAACTCAGCGCGTAACTAAATACCGGCGCCGTCTTTACCCACATTATAATCTTCACGCGCCGCGGCTAATGCCGCAATGGCTGCAATGGTGCCAAACGAGCGGAAATGACAATCCGTGATATGGCGATATTCGCCGCACGGGTCTTCCGTTTCGTCGCACATGCCTTTAAATTCCATGCCGGCGGCATTTAAATTATTCTGCGCATCGCGCTCGCCATTGACACGGAACATGCCGCCAACCGGTATACCGTCAACCATATAAATCATAGGTTCAGCCGGCTTTCCATCAATGCGGTCAATGGTTGCGATACCTTCTTGAATGATGACCTCACTCACTTGCGCGCCTTCTTTTACGGTATTCATTTTATTGCGCGTTTTCTTATTGAGCTGCAGCACATCATCGGCTGAATGCGCCGTCATAATACCCATACCGTAGGTTCCGCTTTCGGCTTTGATAAACACATAAGGCGCTTCTTGAATGCCATACTCCTCATGCTTTTGCTGTGCACGGATGAGAATTTTATCGACAGCTTTTGCAATGAGATCCAAACCCGCACTTTCTTTAAAATCCACCAAACCGCAGCGATGAAAATCAGCGGCAAACCACCAAGGATCCATATCAAATTGCTTGCAGAAATTTTCAATTAATCCACGATACGCCTCAAAATGTACGCTTTTGCGCCGCTGCCACCACCCCATGCAGGTAGGCGGAATGATCGGCTGCGACAAATCGCTCAGCAGCTCAGGTTTACCTGAGGTCAGATCGTTATTGAGCAAAATCACATCCGCATCGAAACCATCCTCTAACACCAGACGATTGGCTTTGCGTGTAATAGGTTTTTCCGTTAAATGCCGCCCAGACAGCGTATCGAGCTCAATCGGCTGACCAGCTTCTGCCGCAAGCGACCCCAACTCCACCTCGATACCAAATTTCTCAATCAACGACATGAGCACCGCAAGGTTTTCGAGATAACCCATATTGCGCGTGTGATTCTCCGGTATGATAAGCAGCCGCTTCGCGTGCGGAAAACGCTCTTCAAAATATTCAGCAAAAAATCGTGCTGCGCGCAGACGCCCCGATGGCGACAAATTATTAAATCCGGCAGGATATACGTTGGTATCCACCGGCGCCAAGCGCATTCCTGAATGGCGTAAATCAACCGAGCTGGTGACAAAAGGCCGTGCGATCTTGCGTTGCTTGACAAGCCATTGCTCAATGTCATCACGACGCATGTTGTTGAGTGTTTTAAGTGTCTCGAGAATATCTTGCATATTAGGTCGCTTCAAATGCAGACGGTATATGCCAATCACCACACCAAGCTTGGATACAGGCCAGCGCCGCAATCGCTGCCGTGTCGGCGCGCAATACGCGTGGCCCTAAAGAGAACGGTTTCACGAACGGCTGGCCTTTCAATAATTGACGCTCATCGGCTGAAAAACCACCTTCAGGCCCGATCAGTACGCCATACGATCCGCCTGGTAATGTAGGGAGTAATTCCTTCAATACAACCCCACCACCTGATTCATCGGCATAGAGCAACAGGCGATCTTTTGGCCATTGGCCCAGCAACCAACCGAGATCTTTATGTTCGATGATGGGCGGCACGTCTAAGCGTTCGCATTGTTCGCACGCTTCAATGACATGCGCCCGCAATTTATCTTCATTGATCGCCTTTACCACTACATGCCGCGTATAGACCACATGCAGCTGCGCCACACCCAACTCAACTGCTTTTTCTGCCACCAATTCCGTTTTGCTTTTAATAGGCGCATAGGCCAGCCACACATCAGGACTGTTTGCTTGCGGCAATAAGGGCGCGTCTAATTGCAGTTGCGTATGTTTCTTGTGTAGTGCCGATACCGATGCGGCCCATAGCCCATCTTCGCCATTAAAAATCGCAATGGTATCACCCAGCTGCACACGCATCACATGCATCAGATAATGCGATTGGTTTTCGTTTAATGACACGACGGCACCCTGAGCATAAGGCTCGGGCACATATAGACGGATTTTAATGGGCGCGCGTTTTATTTGCTTCGTCATGCAATAAACGCTAGAGCTTTACTAAATAAATGTAAATAGGCATGACCCTTTCACCTTATCTTCGCCTGATGCGCCTACACCAGCCGGTTGGTATATGGCTTTTACTGTGGCCGTGCTGGTGGTCGGTGACGCTGGCATCTAATGGCGCCCCCTCCTTTGTGTTGCTACTATTATTTGCCATAGGCGCTGTGTTAATGCGCTCGGCCGGCTGCATCATCAACGACATTGCCGATCGCAAACTCGATCGCCAAGTCGCACGCACGCAAACACGACCACTTGCCAGCGGTGAATTATCTCTCACGCAAGCTATCGTACTGCTAATTATGTTGCTGGCATTGGCGCTGCCTATTTCTATCTATATGGGCCCGCACGTACTGCTATGGGCGGCGCTATCACTGATTCCCGTTGCCATCTATCCGTGGATGAAGCGCATCAGCTGGTGGCCACAATTTTTTCTAGGGCTCACGTTTAATTGGGGCGCCTTGATGGGATGGGTTGCCGTGCGCAGCACGGTTGAGCTTCCGGCTGTCTTACTATATATCGGTGCCATTTTTTGGACACTCGGCTATGACACCATCTATGCGCATCAAGATAAACTCGATGACGCGCGTGTAGGCATTAAATCTACCGCTTTACGTTTAGGAGCAAAAACCAAACCTGCCCTCACGCTATTCTATAGTTTTGCGGCAATATCTTGGGGCTTATGCTTCCTGATAACAGGTCATTATTGGGCGGCAATAGGGTTTATTGGCTTCTTTCTTACCCATGCAATATGGCAGATTATAACGGTGCAGCTTAATGACCCAATTTCCTGCCGGCGCATCTTTTTTTCCAATGCAGGATTGGGCCTTATGCTATGGATTAGCTGCTTATTAAGCCTTAAATCCTTATAAAACAGACTTGTTTACAGTAAACGGGCTATAAAAACACCTCACTATTTTATAAGTATTTTAGTAAAATTTTAGGAGTAATTTTAATAAATATTTACCTATGTCTGACATACTGAAGAATAGCACTGTAATAGGGGCTTCCTGCCCGCATGAGGATAAAAACAGACTAATGTTATTTCACGATGATTCGTATTCGGAGCGATCAGCCATGGATTCCACTGCAGATAACACGTCCGATCTGCCGCTCCAGGGCGATGAGCTGTTGCGCGAAATTCCACGCTATCCGGGTAGCGATTTTTATCCAAATGACTTTCTAGAGGTACTCGAAACCACTATCCAACATACGATCAAAGAGCATACCTCTGGCGCTTTGATGCTGGTGTCGATCACCAACCTCTCGATGATTATAAGCGCCTCCGGCCACGATACCTCTGAAATCGTCATGCACGATTTGATGAAAATGATGCAAGACGTATTAAGCGAGCATGACACTGTTCAACGCCTGCAACGCGATCAGTTCGGTATTATTCTGGCCAACGCGCATGCAGAAGATGTACAAAATATTGCCTATAGACTCTATAACGTCATTCAAAATTTTGGCCGCGATAATTATGCCACCGCCGCGCTCTATGTCATCGGCGTGATTGGCAGCATCGTATTCCCAACCGAAACCGCTAGCGCCTGTGATGCGCTCGATAAAGTATATGTCGCCATCAACAGCACGGTAACCGCACCGCACCGCACCTATGAAATGACCTGCCGCGAGGCCGATCAAAATCGTCAAAGCATGGGCCTTGCCAACTACCTGTTTAAAGCCTTCAAAGAAAAACGCCTGCGACTGGCCTACCAACCCGTGGTCGAAAGTAAAACCGGAAAGATTGGTCATTACGAGGCTTTACTGCGCCTAGTTAGTCCGAACGGTAAAATCAGCTCAGCCGGTCCGTTGATTCCGGTCGCCGAAAAGATGGGCTTGATTGATACGATTGATACCATGGTGATGGAAATGGTGATTGAAGAACTGCGCCATGATCCGAATGTGGTGATCGCCTTTAACGTCTCCAATATGACGACTGAAAATGATATTTGGCTCGATCAGCTCACGATCTTGCTCAAAGAAACCCCTATTATCGCCCCACGGCTCATTGTTGAGCTGACCGAAACGGCGGTGCATCGCGACTTGCGCCGTACTGCATTTTTCGTAGCCAGCCTGCAATCGATGGGTTGCCAAGTGGCGCTGGATGACTTTGGCTCGGGTTATACCTCGTTTCGTCAATTAAAGGCCCTGTCGGTCGATATGGTGAAAATCGACGGTATCTTTATCAAAGACCTCCCCAATAGCGCCGATAACCAGTTCTTTGTAAAAACGCTGCTGGATTTCTCGCAAGCCTTCGGCCTTAAAACGGTGGCTGAGTTTGTCGAAAATGGCGAAACCGCTAAAATCTTGATGGAAATGGGTGCCGATTACCTGCAAGGATTCTATTTCGGTAAGCCTGCCAATCACCGCGCTTGGCTCAATGAAGGCGAATACGGCCTAGACTAATCCCAATAAATATGTTGATTATTGCCACCCCATCGCTTAACCGATGGTTAGTGCCGCTTTAGCTCAGTTGGTAGAGCAACGGTTTTGTAAACCGTAGGTCGTTGGTTCGAGTCCGACAAGCGGCACCATATTTTTCAATAACTTATTAGCTATTCTTGGCAATTTATACCCTTATTTATTCTCTATGGGGCACTAATGAGTGCACTTAATAACCTTAAAAGCCAATACTGTACGAAAACATATGAACTGACGATGAAGCTTTTCTAGACAAGTAGAAGCGCTAACAAGTATCATCATTCGATGAGCATCATATCCGAATATGCTCTCCCCGTTATTTCAGAATTACGCTGGCTGTATGTCGATTTTAACAGCTATTTCGCTAGCGTGGAGCAGCAGCTAAGGCCCGAGCTACGTGGCCGTCCTATCGCCGTCGTACCGGTCGAGACGGATGCCACCTGCGCGATTGCCGCAAGTTATGAAGCCAAAGCGTTTGGCATTCGCACCGGCACTCCAATTTATGAAGCAAAGAAAATGTGTCCGGACATCATATGCGTGCTTGCCCAACATGAAAAATATGTCGAATTTCACCATCGCATATTAGAAGAAGTAGACCGTCATATTCCCGTAACCGCTGTATGTTCAATCGATGAGGTGGCATGCCACTTGATGGATAACGAAACCTCCGAAGAATGCATACGGAAAATTGCCGCTTGCATCAAAGCGGGTCTTGCCAAAAATATCGGTGAATATGTGAAATGCTCCATAGGTGTCGCGCCGAATCGATATCTAGCAAAAGTGGCAACTGATCTCAAGAAACCTGATGGTTTCACTATTCTCACTGCAGAGAGCGCAAAGGAAAAACTTCTACCACTCAAGTTACGTGATTTACCGGGTATTGGCTATAATATGGAGAAGCGCCTTTGGCGGTTTGGTATCTACGATATAGAGACTCTGATGTCACTCGATGCATCGCGTATGCGAACTGTATGGGGCAGTGTATGGGGCCAAAAAATGTGGTATCTGCTTCGTGGCGTAGAATTGCCTGACGAGGAAGCCACTAAAACTACTATCGGCCATAGCCACGTCATGGCACCGGAATTACGCGACCCACAACGCGCCAAATATGTCGCTCGCCGCCTCACCCTGAAAACCGCCAGTCGCCTCCGACGCATGGGCTATTATGCCTCGACCTTTTCTCTTTCGGCCCGCGTCGAAAACGGGCCGCGCGTGGAGGATGTTGAGAGCTGCTACCGCGCACAGGATACCATGACCTTCCTACATTTGCTGGATACTGCTTGGACAAATATCATGCGAGAAACACACGGCGCACGAATCAAGAAAGTATCCGTCGTGCTCCACGGCTTGGTACCAGTCGATAATTTACAGCCAGAATTATTTAGCGAACTTCCCGGTACTGATCTCAAAAAACGCGCTAAATTCGAGAAAATGTCGTATGCGCTAGACAAAATCAATCACCGATTCGGCCGTGATTCCGTGCTAGTAGGAATGCTACCTTCCCAAGGCAAAAGTTTTTCAGGAACTAAAATCGCTTTTACGCGCATTCCTGATATCGAAGAATTTTTGGAATAGTGCGCCGCTTCTAAAATAAATGCCCCATTAGCGCCATATTTATTACCAACAATATGATTTAATTAGATTTTTGATATAATTACTAAGGTTTGATAGACCGTTGTTGCCATTACTACGACTGGCGGTATCGAAGATCATTATTTCTTGCTCGCCCTTGCTGTGGTCGTCTATCTCTTGCGAAGATACATAAGGAAAACCATAATTGGCGACTAGCTACTAATAGCTATGGGTTTACAAAGTATACAAATGACAAAAAAATACCACGGCAGATAAATCCGCCGTGGTATCGATCATCTCAATCTACAGAAGAAATTAAGCGCTTTGAGCCAATTTCAAATTCACTGCAGATGTTTTGCCTTTTTCAGTGGCCAGCTCATAAGTAACGCGAGCGCCTTCATTCAAAGTCGTCAGACCTGCGCGTTCCAATGCACTGATGTGCACAAACGCATCAGGACCACCATTATCAGGTTGAATAAAACCAAAACCCTTTGATGGGTTGAACCATTTAACAATACCACTAGCCATAAGAATATCCTTTTACTGGCGTTACATCGCTACCTGTACAACACAGATAGCATTGAAATCTGAAATCAAAGGCATAAACCTTGCCTCTTTTTAGAAACGTCAGGGGAAATGTAAGAACACCGAAAGATAATCTTAAACACTGTGCTATTCGCACAAGCTTTTAAAGCCGGGGCTCAAAGCATCAACTGCCATCAATAAAGAGTAGAATAACAAACTCAGGGCCACTGGATAAGCTTCTTAGCGCACTAAGTCAAGAGAAATGCTGCCAAGCAGTGGCAAGTACATTTTAAGAAGCGGCGAAATACACTTCAATTTGAATGACTTGCCGACGAAAAATTAATAATAACCCCACGCTTCTTAAAATAGGATTGCATAAGTTTGCGCCCCTGCCGATTGGGTTGAACCAGCTTAGTCGGGTCTACTTCTACCGATTCCACTTGCTGACTCTGCAAAACAGCCTTTAAGGCAACGATCTTTGCATCGAGTTGCTCATTATTATTTTTCAAAGATGCGTAAATATCTTCCAATGCTTTGTCTAAGGCGGCGTTTGTCATATTTATTCCTGCTATCGTGGATGGTAATTGAAACTTCGCTTAATGCAAAGTTGCCGCAGCATAAAGTGTTATATGTTTTTTTGAACCATTTTATCTAGCTCTTGTAAAAAATTAGAGCGGTCCTTATTTGAAAAAGCGGGATTATGACCTTTAATCTCGCCTGCTTCACGCAGATAAGCATTGAGTTCACGCATTGATAGTGCAGATCCTATATTATGTGATGTATAGACATGACCAGTCGCATTAAGTGCTCTCGCGCCTTTGCCTAAGCATCGAGCGGCTAGCTGAATATCCGTCGTAACCACAATGTCGCCTGCGCTTATATGCTCCACGATCCAGTGATCTGCCGCATCAAAGCTAGAATCAACCACCACCTGCTTTACATTGGGCAGCTTTAGCGGCCTCATGCCTTGATTGCTGACTAATATAAGCTGCAGTCCATAGCGGGTGGCCACACGTATGGCCTCTTCCCTTACCGGACATGCATCATTATCCACAAAAATTTGAATTGGCATTCAAAGGCTCATACTCGTTTATTCGAGGCTATCGCATAGTAGCTAACGAAAGCCACAACAAAAAAGCATGCCCTGAAAAGGGCATGCTTTTTTAATCGCTAGTGACTAGCTAATTAGCGTTTGTCGCTGCTAGAGCCAGGACGTGCAGAAGAGCTCGAAGACGAACCTTTGTTGTAGCTAGTTTTGTTGCTTTGACGACCAGCTTCCGATTGTTGATCACGGTTGCCGCTGCGTTGGTTGCTTTTGCTTTCGTCTTGATTACGGTTATCCATAACATTCTCCATATTGAAGTGAATAAAAAATCCTCGTGAGAGGAAGCTCACTATAACCATCCAACTATCAAAATTCGGGCGGTACGATATCCTAAGACATAAAAGCGCTATAAATTGAAAACCCCAGTCGGATCTGATTTAAAACACCGATAGGGCGTTCGGCCAGCCTTATAGGAAAAATAATAACTATCATTATATTTCAATATGTTATTATTTTGCACCCCACCTAGTGAGTTAATTTTTTATTAATAATCCTTCAAAAGTCCGTTGAGGTACTTAATTTTTTAGCTTACATTAAGGTCACCTATCCTATCAACCAAGCAGGGCATTATGACCAAAGATTATAAAGCAGAACTCTCTCATGCATTTGAAGAAAATGACTTTAAAAAATTCGATAAAGAGTATTTGGAATTTTTGACCCAGTTTGACAGCTTTAAAGAAGCACGTTCGGCAACCCCTACCACCCTGCGCCTTACCAACCCTATCTTTGGTGCCGATCATAGTTTCTTTTTGAAACAAACCAACGATGAACAGGCGGAAAAAACCCTGAAGAGCGCCCGTAATGCTAGTAAAGTGCTGGCGAAAATGAGCGTAGAGGATCGCCTGGATTTCATGTCCGTTTTGGAAAAGAAAATGGCGGCTCACCAAGAAGAAATCGCCTTGACCATTTCAGCCGATACCGGCAAGCCAGTCGACCTTTCTGCTGCGGAAGTCAGCTCAAAAGGCAAAGAATGGTTTGATTACGCTAAAGATGAAGCTGCTAAACAGTTGGCCGATAAACAAGTACGCAAAAACGTGAATATCTCTACTCGCCCTCTTGGAGCGGCACAAATTATTGGCGCGTTTAACTACCCTTACGCGCTTGCTATTGGCGGCATCGTAGGCGCGCTCACAGCCGGAAACGGCGTGGTGGTATCCGCCCCACTTAAAGCACCAAACTGGGTGTTTCCTTTCATGCAAGCAGCCAAAGAGGCGGTCGCTGAATTTTCAGAAAAAGCAAAAGCCGAAGGCAAACCTTGGGCGGATGATTTTGCTAAAAATGCAGGCGGCATAATCCAAACCAGCGTGGGCGTGAATAATAAACTCACCGGTGAAGCCGATGTCGTGCATTTCGTCGGTAGTGATTTTGTCGGCAACCTGATCCGCAAAAACCGCGGCGATAAACGCACCATCGTAGAAATGGGCGGTAGCAACGTCGTGGCCGTCATGAAATCAGCCGTAAAAGATGATGCGGATAGCAAGAAAATTGCACAAACACTGTATGATGCTTTTGGTCCGGCGACCGGTCAGCGCTGCACGGCGCCACGCATTATATGCGTACAAGAAGGTGCCGAAGGCGTGACCGATCATATTAAACAACTCTGCGATCAAGGCCCTGGTGACTTGTTGGGAAATCCGTTCAAAGCAGGTGTTAAAATGGGTCCGATGGTGGATCGTAATTCGCATCAACGTATGGGTGAAGCGGTGGCCTTGGCACAAGAGCTTGGCGCTGAAGTCCATGGCGATTTCCAGATTCATGACAACGAAATGCCCCAAGCGCGTAGCGCCTACTGGGTACGCCCTGTTGTTATTGATTGGACCAAAGCATTAGATGCCAACCCTGATAACGCAAAACGTATTTATGACTTCATGAAGGGCGAAATCTTTGGCCCGTTCGTGCATATTGTTCATCCGGTGAAAACACTCGATCAAGCCATTGAAATGACCAATAAGCTGGATGATCATGGCCTAGCGGGCGCCATCTTCTCTAACGATCCTGCCGAAGTGCGCCATTACCAAGATAACATCAAAGTCACATCGCTGGCCGTTAACGGCGCGCCGAAAGACGTATCGCCTTACGGCGAACATGGTCACCCAGGTTTGGCGACTATCGGCGGCACCGATCATTTTGGTTTGTATTCGGAACGCTACACCCGTTCTGATATGGGTAAAACACCGCTTGCGATGTAGCTAGTGCGATTTAAGCGCCGCTTTAGCCTGGTGCTTGATCCGAACAGCCAACTCTTCCATTAGACGGATTCTACCGGTGGTTTTGCGCCAGCATAGCGCTATCACACGTGATGGCTGTGGCTGAGTAAATGGAATATAGCACATATCCGCGCGTTCACGATGCAACGCCAACTGCGGCATCAAGGTGGCAAATTGTCCATGCGCCACCATTTCACGCAATGTCTCCAAGCTGGTGGCACGGAAACTTTGCGATTCCTTATAACCAATACGCTGACAGAGCTCCAATGTTTGCGCACGCAGGCAATGTCCCTCATCGAGAAGCAGTAATTCATGCTGTTGCAAATCCTGTATATCAAGCTTTTTGCGCGAAGCCAGCGGATGAGTGTGTGAAACCGCCAGGTAAAAAGGCTCTTCAAATAACGTTCTGACTTCTAATCCGCTGGCATCAATGGGGGCGGCCAGCAACGCACAATCGAGTGTGCCTTCTTGGAGCCTAGCAATGAGATCATCGGTTTTTTCTTCAACCAATCGCACCAACAATTTCGGAAAATGCTGTTTGAAATCTGGCATCAAATAAGGCGTCAAATAAGGCGAAAGCGTTGGAAACGCGCCTAAGGTAATATCACCCGAAAACGGGTCGCGCGAATGACGGGCAATGTCTACCATCTCATTGCTGGCCTCGACCATTTTGCGGGCCTTTTTTAAAATATCTTCCCCAATTGCCGTCACTAATACACGGCGATTGTTGCGCTCAAAAATCGCAATCCCTAAATAGTCTTCCAGTTTCTTAATTTGCATGGAAAGTGTGGGCTGGCTCACATGGCAACGCAGGGCCGCCTTCCCAAAGCTGCCGGTATCGGCCACCGCGATTACATACTCCATATCCCGTAAGTTCATATATAGATCATATCTATTATTATAATAATAACAATAGATTTTATAATAGTTATGGCTCGTGTTAGCGTCTCTTTGGTTTCATCTATCAACCCGCTTTTTATAAGGACTAAACTATGCTTGGAGTAGGAAAAAAATTACCGGCGTTTAACGTAAAAGCAACCGTATCGAACGACATTAAGAACGCTTTCATTAATGTCAGCGAAGACAGCTACAAAGGCAAATGGCTGGTGCTGTTCGCATGGCCCAAAGATTTCACCTTCGTATGCCCCACCGAGATCGCTGAATTTGGCAAGCTGAACAAAGAATTCGCCGATCGCGATGCGCAAGTGCTGGGCCTTAGCACCGACTCGGAATTCGTGCATTTAGCCTGGAGACAGAGCAAAGAAGAACTAAACAGCCTTCCCTTCCCTATGCTAGCTGACGTAAAGCGCGAGCTGTCGGAAGCATTAGGTATTTTGGATCCGGAAGAAGGTGTCGCACAACGTGCTACCTATGTGATCGATCCAGAAGGCATTATTCGCTTCGTGATGGTGACTGACCTTAGCGTCGGCCGTAACGTAAAAGAAGTACTGCGCGTGCTCGATGCCTTGCAAACCGATGAGCTCTGCCCTTGCAATTGGCAAAAAGGCGAAGACACCATTCAAATCGCTGCATAAGGATAAATAATATGAGTATACAGCTTGCAACCATCAATGATGATGCCAGCTACACTCTGGAACAGTATCGTGATGAGATTCCTGATTTCGCCAAAGACATCAGGCTCAATCTCGGCACGGTACTCACCCCAGAAGGTGCGCCGGAATTATCAGAAGCTCAAATCTATGCGATTGCCTTGGCATCGGCCTATGCGGCCGGTCAGCCGAAGTTGATTGCGGCATTGAAAAACTTGTCTTCGGGCAAGATCGATGATGCCTTGCTTCAAGCCGCGAAAGCTGCTGCTAGCATCATGGCGATGAATAATATCTATTATCGCTTTGTGCATTTATCGGGCGATGATGAGCTGAAAAAACTGCCTGCGAAATTACGCATGAATGTAATTGGCTCACCTGGCGTGAATAAAATTGATTTTGAGCTAATGTGCTTGGCGGTGTCTGCGGTGAATGGCTGTGGCATGTGCATTGAAGCGCATAACCATGAGCTGCTCAAAGCGGGTGCCACTAAACTGGCTCTGCAATCGACCGCACGTATTGCCGCTGTTATTCACGCAGCCGCGAAAGTGCATTTGATTTACTAGCTTCCCTAGCCTACGTTGCCGGTGGAATAGCGCCTTAACACCGCTTCTGCCGGCATCGGCGGGGAAAAGAGATAGCCCTGGAACAGATCCACGCCCAGCTGACGTAATTTGCTGCGCATCTCGTCATTTTCGACACCTTCGGCTACTACAATCCCACCGTTTGAATGCACCAGCTCTACCACCTGTTTGATAATGTCGCGGCCCCTTGCCTCATTTACCATGCGTGCTAGATGCATATCGATTTTTAGAAAATCGGGACGAATCACTGGCACCAATTTACGGGCTCCCTCTAAGGATTCAATATCATCCAGCGCAACCGAATAACCGCATGAACGCCCGTATTCACAAATATTTTTCATATGCTCAATATCCTGCGTCATCTCGGACTGCGTAAATTCGAGCACGATATGTTTTGCCACCACCCCATAGCTTTTCACGGTGGCGTTCAGGCCCTCGAGATAGACGGCCGGACGGTGGATGAAGCCGGCAAAGAAATTGATAAATAAGAATCCATCAAAGTCACTGGATATAAAGGTTTTAACCGCGCATACCTGCAGGTGGCGATCGATCATGAATTCGATATTAAGCGCACGGCTGGCAGCTACAATTTTATCACCGGCAATGATGCTGCCATCATGCGCTTTCACCCGCGCGAAAGATTCATAGCCAAACACCTTGTCTTGGCTGCTGATTACGGGCTGCAAATAACACATAACGCGATCTTCGAGTAAGGCTGTGCCCAACCATAGACTGTCGGCTAAGGCTTTAATATCGGCAGTAGAACGGCGCTCCAGCGCAGTGTTGGTATAAGAAGGCGGCGCATCCGGTGTCAGCACCACGCTTAGCTCATTCAAAAGCCCTGCTTTTTCAACGGCCGCATAGAGCGCATCCCAGGTGGTTTTCCAATCGCGTGGCGTTTGCACGCTCATTACGCCAGCAGATACCGCCTGCATGCCTATTTGCAGTAAAAGATTGGTCAGTTGCGGGGAAAATTGTCCATTTTTGGCAAAAAGCGTAATCCAATATTGATCATATTGATGCCAAGGTAAATTGAAGTTCTTGCCTAATACGCTCGACATACGCCCTCATGATCTCAGAAGGATAGTGTACCATTATCACGGCAGCATTACCATGTAATTAAGCGCGCAACAACCGTTAAGTGACTGTTTTAAATTGCAACTCTGCCAAGCGCGCATAAAGCGGGCTATTCGACAATAGTTCGCGGTGGTTGCCGATTGCCTCAATTCGCCCCTCATTCATTAAGATGATATGGTCGGCTTTCATGATGGTCGATAAACGATGGGCGATGATAAAAGTGGTACGCCCCTGCGTGACGCGTTCGAGCGCTTGCTGAATCGCATGTTCATTTTCCGAATCGAGTGCACTGGTGGCCTCATCGAGCAGTAAAATACGCGGATTGCGAATGATGGCACGTGCAATAGATAGACGCTGACGTTGCCCACCCGATAATTGCACGCCTTTTTCCCCTAAATGAGTATCAAAACCTTGGGGCAAGCGGTGAATAAAATCCAAGGCCGAGGCGGCTTCGGCGGCCGCACTGATTTCTTCATCGGTGGCATCGAGCTTGCCCAGGCGAATATTTTCTTTGGCGGTGGTAGAAAAAATCATGCTGTCTTGCGGCACCAGCCCAATCATGCCGCGCAATTGTCCCAGCGGAATTTGCTTGATGTCGTGACCATCAATGAGAACACGGCCTTGGGTAGGATCATAAAACCGTAGCAGCAGTTGGAAAATGGTGGTTTTCCCTGCTCCTGATGGCCCTACCAGCGCGATGGTACGGCCTGGCTCAATCTGTAAGGAAAAATGATCAATCGCCGGCTTATCCGGCCGCAACGGATAGGTAAACGATACTTCTTCAAAGCTAATAGCAGCACTTTGCAGCGGCACGTCCGCTGTCTGCGCATTAGCGATAATGGGTGTTTCCTGCAACAGCTCGATAATGCGCTCGGCAGCACCGGCGGCACGCTGTAAATCAGCCGATACCTCGCTAATCGCGCCTACTGCGCCGGCTACAATCATCGAATAAAAGACGAAGGCCGATAAATCACCTGCAGTGATACGACCCGATAATACGTCATGACCACCCAGCCATAACACGGTTACGATGGAGCCAAACACCAACATGATAACCAGCGCGGTCAAGATAGCGCGATTTTTAATGCGGCGAAATGAGGCCATCAACGACGCATTCACATGCCCCGCAAACCGCGCATTCTCATACGGCTCTAAGCCTAGCGATTGCACGGTGCGAATGGCCGATAGGC
Source organism: Rickettsiales bacterium (assembly GCA_033762715.1). Classification (GTDB taxonomy): domain Bacteria; phylum Pseudomonadota; class Alphaproteobacteria; order Rickettsiales; family SXRF01; genus JANRLL01. The sequence continues at coordinate 70,261 of JANRLL010000001.1, read as the reverse complement.
TTTCTTCCGCATGCGCGCTGATATCAGCGATGCGCGCCTGTGAGTCGCGCGCCAGGCTACGCACTTTACGCCCAAAAATAACGATAGGCATGACCACGAGCGGTATCATGAGAAACACGTAGGAGGTAAGGGTTGGGCTGGTCAGCAGCAACATGGCAAACCCGCCGACTAGTAACAAGCTATTGCGCGCAGCAATGGAGATCGAGCTGCCGATCACGGTTTGCAGCAAGGTGGTATCGGTGGTGAGTCTGGATAATAACTCGCCCACACGCGTGACTTCAAAAAACCCAACATGCATAGCAACTAGATGGCGGTAGACTTGGTTGCGAATATCGGCAACGACGCGCTCACCAATCCAAGAAAACAGGAAGAAGCGCGCAAAGGTAGAAAGCGCCAGCAAAACGGTCACCGCCATTAAGACCCATAAGGCCTGATCGAGAAGGCTGGTATTGCCTTTAGCGATGCCTTCATCAATGAGATAACGCAGCGCATGCCCCATGCCTAAAACCGCCGCCGACGTTACCACCAGCGCCAGCATCGCACCTAGTACATGCAACCGATACGGTTTTAGGTAACGCAATATGGGAGCCAGATTTTTAATCTGGCCGGTGGGGCGTGTAATATTGGCAGCCGATGATTTCATTAGGTAAATTCCACACCCGCAAGTGTGGCGAGCTCCGTTGATAAAAGAGGTTTTAAGCGCCGTCCATCCGGTAAGATCCAATCCTTTTCTACCGCATGATAAGGAAAATGCAGCCCACCGCTCAGTGGTGAAGAAAGCCAGATTTGCTGGCTTGGACCGTGTTTGCTCACAATAAACGTCTTACCTGCCGCCGTTTCGATCGTTACAATACCCACTTGATAATCGATCTCAAGCGCAGCTTGGCTGTCAGCATCTTCCAAGGCCTGCGCCAGGGCAGCAAGCCAACAATCGGCTAGGCTATGAAACTCGGATTCGGTCATCATATTGTTTTCAAACACTTAAAATCTTTAGTGGGGCTATGTATAATCCCTCGCTGGCGCTTGGCAACCAATAATATCAATTACCCCTTTTGTTAAGCCTTTGTTTATCTTGTCCGGCGTACAATAGGCCTATAGAATAACAGTGGAAAGATGTTCAATGATTACCTTGTCCGAAAATAGTCATCTCTATCATTTACATGAAATACATTATGCGGCTATTAGCCCCATCAAAATGATGGCGCAGGCCAGCAAGGCATTGCATCGCCATCCACTAAGCCCCCTGACCTATACTGGTTATGGCCGCAGCGTGGCTGCGGCTGCCGAGGTGATTGAGCGGGTAACCCATCGCTACGGCAAACCGAATTTTGGCATTACCCATACTAAAGTAGACGGTAAAGACGTAGCCGTTCATCAAGAAATTATCGACACCAAACCGTTCTGCCGCTTGATCCATTTCAAGAAAGATATGAGCAAGCAACAGCCCGCTATGCTGATCGTGGCTCCTATGTCGGGTCACCATGCGACCTTATTGCGCGGTACGGTAGAGGCATTGCTGCCATTCCTGGATGTCTATATTACGGACTGGCTCGATGCGCGTGATATTCCTGGTTATCACGGGGAATTCCGCCTCGAAGACTATATCAGCTATGTTATCGATTATTCGAAAATGCTCGATGGCCCGCATATGCTGGCTGTGTGTCAGCCTTCGGTGCCCGTTCTGGTGGCAGCGTCTGTTTTAAATCAACAAGGTGCAAAACATGCGCCACGCTCGATGACCTTAATTGGCGGACCGATCGACACCCGTATCAACCCAACCAAAGTTAATCAGTTGGCGGCAACCAAACCTATGGAATGGTTCCAATCCAACGTGATTACGCGCGTGCCATTCAACTATGCTGGTTTTATGCGTCGTGTATATCCTGGCTTCTTACAGCTGTCAGGCTTTATGCAGCTCAATCTAGATCGCCATATCAACGCGCATGTCGACCTATTCAAACATCTGGTTGAAGGTGATGGCGACAGCGCATCCGCACATAAAAAATTCTATGATGAATATTTGTCGGTATGTGATTTACCAGCTGAGTTTTATCTCGATTGCATTGAACAGGTGTTCCAAAAACATCTGCTGCCAAAAGGCGAGTTTATGTATAAGGGCAAGAAGGTGAAGCCAGATGCCATCACCCAAACTGCCCTGCTTACCTTAGAAGGCGAGCTGGATGATATTTCAGGCGTAGGCCAAACCGAAGCAGCACAACATCTCTGCTCGTCCCTGCCTGCCAGCAAGCGCAAACACCATATGCAAAAAGGTGTGGGCCATTACGGTATTTTCAATGGCCGCAAATTCCGCGAACATGTGGTGCCAATCATTGTTGAGTTCGTGCGTAAAGCGGACAAATAATCCGCCTTCTTTTCTTATATCATCGTTTGGAAAATAGTGGCTTAGCTGCCGATCCCAGTGCCCTGACCAGGTTGTGGTGCAGGTTGATTGGGTAGGCGTGGCGCCGAAGGCGATGCCGCGTCCCCAGGGGCTGGGGCGCCACCGACGGGCGCATTCGGATCCTTTGCCTGAGCCACCGCACGTTGCATATCAGGATTCAGAATTGTGTTGGCCTGATGCATGCGATCATAGTTTTGCGCCAATTCACCACGGATACCAAATAGCAAATCATCCAGATGGTTTTGGACAAAATAATTATCTTTGGTTTTCGGATTCGCCTTTAATTCCTTACCAATTTCATCACGGAATACATTGGTGAATTCCATGCGATCCAACTGACTTAAACTACGACCGTCTTTCGTGCGGAAATTAGGATCGGTCAGGCGTGTTGCGATGGTGTCAGCAATAACTGGCGCCATCGCTTGCGCCGTTTCTTTTGCATCATCTTTGCCAGGAGCAGCCGCTTTTGCCAGCCATGAGGTAGGGCCCCATTGATACCAGGTATTGGATTCCAAACCTTTTTGGATACCATCTTCCAGACGTTTGCCAATCTGCTCTTCCAACTTGGCCTTACCATCCGGCGTGAGTAATTCATGCTTGATAACATTGCGGGCAGCATCACGGGTTTTATCATTAATCTGTAATGTAATGGCCGGATTGCTACTTTCCTGCGCCGCCGGATTGTTAGGTGCAAAACCTGCTTGCACCATAGTCTCGTTACCAGCACGTGCCGTAATCGCTGCGATAGTCGTATCGCTCAAGAAGCCCTTCATTTCAGGAGCGGTCGAGCGCAGATTCAGCAAATTATTCTGAATCGATGTTTGCATATTGCTCGCCGTATACTCAGCAATTTTTTCCTTCAGGCCACTAAATCCACCTTTAAAGCCACTCATCAGCCATTTAAATAGGCCTTGAAGCGCATTGCCGATGGTAGCGCCGCCCAAAAATCCAATGCCGCCGACATTTTCTTTTACACCGTTCGACACACCGTCTGCGAGCTTGTTAAGCTGTGCTCTGGTTGGCACTAACCCGTCAATATCGATGCTGCCCTGACCAAATTCTTCTAGCTTGGCTTTAATTTTAGAAAATTTAACCGGCACATTGCCTTTAGACGTGGGAATCGTAATCGAGCGATCGCCTTCCGGAGAATCAATCGCCGAGCGCGCCATTTGCAAAAATTCAGCCTTAGTAGGTTTGGATTTTAATTCATGTTCGCCAAATAAAATGGCTTTGAAGCCATCCCAATGCGATTCTAGAAAAGTGGCAACACGCTGCTCGCCCGCGTTAACGGTTGCATCATGTGCGTTTTGCCCTGCGTCTTGTGTCGAAACCATGTAGTGATCCTAGTTATACCCTCTGAGCATAGCCTATAATTTGAAAATAAATGATGAAAATCATGTGACAATTCATTTCATCTATGTGACAATCGCGTAAGAAAGTAAAAAAACTACAAAAAAATTATAAAAAACAGTATATTGCAACGGAGCGTATATGGCAGTAGTACGTCTAAAAGTAGGCGGTCGCGACTATCAGGTTGCTTGCGACGATGGTCAGGAAGAGCATTTACGCATATTGGCCGATGAGGTAGACGATCGCGTACGGTCTTTAACCTATAATGCCACCCAAAAACCCTCTGAAGGCATGGCCCTGCTTATGGCAGCCCTGATGCTATCCGACGAACTTATTGAAAAGAAAAAAGAAAATGAGAGTAGCAGCCGTTCAAAATCCACCTCGGCTGATTACCGTTTTGTCGAAATGGAAGCTGCAATGGCGGTGACCTTGGAAGAAATAGCCCTGCGAATTGAGCGAATCGCTGATCAGATCGAAATGAACTGACGAAGCTGCTTGAAAAAACGGCAAAAAATCCTAAATTAGTAGGTGAACGGTTCTGCCCGGTGCGTTAGGTACATTGTCCCTTGGACCAATATCCTTTTTATCGGGAGCTGTCCCTGGTCGAGGCCATGCCTTGGCACATACGGTGCCCACCTTTAAAAACGGGTCGAATGCGGCTTGTTTAAACCGACGGCCATGGCGGTTCCGTTCACTGACAATCATATGACCATATATAAATCCAACCTTAGAAAAGAATATCTCCAAAAGCGCCTGTCACTCAGTGACGCTGATGCGCAACAGCACGCCCTCTCCTACAGCCAGCATCTGCTGCATTACCTGCCCGCCACACCACCCTGCGTTATCGCTGGCTATAGCACCATGCGCGGTGAAATAGATGTGATGCCTGCTTTGCAGCAGCTAGCCCAAAAAGGGCATAGGCTTTGTCTACCTGTTATTGCCGAGACCAATAGTCCTCTAGTCTTTCACAGCTGGAAGCCAGGTGATGCATTAGTAGCCGGCACCCATAATACGCTCGCACCCGTTGCCCACGCGCCGGTGGTAACACCCGATATAATCATTGTTCCACTTTTGGCCTTTGATCGAAAAGGCTATCGACTTGGCTATGGCGGAGGCTATTATGACCGCACGCTGCAGGCACTACGCGCTGCTCAATCTATACAGGCCATAGGAGCGGCCTATAGCCTGCAACAAACCGATACGCTGCCGATACAATCGCATGACGCCACGCTGGATGCGGTGATTACAGAAAATGGAGTGATTCAGTTTACATGAATATATTATTTTTAGGCGATGTTGTAGGCAGAAGCGGTCGTGATGCGGTGGTCAAATACACCCCTATCTTGCGCAAAGAATATGCGTTGGATGTAGTGGTAGTCAGCGGCGATAATGCCGCAGGCGGATTTGGTATTACCTCTGCCATCTGCGCTGATTTTTATGCGGCCGGTGTGGATGTCATCACCGGTGGTGATCATATCTGGGACCAAAAAGATATTGTGCCGTATCTATCACAAGAAAAACGCTTGCTGCGTCCGCTCAATTTTCCTGAAGGCACGCCAGGTCGTGGCGCTCATCTCTATACGCTTGCCAACGGAAAAACCATTTTGGTGATTCATGTATTGGGGCAAGTGTTTCATCGTGAACATACCAATTGCCCCTTTGCTACGGTTGATAAGGCTTTGGAAGGCTATACACTAGGCAAAAATGTATCAGCAGTTTTGGTCGATACCCATGCTGAAGCCACGTCAGAAAAAATGGCCATGGGACGTTATTTAAACGGCCGTGTGAGCATGGTCGTAGGCAGCCACACCCATGTGCCTACACAAGATGCGCGTATTCTCTCCAAAGGCACCGCCTATCAAACCGATGCCGGTATGTGTGGTGATTATGATTCGGTGATTGGCTTTGAAGAAAAAGCACCGCTGGAACGCTTCCTCACCAAAATCAGCAAAAACCGCATGGAGCCCGCGTCCGGCGCTGCTACACTATGTGGCGTAATGGCGACCATTGACGACAAAACTGGCCTAGCTACGGCTTGCCGCGCCATACAATATCCCAAAGCATTAGGAAACGTTGCGTGACCATCCGCAATCTAGAAAACATGTTCAAGCCGCAATCGATTGCGGTGATAGGTGCTAGCAATCAATCAGGCTCTATCGGGCATGTCGTGATTGAAAATATTTTGGCCTCGGGTTTTTCCGGCCCCATCATGCCACTTAATCCCAAACATGCCTCTATTAGCGGCATCATTGCCTATCCCGATGTGGCATCACTGCCTATCGTGCCTGATCTGGCTATTCTGTGCATCGCGCCATCGCTAGTGCCTAAAACCATTGCCGAACTTGGCGAGCGTGGCACGCGGGCGGCGGTAGTTATCTCAGCAGGATTTACCGAGCTCGGCACTGCCGAAGGCAAAGCTCTGGAGCAGCAATTATTGGCAGCCGCCAAGCCCTATGGCCTTCGCATCATTGGCCCTAATTGCCTGGGTATTATGGTGCCTGGCGTCAAACTTAACGCCACTTTCTCTCATCTGGCCGCAGCACCTGGCAAGCTTGCTTTTCTCTCTCAATCCGGTGCGCTTTGCACGGCGATTCTTGACTATGTGGCCGCACGTGATATTGGCTTTTCACATTTCATATCGCTGGGTAATTGCAGCGATGTGGATTTTGGCGACATGCTCGATTACCTGGCCAATGATGACGGCACCTCCGCCATTTTGCTTTATGTCGAGGCCATCACCCATGTGCGCAAATTCATGTCAGCTGCGCGCGCGGCCGCACGCAACAAACCGGTGATTGTCATCAAATCCGGACGCAACCAAGCCGGCGCGAAAGCCGCTGCATCGCATACCGGTGCACTGATTGGCTCCGATGCGGTCTATGATGTTGCCTTCAAACGCGCGGGCATGTTGCGTGTTGATGATATGGAAGAATTATTCGACTCGGTTGAAACCTTGGCACGCCTACAGCCAAATAGTTTGTCACAAGAAGGTGACCGCATGTTGATTGTAAGCAATGGCGGCGGACCAGCGGTGCTTGCCACCGATTATCTGATCTCAAATGGCGGCAGATTAGCCGAACTGAGCGAGGCCACCCAATCCGCACTGAATAAAGTATTGCCCCCAACTTGGTCACACGGCAATCCCATCGATATTATTGGCGATGCAAACGGCAAGCGCTATAGCGACGCGATGAGTATTGTGCTGCAAGCAGAAGAAGCCGATGCGGTGTTTGTAATGAAATGCCCTACGGCTGTTTCGGATAATGTTGAAGCCGCCAAAGCCGTAATTGCGGCCGATCGTCATGGCAAACAGCTATTTACCTGTTGGCTGGGTGAGGCTACTGCAACCGAGTCTCGCAAGCTCTTTGCCGAAGCTGGCATCGCCACTTACGATATGCCTGAAAAAGCCATGCGCGCTTTTTTGCATATGGTGGAATATCGCCATAATCAAAAAATGCTACTCGAAGCGCCGTCTTCCACCATACATGACCATGCATGCGATGAGACTGCGATTCGCGCTATTATTGAGAAAGCCTTCGCCGAAGGGCGTGATGAATTATTTGAACATGAAGCCAAAGAAGTGCTGGCTGCGTGTGGCATTCCGGTGGTACGCACCTACACAGTAAACAATGCCGAAGAAGCCGCTAATCAGGCCGACCAGATTGGCTATCCGGTGGTACTTAAAATTCGCTCACCTGACATTAGTCATAAATCCGATGTGGGAGGTGTGGCACTGGCACTTGCCAATCGCCAAGCGGTGGTGCAAGCGGCTGAAAAAATGCTCACAACCATTCCCACACTTAAACCTACCGCCAAGCTTGAAGGCTTCACCGTGCAGCAAATGGTGATGCGCAAGGGCTATGAGTTGATTGTGGGCATGAGCACCGACCAGCAATTCGGGCCGGTGATTTTATTTGGCGAGGGCGGCGTAGCCGTCGAAGTCATCAATGACAAAGTCCTGGGATTGCCCCCGTTCAATAGCATTCTGGCTGACGATATGATCCAGCGCACCCGTGTTTATCAGCGTCTCAAAGGATTTCGAGATCAAAAGCCAGTGCATTTCCCCTCCATCATCCACGCACTCATGCAAATATCACAACTGGCTTGTACCGTGAGCGATATTGCTGAGCTGGATATTAATCCATTGATCGCCGATAGCGAAGGCGCTATTGCGCTCGATGCGCGCATTAAAATTCGCAAGCAACCAGAAAACCATATGGTGATCAGCCCCTATCCTGAATCGCTGGAAGAGCCGCTGACTTTGAAAAACCAAGAAGCCGTATTAGTGCGGCCAATCAAACCAGACGATGCGGTTGCGCTAAAAACCATGATCCAGCAACTCACGCCGCAGGATTTATATCAACGCTTCCGAGGCGAATATCCAGCGGTAGGGCCTGCGCAAATTGCCCGCCTTACTCACCTGGATTATGACCGCGATATGGTGCTAGTAGCCACCTCTCCTACCCGCGAAATCTATGGCGGTTTACTCTGCTATGCCCATCCTGGCAGTAATGAAGCCGAGTTCACCGTGGTGGTACGGCCTGACAAAAAAGGATTAGGGTTGGGACATGCGCTGGTGGATAAAATGATTCGCTATGCCCATAGCAAACCCAATATTGAGTATCTGGTAGGTTATGCGTTTAAAGAAAACACGACCATTATTACCATGCTCCAGGAATTTGGTTTCACCATAGAAATATGTGATGATGTGAATATCGTGAAAGTGACCCACCGCGTGAGGCCAGCGTGATTTTGTTACTGTCCCCTTCGAAAACCCTGGATTTTGAAAGCATAATCGCTTGCAAACACCATACGATTCCCGAGCGCCTGAAAGATAGTGCAGAGCTAATCAAAACACTGCGCGGCTACTCACCGGCCCAACTGTCAAAACTTATGGATATTAGCGATAAGCTGGCAGCGCTCAATGTGCAGCGCTACCAGGATTTCAGCACACCCTTTACAACCAAGAATGCACGACAAGCTATTTTGGCTTTTAAAGGCGATGTGTATGAAGGCATAGAGGTAGAGCGTTACAAACAAGCTGATTTCGATTTTGCACAAAAACATCTGCGAATCTTATCGGGTTTATATGGGCTTTTGAAACCGCTCGATCTTATGCAGCCTTACCGACTGGAAATGGGCACTAGGCTTCCCACCAAACGCGGCAAGGATTTATATCAATTTTGGGGCGCGTCACTCACTGATAGGCTGAATGCCGAGCTGAAAGGTGAAAAGCAGCCCCTACTCGTTAATTTAGCATCGGAAGAATATTTTAAGGCCGTACAGCCTAAATTATTGCAGGCGCCACTTTTACACATCACCTTCAAGGAATCTCAAAAGGGAAAACTCAAGGTGGTTGGCCTTTTTGCCAAAAAAGCACGCGGGTTAATGGCTAATTACATTATACGCCAGCGCATCACCCATCCCACCGCATTGCAGCAATTCGATGAATCGGGCTATCAATTTGAAAAATCACATTCTTCCGACCATGAATGGGTGTTTATTCGCTGACATCAAATCTTCATATTGCTGTTGTTTCTTTTTTAACCCTTGCCTAGTATTCTGTTAAAGAAAATTAATAATAAAAACGCAGGATCTATGCAGCCTTCTGTTCTACTCAAAAGCCATGACCATTTGGTCTTGGTACGCACATTGAGCGACCAGCTAATTGATGTTATTCGCAAAGACGATACACTGGGTGGCGATCTTATCGCCGACAAGATGACTCAATTACGCGACACTGTATGGCCCAAAGAGGGCAGCCCCGCACTTAACGAAGAACAAAAAGAAGCTGCTTATCAAGCCGTGCTCACAGGCTTAGATACGACTGGCCAAAAACAATTATTCGATGCCTATGCGCATATGGGGCATCTCTACGATATCGCTTCGCTCACGGCACGTGAAAACTTCTTCGAAGAACTACGCACGAAAAATGAGCTGATTCCAGGCGGTGTGCGTGCTTTTGTTACCGGTAAAGGCGGCCCACAAACCGCGTCTGAGGCTGTAAGCCTACTGAATAAACCGGTCTTTGAAATCATCATGACCATGCATCCAACTAACACCAATACGTTGGAGTCGATGAAAAAACAACGAGCGCTGAGTATTGCCGTGCAATCCGGTGATATGGAAGCGACGCAAGCCGCCATCAAAGATTTCGTAACCACCCCGCTTTTACAGCATGACAAAGATGGTAACGACATCAATCTCACCGTGCGTGATGAGACCAACATTGTGCTTAACTTCCTCAATAATATTTATGAAGATCTGCCCAAAGTCTATTTCCGCTATGACCGTCCTATGGGGCAGGAATATGACGATTCTTACGATGCCAAGCAGCTTAACTTACATATGAATTTAGGCTCCTGGGGTTCCTCAGGCGATAAGGACGGAAATGCCAGCGTCACCGCAGAAACCACATTGGAAGCCATCGGCTTGCATACGCAGGCGATTCTAGAAAACTACGTGAAAGAATTAGGCGCCTTAGAAAACAAAACACCTGAGCTTGAAAAATGGCATAAGGATCTCAGCCGTATTTTGCAAGATGTCAATAAGGTGATGCCTGAACTCAAGGCATTGTGTGATGAAACGGATAAATCACGGGCGGCCATACAAAAACATGAAAAAGATCTGGCTGACGGAAAAATTACCGAAACTGACGAGGAAAAACCCACGCGCCTGGCGAAAGAAGAAGCGGATGCCAAGCGTTTTGCCGAACGCTTTGAGACCTTGTCTGGCCGCTTGCGTGACATTCGCTCCGGCCTGAGCGAAGAGAAGAAAGCAGAATTCATTGCTACGTTAGAAGCACAATGCCCAGCTTTACAACGCACTGAAACCAAACAGCCACTCGATAACCCTACCCTCAATTTGCTGCGTCGTGTGCGCACCTTTGGCTTCTCTTTTTCTAAAATTGAATACCGCGAAACCGCAGAAGAATATGCGCGCGTTTTGGGCACGATGATAGAAGGCTATAACGACAAATCGCCCGAAGAGCGTGGGGCCTTGCTAAGCTCGCTGATTAAATCCGGTGAAGCTTCTGCGCTCTACGAAAAAGCCAAGCAAGACATCATCACCCACGGTGCGAATAAGAAATATATTTCGCAAGATGAGGATAAACCTTATTCACGCGATGCGGCGCTACCGATTGCTTATCACACCATCAGACGCATGGAACTAGCGCGCGATTTTCCTGACATGATTAAGGATAATGTGCTGGCCGAATGCGGTCGCTTGAAAGGCAATCCAACCGATAAAGCCATTGAAGCCCAAGGTGAAGCAAACTTGCTGGAAGCGCTCCTGTTGCAAAAGGCCTCGGTATCGGCCGATGGGCGCATTGCAAAGCTTGGTATCGTACCGCTCTTTGAAGAGCCCGATACCATGAAAAACGTGACCGGAATTATGAAGCGCGCCTATGATAATGAGGTGTATAAAACCCATATCGATGAGCTTAAAGAACGCAATCACGGCAAAGTCACCCAACAAATTCAAATCGCACATAGCGATAATGCGCGCCGTTCAGGCCTGCAAGCCGCGCGTGCATTCATTCATGAAGCACATAAAAAAGTGCGTAAACTCAACGATGAGTATGGCATCGAAACCCAATTCTTCGAAGGCGGCAGTATATCGGATGCGTATCGTAACGGGGTACGCTCGATTTCTGCGACCACCAACGCCTTCGAGCTGTATGACTTTGCTAAATACACCTTCCAAGGCGGTGACTTGCTCAACTATTTCAACAACCCAGCTTCGAATGAGCGGATCTTCACCCGTAATTTCGTCGAACCGGCCAGCCGTATTAGCAAATGGGAAAGCAACCGCGATGCGCTTCGAAAATGGCGCCAAGAACATCCAGGCGTGGCAGAGCCTACAACACTGGATGATGTGGCAATCGAAGCACTTAAACGCACATTGGATGATTATTTGCCACCGGCTGACACAAGCAAAACCATTGTGGGCAAAATCTACGACTTTACGACCAAAACCATGGGTGTATTGCTGGATGTACTGGATTATAAAGGTGAAACCAAAGCGGGCAACCGTGGCTCGCGCGCAGCAAAACGTGGTGGCTTTGGCAAAGTAGATAGCACTCAATTAGGTCGTGTGATCGAGCCGGTTGAAATCGAATCAGTACGCACCATCGGCTTTAGCGAAGGCTGGCAGCATGCAGCTATTATTCCGTCTTGGATTGGCTCTATTGGCCTGCTGGATTATTTGAAAGAAGCTGGCAGCAAATTTAAAGAGGTTTTCTCAAACTTTGGTGATGTGGATCCTGAACAAGGCTTAAGTGCCGAGCAGCTTCGCATTCTCTATCAGCAATCCGCTGCCTTCCGAGATGCGCAAGATCGCTCGGCTTTCGGTATCGCGCTGACCGATCCTAGAGCATTCGAACGTATCCGCAAAAATATAGCCAGTTACGAAGATGATGTAGGCGACAATAAAACCTATAAGGAAAGCATCTTAGGTATTGATGGCAGCGATGGCAGACCTAAGCAAAAAGGGTATCTGGATCATATTATCGATACCTTTAAAAAAGCGGGCAAGACGGCATATGAAGCACGCATGGGCGAGGATTTCGGCACGGATGACGTGAATCACATGTCGCAAAAAATAGCGACCGATGCATTGACTCACCTATCGTCGGATATTGGCCGTAAAACCAGTTTCCGCGACTTCTTGATTTACGCCAAACCGAAACTTAAAGAGCAGAATCTAGCACCAGAACTGGAAGATCATATACGTGGTCTGATGCATAATGCTGGCGATACGGTCGTGCATGGGCGTTGGCCTACGGCCGATGACCCTGCTTACGGGACAAAACGCGTAGAAGATGTGCGCCGCAAAACTGCCGCGGCGACTTTACAACAATCACCGTAAGATTAAAAGCACATCAGTGACACATTAGCCGATGCCACTACATCACCGCCTGATATAATTCCTGGATCCAGCTCATTAATTACGCCAGTCGTATAGCCCCTACTTTTGCAGAGGCGGGATGAGCACACTGACCAGAATTTGGCCGTACTCAGAAACGCCACACGCCGCGTGGAAGTATTGTCATCAGTAGCCGCAGGCTGGTTATAAACCGCATCTGCACCCGTATATACAACTGTATCACTATCGTCATAGGGCTGTGTGCAATGGGCATAGCCAGGGTTTTTTATGGGGTCAAAATCCGGCGCTGGACGCCCATAAAAATCGCACCCACAATCCCCCACACTAGTATCTATAATTTGTGCGAAGGTAGCCGTTTCTCCAGCAGCTACGCTCTCACACGTAAATCCACCATCTGGTCTGGTTTTCAGAAATTTACCCGGATCGGTACAAAGGGGTGGCGCTAAAGAGGGCGGAGGCACTTGCAATACATAGGTACGGTCAATATCAGGCAAAAAATCAATCATCGGCGATAATTCATCATAGCGCACAAAGGCGTGTACTCTAATATAGCCGCCGTTAGTGGCAAAATCGCCTGGTGTACCATCGGCATAGGTCTGGGTTTCCCAGATGGCGCCAGACGTACAGCTGCCGCCAAACGATGGATTATTATAGACAATAGCGCAAATATAATTGGGCGCGTTATAGCTTACAAAACTCAAACCCGAATTTAGTGCCGCCGCTTGCGTAGCGGCTTCGTTATTGGGGGTGGCACGAATAGCATCGGCTGCGGACGTCACCGAGCGCAATACGATGTAGGATTTCATGAAATACATGCCAAATTCAATGATGGCGAGTACGAGCAAAATAAGAACAGGTGCAATAAAAGCAAACTCTAGAGCGGCAACACCCGAATTATTGCGCAATCGCCGAAACCCTGACGTCAGGATGCTCATTATATTCATGCTAACCTGCACTGCCTCTTTGAGGCGATAGAAGTGACTGACCAGCAGCTATTATATCTGATTTATAAGCAAAAACCAGCTTTAATCGTTTTGGTCGTCGGGATGGATCATGGTGCCAGCACCATATTTAGTGAAGGTTTCTAGCAACAAGACGTGGGGCAGGCGACCATCTAAAATATGCGCAGCCTCCACATCATTATCTAATGCATGGATACAGGTCTCAATCTTGGGGATCATGCCACCAGAAGCTGTTTTGTCTTTAATCAGCCTTTTAGCCTCTTTAATGGAAAGCTCGCTGATCAATTCGCCTTTTTTATTCAGCACACCTGGCACGTCAGTGAGGATCATCAATTTAGATGCTGCCAACGCACCGGCGATAGCACCAGCCGCTGTATCTGCATTGATATTGAAGGTCTCACCTTTCGGACCAATCCCAATCGGCGCGATAACGGGAATCAGGTTCGATTCTGAGAATTCTTGCAGCAACACAGGATTAATACGCACCGGCTCACCTACAAACCCTAAATCCAATATTTTTTCGATATTCGAATCAGGATCACGCACATGACGACGCAGTTTCCGCGCTTCGATCAAATTGCCATCTTTACCCGATATACCCATCGCCATACCGCCTGCGGCATTAATTTCCGATACGATATGCTTGTTGATGGAGCCTGACAGCACCATCTCTACAATTTCCACCGCAGCGCTATCGGTTACACGCAGCCCATCAACAAAGGAACTTTTGATTTTGAGACGCTCGAGCATTTTGCCAATTTGTGGGCCACCACCATGCACAACGATAGGGTTTATGCCTACTTGCTTGAGCAGCACAATATCTTCTGCGAATTTCCGAGCCAGCGCCGGATCGCCCATGGCCGCGCCACCATATTTAACGACGAACGTTTCGCCCGCAAACTCTCGCATATACGGCAGTGCTTCGGAAAGCGTATCCACCGTTTTTAGAAAAGATTTTTGCGTCTGTAGGGTTCTGGTTTTCATGTAATCAGTTCCATTAAATATGCTTGTAGCGTCTCAATACCCCGTCCATCCTCTGAACTTGTTGCAATGATATCCGGGTGGGCCGCAGGGTGCGATTTTATGATTTTTACCGAACTTTGCAATATACTGTTTATATCGGCTTCTTTTACGCTGTCACACTTGGTTAGCAACAGCTGGTAGTTCACCGCCGCATTGTCCAAAACAGTCATGAAGTCCTCATCAGACTCCATAATACCGCGCCGTGCATCAATGAGCACATAGGTACGTTTTAAATTAGCACGCCCCATCAGATAGCGCTTAATAAGCTGATCCCAGTCGCGCAATTGCTGCTTGCCTACTTTTGCATAACCATAGCCGGGCATATCCACCAGCATCATCTTCTCAGCCAGCAGGAAAAAATTGAGCTGTTTCGTATGGCCAGGGCTTTGCGAGGTACGCACTAAATGCTTTTGCCCCACCAAAGCATTGAGCAAGCTTGATTTGCCTACGTTGGAGCGCCCGACGAAAGCAAACTCAGGGTGAGTCATTTCCGGAAGCGATTCAATCGTTGCCGCACCCGCGATAAATTCGCACGGGCGTTTGAAAAAATTATTCATGGCTGTGTGACGCCGCACGTTTTTTAGATGCGCGTGGCTTTTTATGCCGTCTGGAGATGAACTCTTGTTGAGCAATGGAGAGAATATTGCTCCATATCCAATACAGAATCAGACCGGCTGAAAACTGCGCCATTACCACCAGCAAGAAATAGGGCATGAATTTCATCATTTTTGCCTGCACCGGATCGGTCGGTTTTGGCTGCTGACGCATTTGAATTACCATGCTGATGCAATATAAAATAGGCAATACACCAATATGCAGCATGGTAGGTGGGTTCCAATCAATCAGGCCAAACAGCGTGAAGATATTAGTAGGATCAGCGGCCGATAAATCTTTAAGCCAGCCGAAGAACGGCGCATGACGCATCTCAATCGTGACATACAACACTTTATAGAGTGCAAAGAAGATGGGCATTTGAATCAGCAACGGCAAACAGCCAGAGGCGGGATTTACTTTTTCCTTCTTATACAGCGCCAAAGTTTCTTTCTGCATAGCCATCGGATCATCGCCATATTTCTCACGAATTTTAGTGAGCTCTGGCTGCAGTTCACGAATGCGCGAAGTCGCTTTATACGACTTATTAGCCAGCGGATACAACACCAACTTCACCACAATAGTAAGTAGCAAGATCGCTACACCAAAATTGCCAATATGGCTGTAGAAATAATTGAGCGTTAAAAAGAGTGGCTTGGTAAGAAAATAAAGCACCCCAAAATCCACAGCACGATCAAAAAGCGGAATCGGTGCGCTGTTGCTTACCTCATCGCCTTTGGCATAGTAATCGAGCACGTCGATTTCCTTAGCACCAGCAAATAATCTAAGGGTGGTCGTTTTGGATTCACCTTCATCTAAGGTAATCGGATCATTCAAATAATCCACCTGATAACGATCTTTGCCCGACTTATTATAATAGCTAAAGCTCGCTTTAAATGAGGGGTCTGAGGGCACCAAAGCAGAGAGCCAATATTTATCGGTAATGCCTAACCAACCTTTAGCATCATCATAGGTTTTCTCACCCGTATCCTTCAAATCGGAATAAGGAATCTCATCCAACGCCCCCAGCAGTACGCCAATGGGGCCTTCATGCGAAATCACCGCGTGATGCTTAGGAATTTCAAAAGCACGATTGATAAAGGCATACGGCATGATGCTGATTGCCTTGCCCGATTTATTCTCAACTTTTTGCTGAACGTCAAACATGTAGGCATTATCAAGCGCAATCGACACAATAAAGGTCACACCACTGCCATTATTCCAGCGCAGCTGTACAGGCTCACCCGTGATGAGCTGCTTAGAGTTTGTTTGCCAGACGCTGTCTTTATCAGGCACTTTCGTGCCATCTTGTGATAGCCAACCGATTTGCGCAAAATACGATTTTTCATCACCATTCGGGGAAAACAGCACGACCTCAGGGCTTTCGGGCTCTAGTGTTTCGCGATATTTCGCCAGGGTTAAATCATCAAACCGCAATCCCTTTAGAGCAACCGAGCCATGCACATTATTAGAACGGATGGCAAGGCGCGGTGATAATGCAAGACGACCCTTACGATCCAAATTGGGATTGCTTTCAGGATCCGAATCTTTGGTAGCAAACGAAGCGATTTGTTTTTCTTTTTCGTGCTGCTGCTCGACAATTTTTTGCGCATGATATTGGCCAAGCGCTTGCCGGCGTGGCCATTCGACAAATGCCTGCCATACCATAAGCAGCACTGCTGCCATCAGCATCGTCCAAAAAATACGTTTAAAATCGGGTTCGTTCTGATTCATTTTGATATCCGCTTGCTGACTGGATCATACCCTTCACCACCGAAAGGGTGGCAACGCATGATTCGCTTAAGTGTCATCCATCCACCCTTGCAGGAACCGTGCTGTGTAATCGCCTGATGGGCGTATTCTGAACAGCTCGGAATAAACCGACAGTTGCAACCAAGCATCGGGGAGATGCAAAGCTGATACAGCCGAACCACTGCCCGTAAGACGAACATGATGACTACTCCTTGTTAGGAGCGCCTTTATTAGCGTGTATTCTGGAAAAAGCAAACCCCATATCACGCACCAAATCGGAAAAACTACATTCCTGGGCTTTTTGCCGCGCAATAATGATATAATCATAGCCTTCATGCAGCGCTCCCTCAGGCAAGGTGGTAAAGGCTGCACGCAGGCGGCGGCGCACACGGTTGCGTATAACCGCATTGCCTAATTTTTTGGTAACCGTATAGCCCACGCGTGGGCCATTGCCTGCAGGATGTGCGGGTTGCCTGCAGTTAATCTGCACAATAAAACTATTGGTGATAAATTTGCGGCCAGATCCAGCCGCTGCTAAGAAGTCAGAGCGTTTCTTGATCGTCGTGCGTGTATTACGCAGAGATGCGCTTGCGGCCTTTGGCGCGGCGAGCATTTACGACCTTGCGACCGCCCACAGTAGCCATGCGAGCACGGAAGCCATGACGGCGTTTGCGAACAAGTTTACTGGGTTGATAGGTACGTTTCATCGGTCTGATCCTAAAAAATAACTAAGGGGTGAGCTGTATAGCTAGTTTAACTAGGGCTGTCAACTAAATATGATGCATTCTTTATGTTTGCAATCTTATCGCGATCGGTCGATAAATTGCATTAAATTTCAACCTTTTATTAATCACCCTGCGTTAGCATAGCAAGATGCGGACGTGTATATACGGTTAAGTGGCTGCCAATGCGTGGTTTTTTAAAGATTTTAGCAGTTTTTGTGATGATTGCCATCACTGGCCTGGCAAGCTGGGGCGGCTATACGCTGCGCATGTCTGCCACCGACGATATCGTAAAAAGTATCAAACGCAATAATCAGGCCCTAGGCCAGGGTTATGTTAATAATATCTGGTCCTTTTACCGCGATACCATCGTCAATATTTCTTTCAGTGATCATAGCCAGGTACGTGATAATCAGCAGATCGCCAATTTCGCAAGAGATACGCTGCGCTATTTTCAGCCAGCTCCGCTTATTCGCGCCAATATTTATGTGCGCGGGCAGTTGCTAATCAGCGCCGATGGCTCAACCCCTACCCCCTTAGCCATGGCAACCGGCTCACCCGATATTACCTTTGTAAGCAAAAATATTCGCAGCAATAGTCCCGCCGATACTATTTTAGAAGGAGTAGAATTAAAAACGGGCGGCAAGGCCGTGTTGCTGCAAACTATTGTGCCGATACGCTCGGAACATGATGCACCTGATACAGCTATTGAATTGCTCTATGATCTAACCAACCCGTGGGAAGAATTGGTCAAGCTACAGCTCTATAGCATCGGTAGCGTTATTGGTGCCTCGCTCCTCTTTCTAACCATCACGTTATTGATTGCGAATCGCGCTGAAGTAATTATCGCCAAGTTGCACGAAGAAAACACCGGCCTCGAAGCCAAGGCGGCGGCGGCGCAGGCAGAAAACCGCGAAAAATCGCAATTCCTCGCCAATATCAGCCATGAGCTGCGCACACCGCTTAACGCTATTATCGGCTTTTCCGACATTCTAAAAACCGAAGTCATCGCCGCAATGAATAATCAAAAATACACCAACTATATCAGCGATATTCATGCCTCCGGCGTGCATCTGCTCAGTCTTATAAACGACATTTTGGATTATTCGAAAGCAGAAGCCGGCAAGCTGGAAGTTGAAGTCTCCGAAGTCAACGCGAGCAAAATGGTGCATAACTGTATGCGCTTAGTCAGCGCACGTGCCGAATCAGGCAAAGTCACATTGGTGGAAACGTTGCCTAAAGAACAAATTACTATGTTGGTGGATGGCAAAAAATTCAAACAGATCATTCTCAACTTGCTGTCGAACGCCGTTAAATTCACCCCCGCTGGTGGCGAAGTCAAAATCAGCGCCTGGCATAATCTGGCTGAAGATAGCTATACGTTTGAAGTATCCGATACCGGCATTGGCATCGCCGCCAAAGATATCTCCATTGCGCTTTCCCCCTTTGGCCAGATCGACAGTGCCTTAAGCCGTAAATATGAAGGCACCGGCTTAGGTCTGCCATTGACGAAAAAATTTGTGGAGTTGATGGGCGGCACATTTGCGATTAAAAGCAAAGTCGGTGCAGGTACCACCATTACCTTCACCTTGCCACGGCAAATCGTATCGACTGACGATGTTATCGTTAAACAAGCAACCTAACCAAGCCTATGACGCGCCTTACGACCCAGCATATCCGCACGCAAAAACACGCCACGCCGCTGGTCGTGCTGACTGCCTATACCGCACCCATCGCGCGCGTCATTGATCCATATGTCGATATCTTATTAGTAGGTGATTCGCTTGGGATGGTGGTCTATGGGATGCCAACCACGCGTGGCGTCACATTGGATATGATGATTGCACATGGACGCGCGGTCGTAACCCATTCTGCACATGCATTGGTCGTGGTGGATTTGCCGTTTGGAAGCTATGAAGCATCACCGCAACAAGCGCTCGATCATGCCAAACGATTACTAGCTGAAACCGGCGCCCAAGCGGTGAAATTGGAAGGCGGCCAATCCATGGAAACCACCATTCGCTTGCTGGTCAAGGAAGGTATCGCCGTTATGGGCCATGTCGGTCTTCTACCGCAAAGCGTGACTGACCCTAGCGGATTTCGCACCAAAGGCAAAACACCGGAAGAAGCGCGTCAGATTCTTGAGGACGCCTTGGCTGTTGAGCGCGCCGGTGCCTTTGCCATGGTAATTGAAGCAACCAAAGAAGAGGTAGCGCGTCAAATTACTGAGACGGTCAAAATTCCAACCATCGGCATCGGCGCATCGCCTGCCTGCGATGGGCAAGTGCTGGTGATTGATGATGTGCTAGGGTTTACGGAGCATGCGCCTAAATTTGTGAAACGCTATGCGGATTTAGCCCACCAGCTACGTGATGTGGCTCAATCCTATGCGAATGATGTGCGCGGACATATATTCCCGCCGCCCAAAATCTAAATATGAGTATCAATTAACCAACGGCTAAAAGCAAAGCTGGAGGTGAAGGCCGGCGAGACCGCATTGAGCACATGCGCGCTGTGGCTGTCAGATTCCACTACAAAATCTTGTACCATGGTCAGATCACGTTTATCCAGCAATTGCGCGCGAATGCCAGGCCGGCTCCATTGATTGAAGTAGCGCGTGTCGATATGTTTCACCAGCTTTGCTGCTTCCGCTGCCATATGCGGTTGCCAGTATTTTTTGATTTCTGACCAGGCCAGTTCACGAAATCCATTTTGATTAGTGACCAGCAGTTTGGCCTCCCACGCCATAATCGCGGCCGCTTCGCTGGCCGAGAAACGTGAAAGCGCCTGATAATTCTCACGCCAGAAGGCTGGAATAGCCGTAGGCCCAATGCGAATGGTGCCATCGGCACGGATACCATAATGCACGCCGAGCGAAGTACTGCCAGGCACAGGCACCGGATAGATGCAGGTGCGAATCGGTATATCAGCGCCGGTGTAATTAATATAGACGCCTTTTAAGGGAATGATGGTGAAATGCGCGCCAAAGCCAAAATCCTTGGCGATGCGATCCGCATACAGCCCCGCACAGTTGATAATCTTTCCAGCACGTATAGCGCCCCCGCTGATAGATACTTTATTGCCATCCAAACGCCGCTCATAACGCTGTCCTAAGAGTAAAGCAACGCCCTGCTCTTTCAGATCACTTGCCAGCGAATGGCATACGGCCAGTGGGTCTACCGTGGCAGTTGTCGGTGAATAAAGCGCCTCTTTATGGGTCTTGGCATTAGGCTCGATCTCAGCCAACCGCGCTTCGTCCACCACCTCAACTGCAACGCCATTGACGTTAGCACGCCGAGCTAATTCATGCACCATGCCCTGCTCACGCTCATTTTGCGCCACCACCACCTTACCGCATCTATTCAGTATGAGTCCTTTGCGTTGCGCATATTCTTTCATCAGCACATTGCCATCGCGGCAGAATTTTGCCTTCAGCGAATCGGCGGAATAATAAAAACCCGCATGTAATACACCGCTATTGCGACCACTCGCATGAGCGGCCACATCGCGTTCTTTATCGACTACCATGATAGAGGCCTGCGGATAGCGCTGACGCAACTCATGCGCCAGGCTTAGGCCTATGATGCCTGCACCAATAATTAGAAAATCACATTCGCGGCTAGGGGTCATATTATAAGTAACTCGAGTAGAGTTTACTTATACACGATTTTGAGGACTTCGTAACTCTTTGTGCCTTTGGGTGTATTCACTTCAATGCTATCGCCCGCTTTTTTGCCAATCAGCGCACGCGACAATGGCGCCAACAACGAAAGCTGTTTACGGCTAATATCGGCTTCGTAGTCACCTACAATTTGATAGGTCGCTTCATCACCACTATCATCATCAACCAGCGTAACGGTCGCGCCAAATTTGATGGTATCGCCTTTAAGTGATTTCACATCAATCACATCAACGCGCGAGACTTTATCTTCCAGCTCATTGATACGGCCTTCAATGAAGCTTTGTTTTTCTTTTGCCGCAGCATATTCCGCATTTTCCGACAAATCGCCATGCGCGCGCGCTTCCGAAATCGCCGCAATCACTGCCGGACGCTCTACGCTTTTGAGATGCTTCAGCTCAGCTTCCATTTTAGCATAGCCTTCTGCTGTAATAGGAAATTTTTCCATACGCCTACCGTTTAAAACAAAAAAATACCGCCCCGCATAGATATGCGGGGTCACATGCTAGACAAAGTACGACTGAATCGAACGTACGTCAAGCCCCCCGCCCGTATTGACGGCGACAATGGCCTGAGCCCCAGCGCGAGCGCCGGCAATGGTGGTGTAGTAAGGAATCTTATCTAAGAGTGCCGTGCGGCGAATACTAAAGGAATCAGCGATGGATTCGGCTCCTTCGGTCGTATTGATCACCAGCGCGATTTTACCATCTTTCATTTGATCGACAATATGAGGTCTGCCTTCGCGCACCTTATTGACCACATCCACCTTCAGGCCTTGCGCCTTTAGATAATTAGCCGTGCCGCGCGTGGCCACTATTTTGAAACCTAGATCGATCAACTGTTTAATCGCAGGGGTGACGCCAGGCTTGTCCGATTCTTTTACCGATACGAATACCGTACCGGATTTAGGAATCGTGCTGCCAGCGGATAATTGCGACTTGGCAAACGCACGAGGGAAATCACTATCGATGCCCATCGCCTCACCGGTCGATTTCATTTCCGGTCCCAAAATCACATCCACTCCGGCAAAGCGCGCAAAGGGGAATACGGCCTCTTTCACGGATACATGATTCAATTTTTTAGGCTGCAATTTGAAACTCGCAAGCGATTCGCCCGCCATCAAACGGGCCGCGATTTTAGCCAGCGGAATACCGATGGATTTAGCAACAAACGGCACGGTGCGGCTTGCACGCGGATTAACTTCGATCAGATAAATCTGGTCATCTTTAATCGCATATTGCACGTTCATAAGCCCGATAACTTTTAGCTCTTTAGCAAGCAATTCGGTTTGACGGCGAATCTCAATTAGGATTTTCTCATCTAATGAATAAGCTGGCAGCGAACAAGCAGAATCGCCAGAATGAATACCCGCCTCTTCGATATGTTGCATAATGCCCGCCACAAATACGTCTTTTCCATCTGAGAGCGCATCCACATCAAGCTCGGTTGCATCCTGCAGATAGGAATCGATTAGGATTGGGCCATCACCAAACATCTTGGTAAGTTCATCCACATAGCCTTCCAGCGATGGCTTATCGTAAATGATTTTCATCGCACGGCCACCCAACACGTAGGAAGGGCGCACCAAAAGTGGGAAGCCAATATCATCCGCTTGTGCAACCACTTCTTCGGCTGTGGTGCCAATGGCGCTTTTAGGTTGTTTCAATTTCAGCTTATCGATCAATTGGCGGAAACGATCGCGATCTTCGGCTAAATCGATCGAATCAGGCGAGGTGCCGATAATAGGCACGCCGGCCGCTTCTAATGCACGCGCAAGTTTAAGCGGCGTTTGTCCGCCAAATTGCACGATCACGCCTTTAAGTGTTCCATTCTGTTGCTCGGTGCGGATGATTTCTAGCACATCTTCGGCCGTAAGCGGCTCGAAATAGAGGCGATCCGAAGTGTCGTAATCGGTCGATACGGTTTCTGGATTGCAATTAACCATGATGGTCTCATAGCCCGCTTCTTTAAGCGAGTAGGCTGCATGTACACAGCAATAATCGAATTCAATACCTTGACCAATGCGATTAGGGCCGCCCCCTAAGATGATAACTTTTTCACGTGCGGTCGGCCGCGATTCGCATTCCCCATCATAGCTTGAATACATATAGGGCGTATCAGAATTAAATTCCGCCGCGCAGGTATCGACACGTTTATAAACCGGATGGATGTTATATTTTCCACGCCATGCGCTCACATCCGCCGATTTCACTCCTGCTAGCTGCGCAATACGTGAATCGGAAAATCCCTGACGTTTCAAATGCAGCAAATGCTCATAACACAGTGAAAAATCTTCACAAGTTGCCTTGGGAATCGTGGCTTCAAGTTTTACAATCTCTTCAATCTGACGAATAAACCACGGATCGTATTTCGCGATGCTGCAAATCTCTTCCACGCTCATGCCAAGCCGCAGTGCTTGTGCGGCCACCAGCAAACGATCGGGCGTTGGCCGTGTGAGTTCGCTGCGCGCAGTATCGAGGTCTTTAATGTCGGTCATTTCATTGAGACCCGTAAGCCCTGTTTCCAGCGAACGCAGCGCTTTTTGCAACGACTCTTGGAAATTGCGGCCCATCGCCATCGACTCACCGACGGACTTCATTGCAGTGGTAAGCAACGGTTCAGAGCCAGGGAATTTTTCAAAGGTAAAACGCGGGATTTTGGTGACGATATAGTCAATCGTTGGCTCAAACGAAGCCGGCGTTACTTTGGTGACGTCATTTAAAATTTCATCCAGCGTATAGCCAACTGCCAATTTGGCAGCGACTTTCGCGATGGGGAAACCGGTTGCTTTAGACGCCAAGGCCGAGGAGCGCGACACGCGTGGATTCATCTCGATCACTACCATGCGGCCACTGGTAGGGTTCACCGCAAACTGTACGTTCGAGCCACCCGTATCGACACCTATCTCACGCAGCACTGCAAACGAAGCATTACGCATAATTTGGTATTCTTTATCGCTGAGTGTGAGTGCAGGCGCCACCGTAATCGAGTCACCGGTATGAATACCCATTGGATCTAGATTTTCAATCGAGCAAACGATGATGCAGTTATCGGCTTTATCGCGCACGACTTCCATCTCATACTCTTTCCAACCGAGCAACGACTCATCGATCAGCACTTCACCAATCGGTGAGGCATCGATACCGCTTGCAATAATCTGTTCAAATTCTTCGCGGTTATAGGCAATGCCGCCGCCGCTGCCACCCATGGTAAAGCTTGGGCGAATCACCGCGGGCAAGCCTACGATTTCCAGCACTTTACGCGCTTCTTCGAGCGATTTGACCACCGCGTTTTTGGGCACTTCGAGGCCAATTTTTTTCATTGCATCGTTAAAGAGTTGACGATCTTCAGCCTTGTTGATCGATTCTAATTTTGCGCCAATCAGCTCGACATTATATTTCTTTAATACACCTGATTCGGCTAGGGCTTTAGCGCAGTTAAGCGCCGTCTGCCCGCCCATGGTCGGAAGCAATGCATCGGGTTTTTCTTTGGCAATAATTTTTTCCACCATTTCCGGTGTGATCGGCTCGATATAGGTTGCATCCGCCAAATCAGGATCGGTCATAATGGTCGCCGGATTGGAATTCACTAAAATGATGCGATAACCTTCAGCGCGCAAAATTTTACAGGCTTGCGAACCGGAATAATCAAACTCGCACGCCTGACCAATAACAATCGGACCAGCACCGATAATGAGGATAGATTGAATGTCTGTGCGTTTACCCATGATGCCCTACGGTATTCAAAATGCGTGGATGTTCAGCAAACGGCAGAACATAATGTAGAAATAAAACCATCACAAAACCGGCGCCAATGCTTTGCATAGCCAAACGTAGCAACGGCATATAATGCACCAGCGTCATGATTTTACATTCTCCATGAGCTCGGCAAACTTATCGAACAAATATTGGCTATCATGCGGGCCAGGCGATGCTTCGGGATGGCCCTGCATACAAAAAATCGGCTTGGTTTTGTGGCGCAGCCCCTGCACCGTGCCGTCGAATAGCGAGATATGGGTAATTTCTACATCATCCGGCAAGCCTTCTTTACTCACCGCAAAGCCATGATTTTGCGAGGTAATGATCACCTGTCCGCCTTTAAGGTCTTTCACCGGATGGTTGGCACCACGATGGCCTTGCGTCATTTTTTCGGTTTTACCACCCAGTGCTATACCAAGCAGCTGATGGCCCAAGCAAATACCAAAAATCGGTTTGCCCGATGCGACCAGCTCTTTAATCATCGGTAGTGCATATTCTCCCGTAGCCGCTGGGTCGCCAGGGCCGTTAGAGAGAAAAATGCCATCGGGATTATGTTTCAACACATCGGCTGCTTTGCTCGTTGCCGGCATAACCGTGATATGCATGCCGCGCTCCGCCAAGGAGCGCAGAATATTATGTTTCACGCCAAAATCGATGGCAACCACATGGTAGCTTTTCGCATTCGCAGCTTTATTGCGCGGGGCTAATTGCCACAGCGTATCATGCCATTCATAGATCTTATCGGTGGTCACATCCTTGGCCAGATCCAACCCCGCCATATCGGGCGCCGCATCGAGCAAGGCTTTCGCATGTTCACGCCAAGTAGCTTCCTTCAGCGAAACGATGACAGCATTTTGCGCACCTTTTGTGCGAATATGGCGAGTGAGCGCACGTGTATCGACGCCGCAAATGCCAGGAATCTTATTTTGCTTCAGCCAGGCATCAAGCGATATATGACTGCGGAAATTGGATGGCAAGGTTGGTTTTTCGCGTACAACTAAACCCGCGCAGTAAGGCAGCGAGGCCTCTACGTCTTCTGTGTTGGCACCTATATTGCCGATGTGAGGAAAGGTAAAGGTAATGATTTGGCCGGCGTACGAAGGATCGGTGAGAATTTCCTGATAGCCGGTCATGGCAGTGTTGAAACAGATTTCGCCGACACCGGAACTTTGCGATCCAATCGCTTCACCAAAAAATATTGTCCCATCCGCCAAAATTAAGGCTGCAGTCGCGTGTGGTGGTGGGGCGATATCGCTCTTGGTCATTTCTCTGTTTCGGTGTGAATTTCGCGGACAATAAAGAACGTGGACGTCGCCGTCAAGCATCGGATTTAAAAAATAGTAATTTTAAAATATGGTTATTTCTTAGTCGCTTGAATCTTTACACTGTATCGTTTCGCAAAATCTGTGTCAATTCTTCGCGACTGGTTTTGGTAAAATTGATCATTTCCGGCTCATTATCAAAGAAAGCAAACGACTTTCTAAGCGTAGTTTCATCATGGGCTTTAAACTGCGCCGCTTTAGATTGCATCTCCGCTGCATTATAGCCCAGCTGCACCATAATCTGCTGAGCCATATCAAGCGCTGAGTCAAATGTTTCGCGCTTAAAATAATCCACCCCCAACTTGTCGAGCTCATAAGCATGACGGCGATTGCGTGCGCGAGCAAAAATCTGTATCTGCGGAAAGGCTTTCTTCGCTAGTTGCACAATCTTAAGAGCACTGTCAGCATCATCAACCGCCACAATCAACAACTTGGCTTTGCCTGCACCCGCGCTGTGTAATAAATCCAAACGCGAGGCATCGCCGAAATAGCCTTTGAATCCAAACTTACGAATAAGCTCTACCTGGTCTGGATCTTTTTCCAACACCGTTACCTTGACACCTTGGCCCATGAGAAAGCGGCCAATGATCTGACCAAAGCGGCCAAAGCCTGCTAAAATAACCGGATGCTGTTCTTCAATAGCATCAAAATTATCGGCGTATAACAGGCTCATAAATTTCGGCATGATATAGCTGCTATAGATGAGCATTAAAAGCGGCGTACAGGCGATAGAAAGCGCAACAGCGAGTGTTAGAAATTTCGTCTGCTCATTCGATAGAAGATCCAATCCCAATGCATATTGAAACAGTACAAAAGCAAATTCACCGCCTTGGCATAAGGCAAAAGCAAAACCGTAATTATGGGTGGGCATCAACCCAAATATTTTACCCAATGCAAAAAGAATTAATCCTTTTAGGGCCATGAGCGCCACGACCACACCCAACAAGGTCCAGGGCGATTGGGCCAGCAACCCAAAATCCATACCCATACCAACTGAGATAAAAAAGAGTCCCAGCAGCAAACCTTTAAAAGGCTCAATGTCGCTTTCCAACGTATGGCGATATTCGGAGTTCGCAAGTACCACACCCGCAATAAATGCGCCCAGCGCTGGTGATACGCCCAGCATCTGCATCAAAATCGTAATACCGATGACTAAGGCTAATGTCATCGCCGTAAATACTTCACGCAGATTGGTTTTAGCAATCGCCCGAAAGAGATGATGAGAAAATTGACGCCCAATTACAATCATGCCAGCAATAACCACGGCCACTAATATTGCACGCAACCACCCTGGTACGCCAGCCATCATACTACCGGCATGCGCGACCTGATCAGTGTGATCCGCCAGCAACGGTAGCAACGCCAAAATCGGAATCACCGCAATATCTTGGAATAGCAACACCGCAAACGCACTTTCACCTACCGGCGTATTGAGCAGGTTCTTTTCTTCTAATATTTGCAGCACCAGAGCCGTAGACGAAAGCGATAGCGCCATAGCAACCACCATACTAAGCTGCCAGTCATAGCCCAAAGCAACCCCTGCCAATGTCAGCAGCACGCTGGTAAGCACCAGCTGCAAACCACCTAAACCTATTATGGATTTTCTGAGGCGCCAAAGTGCAGAAGGGTCCAGCTCAAGACCAATGACAAACAGCATCATCACCACGCCAAATTCGGCAATATGCATGATATTTTCAGGATTATGGATTAGCCCTAAACCAAAGGGACCAATTGCAATCCCCGCCATAAGATAGCCAAGTACTGCGCCTAATTTAATGCGGCTTGCCAGTGGCACCACCACACAGGCAGCAGCCAGAAAAACAAATACGCTGAAGAGAATATGATCCACTAATACTGCACTTTATAAAACAGGCTGGGCAACCAAGATGACATTTAACGTAATATCTTTATTCACCCACTCTGCTTTCGGATCAGACGATGCCCCAATACCATAGGCCAGGCGATCGATGGTGAGTGTGAAGGTGGTTTTTACAGCAGGCTCTGCCGGTGTTAGCGCAAACTGAATGGCTAACGGTTTGGATACGGCTCGCAGGGTGAGTGTCCCTTGCGCGGTATAGCTGCCATCGTCGTTGCGTGTGATGTGCTTGCTGCTATAGGTCGCTTGTGGGTGATTTTTCAGATCGAACCAATCAGCCGTAGGCAATGTGCCATCATACATAGTATTGCCCGTTTTGGCGCTTGCCATATCTACGGTAATATCGATCTGACTATTATTGAGTGCCACTGGGTCAAATTGAATCACCGCTTGCCAGGATTGGAAAGTACCGCTGAATGCATTGCCGGCATGAGTGCCGCTGAAGGTGATTTTGCTATTGGCATAATCGGTTTTATAGCTTGCCGCCTGAACAACACCAGGCAACGCTACAAACAATAGCGCTACTATCCATGACTTCATGACATTCTTCCTTTTCCAATGCCCATGCGCGGCAATAAATTTTCTTTATCCACTACGGCATGTTTCACCACCGCTAGCACATGGCCTACTACCAGTGCCATAAAACCATAGGCCAGTAGCTGATGCGCTTGTTCTGCCACTTCTTCAACCAGCTGATTGCCCGCAATGCCTGGCACATGTGGCCATTCAAACCAGCCAAACACGATGGTGGGAAGTCCGTATATGCTGGATGACACCATGAACCATCCGGTAAGCGGCACAATCAGCATCCATACATACAGGGCACGATGTCCTAATACAGCGAGTGTGCGTTCAATAGGCTTCATCGAATGGGGCCAGCGTGGCTTATGCGCGAATATGTAAATGGCAAAGCGCAGAAAAAACGCGAGCTGTAATAATACGCCCAACGACTTATGCCATTGATACATGCGAAACTGCAGCGCCTTCTCCAGCTCTAGATTCACCATTGTAAGCCCACTTACAAACATCAGCAAAAACGCAACCGCCATTACCCAGTGAAGTATAATGGCGGCAACGTGATAGCGAGCAGACGATAGCATGTAACTATTGTGCTTTATCGAATTCTACTTCGATCAACAGCGTCACTTCATCGCCAAGAGTGGGTATGTAGGTCGAAAAGCCCCAATCCGAACGTTTAAGTTTAGCGGTCGCAGAAAATCCAATACCTGGTGTATTTACCATTGGCTTTTGGGCATAGGCACCATTAAAGGTAACATCAAGCGTAAGCGGTTTGGTCACGCCGAGGAAGGTTAGGTTGCCATGCACTTTGCCTGTTTTCTCACCGGTTTTATCAATCGAAGTCGAGACAAATTTAATCTCAGGAAACTTACCGGCATTAAACCAGGTTTCGCCTTTGGCTAATTCTGCATCGAAATCTTTTTTATCGGCGTTGGGATAATCGGTGCGAACAGAGGTTGGATCAACGGTTGCGACCAGCTTACTTTTGGTCGGATCTTTAGGATCAAAATTGAGCGTAGCATCCATACGCGTGAAACGGGCCGTATAGTTGGAAAGTCCCATATGGCTTACTTTCCAGGTCAAGCTCGCATGGGTTTTATCAAGCTGGTAATCGCCAGCGGGCATTTCATTAGCAGGCGTTTGGGCGCAAGCTAAAATCGGCAAACACGCTAGCGATGCAGCCAGTATCATTTTCTTAATCATAGAGATCCTCCTGTAATGAAATAATGAACGTAAGACTTATAGCAATTATGCCGTTGATTCGCCACCCACATTAATGCTGTGTCGTGGAGGGCACATCAATAAGCAACACTTCCGCAT
The DNA here is from genome assembly GCA_033762715.1 of Rickettsiales bacterium. Taxonomy (GTDB): domain Bacteria; phylum Pseudomonadota; class Alphaproteobacteria; order Rickettsiales; family SXRF01; genus JANRLL01. The sequence continues at coordinate 40,097 of JANRLL010000001.1, read as the reverse complement.
CGCTTGTTGCCGTTATCGTAACAACAGACTCCTGCGAGATCTCTACACCGTCACCGCGTTTGGCTTTTTGTCCATTCACCAGCACCTCGCCTTGCGCGACCAACAGATAGGCTTGGTGTTTGATGGTGTGGCGAATCTGCGTGTCTTTACGCAACGCGCCGCCAAAAATCGCCGCATCTTGATGAATGAAAAGCGCTTCGCCTTGCTTATCTTCAATGCGACCAGTGACTAATACATGCAGCGCATCGGTTACAGGCTCTTTTGGAAATTGTTTGGTTTCCCAACGTGGTTTCACATCACGACGATTCGGTTTAATCCAGATTTGATATAAGGTGGTATCGACCGGCTCCGCATTATATTCGGAATGGAACACACCACTGCCGGCGCTCATTACCTGCACATCACCCGCTTCGGTACGGCCTACATTGCCTAAACTATCTTTATGCGTAATGGCTCCTTCACGCACATAGGTGATGATCTCCATATTATCATGCGGGTGTGTGGCAAAGCCGCGACCGGAACTGACTTTATCGTCATTAATCACCAGTAGTTCGCCAAACCCTACGCGTTTGGGATCATAGTAGCTGGCAAAGCTGAAATGATGTCTGGCATCCAGCCAACCGTGATTGGCATGTCCGAGGTTTTCATAGGGGAAAATAGTAATCATAAAATGTGTCTCCTTGTTATGCCCCTAGTTTACTTATTTCCCAATAAATGATAATTATATAATTTGTTATATTATTATTAACTTTAAGTTATTAATATGATTTCCCTAGACCGCATCGGTGTTTTCTTAGAAGTTGCTCAAAAACATAGTTTTTCTCAAGCAGCGCGTGTGCTCGGACTCTCCGGTCCTGCCGTCAGCAAACAGATTGCAGCCTTGGAAGACGAATTAGGGGTTAAACTTTTCCAACGCACCACACGCCAGGTGATTTTGACCGATGAAGGACAAGTGTTCTTTGAACGCGCACTGACCGCGATGGAAGAATTGCGCGAAGCCACACTGCATATTCAAGAAGCACGATCGACACCGCGCGGGACACTGCGCATCAGCATTCCTATGTCATTTGGCCATATGCATTTGCTGCCGGCCATTTCCAGTTTTGCCAAACAATACCCCGATGTGCTGCTGGACATTTCGCTAGAAGATCGCATGGTAGATGTCATTAGCGAACGCTTTGATGTGGTGGTGCGCATTGGCGCGTTGCAAGATTCAGGCTTAATCGTAAAGCCGCTGGCACCCTGCCCTATCTACGTGGTGGCTTCACCCGAATATGTCGCTCAATATGGTATGCCAACGACACCGAATGCACTCAAAAAACACCGCATGATTATGTATGCACGGTCAGGCAGCAGTGGCGAATGGCGTTGCCGTGACAAGCAAGGCAAAATTACGACCATCCGCACAGAAGGCACCATGAAAGCCAACACGGCAGAGATGATGTTGCAGGCGGCACTAGATGGGGTTGGCATAACCATCTTGCCTGGGTTTATGGTGACCACTTATTTAAAAGCAGGCAAGCTACAGCGGATACTACCCACATTTGAGACCTACCCCACCCGTCAAATGGTGGCATTAATGCCACCAAATCGCTATCGCTCAAATAAGGTTATGCTTTTTATACAATGGCTTATCCAGGCGTGCGCGGCCATACCACAAGAGCATTTACCAGACATAAAAATGTCGGATGTATGGGATGATGACTTATGGTAGTGTGTTAACGAAAATTAGCACATAGGATGACCCATGGCGCGTTACACTCTTGAATACAAAGCAGACAACGATAGTTTCCTCTATAGCCCAAGCGGTAATGGGGCCAATATGATGATCGAAAGCGATCGTTTTTTTGCATTTGGTAATCCTACTAACCAAGATGTGCGTAGACAGCGTGATTCACAAGCCCGCCGTCAATTAGCAGAAGCGTTGATAGTTCCTGCTAATCGCTCTTCGCATTTTGATAGCTATAAGTTTTTAATCGATATCGCGGATAGTTTATTTGCTGCTAAAGGCAAATCGATGGCTGAAACAGGTCTGTTCAGAAACCCAAAAATCGTAGTCTATGCCGGCGAGAAGCGCCAAAAAGAACTCACCAAAAACGACTTTATGGGACAGCGCGGCAGGGAAATTCTGAACATGAATTCCGTCGATCAGGTGGAAATGGCGATTGATATGCTGGTACAGCTGCGCGAGATCGAGCGGACAAAAGTTGATGAACGCCTAGGGCACGATGAAATGCGTATACCGGCAGAATTCACTCCACCCAGCAGCCGCAGAGATTTCAGAGCACCTCAGCAACCACCTGTCGCACGGCCACAGCCACCGGTTGCACTAGATGACGATCTTGATTTGCCCGGTGATGAGTCATATGTTGCGCCGCCACCTGTTGCTGCTGCAACGCAGCCAGCTACGGTCTCAGATGCAGAGCGCCTGTCTTTTGGAGATACCTACAGAAAATCGCAGTTAGTACGCAAAAGCCAAGTAACCGATAGTTTGACCGACATACAAAAACAAGATCCGCTGTTTAGCGGTATCGTGCTTGCAGACAGCCAAAGCGCTATCGAAGAACTGCTCAAAGAATTTATCGCAGATGATTTACGACAGCAGGAAAAAGGCGATAAGATGGCTGAGTTTGCCGCCAAACGGCTAGTAACACCTGGCTATTCCGATCGCGATCAACGCGCCACTGAACCCTTAGACAATGAAAATCTATTGTCGCCTAATGCGCGGGCGAAGCTGATCACAACGGCCGAGCTTTTATGGGATCATGCCGGTGTAACCCGCCAGCGCTCATTTACCATTCCTACGGCCAGCGGCGGCATCAGCGCTGCGCGTATCAATGATAAAAGCGAATTGAGGGATGTAAGCGACTATAAACTGGTGCAGTATGTGCGCTTCCGTGGCAACGTAGCACGCGACTTAATTGATCAATCTCGCACGTCAGGCGATGGTCAACCCCGACCGTGAGCAATCTCTGCTTCTGAACTTGTCCGCTCAGTAAACGCGGCGGGCGATGCCACCAATTTAGCCTCTCTAGGCTTAATGGAATGGGTATGATGCTTTTCCACTATAGCAGGCTCCACAGCAGCAGTAACAGGCACTACATCCGGCTTTATTTCTTTTATGTCATGATGTGCAACTTGCTTAGCCGCCGCCGGCTTTTTAATATTAAACGATGCAAAAAAACGGCTGGAAACATATAATGCCGTGGTGCACACCGAGGTGTAGAACGCTTCAAAAATCGCCACACTGGATAGGACCGGAATATTCACTTTGCCGAAATGTTTCGCAAGTTGGGGTTGGGTATTAATGTATTCACCCAATTCTCGGCCTGGGTTAGAAAAAAGATGATCGTTGAGGCTATTAAATCCTGGATTTTCTTTGGTGGTATTCCATAGCCATTTTCCATCTTTAGTGCCGATCTTTCCAAGCATAATCGCTGTAGGCAGCACCACCGCCAACGCAGCCACACGGCCGCCTAGCACACTGCCCCAGCTTTGTTTAGGCTCTGCCTCATAGGCAGAATCATCAGCTGGCGTCGTACCTAATCGGTTATCGAGCCAGCGAGCAATTTTTTCACGGCGGTCTTCCAGCAGCTTGATAAACGGTGCCATGACCGAACCATCCAAGAAGGAAAACGTGATCATCTTAGCTGCATCGGCTTGTTTTTCGCCCATGCCTAGATTCATGGCCTCGCGTTTAAAAACATTTCCACGCTCATAAAACCATTTGCCGATTTTGCCACCGGTTTTGTCGCCATGCATAGTCAAATAGGTCGCAGCCACCGATACGCCAAACACCACAAAGTTGGTCAGGATCGGATACAAGCCAATATCAAAGATTTTAAGACCTAGCGTACGGTGCGATTTTTTGTCTAATTTTGGTTGAGCAAAAACCTCCTGTGATAAGGTAGGTTTAGCGTCAGACATGCTCTTTGCCACTCCGTTGGTATGGGTCGTGGAAGCGTCCGTATGAGAAGTGGACTGTTCCATACTGTTAACCTATCAGTAAAACAGTCTCTTTTCACGTTAAGGTTATATGACGGATGTACAGTAACGCCATGTATTTATTCGTGCCGACAAGCGATTCAATTTATTGATATAAATATATAATTTGGCTTTTTGGTGCAAAGCAATGATAGTTTTTCACGCAAAAAACTTAGGTTTTCTTTACCAAGCACAGGCTATACTCATGAAAAAATTATATCTTTATGCAAACCAGCCGTCTGGCCCGAAGCACCCACGCGACTCTTCGCGATATTACTGCATTGAGAGAATATTGTGCAAAACACGATATACCTTATTCCAATGATTTTTTTCAAACTATTTTGCCTACGGATGATTTGCAAAAATTATTTGATGGAACATACACCTTAACCCCCCTGCCACATACCGCGCTCAAGCAATCCGGCGCTTCCACTGTTCTGGTTTTTGAAAGCAAGGAAGATAAAAGCAATCATGGTGATGTAGTTTCTTCGATCGCGCAAACGGTCGGCAATAGCCTCGTTCCAAAAGTAGATACGCTCTATGTGCACACATCGCTGAATCCTAATTATCGCGCGGCGTTTGACAAAGATTTAGTCGATCCCATTAAAACCTTAGTCGAAAATCAAGGGGTACCGGTATTGCATACCAGTATTGGTTGGGATGATGCTTTATTGGATTTCAATGCCGGACATGATGATCAAGCCAATCATCTCTGGCGTGTCACGGCCTTTGTGGTCGATTCGGCTGGTAATGACGGAAAAATTGGCACCGATGAAACCCACAAAGCACCCTATCAAAAACATAACGCGGTAACGCATTTTGCACCTTTAGTAGTGCATGTCGGTGCCGCCGCCATGGATGAAAAAGGCGAATGGTGTATTGAAGGCTATAGCTCGGCTAATAGCCCTACCTTTTTAGCGCCCGTTGCATCGCGCACCTATGTTCATTGGCATGAAGGAAAAGGACCGCAGGCATTAACCGGAACCTCAGCAGCGGCTCCCTATGCGAGTGGCGTGCTTGCAGCACTTAATAGTCGTTATGGCCAATATCTCACACGCGAACAAATTCTTTATGCGGTGCTTGCCACCTGCACCCCCATCAAACATGTCAATGCGTTTGCCGGCAAAACACCGGAAGCACATGATATCAGCTATGAGAAAAATGCGGCAGGACGGCTCTATAACCCTGAATATGGCGGCTTTGGCCTCATCCACGCAATGAATGCCGATAAATTATTGGCGCATATGGTGGCACTTACCCAGGCACAGCCAGACCACATTACTATTCCTACCGAAGATCGTATCACCTTGCTTAGCGATGACGTAACCTCCAAACCAGATAAGGATGGTCTTTATCATTACCCGGTCACCATGCCGGCAGGCATTGCTTTAAAAACCACCATAGAAGCCGATTTTGGCAAAGACTATGGCAACATTACCATCACCAGCCCTTCAGGTACAACCCTGCCCATGGTCATGAGCAAATTAGCTTCGAAGAAGAATAATTTTGGTATGAGTACCTGCCATGGTTGGGCTGGCGAAAATCTAAAAGGCACCTGGATCATCAACAGCACAACGCCCATTGAACGCCTGCGTTTAGCGCAACATCACTTTCTAGAAAAAGATATTGTTCGCGATCTGGATGTACCAAAATTATTAGCCGCACCGACTCCAGATCTAGAACATGCTGCTCCTCTTCAGGAGCTAAAGCCCGAGCTGGCACAACGTGTTTTAAATATGCGAACCTTTCCTGAATCCGCCGAACCACGCGGGCTGCGCATCGGAGCAACAGATGAAAAAACACCTATATTGGGTGATACGGCGGCGACCATTGCGCAGCTAAAAATTCTGCCGTCAGGATTTACTACACGTCATCGTCACACCATTTCGCCAGGTTTTAAGTTGGATGAAAATAGTGCAGCAGGCAAATATGAGCGAGAAGCCATTGAACTGGTAAAAACCATCACCACCGCTAGCAATGCTGAGCGTGATGCTATTCGCACGCGTGTCATAGAGAAACAGCTGGCTGCTATCGAAGAATATAAAAAAGCGGGTAAGGAAGCAGAGCAAATTATTCCGCTGGGGAATGTGGCCTATAATTATATCTCACTAGATAACCCGCTCGCTGCCGATGGCATGCTTAATGTGGAAAAAGCCATTCCGTTCTACAAAAAAGCACTGCTCATCAGTGAGAAAGCGAGCTTTCACCATAAAGCCTATGAGATCAGCTGCAATCTCTACAGCGCACTTTGTGAGTGTTGCAGACAAGGAAAATCCAATGAATATGGTTCCCAACTAGAAACGGTGCGCAAGAAAACCGTACAACTGGCCCGATTGCAACAAGGCCCCGTGGATAATGAGGCGCATCGTATCGAAGAAGGCGAATATGGTTTTTCTAATGATGAAAAAATCGGCACTGATAATATAAGCCAGTGCTTGGCGCTGATTGTGCAAGATCCGGTGAGTTTAAAAACCGGTATTGCCCATATCGATAACGAGAATGATCTTCGTTCACTGGATTCATTCTTCGCACAATTTAGCAAAAACCGGCTCCATATTCGCTTGGTCGGTGCACGGTTTGATGCAGATTATCGCACCAATGAAAATATTTCTGCGGTGATGGAGTATCTCTCGCATATCAATGCCGATATTATTTCAACCGATATTTACGGCGGCAATGAGGGGCCCAGCGCAGTAACGGTCAATCCGATCAGCTTCGCACTGGAAGAAAAATCACCCGGCATTCGTAATGCCAATGAAGCCGCTAGCAACGCGCTATTACTGCTGACCCGCAAAGGTAAGCCGTTAATCAGCCAATTCGATTTTACGGCAAGCCGCGAACGATCGGCTATTCATTTAAACACACGTATGCTATCGGAGTTGCGAGCCCATTACTTTGATCGTAAAGAATGGGACATGGAGCATTATTTGCACACACAAGACGTCTATGACCGCCCGCTTATGATAGCGCATCTACAAGGATTAGAGCAGGCCTATAATCGTGAGTGGGATGCGCTTTCCACTGCATTGGAAGCCGCCATAGATGCTCATCACATTACAGGTGCGGCGGCTCAACAAGCACGTGAAGCGTTGCTGGCGCAAACACTGTTTGTAGGCGAAAATGCGCATGCTGCGAATGCGCCGCTTTATCACTGGATAGAGTATCAACTTTTCGTAGATAACACGCTACAACGCACCGCTTTAAAAGGGCCCATGGCCGAACGCAATCAGTATGATCCACCTGCCGCTCCACCACAGACAGAAGCAGTACGAGGGCTGGCATGAAAGTAATTGGGCTGCTGGGCGGCATGAGCTGGGAATCAACCGCGATCTATTACCGCCTGCTTAATGAAATGGTGCGTGAGCAATTGGGTGGATTGCATTCCGCCAAACTAATGCTCTGGTCATTTGACTTTGATGAGATCGTTTCATTGCAAACCAGTGGCAATTGGCAAGAAGCCACTCATAAGATGATCGAAGCAGGGCATGCGCTGAAAGCGGGTGGCGCAGACATGCTGGTGATTTGCACCAACACTATGCATAAAATGGCTGATGATATTGAGCAGGCTGTGCAATTGCCGCTGCTGCATATTGTTGATGCCACGGCCCATGCCATAAAAACCGCAGGGCTGCGTAAAGTGGGTTTACTGGCAACCAAATTCACCATGGAAGAACGTTTCTATACTGAGCGATTGCACAAGCAGCAGATCGAAACCCTGATACCCGATGAACAGGCACGCACGGATATTCATCGCATTATTTTCCAGGAATTATGTAAGGGAATCATCAACCCCGCCTCAAAAATGCGCTATCTCGATATTATCGCATCGCTAAAACAGCAAGGTGCTGAAGGCGTCATTCTTGGCTGCACGGAAATTGGATTGCTCATTCAACAAGCCGACACCACCCTTCCCGTTTTTGATACGACCTATCTGCATGCTAGAGCTGCTGTGAATTTCGCCACTTCCCAATAAAAATTATCCCGTCAAAATCCATATAATACAGATCTTTATTACGCACACCACTTCCTACATCTCGCTGAAATGCCCAATTACCCTTGTTTTCCAGAAAAAGGTGTGTATTATCACCCGTGAGTTTTCATACTACTCTTAACCATTTGATGTTGCGTGCGCAGCTTGCCCTATAAAATAAGTAGGGATCTGAAGATCGCCAAAAGCTGATCCTTAGCGCTTGAATAAGAGTGAACCGGTCCTATGCGGTTGCAGAGGATTTGGAGTGATCGCTCTTTTTTCAATACTGTTTCCTCAAAAGAGAGGAAGCAGGACTAACGCTTAAGGAGATTTACTATGGCTAACGGTACCGTAAAATGGTTCAACCCAACTAAAGGTTATGGCTTCATTCAACCGCAAGATGGTTCAAGCGATGTGTTTGTACATATCAGCGCTGTCGAAAAAGCTGGCTTGCGCCAACTGAACGAAGGTCAACAAGTGAGCTATGAACTTGCCACCAACAAAGGCAAAACCTCAGCTGCAAACTTGAAATTGGTCGATACGCAAGCTGCGTAGTTCGGCTCTACACTTTCATACATAATGCTAGCAGTGTATCACCGCCATATTCGTGGCGGGCATTGGCTGCTGCGATAAAGGAATAATAATAATGGAAAATTTTTCAACGTTGGGGCTTCCTGAAGCCCTGAACCGTACGCTTAGCGCGATGCAGTTCGATAAACCTACCCCTATCCAAGCACAAGCAATTCCGCCCGCTTTGGAAGGCAAAGACATTTTGGGCTCGGCTCAAACCGGCACCGGCAAAACCGCTGCTTTCGGCATCCCGCTGGTGGCTCGACTGCTGTCGAATCCTCGTGGTTCAGCCTTGGTTATGACCCCTACTCGCGAACTCGCCGTACAGGTGATGACGCAGTTGCAAGCCCTGCTCGGCAAATATAGCGGCATTAAAACCGCTTTGCTGATTGGTGGCGAGTCTATGCCAAAACAATTACAACAGCTCAGCGCGCGCCCTCGTCTATTGGTTGGTACGCCTGGCCGTATCAACGATCACTTGGCGCGTGGCAGCTTGATGCTTCACGATACTGGATTTTTGGTACTCGATGAAACCGATCGTATGCTCGATATGGGCTTTATGGTGCAGATTGAAAAAATCATGAAGTACCTACCGAAACAGCGCCAAACCTTGCTGTTTTCTGCAACCTTACCTCATAACATCGTGAAAATCTCGGAAAAATATCTGACCAGTCCCGTACGTGTGTCCGTAGATCCTGCATCGTCTGCAGCAGATAAAATCAAACAAGATGTGGTGCATGTATCGGATGCCGATAAATATGCGCAATTTCTTGCCCAGTTGAATGCACGTCAAGGTTCGATCATTGTTTTCGTGAAAACCAAATTCGGCACTGAGAAGATGGCTATAAAATTGCGCAAGGAAGGACATCAAGTTGATGCCATCCATGGTGATTTACGCCAGAACAAACGTGACAAAGTTATTGCGCATTTCCGCGACAAAAGGTTCCGCATTCTGGTTGCTACCGACGTAGCGGCGCGCGGTTTGGATATTCCGCATATTGAGCACGTAATCAATTATGATCTGCCACAATGTCCGGAAGATTACATTCACCGTATCGGCCGCACAGCACGCGCTGGCGCGGAAGGTTCGTCATTGTGCTTCGTAACCCCTACGGATCGTGCGAAATGGTATGCGATTGAACGCTTGCTCAATCCCAATGCCACACCGCCGGAAAGACCCCACCAACAACGCCAAGGTGAAGGCAAAAAGAAATTTGGCAATAAGCCATTTCGCTTTAAGCGCAACCGCTCTGGCAAACCTGGTCAGTCACGCAATAACGCACAACGCGCAGCGTAACGACCCTTAGAGTATTGAACAGGTGGATTACTGAATGTCTTCCACCTGTTCATATAATTCATACAGCCTATTATTTCTAAAGCGGAATTTGGTGCCATGGTTATGGCCCGTACGCGCATCGAAATCGACCAAGATATCGCCCACATCGATGGCGCGAATAAAATGCTCCAGCGAGAACCCCGATAGTTTCATGATTTTGGAATAGAGGAAAAACTCTTTTCCCTGCAGCTTCTTCACTTCAGCACCGACAAAAAAGCAATTATGCAACTTAGTGCCGGCCTTATGGAATAGATCCTGAAAGCCCCAGTAGGGCTGCGGATTGAGCTCAGAAAGCCCTATATTTTTCTTCACCGATTCCAGCCAGGCGCTATGTTTTGATGCAACGGCCGAGGCATCAAACGATATTAAAACTTTCTGCTCATTGCGATCCACTACCACCTTGAAGCCGCGATCACTGCGCGTTAAAGCCGATATAGTTTGGCGATTAAGGATTCTTGCGTATAGATAGGAACGACCATAGCGCCTCCGCTTATTTAGACGAACGAAACAGCGACCAGAATTCGTCATATTCCCTACTGCGCGCATAATGGGGGGGCGACAAAGATGCTATGATGTTGGTTGCATAACGCGTCAATGACATAGCGCATGGCTTGTAGAAAATTCTCATTGGCATTGGGAATGGTGCCATCCATGGCAAATTCGATGATAGCTTGGGATTTAGTAATCGCTTCAAGCTCAGCCTTTAATTTAGAATGCCCTTTCAGAAATATACAGTGCCTCTTCTTTTTATATTCCTTTGGTTTAATATAATAAATAATTATTCCCTTAATACTAGAGCTTGAGAGTGGTGCCTAGCAGCTTTTTAAACACTAATTGCAACATCGGGAATTATCAGGAAGCTTCGCGCGGGTACGATGGCGCATTAAAAAAGGGACCTAAAAGGTCCCTTTTTTAATGGCGGAGCGGAGAGGATTCGAACCTCCGATACGGTGTTACCCGTATAACGGTTTAGCAAACCGCCGCCTTCGGCCCCTCGGCCACCGCTCCGTCTAATATAAAGATAAGCATACGCTCATCGAGCGCACTTAAAAGTCAGATAATGGAGAATTTGTCAATATGACAGATTGTTTAATGAACCAACAGGCTAATAGAAGACGCCAGTTCGCAATCGCTCAAAAAGGTGGCGCAGCGGCGCATTTTGATAATATTGGCCTGATGTATCTCAGCATGAGCGCCATCTAGCTTGGTCAACTCGCCCAGGGTTAGCTGGATAATCGATAAATAGCTGCCGATGGTATTGAGCTTCACGATAGCGGCTGCCAGCGGCACATGCGCTGGAATATATTCTTCGCGCTCATTGTGAATAACGCCCTCACCGCTTGCTAAGCGCTCCATGGTCTTGCGCCATGCACCCAGCTTGTGTTGGGTTGTTTCGATAAAATCCTGATGATCATCCAGCAGCACATCTTTTGCCTCAGACGCGCGCATTTTAGCCGTCAGCAGGACATCCTTGCGAATATGGTCGATAGCCATAAAAATTTTGGGATTTTTAGAAAGCGAGGCCAAAAGCGCATCCACCATTTGCAATGCAGGCTTAGCGTCTTCTAACACGGTAATGGCGCGACGGCTGATTTTCATGCTTTGATAACGCTGCTGCAATACGCCAAAATCTTCCAACGGCAACATAGTCATTTGATTTTGTTTAGATAATTCAGTTGAATTCAGCATAATCCACCTAACGCTAGACGATATAACCACCCTTTATACGTTAACACTATTTCGCTAAAAAAGGCTTAATTACTTACAAAATAAATCCTATTATGAAACTATAAGGTTAGCGCCTGAAATATCATTGCAAGTTAGGTGTAAGCTGGCTACACATGGCAACATCATTCACCTATTTTTTTCAGGCCGCAGAGTTTATGGAAGACGTATCAACGCAACCTATTGATAAAAGACCAAAACCTTGGGATGACACCATCAAGACCGTAGTGATTGCAGTGCTATTGGCCGTTATCTTCCGCAGCTTCCTATTTGAACCATTTCATATCCCTTCTGGCTCGATGAAAAATAACTTGCTGGTAGGCGACTATCTATTCGTCTCCAAATACAGCTATGGCTATAGTCGTTATTCATTTCCGTTCGGCTTTCGCTTTTTCGATGGCCGCATTGGCACCGACGAACGCCCTAAACGTGGCGACGTTATCGTATTTCGCCTGCCGCGGGCACCACGCATCGACTACATCAAACGCGTCATCGGTTTGCCTGGCGATCAAATTCAAGTCACAAACGGCGTGCTCTATATCAATGGCAATCGCGTAGATAAGCGGGCAATCGATGATTTTAATGACGACGAGCAGACCAACAATGTGAAGCCCATTCCGCGTTATGAAGAAACGCTGCCGGAAGGCAAAGTGATCGCCGTGCTCGATGAAATGCGCCATAGCGAAGCCGATGATACCGGCATTTTCATTGTGCCGGAGAAACATTATTTCGTCATGGGTGACAACCGCGATAATTCGCGTGATAGCCGCTTTGATGAGGTAGGCTATATTCCGGAAGAAAATATCGTAGGCAAAGCTGAAATCATTGTGTTCTCGTCGAATGGCAGCGCACGATGGATCAACCCCATCAGCTGGGTTACCTCACTGCGTTTCGGCCGTTTCTTTCAGTTGATTCATTGATGAACACCGAAACCCTCATCAATTATCAATTCAAAGACCGCCGCCTACTCGATACGGCCCTCACCCACCCTAGCGTCAGCGATCGAGCCAGCAATCAGCGCTTAGAATTTCTAGGCGATGCCGTGCTGGGTTTGCTAGTCACACGCATTTTATACGACATGTATCCTAGCGAACAGGAAGGCGAGCTAGCGCGTCGCCGTTCGGCCTTGGTCTGCGGCGAAATGTTGGCGCGCGTTGCGCGCGATATTGGGCTTGGTGAACAGCTGCATATCGGCAGTAGCGAAAAAATCATAGGCGGACGCGACAATGATTCCAATCTGGAAGATGCGCTGGAAGCATTGATCGGCGCTCTCTATCTCGATGGCGGCCTCAGTGCTGCTGAACAATTTATAAATGCACATTGGCCGGCGCTGGCGCAGCAAACGCTCACCCCACCCAAAGACGCAAAAACCGCCTTGCAGGAATGGGCGCAAGGCCGCGGACTACCCATCCCTATCTATAACCTCATCAATACCACCGGCCCTGCGCACTCGCCGGAATTCACTATTGAAGCCGTAGTTGAAGGCTGTCCACCCGTGCAAGCGCGCGCGGGCAGCAAACGCTCGGCCGAGCAGCTCGCTGCCAAACAACTATTGGAGCAATTATTGTGAGTGCTACCCAATGCGGCATTGTAGCCATTGTCGGTGAACCGAATGCAGGAAAATCTACCCTGATCAATCAGCTGGTAGGCGGCAAGGTATCGATTGTAACGCCCAAGGCGCAAACCACGCGCTTTAATATTCGCGGTGTTTGTATTCAGCAAGAGGCCCAGCTGATTTTTGTCGACACGCCAGGCATTTTTGATGCCAGCAAGAAATTTGAAAAAGCTATGGTGAAAGCCGCCTGGAGTGGCATTGGCGAGGCCGATGCCGTGCTCATGGTAATCGATGCAAAAAAAGGCCTGCGCGACACCACGCGTGAGCTGATCGAGCATGTGAAGTCGCATACGAAAAAATCAGTATTTTTAGCCTTGAATAAAATAGACCGTGTCAAAAAAGCCGAGTTGATTGAGCTTGCTGCGGCGTGCGACGCATATGGTCTATTTAAAAATATATTCATGATATCGGCCCTAAAACGTGATGGCCTGGAAGAAGTGGCGCGGATAGTGGCAGGCGATATGCCCGCTGGCCCCTGGCTCTATCCGGCTGAACAAATGAGTGATATTTCGCTGCGTTTATTGGCGGCTGAAATTACACGTGAGAAACTGTTTCTTATGCTCGATCAAGAGCTGCCCTATGCGATTTTTGTGGAAACCGAGCATTGGGAAGAGCGCGATGATCAAGTGCATATTTCGCAGCTGATCTATGTGCAGCGCGAAGGACAGAAAAAAATCATTATCGGCGAAGGCGGCGCCATGCTCAAGCGCGTGGGCACCTCAGCGCGCAAAGAATTGGTGCGCATTTTAGATAAGCGCGTGCATCTGAACTTGTTCGTGAAAGTGAAAGAACAATGGAAGGAAGATCGCGAAAGCTTTCAGCTATTGGGACTGGAATTCAATAAATAAGTAGAGGCTTTTAGGAACCTTAGATCTAGGATCTAGTCTTGATAAGCAAAAGCCATAACATATTGATTCATAAATAAATAACTTTGTTCAGTGAAAGCTTTTTAATTAACTTTCATGAAAATGTAATAATACATTAACCTCAGTATGCTAGACTGTCCTACATGATTGAGAAACCATCACATACACTGGCAATTATCGGTGGCGGGATATCTGGTTTAACTGCCGCTTATTATGCAATCGAAAAGGGTCAAGATCCGAAAAGCATCACCATCTATGAGGCAGGAACGAGACTGGGTGGCCGTATACAGTCCCTAAAACTTGGCGAACGTAATATTAATATGGGCGCCGAGTTTATCGATAGTGACCACAATGAGCTTATTGCCTTGTGTAATAGATTTGGCATCGCTCTCGAACCAACGCAAGACCAAGAAAATGAGCTTTTTCAATTGCCTAACGGCAAACAGATGAAGTCAAAAGATTTTCATAACCAGTTCACTCCGCTGCGTGATCTTATAAATCTGGATCGCGAGGAAATGAAAATCAATCCCAAAGGGGCCACCAGTAAACGCCTAGATAATATATCGATGCAGGATTACCTGACCGAGCTTTTAGAGCGTGTGCAAAAAGAAAGGCCTAGAAGTTGGACGCAGTTTTTAGTGGACACTGCAACGTTTTCTGACAGCCGTGATAAGTCTGAAATCATCGATATGATTAAGGGTGCCTTCTCATCCGAGCTTGGACGCCCACCTTCACAGATTTCCGCCTTCCAATTTATCAACGAGTGTAGTGATCAGCCTGACTCACTCTTGTCTAGCGATTGTGGATTCCGTGCCCAGGGTGGGACAGAACGAGTCATTGAGGAATTAGAAAAATATCTTAAAGAAAAAGGAGTGGAGTTTAAAACTTCTCAAAAATTACAATCCTTGGAAAAGCATGGTGACAAGATTTCTCTTGAATTGCTCGGATCTACTGAAGCTCATATCGTTCAGACAGATCAGATGGTATTAGCATTACCCACATATGCGCTAGCTAGCATTAAAGGATTGGATAAATTAGGATTCTCGAGTGATTTACTGTCTTCGATTATGGAGACTCAGTATACAGATAATAACATGAAACTAACGGTTGCATTAAAACCAGGTGCCTCCGTGAAAAAAGCCAATATGTTTTCGGCAAATGGCTTCCAAGCCTGGATACCACAGGATGGGGTTGTAACATTTTTGATTGCCCGTCGCGAAGGCGAAAATCCCAAACAAGCTATCGAAAGAGTGACAGAACAATTTGCAGCAAGCTATGGGAAAAAGGCCGATGACTTGTTTATGCCTCGTACTACAGAAAATTTACTGTTCAGCGCCCCTACTTCTAAACAATCATGTTATGCTACACCGGCACCGGGACAATATACAGCACTTAAGCGCGTTAAATCACAAATGGAACAGATGCCTAACAACGGAGTTGTAATTACAGGTACATATCTTCCTATCGAATCAGGTGAAGGAATGGGTGTAGGCTTTATGGAATGCGGCATCAAGGCTTCCCAACGCGCAGTCGAAAAATTAATGGAACACAAAAAAACCCGGCCGGTATGGCTTGAAAATACGCTTGAAAATCGCCCTGCGGATGTTTCACACACCGCTTCTCTGGTTGCCCCACAAGAAGCTGCTGCTAGGGGTGGAATCCAGTAATACTAAGCCACCCCGTCTTCATCTGTGATTAAAAGCTTAGATAATGCCTTCGATGGTTTTGCGCCAAGCTCCACCAGCTTTTCTGCCCGGCCCACCAGATTGCCACGCCCTTTAGAGAGTTTTCCAAGCGCCTCGTCATAGCTTACTTGCAACTGCCCCAAGCGCTGGCCTATCTTGTCGAGGTCATTCACAAAATCGCAAAATTTATCATACATCTTAGCTGCTTCAGCGGCAATAGTTTGCGCATTTTTATTCTGGCGCTCAATGCTCCATAGTGACGCAATGGTGCGCAAGGTTGCAAATAGGGTGGATGGGCAGACGAGGACAATGCGCTTGCCCCACGCATAGCTATGCAGCTCCAAATCCTTTTGCACCGCCAACGAATAAGCGCCTTCCAACGGCAAAAACATCAGCACAAAATCCGGCGTGCCGAGCGCGGCATTATCTTGGTATTTTTTGCTCTCAAGACCATTCACATGCGCCCGCACCGATTTTAAAAACTCGCCGATATAGGCCGCATCGCCGCTGTCGCAATAGCGCTCATACGCCGTCAACGACACTTTGGAGTCGATGATGATATGCTTGTCATCGGGCAGCTTTACAATTACATCGGGACGTTGGCGACTACCATCAGCGCTGGTAAGCCCCATATCGACCGCCTGTGTCACGTAATCAATATCTTTCCTCAACCCGGATTCTTCCAGGATACGCTCAAGCATCACCTCGCCCCAATTGCCTTGCGCTTTCACATCCCCGCGCAGCGCCTTGGTCAGGCTGTCGGTCTGCAATACGATCTTCTCGATTTCCGCTTTAAGCGTATGCTGTTCTTTGCCTTGTTGAGAAAATGAATCGTCGATTTTTTTCTGAAACTCGCCTAAGCGTTCACGCAGTGGGTTCAGTAAATTGCCGATTTGCGTTTCGGATTGCGTGGCGAATTTTTTGCTCACCGTATCGAAAATTTTATTGGCTTCGTTTTGGAAGATAAGTTTTAGCTGGTCTTGCGCTTTGGCAAATTCGGCCTGTTGTTGCGAAAGCCTTGTGTCGAGCGCTTCTTTTTTCGCTTCCATCGAAATTGCATATTCACGGGCTGCTGCCATTTCACGCTGGGCTTCTTCCAGCGCTTCGCTGAGCTCACCTACGCGCTCTTTAAGACCGGTCGCATAGGCACCAGCTGCAGCCAACTCCTGCCCAGCCTTGCTGCTACTGCGTTGGCCCAAAAGCCAGCCGATCAGCGCCCCTACTGCTATCCCTACCGCCAGTACGATAAAATCCATTACAAAACCTGTTTTTTCGAGTAATGAAACATTATCTCAAGGATTCTAGACCTATGACACCTACGCACAAGTATAAATTTGCTTCTGTCATCCTTGCCGCCGGCAAAGGCTCACGCATGCGCTCACAGCTGCCGAAGGTGATGCATAAGCTGGCGCATCGCCCCCTCATTTCGCATGTGCTGGATACGCAAGCCCTTCTCTCGCCTGAAAAAACAGTAGTGGTGCTAGCCAAGGGCATGGACAGCGTTGCCACAATTTGCACACCGGCAGCGATCGCCATCCAAGAACAGCAACGCGGCACTGGTGATGCGCTCAAATCCGCCTTGCCACAGCTGGGCAATTATCAACACACGGTTTTGGTGCTGTATGGCGATACGCCGCTAGTGACCGCAGCCACGCTTGCGCGCGTATTAGAAGCAGCCGAATCGGCACAGATCGTGGCTGTTGGTATGCGCGTAGCCGATCCCACCGGATACGGACGGTTGATGGTTGATGCTTCCGGTCAGCTGGAAGAAATCGTGGAAGAACGTGACGCCACGCCGGAACAAAAGAAAAACACGTTGTGCAATTCTGGCATCATGGCCATTAGTGGCAAACACCTAGCCACGCTGCTTAACACGCTGGAGCCACACAACACCGCCGGTGAATATTACCTCACGGATATCGTGGGCTTAGCGGGGAATCACAAGCTGCATTGCCATGTGGTGGAAGCTGACGTCAGTGAACTAGCCGGCATCAATACGCGTGAGCAATTGGCGCAGGCTGAGCATGATTTGCAAACACGCCTGCGCAAACAGGCGATGGAAAATGGCGCTACTTTGGTTGATCCACAAACCATATATTTAGCCTCCGATACGAAATTAGGACAGGATGTGGTGGTGCATCCGCATGTGGTTTTTGGTCCGCAAGCGCTGGTGGAAGACGGTGTGGAGATTCGCTCCTTCAGCCATATCGAAGGCGCGACGGTTAAGAAAAATGCGATCATCGGCCCCTTTGCGCGTCTGCGCCCTGGCAGCGTGATAGGCGTTGAAGCCCATGTCGGCAATTTCGTCGAACTCAAAAATACGACCCTCGGAGATGGCGCCAAAGCCAACCATCTAAGCTATGTCGGCGATAGCATGGTAGGCAGTAATGCCAATATCGGCGCGGGCACCATCACCTGCAATTATGACGGCGTAAATAAACATAAAACCATTATCGGCGAAGGCGCCTTTATTGGCTCTAACAGTTCGCTGGTAGCACCCGTCACCATTGGCGCCGGTGCCGTGATCGGCGCGGGCAGTGTGATTACGCAAGATGTGGAAGCAGACGCACTTGCCCTTGAGCGCTCTTCGCAAATCGTAAAGCCAGGTCGCGGCGCTAAGAAAAAGACGACATAGCCGCGCGCAGCATCTCCAGCGCTTTAGCCACACTTTGCAATCGCACGCTACTGCGATCACCGGTAAACTGGCAGGTGACAACGTCGCTCCCATGCTGAGATGCGACCGCTAAACACACCATCCCCACCGGCTTTTCCGGCGTACCGCCGCCAGGTCCGGCAATGCCGGTTACCGCAACCGCCATGCTCGCACCGCTTCGCGCACGTGCACCTATCGCCATGGCAAGAGCCACCTCTTCGCTGACCGCCCCGCGCGAGACAATCATCTCTTTGGAAACACCGAGCTGGTTGGTTTTCGCCGCGTAGGAATAGGATGCAAAGCCGCATTCAAACACATCAGACGAGCCAGGAATTTCAGTAAGCAACGCGCCAATTAATCCGCCGGTGCAAGATTCTGCCGTGGCAATGGTGAGACGTCGCGCGCGGCACATGGCCAATAAGTCCGTGGCTGCTTGAATGAGCGTGTCTGAGAACATCATTGTCCGGCTAACCAATATTGCACCGGTGCAAACCACGGCTCATGCGCGGCGATATATAAAAAGATAGCAGGCAGTAAGGCCGCCACCACATCATCAATCATCACACCCAGCGCACCTTTGACGTTGCTGTCAAACCAGGAAACCGGCCAGGTTTTGCGAATATCAAATATACGAAATAATATGAATCCCACCAGGTAGGATTGCCAGGTTGGAAACAGCACCGCAAGCAGCAACCATTGCGCGGCAACCTCATCGACGACAATCGCACCTGGGTCTGTCTTCTCCGGAAAAGCACGCAGATAGCGCATCGAAGCCCACCAGCCAATCAGAAAAACCAGCAGCGCAGACAGGAATAATGCTTCATTGCCCCATTGGGTTTGAATCACATACGCAAAAGGAAGCGCCGCCAGTGAGCCCATCGTGCCAGGCGCTTTCGGAGATAGGCCGGAGCCGAACCAGGTGGCAATCCAAAACCACGGAGCTTTTGCTGTCATCACTGCGGCCCCTTCGGCAGACGCACCGTAGCCACCGCTTGCGCCGCAATGCCTTCGCCACGTCCCGTGAAGCCCAGTTTTTCAGTGGTGGTGGCTTTGACGCTCACACGATCTGTCGGCAGTTTTAAAATCTGTGCAATATGATTTACCATCTGTTCGCGATAGGGTGCGATTTTCGGTTTTTCGCAAATAAGCGTAAGGTCTAAATGCACCACTTCACCGCCACGATTTTTAATCAGCTCATAAGCATGCAGCACAAAACGATCCGATGCCGCGCCCTGCCATTTCGGATCATCGGGCGGAAAATGCAAACCAATATCGCCCGCGCCGATTGCGCCCAGCATCGCATCCACCAACGCATGCAAGCCCACATCCGCATCCGAATGCCCATGCAGATAATGCGAAAACGGAATATTGATTCCGCATAAGGTGATATGCTGATGCGGATATTCATCATCTTTCGGACGCAGTTGATGCACATCATAGCCGTGCCCTACACGCGTTTCCGTCTCAAGCGATAATAGCATGCGCAGTGCCTCCAAATCCTGTGGGGATGTGATTTTAGTATTATGCGGATCACCCGCTATGATGTGAACGTTATGTCCTGCTTTTTCCATCACCGCTGCATCATCAGTGAGTGCTTGGCCGGCTTGCGTCTGATGCGCGGCAAGCAGCGCTGCATAGTCAAAAGCTTGCGGTGTTTGTATGGCATAAAGCCCGTCGCGTTCCACCGTTTCGGACACGATATGGTTGGACGCGCGTTTCAATGTGTCCACCACCGCCACCCCTGGCACCGCTGCTTGATGCGTGTTCGCTGCATCAATCATACGGCTGATTAAGCTATGGGTCACAAAAGGCCGCGCCGCATCATGCACCAACACGCGCTTCACGTTGCGATGACCCAGGCTTTCTAGCCCCAAACGCACCGAGTCTTGGCGGGTAGCGCCGCCAATCACACAGGGAAACAAAGTGAGCCCTTGCGTCAGCTCACGGTAGCGTGGGTGATCCTCACGACGAATCACGACACGTACCCCGTCAATCTGGGGATGGGACTGAAATATTTTAATAACCCGCCGCAAGATAGGCTCATTGCCAAGTTGCAGATATGGCTTGGGAATTTGACCTCCCATGCGCTCGCTTTTGCCTGCAGCGACAATTAAAGCAACCGTTTCTTCGCCCATAAGAGCCGGAATTCCTTGAAAATAACAGCAAGTTAGAGTATGAGCGACACTCTAACGCGAATATAGTCGAAAACACAATGCAAAAAACAGCGTTTCATATTGGTCCTGTTGCGATTTCCGATCCGGTGTGGCTTGCCCCCATGACCGGTGTATCGGACCTGCCGTTTCGCCGCCTGGTGAAGCGTTTCGGCTGTGGCATGGTTGTATCCGAAATGATCGCCTCAAAAGGCATGGTGCTCGGCACCAAAAATATCGACCGCATGGTGAGCTTTGTGCCGGAAGAATATCCCTTCGCCATTCAGCTGGCCGGTTGCGATCCAGATGTGATGGCCGAAGCCGCTAAACTCAATGAAGATCGCGGCGCCTCGCTGATTGATATTAATTTTGGCTGTCCGGTAAAAAAAGTGGTCGGCGGACATGCTGGCTCTTCGCTGCTGCGTGATGAGCCGTTGGCGGCAAAAATTTTGGAAGCCACCGCAAAGGCCGTAAAGATTCCCGTGACGTTGAAAATGCGCACCGGTTGGGATGACAGTAATCGCAATGCGCCGAAGATCGCTAAAATCGCTGAAGATGTAGGTATCAAACTCATCACCGTGCACGGCCGCACACGCTGCCAAATGTATAAAGGACATGCCGATTGGAGCTTCGTGCGCCAGGTAAAAGACGCGGTGAATTTACCCGTCATCGTCAATGGCGACATCATTAATTTTGTCGATGTGGATAAAGCCTTAGAGCAATCGGGCGCTAACGGCGTGATGATTGGACGCGGCGCCTATGGCCGCCCATGGTTTATCACGCAAGTCGCAGAGTATCTCAAAACCGGCATCGTGCCAGCCGCGCCTTCTATAGCCGAGCAGCGCGATATTATATTGGAACATTACGACGATATGCTCACCCATTATGGCATTGAAAATGGCGTGATGGTCGCGCGCAAACATTTAGGCTGGTATTCATCGGGCCTGATTGATTCAGCGAGCTATCGCCAGCACATCAACACGCTGACCGATCCCGCGCAGGTCAAACAAGCGATCATGGATTTTTATGATCGCAGGCTCGACCAGCCTATTGCACTGGCAGCATGAGCGGTGCCTATTTAAACGCCCTGCCTTCTGCGGTCATCGCCATTGACAGCAACCGCCATATTCATTTTATCAACTACGCGACCAATCTGCTGTTTGAAATCAAAGATACGTTTGTGTTGGGCAAGCCGCTATCGCTGCTGATGGATTTAACCGATACCGAACAGACGATGCTTGATCGCGTATTTGCGTCCTCACAAGAAGTCAGCCTCTATGAGCGCCCGCTCATCACCCCGCAAGGCACGATCCATATCAATATGCATATGTCACCGGTGGTGCAAAATGATGGCACTGTCACCCAGGCACTGATTACCGTTGAGAAACAAACGGGCTTAACCGACACCTATGCCAGCGAATGGAAAAAAGAAGCGACCCGCACCGCTGGTATTATGGCCGCCATGCTCGCCCACGAAGTCAAAAATCCGCTCTCTGGCATCCGCGGCGCCGCACAATTCCTGAAAGACGAAATCGCCGCTGAACACCAACCGCTACTCGATCTGATCTGCAGCGAAACCGATCGCATCCGCGACTTGGTCAATCAAGTAGAGATTTTTTCAGCGGGGGCGCCGGAGAAAGAAGCGCTCAATATTCATGAAGTGTTGCAATATGTGATCTCGCTGGCAAGTGCGGGGGTGGCGAAACATGTTGTGTTTAAAGAGCAATATGACCCTTCGCTGCCACTGGTGATGGGACACCGCGATTTGCTGATTCAGCTCTTTTTGAACCTGATTAAGAACGCTGCCGAAGCGCTTGAAGGCCGTTTGAACCCCACTATAACCCTCTCCAGCACGTATCGGAGCGGTTACCGCATCCGCTCTCAGCACAATAATGAGCCCTTATCGCTGCCTATTATCATCAGTATCGAGGATAACGGGCCAGGCATCGACGAAGCCGCCCGCCCGCATTTATTTGAACCCTTCGTCAGCTCCAAGGAAGACGGACGCGGCCTGGGCTTAGCCATTGTCGCTAAAATCGCCTCCGATTTGGGGGCGGTTGCCGAGCTGGGCGAAAGCAAGTCTGGCACACGCTTTAATGTGCTTCTGGCTTGCGCCACTTAGGGAGTTGCAAGTTCCATTGTGCAAGCTAGACTAGCGATATGACGCCCACCATCATCATAGCTGACGACGACAAAGCCATTTGCACCGTACTCGCGCACGCCATCCGCCGCCGCGGGTGGGAGGTGCTTACCACGCATCACGGCTCAGGCTTGATGGAATGGGTGGAACAAGGCAAAGGCGATGTGGTGATTACTGACGTGCGCATGCCAATGGGCGATGGCTATAAAACCAGCCTCGATATGCTGCCCGATTTACACCATATCCGCCCCGAACTGCCGGTGATTGTCATCAGCGCTCAAAATACGCTGTCTACCGCCGTGCAGGCAACGCGTGTTGGCGCCTACGAATATCTGCCCAAGCCGTTTGATCTGGATGTGCTGCTCGCCCATGTTGAAAAATCACTGGAGCGCACAGGCAAAACCCCCATCGAAATACCCAAGCTGGACGCGGAAGACGATAGCGAACATTTCATCGGCACCTCGCAAGCCATGCAGGATATTTATCGTACGCTGGCGCGGCTGGTGAATAACGATCTGACAGTCACCGTGATCGGCGAATCCGGCACCGGTAAAGAGCTGGTCGCGCGCGCGCTGCATCAATTAGGCAAACGCAAAACCGCACCTTTCGTTGCCATCAACATGGCTGCTATTCCGCGTGAGTTGGTGGAAAGCGAATTATTCGGTTATGAAAAAGGCGCCTTCACCGGCGCGCTGGTGCGCAAGGCCGGTAAGTTTGAACAAGCCGAAGGCGGCACCTTATTTTTAGATGAAATCGGCGATATGCCGATGGAAGCGCAAACCAAATTACTGCGCGTATTGCAGCAAGGTGAATTCACTACCGTCGGCGGCACGCGCATGATAAAAGCCAATGTGCGCATCGTCTGCGCGACGCATCGCGACCTGTTCCAGCTGGTAAAGCAAGGCGAGTTTCGTGAAGATTTATATTACCGCCTCAACGTGGTGCCGATTCGCATTCCACCGCTGCGCGAACGCAAAGAAGATATCGCACCACTAGCGCAATATTTTATGCGCAAGGCCAATAAAAAAGGCTTCTCGCCTAAAATTCTCGATTCCGAAACCATCGCCGCAATGGAACAATATGACTGGCCCGGCAACGTGCGCGAGCTGGAAAATATGGTCTATCGCCTCAGTGCCCTCTATGCTGAAAGCATCATCGGTAAAGATGCGTTTTATAATGAACTGCGCCATAACCAAACGACCCAATCTTCCTCATCTGCCATTTCACCTGCCACGCTGGAAAAAAGCGTCGAAGGGCATTTGAAACAATATTTTGATGCACATAGCCATGACGGCCTGCCGCCGCCTGGACTCTATGACCGCATTTTACCGTTGGTGGAAAAACCGCTGATTGAAATGACATTACGCGCCACTGGTGGCAATCAGGTAAAAGCCGCTTTCATCCTCGGCATCAACCGCAATACCTTGCGCAAGAAAATCGCTGAGCTGCATATTGAAGTCGGGAGCATGGTCGGGTGAGCCTATTCATATCAGCCATCTCCACTGCACGAAACAGCCCGGTTGGCCGATATTTTATTTTCTTGCTTGCGGGCATCACCTTTTGTTCGGCGGTCATTACCTATATTCTACTCGCCGGCGGTAGTGAACCGCTCAGCGTATTGCCAAAACATGTCCGCAGTTTGCTAGCCATTAACATCATCCTGCTCGCCCTACTTATGGGCATATTGGCATTTCGCGGTTACAAAACATGGAAGGCCTATAAAGCCAACCCGATGGGCTCACGTCTGCAAAGGCGCGTGTTGCTGCTGTTTTCATTAGTAGCGGTTTTACCAACTATTATCGTATCGATTTTCTCAGGCCTATTTTTCAATGTCGGCATTCAAAACTGGTTTGACGATCGCGTGCAAACGGCGGTGGAAAAATCGCTGATCGTAGCTGAAGCGTATTTGGCTGAGCATAAAGAAAATATCCGTGCAGATGCGCTGGCGATGGCGGCTGATTTAAACCGCGTGGCGCGTTTAGCGCTCACCGATCCGCGCGAATTTAACCAGATTGTATCAACCCAATCAACCATGCGCGTGCTCACGGAATCGGTGGTGATCCAGCGCAACCGTATTATCGCGCAAGGACCGCTGAGTTTTGCTTTGGCCTTTGAGACTTTATCACAAGATGCCATCGAACGCGCCAATCGCGGCGAAGTGGTGCTGATGACACCCGAAGATGACAAAGTACGTGCGCTGGTTAAGCTCGATGCACTACCTGATGCATATTTGCTGGTGGGGCGCCTGATTGACAACAGGGTAATGGAACATATGCAAAGCGCACAAGGCGCGGTCTATCAATATAATCACCTGGAGAAACAGCTCAACCGTTTGCAGCTTACTTTTTCGGTCGTGTTTATTACGCTCGCGTTTTTATTGCTGCTGCTAGCTATTGGCTACGGCACACGCTTTGCTCGCCATCTCACCCGCCCTATTTCCAATTTAGCCAGCGCCGCTGAACGCGTACGTAGTGGTGATTTCAGCGTGCGAGTAGCCGATACGAAAGATACCGACGAAATTGGATTGCTCGCGCGCAGCTTTAACCGCATGACCGAGCAGTTGCAAATGCAGCGCGGTGAGCTGATCGAAGCCAACCGCCGCCTTGATGAACGCCGGCGCTTTTCAGAAGCCGTGCTATCGGGCGTATCGGCTGGTGTGATCGCATTGGATAGCGACAAAAAAATCACGCTGATTAATCGCTCGGCGCATGCCATTTTGCAAAGTGTTGAGCAACCGATTGCGTCGGGCCTCTCGATCAATGAAGTATTGCCTGGTATTCATGAATTGCTGGTCAAAGCCGAGCAACAAACCGGTGAGACGATGGATAGCATTATGACGGTGACTCACGATAATCGCAGCATCTCGTTGCATGTACGTGTCACGGTTGAAATGCTCAACGACATGATCGAAGGCTTTATCGTGACCTTTGATGACATCACACAACTGGTGTCAGCACAACGCACTGCCGCTTGGGCAGACGTGGCGCGACGCGTGGCGCATGAAATTAAAAATCCGCTGACACCGATTCAGCTATCGGCAGAACGTTTGAAACGCAAATACCTCAAATTCATCACCGAAGATCAGGATAGTTTTATTAAATACACCGACACTATCGGCAAACACGTGGCTGATATTGGGCGTATGGTGGAAGAATTCGTGTCGTTTGCGCGTATGCCTACCCCTATTTTTACCCAAGAAGATTTGGGCGCGCTGATCAAAAAAACCATCTTTTCTACCCAGGTTGCCTATCCGAATGTCGATTTTCTACTCGATATTCCAACCACACCAGTGTGCTTCGAATGCGACGAAGGCCAAGTGACCCAAGTCTTTGGCAACCTCTTTAAAAATGCGGCTGAAGCTATTGAAGCCAAACTGGCGCAATCCCCGCAAGAAGGGCAAAAAGGCAAGGTCACCGCCACCTTAACCACGAACGAGGAAGCCATTACGGTTACGGTTGAAGATAATGGCATTGGATTCCCGCCAGAAGACGCGCAAAAACTGTTAGAACCCTATATCACTACGCGCAGTAAAGGCACCGGATTGGGGCTTTCTATTGTTAAAAAAATTATTGAAGATCATAAGGGTACTATCAAGTTGGAAAACAGTTCTACTGGGGGTGCGCGAGTAGTGCTTTCTTTTTTACAACACTGTGATATAAATGCCACGAACGAACGCCAACGCGTAGGGGGAACATGACGACCGATATCCTAATTGTAGACGATGAAGCCGACATTCGCGAGCTGGTTTCCGATATTCTCCAAGATGCAAAATACTCCACGCGCACCGCGCATAATAGCGATACGGCTTTCAAAGCAATTGCCGAACGCGTACCCGAAGCATTGGTATTAGATATCTGGCTGCAAGGCAGCGAGCTGGATGGTTTGGGCATTCTGGAAATGGTCAAAAAGAAATACCCGCACCTGCCTGTTATTATGATCAGTGGTCATGGCAATATAGAAACCGCCGTCAGCGCTATTAAAATGGGCGCCTATGATTTTATTGAAAAGCCTTTCAAAGAAGATCGCCTCTTGCTGGTGATTGCACGCGCACTCGATCATGCGCGCCTGAAGAGTGAAAATCTGGAGCTTAAAACCCGCGGTAAACCTGAGATGCAACTCAACGGCATGTCGCAGGCTATTCAACAAGTGCGCACCACCATTGATAAAATTGCACCGACCTCGAGCCGCGTTCTGATCACCGGCGGTCCTGGCACGGGCAAAGAAATGGTCGCGCGCATGGTCCACGCTAAATCGAGCCGCGCCAATGGTAATTTCGTTGTGCTGAATGCGGCAGGTCTCACGCCTGATCGCGTGGAAGCAGAGCTGTTTGGAATTGAAGATACCAATCCGAATGGTGGCGCTGAAAAACTCGGTGTGTTCGAGCGCGCGCATAACGGCACGCTGTTTATCGATGAAGTCGCTGACATGCCGCTTGAGACGCAAGGCAAGGTACTACGCGCTCTACAAGAGCACAGCTTTACCCGTATGCGTGGTAACCGTAAGGTTGAAATCGATGTGCGCGTGATCGCAGCCAGCAACCGCAATTTGGAAAATGAAATTGCGCAAGGTCGCTTCCGCGAAGAACTCTATTATCGCTTAAACGTAGTGCCGGTTCGCATGCCCGCGCTTAAAGATCGCCGCGAAGACATCCCTGAACTATGCCGCTATTTCCTGAAACGTTCCTCCGAAATTTCCGGCATCCCAATGCGCCCACTAGCAGATGAAGCGGTTGCTATGCTACAGGCCTATCATTGGCCGGGTAATGTGCGCCAGCTGCGCAATATGATGGAATGGCTGCTGATTATGGCCAGCGATAGCAAGGAAGCCATGGGTGCTGCCGAACTGCCGCCGGAAATTCTGACCTCCAATCCGGTGCTCGCCAAACCCGAAACCAATGCCGATATTATGTCGATGGCGCTGCGCGAAGCGCGTGAGCTATTTGAGAAACAATATCTGGCAGCGCAAATCGAACGCTTTGGTGGCAATATTTCCAAAACCTCTTCGTTTGTGGGCATGGAGCGCTCGGCGCTGCATCGTAAGCTGAAGATGCTGGGCATCAATACGGCTGAAGAAAAAGCTGCATAATATTACATGGCGCCCGAATTGTTATTTGCTTCTAAAGAGCACTCCCTAGAAGCGCTGTGCACGCAGCTATCAGCTGTGACTGGCACCGAATGGATAATTACCGATAGCGGCGTCACCACACGGCTTAAAAACCAGGATGAAGCATCTGTGCTTAATACGGCACTGACTGAATTGATGGCCGCCGAGCCCAGACCTACATTAGAAACAGTGGATCATGGGAAAAAAGGCGTTAGCTGTAGCTTGCCCATCACCTCGGTACAGGATTTTGATTGGTTCTGCTCAGACATGGCCACGCAATGCTATATCTTGGGTGAATATTTCGATAAAAAACTAGAGCGCGTTGTACAAAACAACCAAACAGCCGCAATACTCGCCGCCTTGGATAAGGTTTATGCCGTGGTGGATTTTACCGATAAAGACGGTGTCCAGCTATTCCTGCCCACTAAGCATGATGCCGAGAAATTGCGAAAGATCATGAACAAAACCGGTGGAAGCTATGGCGATGAAGTGCTCGTCTATGAGCATGGCGGCAAGAAATATTATGGGCTCGATATTCAAAAACTCACGCCTGATCAAAAGAGCTATAACATAGCCTATCTTTATCTCACACAATATGTACGAAAGCCTGTTTTGGCCATTGAAGATAAGCCAGAGCATGACGACAAGCTACTTGCCTTTATCAGCGAACAAAAGGCGCAATTGCAACGCGTATAATTACGCAAACGCCTTTTTCAAAAAGGCACCGGCTAAGCGAATCCCGTCCATATCAATGCTGTGCCCCAAATAAGGGCGTGCAGTCGTCTCGGCCTTTATACCAGCCGCTGCCAAACCCTTCGTAGCCAAATCGAGCGAGTGAAACGGCACTACATCATCAGCTTCCCCATGAATCAAGCAAACCGGTGGGCGGGTTTTAATTTCCGTCTGCAATAATTCAGGCGCAATCAAGGCGCCGGAAAAACCAACCAAAGCTGCTATTTGTGGACTGCGGCGCAACGCCACATGCAAACCGGTCATCGTGCCTTGCGAGAAACCCATAATGGCAAGCTTGCTGTTATCCAATCCTAATGCTTTGAGTTGATCATCAAGAAAGCGGTCAAGGATCTCAGCTGCACCACGCACGCCGTCCAGCATATGCTGCGGGTGACGATCCATAAGCGAGAACCACTGATAACCGTAAGGATTTACTTCGCACACATACGGCGCGTTGGGTGCTATAAAATGCGCATCCGGCAAAGTCGGGGATAACATATCGGCTAAATCAATCAGATTTGCACCATCAGCGCCCCAGCCATGCAACACCACAACCAGCTGTTTAGCTTTACCGCCGGAATAGGGTTTGCGAGAAGGACCAGTTAATTCTATCTGCATGCGCTTGCCTTGTTCAAAGTGATAAAAGCTCATATAGCACCCCCTGACCATTATGCAATGAAACTATTGACTAAGCCCCTTCAACCCACGACTAATGGGATATGACAAAAACACTCTATCTCATCGATGGCTCGGGCTTCATTTTCCGCGCCTATTACGCCATTAAACGCGACCTGACCAACCCACAAGGCGTGCCGGTCAAAGCCGTCTATGGTTTTATCACCATGATGATGAAGCTGCTGGAAGGTCATAAAGCGGATCATATTGCGGTCATTTTTGATGCGGCACGCAAAACCTTCCGTAACGACATATACCCTGAATATAAGGCACACCGCCCACCCGCACCAGATGATCTGGTTCCGCAATTTCCGCTGGTGCGCGATGCTGCGCGCGCCCTCAATTTACCTGCCATTGAAATGCCCGATTACGAGGCGGACGATATTATCGCAACCTATGCACATGAAGCGCAAAAACAAGGTTTTCAGGTGGTGATTGTGTCATCGGATAAGGATCTCATGCAGCTGATTTGCGATGGCGTGCGCATGTATGATGCCATGAATGATCGCGATATTGGCGAAGCGCAGGTACAAGAAAAATTTGGCGTGCATCCCTGCAAAGTGCTGGATGTATTGTCACTCATCGGCGATAGCTCCGATAACGTGCCTGGCGTGCCTAGCATCGGCCCTAAGACAGCGGCTGAGCTTATCAATGAGTATGGCGATCTGGATAGCTTGTTGGCGCGCGCGGGCGAGATCAAACAACCCAAGCGCCGCGATGCGATTCTACAGAATATCGACAAGGCCAAACTATCGCGCGAACTCATTACCCTCAAACATGACGTGCCGAACTTGCCGCCGCTTGAGGATTTGATCGTACGCGAACCCGACATGCAAAAGCTGGTCGATTTCTTACAGCTGCAAGGATTCAAATCCTTGGTTGCCAAACTAAGCGGCGGTGCAAGCGTATCACCCGCTACGATGACACCAACCATGGCATCCATACCAACGCCTGAGGCGGTATCGCTTCCCATCGCGCCGCCTGCTGCAGTGACGGCGAACTATACCATCATTAGCGATGAGGCCACGTTGCAAGAATGGATTGCCAATGCCACGCGCAAAGGCACCGTGGCCTTTGATACCGAAACCACTTCCGTTAATGCCATGCGCGCTGAGCTGGTGGGCATTTCACTCAGCATGGAAGCAGGGCAAGCCTGCTATGTCCCCTTGCGTCACGTAGTCGCCAAGCAAGCGGCGCAAGGCCATTTATTCGATATGAGCACGTCTGACACCAAACAATATGCGGCTAACCAAATCGATTTAGAGCGTGCCATTACACTGCTTAAGCCACTCTTGGAAGATGAATCGGTGTTAAAAATTGGGCACAACATTAAATACGATATGCTGGTGATGCGGCATTATGGCGTGATGATAGCGCCTTATGATGACACTATGTTGCTGTCATATGTATTACATGCGGGCGAACATGGGCAGAGCATGGACGAGCTGGCTGAACGTTATTTGCAGTATAAAACCATTAGCTATGACGAAGTCACCGGCACCGGTAAAAATCGGCGGCGCTTTGACGAGGTGGATATTGAAAAGGCCGCCACCTATGCCGCAGAAGACGCCGATATTACCTTACGGCTTTATCAGCACTTCAAGCCGCAGCTCATTCAGCAAGGTTTACTATCGCTTTATGAGCAGCTCGAAAAGCCTCTGGTTAAAGTGCTGGCCGACATGGAGCAAAGCGGCATTAAAGTCGACGTGCCCAAACTAGCAGGCCTTTCTAAAGATTTTGAATTGCGCATGCGCGAATATGAGCGGCGCATTTATCATTTAACGGGTCATGAATTCAATGTCGGCTCACCCAAGCAATTAGGCGAAATATTATTTGAGAAAATGCAATTATCGGGCGGCAAAAAATCTGCCAAGACCGGTGCCTGGGCTACGGGCAGCGAAGTATTGGAAGTGCTGGCCGAAGAAGGGCATGACATTGCGCAAAAAGTGCTGGAATGGCGACAACTCGCTAAACTCAAAAGCACCTATAGCGACTCTCTCCCCGAACAGATTGATCGCGCGACCGGCCGTGTACATACGAGTTTTGCCCAAGCTATCACCTCAACAGGACGCTTAAGTTCAAGCGATCCCAACTTGCAAAACATTCCCATTCGCACGGTGGAAGGCAAAAAAATCCGTGAGGCATTTATTGCCGAACCTGGTTATAAACTGCTTTCTGCCGACTATTCACAAATCGAACTACGTTTGCTGGCGCATATGGCCAACATTGAAAGTTTGCAGCAGGCTTTTCATCAGGGCGACGATATCCATGCCATTACCGCCAGCCAAATGTTTGGCGTACCGGTGGCCGATGTAAGCAGCGATTTACGCCGTAGCGCTAAAACCATTAATTTCGGCATTATTTACGGTATCAGTGCGCATGGGCTTGCAGTGCGCTTAGGCATTTCCCGCTCGGAAGCCGGTGCTTATATTGAGCGCTATTTTACCCAATATCCAGGCATTAGCGACTACATGGAGCGCTGCAAATTATTTGCCCGTGAGCATGGCTATGTGGAAACGCTCTTTAAACGCCGCTGCCATGTGCCAGGCATTAACGATAAAAATGGCGCCAGGCGCCAATTTTCGGAGCGCGCCGCCATTAATGCCCCATTACAGGGCACTGCGGCCGATATTATCAAAAAAGCGATGATTTCCCTGCGCCAGCCTGGCCTGTTGCCGGAAAGCGCCCGTTTACTGCTGCAAGTGCATGACGAATTGGTGCTGGAAGTACCAGAATCCCAGCTGGAGAACGTTGGCCAGATCGTTAAAAAAACCATGGAAAACGCGGTGAGTCTTTCGGTGCCATTGGTGGTAGACACTGGATTTGGCAGCCATTGGGGAGAAGCCCATTAGTTGAATGAAAACGGCAATATAACCCGTTGCATTCTTTCCATCTGCCCTTATAATCCCTGCGTAAATCCAGGGGTTCTATAAATTCGTGAGCAGTTCTTTTGATAAATTAAAGCCGGTTATATTATCGGGCAAAGAAGTATTTCCTATTGTAGAAGGCGGTAAAGGCATTGGTGTATCTTCAGGACGCACCTCAGGCGCATTTGCAGCAGCCGGCGCTGTGGGTACCTTCTCAGGGGTAAACGCCGATCAATATGACGATGATGGCAAGCCCATTACCTACATCTATAAAAGCGCAACTCGCCGTG
Source organism: Rickettsiales bacterium (assembly GCA_033762715.1). Taxonomy (GTDB): domain Bacteria; phylum Pseudomonadota; class Alphaproteobacteria; order Rickettsiales; family SXRF01; genus JANRLL01. Next base: position 7,736 of record JANRLL010000001.1, on the reverse strand, counting down.
AGCGCCATGAAGAATTAATGGAGCAAAGTATTTTAGGCGGTGTGCTTCAGGCGCAAATTGCCCATGAAGTCAGCAATGGCAACGGCCGTATCCATATGAATATTTTATGGGAAATGGGCGGTGCTGAGCGTGTATTGCGCGGTATTTTAGAAGGCGCTAAAGGCCTGGTGCATGGCGTCACCTGCGGCGCAGGTATGCCCTATAAGCTAGGTGAAATCGCTGCCGAATATGGCGTTTACTACCATCCGATTATTTCCTCAGCCCGTGCGTTTAACGCTTTGTGGAAACGCTCCTACAGCAAAACATCCGAATGGATGGGCTCAGTGGTGTATGAAGATCCGTGGCTTGCCGGTGGCCATAACGGCCTTTCCAACGCCGAAGATCCAACCAAGCCGCAAGACCCTTATCCGCGTGTGGCCGAACTGCGCAAAACCATGAATGGTTTTGGCCTGAACCATGTTCCGATCATTATGGCGGGTGGCGCCTGGCATTTAAAAGAATGGGAGCATTGGCTCGACAATCCGGACATTGGCCCGATTGCTTTCCAATTTGGCACCCGCCCTATTCTCACCCAAGAAAGCCCCGTCTCCGAGGATTGGAAGGCAAAGCTGATGCAGCTAGCCGAAGGCGATGTATTCTTAAATCATTTCAGCCCCACCGGCTTTTATTCGTCCGCTGTGAATAATGGTTTCATCAAAGAATTGCGCGCACGCGGCGAACGCCAAATCGAATACCGTATGGAGCAAGAAGGCCTGTTTTCTGAACCGCTGCCAGTTGGTGCGCGCGGACGCCCTGTATATGTGCAACCCGATGACAAAGCCAAAGCCGAACAATGGAAAGCGCAAGGCTTTATCGAGGCCATGAAAACGCCCGATAGCACTATTATTTTCGTCACGCCGGAAAAGGCGCAACAGATTATCAAAGACCAGATCGAATGCATGGGCTGCCTCAGTCATTGCCGTTTTTCCAACTGGAAAGACCATGATGACTTTACAACCGGCAAAAAAGCCGACCCGCGCAGCTTTTGTATCCAAAAAACACTGCAAAGCATCGTGCATGGCGCGCCAGTAGACACCCAGCTGATGTTTTCCGGTCATAATGCCTACCGCTTCAAAAACGATCCGTTCTATGCCAATGGCTTTGTGCCTACGGTGAAGCAGCTGGTTGACCGGATTATGACAGGTTACTAACCCTTACCGCTGATTGCAATCGTTACGCCGCAAGCGGCGCTTCGGTTTTTGCTTTTACCTCATCCAACGCAACACCCGGGGCCAGCTCGGTCACCCATAGCTTGCCATCACGAATGTCAAATACGCCCAGCTCGGTGATAATCTGATCCACCACACCAACGCCAGTAAGCGGCAGCGAACATTCGTTGACGATTTTAGCTTTACCTTCTTTGGTCGTATGCTCCATCAACACTACCACCTGCTTCACACCGGCCACCAAATCCATTGCACCACCCATGCCTTTGACCATTTTGCCAGGCACCATCCAATTGGCTAAATCGCCTTGAAGGGAGACTTGCAACGCGCCTAGAATCGCCAAATCCACATGCCCGCCGCGAATCATGCCAAACGAAGTAGCGCTGTCGAAATAGCTACTATAGGGCAACTGCGTAATGGTTTGCTTGCCAGCATTGATAAGATCGGCATCGATTTGTTCATCGGTAGGAAAAGGCCCCATGCCCAACATGCCGTTTTCGCTTTGGAACGTCACTTGCACCTGCTTGGGTACATAATTCGCCACTTGGGTCGGCATACCAATGCCTAGATTTACATAAAAACCATCTTGAATTAACTGCGCCGCCCGCTGGCACATTTCTGGTAATGACCATGCCATATATTATCCTTTTTTACCCGTAGGGTTGCTTTGTGTTGTGGCAAACTCGATCCGCTTTTCAAAACGATCGCCTTGGAAAATACGCTGTACGAAAATGCCAGGCGTGTGAATCAGATCCGTTTCCAATTGACCTGGCTCTACCAGCTCTTCCACTTCGGCAACCGTCACTTTACCGGCCATAGCCATAATAGGATTAAAGTTGCGCGCTGTTTTGCGGTAAACAAGATTACCCGCCGTGTCACCCTTCCAGGCTTTTACAATGGCCACATCTGCTTTCAGCGCTGTCTCCATCACATAGTGTTCGCCATTAAATTCGCGTGTTTCTTTACCTTTTGCTACAATCGTGCCGTAGCCGGTTTTGGTATAAAAAGCAGGAATGCCCGCACCACCTGCGCGAATACGCTCAGCAAGTGTTCCTTGCGGATTAAATTCCACTTCTAATTCGCCATCTAGAAATTGCTTCTCAAAGGTTTTATTTTCACCCACATACGACGCGACCATTTTCTTGATCTGATGCGTATGCAGCAAAATGCCACTGCCGAAATCATCCACGCCACAATTATTCGCGATCCATATCAGATTTTTCGTACCCGCATCGCGAATGGCACGAATGCAATGCTCGGGAATGCCGCATAGCCCAAAGCCGCCCGACATGATGGTCATACCATCAAACAACAGCCCCTCTAGCGCTGAACGCGCATCACTATATTGTTTTTTCACAGGGAACCTCTTCTCTTGGAACTGCTAGTATCGGATTAAAAACTAAACAATCCGTTAAGGTGTACGCTTAGGCGGTAAACTACGGAATCTTCCATCTTTTATGGCATCCAACCGATTAAGCCGCTCCTTCACGAAATACTCCATGTATTTCAAATCAGCATCGGGAATATGCTCGGCATTATTATCAATCGTCTCCATAATCTCCAGCGCCGCATCCATTTCGCCGCGCTTCTCACGCACCACGGCTGCCATCTGCTGGGCAAACACCGGTACCTTGGGATTGACCAACGGTTGCGATACTTTGAGTGCCAGATCCATATCTTCTAATTTATATGAAGCCAGATAAATCGCCTGCATCAACCACCACCATTTATGCTCAATATCGCGGGTGGAATGGGTGTAGAGATAATCCACCACATAGCGCACATCGGCCGTATTCTGCGTTTGGCCGTAATAATAGGTGGCCATGGAAGGCACCATATTGGAACGCCGATCCATCTCATCGAGCAAATTGAACCAATGATAGAGTTTATTATAATCGTAATAGCGCAAGGAGGTAAACCGGCCATAAGTATCGCCTGCGTTTTGCAGTGTGAGCGACAACACACGAAAATAAAATTGCTCGTCGCCGAAGGATAAAGCCCTAACCGCCGCCCGCCCTGGCACTTCGGGAACAATGCCTAAATCCGGCTTGATGTCTTTAGTATAGACCCAGTAACCCACTTGAAGGCAGGCACAGACAATCAATGCGATCGCATGGCGGGAATAGGGTATCACCATGACTGGCCTCATTAAAACTGTTTACGCTTAAAATCCATCATGGATGCCAGTAACAGTAAGGGAATAAAAATAGCCGTCTGGGTGACAAAGAGCCAAGGTTCTTGTGGTGTATCGAAGCCATAGACCAGCCACTCCGTCTTTGAATAGAGATCCAGACGCGGCACTAGTGACGAAATCAGCGTCAGTATATATTTAAACAATAGATATTCGCCGCCCTGTATTTTGGTCGACTCTGCAGCGATAAGAAAAAATGCCATCATGCGCGAGAGCACATAAAATCCCATGCAAACCAATACCGACATCACAGCGCTGCGAAGGGTGAGCGCGCTAAAGAGCGCCAGCGCAATCACTAGCCCTAATTCCAATAGCAAGCTTGCCGACCAGCCTATATAGCCTTCAAGATTGTCTACGCCGATCAGTGCCAGAATAATCAAGACCGGAACGGCAAGCAGTATTGCGACAAAATAAAATCCCAGCCAATATGCAAAGACCAAATTAGACCGCGAAATAGGGCGCGATAGAATCACATCGATTTCTTTGGTGTCGAAGGCGCTACGTATATGGAAACAGACAAATACGATCATTCCCACCATAAGGATAATGCGCGCTGCTGCCGCTGCATAGGTAATGGTCATGGCACGCTCTTCTAAGAAAGCCGTGCCGCCTAATGCCGCTGAAATGGCAGTAGAAAAGATCATGCCCAATAATAACGCAACAAACAATCTGTCGCGAAGAGCGGTGATTAAAATATAGCGGATATTAGTGCGCATACACGTCCATTAGAAGCGGATCGGACGAGGATCCGGTATGTATTTTTCATATACGGTGCGATCGGCATTATCCATGCTGCCAGTCGTAGGCACAATAATCGCGCGGATCAAAATAACCAACTCAGTGGTCGTATTATATTTATTGGCGGATTTAAATAAGTTGCCCACCACCGGCACTGAGCTTGCGCCTGGTACGCCCGTATCAGTGTTAAACCCTTTGCTTTCCATCAAGCCGCCGATCACCATCACCTGACCGCTTTTTACTTTCATGATGGAATCCACTTCGCGCACTTGCACGATCGGAATGTTACTCACCAACTCGCCCGCATCGGCTTGCGCAGCCGCAATGGTCGCTGCTGGATCTTGCACGTTGCCTACAATGCTAGACAAGGTTGGCCGCACATTGAGCGTCACCTCATTCGTGTCCAAATTAATAGACGGTTGCAGCGTTAGAATAAGTCCGATCGGCACTGTATTGAGCGTACTATTGACAGTAGTGGTAGCGCCGGTTGTCGTCGTACCCGCGGTAGTAGCCGGCGTCGTCTCAATTTCTAACGTGAAATAGGGTTGGTTCTTTGCAAAGCTAAGCACCGCTTGCTGATTATTCGTCGCATGTAAGCGTGGGCTAGAAAGTGTATTAGTTGTACCAAAGGTTTCGACAAAGCTCGCCGCTAAATTGAGATCCACATAGCTTGGCATAATACTCAATATAGCCGAGTTATCCGTGCCAAACATGGCCGAATCCGCTGACGTATCGGGCGGGAGAACCCCTTGGAAATTCAAGCGCGTGAAGCCGATATTGCCATTGCCAAATTTTGTCCAGTTGATACCGGTGCGATAATCTTCGTATAAAGATACTTCAATAATTTTGGCTTCAATCAACACCTGTGCCGATGAGCTCGCTTCTATTTTTTTGAGGAACGTCGAAATCATTTGATGCTGTTTCTCGGTTGCCGCCACCGTCATGGTACCTGCTTGACGGTTGATCACATAAAAGGTGCGATCTTCCGGTGATGTTGATTGAACTTCCACGTCTTCTACCGCAACCGGTTGCGGCGCCAGCTCGGTTGCAGCCGGCGCGCGAGCAGCTCTAGCCGGCGCGTTCGCAGAATCAGTCGGCGCAGCAGCAGGTTGCGTGGCAATCGTTGTTGATGAACTATGGCGAGCAGGTCTGTAGGTGATAATTCGCTTAACGCTTTCCTCAAATTTCACCCAGAAATCGCCATCGGATTTACCTGAGATCGAGGAAGAAGAGCCGCTATTGGTGCCGCTGCTGGATGTCGTAGTGCCACTACTGCCGCCGCCACTGCTGCCGCCTGTAGAGGATGCACCTGCCCCACCGCCAGCAGAATCACCGCCACTGCCACCAGATCCACCACTAGTGGTGTTGACCTGAATGTTGTTGTTAGAGCTGCGATCAATGTTGAGGAGGTTGAGAGAATATTCTTTCACATACGGCGTATCGCGTTCAACGCGTAGCACGTTATTTTTCATCGTATAGCGCAAACCCGCCAGGTCCGAAATGCGATCGATCACTTCGTTGAAGGGGCGGTCTTTCGCACGGAAGGTAATACCTCCGACGATGCCTGAATCCACCTCGATATCAATATCGGCCAAACGCGCTAATTCAATCAATACGTCTTTCAGCGGCACGTCATCGGTGACGGCAACCGACACCAGCTGCGTCTCTCCGATTTTCGGAGGACGCGGGGTCGCCAAAATTTCCGCCATCTCCGGAACCGGTGGCTCAGAGGCAGCTTGCGCCGATGGTTGAATCGCCGACGGTTGCGTCGGATCATCACTGGTGGATTTATGATTTGGATTATAAAAATCGCGAAAATCTTCGCGGCTTAGATTGCGCTTGGGGTCGATTTGATCATATTTATTGGACTCCAAAGGGCCGGCGCCCATGGAACAGCCGGCAAGCACAAGGAAGCTGACGCTCCCATATAATAATGCTTGTTTATTCTTCACGCCCTCACAACCCTATCGGTGTATTTAAGACAATATACAGTAATTTACTACTATATCTAGTGGTTTTATAATGCAACGATACAATGAATATTTTTTCTATATTTTTCTAAATCGTGACCGCATTACATCAGATGCGTGTCGATAACCAAATCGCAAATTTGGTATTAAGCGCAATCGCGCCATGCAATGCACGATAAAAAGGTGCGCGTTCGGCACCTTCTGCAAGCGCTGTATCGTGATGTTCTTTTTCTTCCGCGCGAAATTGTTGGATGGTTGCTTTCAGTTCGCTCTCGCTCTCATCAAGCACCTGCTCTTGATCGGCATAATGCTGATCAATCACCTCTTCTACTGCCGCCGTGCAAGCCATGGCCGCTTCTTTTCCCATCAATGCCGTAAGCGCGCCCAGCGCAAAACCGCCTACATGCCATAGCGGCATCAACGCCGTGGGCCTTACTTTCCGCTGCACCAGCATAGTAGCGAATGTCGCAAGATGCACCTCTTCTTGCGCAGCCATATGTTTAAGCAACGGCGCACAATCGCTCTTTCCCAATACCGCAAGCTGTCCCGCATAAATACGCTTAGCACCATATTCACCCGCGTGATTCACGCGAATCATGCGATCCAATCGATCACGTGCCGATAAATTACCAGGCAAAGCTTTATGCTGCATGGCGTTTTCCCCACCACACAATCATCACACTCGCTACCCCGCAGCCAAAGGCTGCTATGGCATTCCATGCCGCCAGTGAAAGACCCGCAATATGCGCCATTGCCTGCGAACAGGACACCAGCGGCGCCTGCATAATTTGGCGGCGCATTTCTTCCAAGCTCATTGGACCCGAACTCGTAGATGAGCACGCACTCGGACCTTCAAACCATCCAAGCTCTACCCCGCTATGATAAAAAGCGATGCCACCATCAATAAAAAATAAAGCAGCGCAAAGCATTGCTGCCATTATTCGGCTTTTAGCACTGCGACACATGATCAATGCCAGGAGAACAACCACTATAATCGCCACATAGGGATAGCGCTGATACAGGCACAGCTCACAGGGATGCAGCTCAAAACCATATTGCGCGACCAAAGCCGCCCCCAACATGGCACTGCTGACCCCAGCCTGCGCTATAAGCAGGCGGATAGGCGTAAAAAACACAAAAATATTTTTCATAATAGTCAATGCGTTATCTGGGGGATTATAGAGCCAAGCGCTCAATAACGCAAGCGCGCCTTGACGCGAAGAAACGATTGCTTATAGTGTGCCACCGCTGTGCCCCTGTGGTGGAATTGGTAGACGCGCTAGACTCAAAATCCCATGAGTCCTTCGCGGATAATTGCATACTGGGGTTGAATTTGAAGACTAAAATCAGATAGTTATAAAGACCTTCCGATTTTAGAAAAAACGAGTAAAAACTGTTCAGTCGGCACATAGTCGGCACGAGCAGAAAATAGTGCCCCTGTGGTGGAATTGGTAGACGCGCTGCACTCAAAATGCAGTACCGCAAGGTGTGTTGGTTCGAGTCCGACCAGGGGCACCACCTTAATTTAAGGAAAAATATGGTTGATGATTCTCAATTTGCTGTAGAAAAAAATGAGAAGCAAATCTTTATGCAGCCTGAGAACCAATCCAAAAAATATGATGCCCTGTTTGT